>CABUAT010000007.1 GCA_902489665.1 uncultured Collinsella sp. | reverse complement strand
CGGAAAGCACATTAAGTGCTTTCCTTTGCGTGCGGAACTCGCGACAAACTTAACCCGCGCCAGCCGGCCCCGGAGACCCTCCCTGCCGTCACATTGTTCGAAAACTTTGTTGCTCGCCGCTTCGCGGCTCGGGACCCCCGTTCTCCTCGGCGGGGTTGGTCTGATGGACCTTGTTGAACTACCGCCTTTGGCTCAAAGAAAAACGGGAGATGCGATCTGCATCCCCCGTTTTTGTTGCGGTTACTCCAGGTCAATAAATTTGGTGCTCAGGATCTTGCCGTCTTTGACAAGCATTCTGGCCATGGTGGGGCCTCTGGTGCCTCTGGGGTAGCTGGCGCTGCCAGGATTGAGGACCAGGCAGCGGCCTACTTGGGCTTCTTTGGTTACGTGGGTGTGACCGTTGATGGCTACGTCTACGGATCCCACGGGCAGGTCTTCACGGTAGTGGGCTACGGCGAATTTGAGTCCTTCGTAGGTGAAGAGGGCCAGACGGTCTACATCCGGGCCGTAGTCGCGGTAGTAGTCGTTGTTTCCTAGGACCGCTCGCACGGGAGCGATGGTGCATAGATGCTCGTAATCCATCTCTGAGGTGAGGTCTCCGGCGTGGATGATCAGATCTGCGCCTTTGAGCTCGTCCAGAAGCGCGGGCGAAAGATAGCCGTGGGTGTCCGAGATGATGTCGATACGCTTGGCGCTTGCACTGTTCATGGGATCCCTTCCGCGAAAAACGATTCGGCAGATACATACAAAAAAGGCCCCACGGCTCCGCAGACGATGGGTCTACAGGGCTGCGGGGCCAGTGTGCTAGAGACTCAGAGCCTTCTTGAGCGGCACGACGCGGCGGCGCGAAACCGGCACGCGTTCGTCGACGCCCGTAATGCCCAGCTGGATGGCGCCCGAGGGCACCGTCTCGACGTCCGTAACGCACGCCAAGTTGACGATATAGCGGCGGTGAACACGGAAGAAGCCAAAGTCGCAGAGCTTGGCCTCAAACTGCGCCAGCGAGGTCGTCGACAAAAAGCGATCATCGACGGTATAGATGCAGGAGTAATCGTCCTTGGCCATGATAAAGCGAATGTCATCCACGGGAATGAGCACCTTGCGGCCGCCCTTTTCCACCGGGATACGCTCGATGGTCACCTTGCTGTCCGTAACCGGCTTGGCGCGTTGCATGACCTTCTCGATCGCGCGATCCAAGCGAGCTTCCTCGACCGGCTTCATCAGATAATCGACGGCATCCACGTCGAATGCCTCGACCGCGTGGTCACTATACGCAGTCACAAACACGATCGCCGGCGGATTTTTGAGCTTATGCAGCGCCTCGGCAAGTTGCAGGCCCGAGGCACCGGGCATCGAGATATCGAGAAACACGACATCCACGCGACTTTCCATAAGCATCTCGATGGCGGAGCGGACGCTCGACGCCTCCGTGATCGTGCCGATCTTGCCCGTTTGCTCGAGCAGGAAGCGAAGCTCCGAGCGAGCCGGCGCCTCATCATCCACAATCATCGCACGCAGCATAGGGATAAAACCTTTCGTCAACTAACTACGCCGGGCATCCGTCGCATGACGTTGAGCCCGTAGCCTTTTATTTTACTCTTGAATGTCGAAGATGCTCTCTGACAAATCAAGATGAAGGAGCACTTTGGTGCCCTTGCCCGGCGCCGATTCGACACGCGTATAGGAGTGCGGCCCATAAAAGCGATGGATGCGCTCCGAAATATTGTGCATGGCCACACCGGCGCCGCCACCCTGGGGAGAGCTGGCGTCGGGACGGGCAGAACGCTCGTCAAACAGTCTGGCGGCGGTACCCTCATCCATGCCCACGCCATTATCGGCCACGGCAATCAAGATTGCATCCTCGCCGTCTTGGTGAACGGTCACGTCGATCCTCAGGGCGTCGTCATCGCCCATACCATGACGTACGGCGTTCTCGACAATCGGCTGGATCACGAACGCCGGCACCAGCGTATCTTCCACGTCCTCGGACACATCGAACGTCGCAAGCACGCGGTCCTCGCCAAAGCGGGCCTTCTCAAAGGTAAGGTAGCGCCTGGTCTGTGCGACCTCGCGCGAGACCGGAATAAGCGATCCCGAGTTGTCGAGCGTGGCACGATAGAACGATGAGAACTCACGAAGCAGTTCGCGGGCCCGCAGCGGGTCGGTGCGCGTAAACGATGCAATGGTGTTCAGCGTGTTGAACAGGAAGTGCGGGTTAATCTGCGCCTGCAGCGCACGCACCTCGGCGCGCGCCGTGAGTTCCTTTTGCACCTCGAGCTCGTGGATGGCGAGCTGCGTGGACAAGATCTCGGCAAAGCCCGAGGCAAGCGCGTACTGGGTACGGTCGACGGCGCGCGGGGTCTTGTAGTAGAACTTGAGCGTGCCGACGGTACGATCGCCCACCTTGATGGGGGCGATAATGCCGGCGGGGACTTGGTTGTGCGAGCCGTCCGAGCCCACGACATCCACCATACGGTTGAACGACTGCACGATGCCATGTTCGATAACGTAGCGTGTGGCAAGCGTGTGGATGGGAGTATCGGGCAGCAGTTTTTCCTCAAACTCGCCCGCGCAGGCAAGCACGTTGTCCTCGTCGGTGATGGCCACCGTCATGGCGCGCGTCTCGGGCAAAATGCGCCGGCACACCAAACGCGCCGACTCCTGCGTCAGACCGCCCTTAATGTCCTCGAGCATGGCCGAGGCCACCGAGAGCGTCTCCTCGGTGTACTGGGAGCGCACCGAATCGGGATTGAGCGTCAAAAAGATAAAGATGCACAGAAAGATGCACAGCAGCGCGCAGGCAATCACCGTGGCGATCGGCTCGATACCGGTCACCAAGGCAAAAATAAAGTACACCAGCACGCAAATGGCGCAGGCAACGGCAATGATGCGAAAGATTGATATTGAACTATCGCGCTGGGCGCGGCGGTCGATCATTCGGCCCCCTCCAGGATACTGATCAGTTGTGCGTCACGCCAAAGCCCGTCCATGATCTTGGGCCAAAAGCTCTGGAAACGCAGGTAGCTTGCAGCGTTTTGGCGCGCATAGGCCTTTGCCTCGTCGATACCATGGCGCCAGATGCGCAGGTAGCCCTCATGCTCGCGGGTAAACACGCTGCGGACCATAGCGGTCTTGCGCACGCGGTCGTCGAGCTCGCGCGAAATCCACGGGCCCGGGTAGGGCATGAGCGATGCCGCCGTAACGGGAATGAGCTCCTTTTGATGCGCGGCGAATGTCAACTTGGCCCGTTCGTAGTACCAACGGTATACATCCTGCATAAAGCGCGGTGAGCGCTTTTCGGACTCCGGAGGCAGATGGCGCACGGTCCACTCGTTATCGAACCACACGTCGTAGCCAAACATGCGCATGTTAAAGAGGTAATCCAAGTCCTCGCCGCGGGTGATAAACGGGTCAAAGGCCACACGCGTAAAGGCGCGGGCGTGCAGGGCCATCAGGCCGCCGCACACGTAGTTGGAGCGCGAGATGCGGGTGCCCGAGAGCGCCTTTTTCATCCAACGGTTGAACTCGATGCGCTTGGTCCACCAACGATGGCAGATGCCCGCCTTGTCCGTGGGAGCCAGCGGCGAGCCGTCGCGATCGTAGAAATAGCCGCTCTTGACCAAGATCGGCAAGCCCTGACGCGTCTGCTGCCCCAACGCATAGGTCGCGCGCTTCATAAAGTCGGCGTCGATGACAGTCTCATCGTCATCCAAAAAGATAACCGCGTCATGCCCCAGCACAGCGGCACAGGCTAGCCCCATGTTGCGGATGGCGCCGTAGCCTCGCAGGCTCACGCACTCGCCCGAACCCTTGGGCGCGATCTGAGCAACCCGGTCTGCGATGCGCGAGGCCTGGGTGTTGGTGACAACGGTGACCTTGAGCGTGGGATGCGCGTCGACAATCTCGTGCACGCGCAGCGACACATCGGCTGTGGCAGAAACGGGACAGACCACCAAAAGGATGATGCGCGGGATGTCACGTACCTGCTCAAGCGAGGCCAGGCAGCGGTCGAGTTCGGGATTGTCGGCGTTGAGTCGCGTCGAATGGTCATAGGTGCCAGGAGCGTTTGCGCAAGCGTCATCGCCCGCCCAATACGTTGGAATCACGACCGTGGCGTTCATGCCTTACCCTCCCTGCAACACAAAAACGGGACGCCGCCAAACACAGGCGACGCCCCGCGACCTAGCTGATTCCATCATACCCACTTGGGCAAATCATTGCTCGCAAGTCGCAATGTTTATTGCGGATAACCCCAAAAGAGTACCGTGGACAGGCACAATAGCCGCTCGCTCCTATGCGGCATGCTCTGCCGCCCGAGTCATGCGGGACAGGCGAACCAGCAGCATAAAGCCAACGACCAGCAGCACACCAATGGAAAGGACGCCCAGCGACGGGTTGCCGGTCAGCGAGGTGACGACCGACACCAGGAAGGTGCCCATAACGCTTGCATAACGACCAAAGATGTCAAAGAAGCCGTAGTACTCGTTGGACTTTTCCTTGGGGATAATGCGGCCAAAGTAGCTACGGCTGAGCGCCTGCACGCCGCCCTGGAACAGGCCGACCATAATGGCAAGCACCCAGAATTCAAAGGCGGTCTTTAGGAAGAACGCGGCGAACAGCACAATGCCCATGTAGGCGGCGACCGCCACCAGGATCATGTTGAGCGTGCCCACGCGTCCGGCGAGCTTGCCGTAGATGATGGCGGACGGAAAGGCCACGAACTGCGTGACGAGCAGCGCCAGCACCAGCTGCGTCGAATCGATGCCCAAGGCCGATCCGTAACTGGTGGCCATGGAAATGACCGTGTGCACACCGTCGATATAGAAGAAGAACGCGATCATGTAGACCAGCACGGTCTTGTTGTGGGCGATCTCGCGCATGGTGTGTCCGACCTCGGAGAACACACCGCCCACGATGCGGCCGATAGTGTCCTCAGGACCGCGCTCGCGACCGTACTTTTGCTTATAGGTGCGAATGAGCGGCAGGGTAAAGATGAGCCACCAGGCACCGGTGATGACAAACGACAGACGCGTTGCCAGCATGGTGGGGACGCCAAGAGCGGGGCCACCCATGATAAGCGCCAGGCAGATGACGAACGGCACGGTGGAACCGATGTAGCCCCAGGCATAGCCCGAGCTGGACACGGCGTCCATGCGCTCGTCGGTGGTAATGTCGGGCAGCATGGCGTCGTAGAACGTCATAGAAGAGTTAAGGCCGATGGTGCACAGCACGTACACGGTCAAAAATGCCATGGCGGACATTGGGATAGCCTGCGCCAGGCAAAGAACCAGGCCCGTGAGGAAGAAGCCCAAGAAGAACTTGATCTTGTTGCCGGCGTAGTCGGCAAGTGCGCCCAGAATGGGCATGAGCATGGCGATGACCAGCGAGGCGATCGTCTGTGCATTGCCCCAAGCGACCACCAGGTCGGCCGAGGAAGCGCCGGTATTGATGGCGTTAAAGTAAATGGGCACCACCGAGGTATTGAGCAGCACGAGGGCCGAATTGCCCACATCATACATAACCCAGTTACGCTCGAGCTTGGTGTATTTCATGGACAGGGACCCTTCGTATTCGCCCGATATGCAGTTAGTTCATCGTACCCCAATTGTCCAGAACCGCCGGTAAGGATTCGGCAAAGGGGCACGCACGGGCCCTATTCCTCGCGGTCGAACTCCTCATCGGCTTCGAGCACGCGACCGCTGTAGTTGACGTGACTGGTCACGGCATCCATGTCACCGGTCTCGATAAAACGTGCGACCGTGCACTCGTAATCGACCAGCGCGCGATCAAAGACCTCGGGGAAACTCTCGTTCGAGACCTCGTCGGTAAAGGGATTCTTCCATGTCAGATGGCCCAGGTTACCGGTACGCTCGGGCAGCTCCGTCGTCACGCGATGGGCAAGGCCGTCGAGCAGCGAGTAGTCGTGTACCAAGCCCTCAACCAGCGAGATCGCGCGCGTCTTTACGGAGCCGGCCGGCTCAATCGCGCGGTAAAGTCGCTGCATATTGGCAACGGCGGCACCATACTCCCCCGCTGGAATGTCAATGCCGTACACGCGTCCGGCAACATAGCTCATCAGCACGCCGGCCACGCGATTGATGCGATCGGTGGTGACGATCTCGCCCGCCGGCGGGTAATCGTCGACCGTAGCGCCATCGCGTTTAAGCTGCAGCATCAGTACATCCAAGTCGCTCTCGATCACAGCATGGACCTGACTGCTCGAATCCTCAAGCTCTGAATCGGACTCCACGATGCCAAACTGCTGCTCATAGACAAAGGGATGGGCGTTGCGGTCGAGCACGTAATGGGACAGCAGGCCCAGCGCAAAGGCGCGACCCAAGCTGGCGTCGCGCGGCAGCAGATGCGACACGCCGTCGCGCAGGCACGCGAACTGGCGAGACATGCGCGACCGATGCATGACCTGCGCCAGCAGCGTGCAGTCGGAAACACGCGGTGTCAGAATGTGAAAGAAAAACGGGTCGGGGCCTTGGTTGCCCAAGATAAAGGCAATGCGCTCTTCATCGGACGTGATGACGCCCTGCGGAAGACGGTCGATGCTTTCCTCGCCAAACAGATGATGGGTGATAAGCGCGGGCATAATGATCCTTTCGATTTCATTCGATGCCACCCATTATGCCCACCGCGCGCCCATGCCAAACCTGCGATGGTAAACGACGACACGCAAGCCTCTTACGCAAGCCCCAGGTGCGACTTGACCTCGGCGGCACGACGACGGGACACCGGTACCGTCGAGTTCACGCGGTCGAGCCCGAGCTCCATCAACCCCGTGGAGCCAATCTCAACATTGTGCACGTCTTCCAAATTGACCAGATAGCTGCGATGAACGCGAATAAAGCCCTCGGAGCCCAAGCGACGCTCGAGCGAAGAGATCGACTCATTGATCAGGTACGTTCCCTCGGCGCAGATGGCGTTGCAAAAATCGGCGCGCGCCTCAAAGTAGCAGACGTCTGCGGCGGGAATGAACACCTTTTTGCCCCCGCGGTCCACCGTCAGACGTAAAGGCTGGCGCGGAGCGTGGATAACACGACGGGCACCCAAGGCTGTCTCGATCTTGTCGAGTGCCTTTGACAGGCGTGCGTCCTCGACCGGCTTGACGACATAATCGACGGCATCGAGGTTATAGGCATCAGCCGCATACTCGGCAAACGCCGTCACAAACACAACCACCGGCGGCGTCTTTAGGTTCTGCAGCGTCTCGGCAAGCTCAATTCCCGAGCGACCGGGCATGGTAATGTCTAAAAACAGCACGTCGGGCTTGTTCGACAGAATCGACTCCACGGCTTCGGTGACATTGCCCGCCTCGGCAATCTGGCCCACACGCGTATCCTTTTCCAACAGATAGCGTAGCTCAGCCCTAATGGGAGGTTCGTCATCAACCACCAAGATGTTCCAGCCTTCGGACATATGTGCTTCCCCTCTTTTTCTCTCAATCCAACCGCGTGCTACGCCGTCAACGGCGCGGGCTCATGCGGCTCACCGTTCAATTCAACGATGACCTGCGTTCCCACGCCCTCCTGGGACTTCACGCGCATGCCGGAATCTTCTCCGTAAAAGAAATGGATGCGCTGAAGCACGTTGAAGAGCGCCAGGCCGCAACCTCGCTTGACGGAGCCGTCGGCGGTAATGCTCTCGGGCTCCTCTCGGCGATGTTGCTCAAACAGATGCGCGCAGACCTCTTCGCTCATACCGATGCCATCGTCCTCGACGATGATCTCCAAACCGTCATCGGTCTCGAAAGCCCTAACGTGAATAGAAAGCGGCTCGGTCTCGCGCTGCGCGTGCTTGATGCAGTTTTCGAGCAACGGCTGCAAGATAAACGGCGGCACCATGCAATCGCGCACCTCAAAGTCGATATCGACCGAGACGCGCAGACGGCCGTCGCCATACCGGGCCTGCATAAGATTGATATAACGAGTACCCTGTTCCACCTCGTGCTCGAGCGTGGTGAGCGTATCGGAATCAGAAAGCGTCTGACGATAGTAGTTGGAGAAGTCGATCAGCAGCGATCTCGCCTTGTCGGGCTCGGTTCGAACGAGCGACACGATCGTGCTAATGGTATTGAATAGAAAATGAGGATCGACTTGCGATTGCAAGGCGCGCAGCTCCACGCGGGCCGTAAGCTCGTCCTGGCGCTCGAGCTCAAAGCTCGCAAGCTGCGTGGAAATGAGGTCGGCAAAGCCCGAGGCAAGCGCCGTCTGGCGCATATCGATGCTGCTCAGACGGGGATAATACAGCTCGAGCGTGCCCACGCAATGCCCGCGCACGGTAAGCGGTGCGACAATACCGGCGCGCAGGCGCGGAAAGTAGCCACCCGTCTCGGTCGAGGCATCGCGCGAGAACACGCTTTGCTCACCGCTGTTGATCACGTTGAGCGTAGTCCGCAGCACCACCGGGGTGCCCGCGGGGCATTTTGCCGAGTCCTCGCCCCAGCTTGCCAACACCTGCTTGCCGTCGGTAAAGCAGATGGCAGAGGCGATAGTTTCGGACAGGATGATCTTAGAGGCGCCCAGGGCAGCTTCGGGCGTAAGGCCGCGCGACGTGTAGGCGAATATTTTTGAAGCGATGGCGAGCGTGCGGTCGGTTGCGCTCGATGTGAGGTCGTCGGGAACGACAAAGACGTACGAGAAGAAGAAGCACAGCATGACCAAGCCGGCAATGACGACAACGGCCGGAACGGGATTGGGATTATCGGTTAGATCCCAGATGAGCAGCAGGATAAGCAGCGGAACGACAATACCGAGCAAGATGGCTTGAACCACATGCTGAGCGGTACGAAAGACCTTGGTAGAGTTGTAGCTCTTGCCCAGAATCAGCCTATTGAGATCCACCGTCATCTCCTTCTTACCGACGCACCCCATAGCAATAAAGAGGGCCGCAAGCGACCCTCTCCATTGCATTATGCAATCAAATACTGTGTTTTACATCAAGCCATCGATGAACGGTAGCTTAGGCGCTGTACTTGTTTGCCTCGCCGAAGGTGCCGCCCTCGACAATCCAGCCGTCCTTCATGATGACGTCCATGTTGTCGGTGTTGAGCACGTGGATGTCGGCGGCGACGTCACCGTTGACGACCAGCAGGTCGGCGCACTTGCCGGCCTCGATGGACCCGGTCTCGTCCTCGATGTGGCACATCTTGGCACCGTTGAGGGTGGCACAGGTGATGGTCTCGACCGGGGTGAAGCCGATCTTGTCGACGAACTCGTACATCTCCTCGATGGAGCAGGTGCCGTACGGGGTGACGAAGGAGAAGGAATCGGAGCCGATCGTCATGACGACGCCGCGCTTCTTGGCCTCGCGCAGGCAGTCGTAGTTGCGCTGCAGCTCCTTCTCGACCAGGGTGCCCTCGTACTTGTCGTGCAGCTCGGGGACGTAGACGGGCGGATAGGTGGCGTACCAGGTGGGCAGGAAGGCGATCGTCGGGGTGAAGAAGGTGCCCTGCTCGGCCATGAGGTCCATGGTGCGCTCATCGATATCGAAGCCGTGGATCAGCTGCTCGCAGCCAAAGCGGACGGAATCGTAGGCAGCGGCGTGGTTGTTGTAGCAGTGGCTCCACACGGGGATGCCGACCATCTTGGCCTCTTCGACCACAGCCTGAATCTCCTCGGAGCAGTAGTGCTGGTCGCGGCCGGAGTCCCAGCGCCAGATGCCGCCACCGGTAGCCCAGATCTTGATGGCATCGGGGTTCTCGCGCAGGCGACGACGGACGGCCTTGCGCAGATCCCAAGGACCGTCGACCTGATCACCCCAGGGGTGCGATTCCTTGTTGAGCTCCTGGCTGCAGTGGTGGGAGTCGCCGTGGCCGGCAACGCGGCAGAAGCCAAGGCCGGTGGCCAGAACGCGCGGGCCCTTGAAGACGCCCTTGTCGATGCAGTCACGGATCTGGATACCAAAGCGGCCGATCTCGCAGACGGTGGTGAGGCCGTGGGTGAGGCAGTCGTAGGCCTGCTTGACGGCGACGGCCTGCTTCTCGAGAAGCGGCTGCATGACCCAGTCGGTGTCATCGTCGGTCAAGTTGCCCGAGAAGTGCAGGTGGGTGTCGATCAGGCCGGGAAGGACGGTCTTGCCGGCGGCGTCGATGGCGTCAACGCCCTCGGGAAGGTCCTGCATGGCGCCGGCGTACTCGATCTTGCCGTTGTCGTCGACGAGAACGAGGGAGTTCTCGACCGGCTCGGCACCGGTACCGTCGATGAGCTTGCCGCCAACGATTGCATACTTAGTGGACATGGTTCCTCCTTATGGATCCATATAGTGGGCGAGGCCGTGTTGGGTTAAGGCCTCACAAAGCTACCCAAGTGGCGCCGGGTTCGGCGCGCGGAAGAGAGGGTCCCGCGCACCTGATCCGCCCCGGCTCGGCGTTACTTTTTGCGGGAATTGGTGAAAGCCATGAGGGCCAGGCCAATAGCCAACCAGCCGATCACGATGCTCCACTCCACCATGTTGAGGGAGGCGGGAGAGAACGGAATCACAAGCAGGCCGATGATGATGGCGCAGGCAGCGATAGCGAGGGAGATGCCAAACTTGCCACCGGGCACCTCGTAGGGACGAGGCAGGTCGGGCTCGGTGAAGCGCATGCGCAGGCAGGCGAGGGCGACCATGCCGCAGGAGAAGATGAAGGCGAGAGCCGACACGTTGGTCAGAGGGATAAGCATGTTCTTGCCCAGGAACGGACCGACGACGGTGATGACGCCCAGAACAACGCAGGCGAGCTTGGGAGCGCCGGACTTGGGGTCGACCTCGGCGAACTTCTCGGGCAGCTGGCCCTTGCGGCCCATGGCGAGCATGATGCGGCTCGTTGCGCCGTAGAAGGAGTTCATCGGGCCCATGGGTCCAAGCGTGGCGATGACGAGCATGGCCAGGTACAGGAGCATGTTGATGCCCTTGAGACAGGCAAGCGCGGGAACCGGGCTCTTAACAAACTCATGCCAGTCGAGAATGGTACCGAACGAGTAGATGCAGACCATGTAGAAACCGCCGGCGGCCAGCAGGGCCAGGGAGATGATCTTGCCGAACTTGTTCCAGTTGAGGCCCTCGGCTGCTTCCTCAGCCTGCTGAGGAATGGTGTCGAAGCCAGCGTAGAAGAACGGGGTCAGAACCAGGACCGACACGATGCCGGCAAACAGGCTGGTGCTCTCGGTAGCGGCCTTGCCGCCGCCAGCGCCGGTGACCTGGGAGAACACGGGCATGGCGTTGTCCGGCGAACCGGTGAACAGCGAGACGCCCATGGCGAGCAGCATGCCGCAGAGCAGAGCCTTGGTCAGGAAGGCCTGGAGCTTGGCAGCCGAGCTGGCACCGCGGAAGTTGAGGAAGATGACGTAGACTGCAAAGCCGAGCGCGATCAGCGTCGGGAACAGGTAAACGTCGGCCCCCAGGATGGTGTAGAGCTTGATGGCGCGCAGCCACTCAAGGCCGGGCAGGCTGCCGAACATCTCGGACACGAGGGTCGAAATGGCGATGGCCTCCCACGGGCACAGGATGCCGTTGCCCAGGGCCAAAAGCCATCCGGTGATGTAGCTCAGCGTACGGCCAAAGCTACGATCGACATACTCGACGATGCCGCCTGAGATGGGGATAGCAGCCGTGAGCTCACCGAAAACAGCTCCGACGGGCACGAGGAAGATTGCACCCAAGAGGAATGCGATCATAGCGGGAACGGGACCGCCGCCCACGACCATCCAGTCGCCGACCTGCAGAACCCAACCGGTACCGATGATGGCACCAAAGCCGATGGTGAAGAAGTTCCAGAGCGAAAGCGTTTTCTTCATGCCGCCGTTATCCTCGACTGTAACTTCTGCGTTCTTGTCCGCCATTGTTCCCCTCCTTTCCTTTTTGACGCCCCTTGACGTCACCCCTTGCGCGGTCTGTTTTGCCGCGCGCTTTTATTTCGTGGCTTTAAGATACGGCCTTGGCACAGCAGCGCCGCTTGTAGCTCGACCGAAGGCAGAACTGCAAAACGAGCGGCACCGTTTTTGGGACGAACGGCGGGAGACGTCATTCGTCTTGGACGCTTTCATCTTGTCTGCTTTTGAATACCTGTTGCCGTGACGCTTGGCGCGCAGCGCGGCAACGTTCATACCATTTGTCAGGCTTTTAGCGCACATACCCATGTGTCGTGCATCTTTTTATGTAGGATAGACAAGTTACACATGAGGCAAGGTGATTCGAATGGCATACGGATACAATGACGGCAACCAACGGCCACAAAGTGTGCGCCTTGCCGGCCGCACCACGCCAACGCCCAGAAGCACCTCCGACAACGACAACCCGCAGCGCCCCCAAGGGCAGCCCGGGGCTTCTTCGCGGCAACAAAGCCGTACCGTGCAGCAGTCAGACCGCGTGAGCACGAGCGCACGCCAACGCCAGACCGACACATCGCAGCCGCGCCGCTACGATCGACATAAGACCGACTACTACGTTAAGCGCTCCTTTTCGCGACCTCAACGCGATCGCGGCAATTCCGCCCCTCACCCCGCGTCGCACACCACAAACCACGCGCTTCCGGCCCGCCGCCTACGCCTTGCGCTTTGCTCCATCGCCGCCTGCCTCGTCTTTGTGTTTTTGGGATCCTGTATCTCCCACGGATCAGCTGGTCTTGAGCCCACTGCCGAGGACAAGCTGCTTAAAGCTCCCGTCGCGCCCGGTTACTCATTTGCTTTTTCGACCCCGCGTTCGCAGTGGAGCGCCGGAACCATGCCCCACATCTACCAAATTGACCCCGCATGGTCGGAGCTGCCCTATGCCGGCGGCACTATTCGCGAAAACGCTTGCGGTCCCACCTGCCTCACCATGGTCTATATCTTTAAGACCGGCCACACCGATAAGACGCCGGTCGATATATGCGCGCTGGCCGAAGCCGGCAACTACGCCCCCACTGGTGCCACCGAGTGGTCGTTTATGACAGGCGGTGCGTGGCAGCTGGGGCTCAACGGAACACAGCTCTATAACGATCGCGAATCGATTACCCAAGCACTTCGCTCGGGTGCGCCCGTCATCGCCGCAGTGCGCCCCGGTACATTTACCAACGTAGGCCACTACATCGTGCTCTACGGCATCGACGATGCCAATCAGATTGGCGTCTACGACCCCAACTCGGCCAGCCGCAGCGCCCGCCGCTGGGGCGTCGTAGAGGTCCTCAACGAAGTCGAAGCCATGTGGGCCTACTACTAGTCATTGGGCACTCATTGGGGACAGACTTAAATGACTACTATTGGTCATTGGGGACAGACATAAATGACCAGCCACTGTGGACAGCCCTTGCGGATGCCGCTCATGGGCGGACGAATAGGCCCATTCCCAGCTGTCAGGAGCTACCTTTAAGGACTGTCCCAAGCTGCCGGCAGAAAGGGAACGTCCCCAAGTGCCGGGTTTCATGAACAGCTACCTCAATAGCAAAAGCCCCGCAGTCGGAGCGGACTGCGGGGCTCATGAAGAGAGGCTAGTTTGTGGGCGCTTTGCCTGGCGCCCACGAGAGAGGCAACAGAGTAGAGACTACTCGTGAATGCGGGTACCGGAGAGGCCAGCCATGGTCTCGGCGGCCTTGTCCAGAGCGCCGATGATGCAGGTGCGGCCCTTGCGGGAGCGCGCGAACTTGATGGCGGCGCGGACCTTGGGCTCCATGGAACCCTTACCGAACTGGCCCTCGTCGGCCAGGCGCTCGGCCTCGTCGGCGGTGATGTCCTCGAGCTCCTCCTGGTTGGGCTTGCCGAAGTTGATGGCGACGTGCTCAACGGCGGTCAGCAGGAACAGGACGTCGGCGTCGCAGTCCTCGGCCAGCAGCTCGCCGCCCAGATCCTTGTCGATGACGGCGGGAACGCCCTTGTAGCAGCCCTTGTTCTCGTAGTCGCGGACGACGGGAATGCCGCCGCCACCGCAGGCGATGACGATGAACTCGTTGTCGAGCAGGTTGAGGATGGAGTCAGCCTCGACGATCTTCTTGGGATCGGGGGAAGCGACGACGCGACGCCAGCCGCGGCCGGAATCCTCGACGAAGACCTTGGAGGGATCCTCGGCCATGAACTCCTTGGCCTGCTCCTCGGTGTAGAAGGGGCCGATGGGCTTGGTGGGGTTCTTGAACGCGGGATCGTCGGGATCGCACTCGATCTGGGTGACGACGGTGGCGGCGTGCCAACGCTTATAGCGCTTGTGCATCTCGCGGCCGATGCCCTGCTGCAGGTGATAACCAATGTAGCCCTGAGACATGGCGCCGCACTCGGGCAGCGGCATCTCGGGGGTGCCGATGGCGTCGTGGGCGGCGGCGAAGGCGTTCTGGATCATGCCGACCTGCGGGCCGTTGCCGTGGGTGATGATGATCTCGTTGCCCTGCTCGATGAGACCGAGGAGAGCGTGGGCGGTGTTGCTCACGGCCTCGATCTGCTCGACGGGGTTGTTGCCGAGGGCGTTGCCGCCAAGGGCGACGACAATACGATCGGGCTTACCAAGAGGCTTAGACATTGCTGGAATCCTTTCTGTAAAAGGCCTACAACCCATTAATAACCCGCGTCCGTGCGATACGCGAGTTTATTAAGGTTTATATTCTCTTTATCGCTCATTTTATTCATTTTGAAAATAGCAGAACGGTGAACGGTCGTTTTTATCCGCTCAGCGTACAGAACTCCAGCTCAGACATATCTACGTAATTTACGTGCGACTTTATTTAAATGAAGCGAGGATTATGTTGGATTATGCAAACTACATCTCTGCTAAACACAAAACGGACAGCGCAATATCTTACTCGCGCTATACGAGATTCTATGCACTTATAAGTCGAGTATGCACCCCTGCAAAAACAAGGGGCTTTTCATCCAGCATAAGGAATAAAGAAGGACTCCGAAAAGGCGGCAACAGCCAAGTCCCCCATCCATCCCCAAAGTGGCGCGCATTTCGCGGCAAAGCCGCGAAACAGCGAAGGGGACAAAAGGCCCCCTCAACCACGTCCTTCATCCGCCCACACAATCCGAGGACGTAGTCGCAGCAGGATCTGAGGGCTAACCTTCGCGGACACTCCGCAGGACGAAAGAACCCCCGCCGCACGTAGTGCGCAGCGGGGGTTCTTTCATGTCCGAGGACGTCCGCGAAGGTTAGCCCTCAGATCCTGCGGTGGGAGACTTAGGCCTCGTTGTACACCGTCTTGAGCTTCAGCAGGTGAGCGTAGCGGTCCATAGCGGCCTGCTCGTTCTCCTTGAAGAGCTCCTCGGCGCGCTCGGGGAAGGAACGCGTCAGCGAAGCGTAACGGGCCTCGTTCATCAGGAACTCCTGATAACCGCCCGCGGGCTCCTTGGAATCGAGCGAGAACTTCTTGCCGGCAGCAGCCTCGGGGTTGAAGCGGAAGAGGTTCCAGTAACCGCACTCGACAGCCTTCTTCATCTCGGCCTGGCAGTTCTGCATGCCGCCCTTCTTGATGGAGTGCATCTCGCAGGGGCTGTAGCCGATGATGAGGGACGGGCCGTCGTAGGCCTCGGCCTCGTGGATGGCCTTGAGGGTCTGAGCCGGGTTGGCGCCCATGGCGACCTGCGCCACGTAGACGTAGCCGTAGCTCATGGCAATCTCGGCCAGGGACTTCTTCTTGGTCACCTTACCGGCAGCGGCGAACTGAGCGACCTGGCCCAGGTTCGAGGCCTTGGAGGCCTGACCACCGGTGTTGGAGTAAACCTCGGTGTCGAAGACGAAGACGTTGACGTTGTGGCCGGAAGCCAGGACGTGGTCCAGGCCGCCGAAGCCGATGTCGTAGGCCCAACCGTCGCCGCCGAAGATCCAGAAGGACTTCTTGGTGAGGTAAGCCTTGTCGGCGAGGATCGCCTTGGAAGCGTCACAGCCGCACTTCTCGAGCTCGGCAACGTAGGCAGCGGCAGCGGTCTTGGAGGCCTCGGCGTCGTTGACGGAGTTGATCCAAGCCTGGCCGGCAGCCTTGAGCTCATCGGACGGACCATCGGCAGCGATGATGTCCTGGGTAGCGGCGATCAGCTTGTGCTGAACGGCCTCATAGCCAACGGCCATGCCCAGACCGTGCTCGGCATTGTCCTCGAACAGGGAGTTGTTCCACGCCGGGCCGTGACCGTCCTTGTCCTTGCAGTAAGGAGCGGTGGCAGCGGGGTTGCCCCAAATGGAGGAGCAGCCGGTGGCGTTGGAGATGAACATGCGGTCGCCGGCGACCTGGGTCACCAGACGTGCATAGGCGGTCTCGGCGCAGCCGGCGCAGGAGCCGGAGAACTCCAGGTAGGGCTGCTTGAACTGGCTGCCCTTGACGTTGGCCGCGATGAGCTCCTTCTTCTCGGAGACGTTCTCGACCATGTAGTCCCAAACAGGCTGCTGGTCCATCTCCTGCTCGGTGGGAACCATCTCGAGGGCGCCCTTGGGGCAGACCTTGACGCAGTTGGTGCAGCCCATGCAGTCGAGCGGGGACACGGCCATGGTGAACTTCATGCCCTTGGCCTTGGGGCCCATGGCGTCGAGCGTGCGGGTAGCCTCGGGCGCGGCGGCAGCCTCGTCCTCGGTCATCGCGAACGGACGGATGGTGGCATGCGGGCACACATAGGCGCACTGGTTGCACTGGATGCACTTGGTCTCGTCCCAGTGAGGAACGACCACGGCGACGCCGCGCTTCTCGTATGCGGAGGCGCCCAGCTCAAACTGGCCGTCGGCACAATCGACAAAGGCGGAAACGGGCAGGCTGTCGCCATCCATGCGATCGATGGGCTCGAGCAGGTTCTTGACCTGCTGGGCGATAGCGGACTTGGTCTCCTCGGAGAGCTCGACGGGAGCGGCATCCTCGGCAGTTGCCCAGTCGGCCGGAACCTCGAACTTGCGGAAGGCGGTAGCGCCGGCATCGATGGCCTTATGGTTGGCGTCGACGATAGCCTGGCCCTTCTTCATGTAGGACTTGGTAGCCGCGTCCTTCATGTACTGCAGGGCGTCCTCGGCGGGCAGGACCTTGGCCAGCGCGAAGAAGGCGGACTGGAGCACCGTGTTGGTGCGCTTGCCCATGCCGACCTTGGCAGCCAGATCGATAGCGTCGATCAGGTAGACGTTGACGTTGTTGTTCGCGATGTAGCGCTTGGCCACGGCGGGCATGTGCTCGGCGA
Organism: uncultured Collinsella sp.; assembly: GCA_902489665.1. Lineage (GTDB taxonomy): Bacteria > Actinomycetota > Coriobacteriia > Coriobacteriales > Coriobacteriaceae > Collinsella. The sequence continues at coordinate 53,362 of CABUAT010000007.1, read as the reverse complement.
ACTCCTCATCGCTCCACTGGCAGTTGACCAGGAAGGTGCCGCCCGGCTTGACGTCGCGGACCATCTTGAAGCCCTTGACGATGTAGCTGGGGTTGTGGCAGGCGACAAAGTCGGCCTTGGTCACGTAGTACGGCGAGCGGATCGGAGAATCACCAAAGCGCAGGTGCGAGACGGTGACGCCGCCGGTCTTCTTGGAGTCGTACTGGAAGTAGGCCTGAACGTACTTGTCGGTGTGGTCGCCGATGATCTTGATCGAGTTCTTGTTGGCGCCGACGGTACCGTCGCCACCCAGACCCCAGAACTTGCACTCGATGGTGCCGGGGGCTGCGGTGTTGGGCGCATCCTCGGCCTCGGGCAGGCTCAGGTTGGTCACGTCATCGACAATGCCGATGGTGAACTCGCGCTTGGGCTCGTCCTTCTTAAGCTCCTCGAAGACAGCAAACGCGGACGCGGGAGGCGTGTCCTTGCTGCCCAGGCCGTAACGGCCGCCGACGACCTTGATGCCCGTCTTGCCGGCCTCGTAGAGAGCGGAGACGACGTCCTGGTAGAGCGGCTCGCCGATGGAACCCGGCTCCTTGGTGCGGTCCATGACGGCGATCTTTTTGACGGTCTCGGGGAGAACGTCGACGAAGTGCTTGATGGAGAACGGGCGGAACAGGCGAACCTTGACCAGGCCGACCTTCTCGCCGTGAGCGTTGAGGTAGTCGATGACTTCCTCGAGCACGTCGCAGAAGGAGCCCATGCACACGACGACGCGATCGGCATCGGGAGCGCCGTAGTAGTTGAACAGGCCGTAATCGGTGCCGAGCTTTTCGTTGATCTTCTTCATGTAGCCCTCGACGACGGCGGGAAGCTCGTCGTAGACCTTGTTGCAGGCCTCGCGGTTCTGGAAGAAGATGTCGCCGTTCTCGTGGCTGCCGCGGGTATGCGGGTGCTCAGGGTTGAGCGCGTGATCGCGGAAAGCCTGGACGGCGTCCATGTCGCACATCTCGGCCAGATCCTTGTAGTCCCACATGGCGACCTTCTGGATCTCGTGGCTGGTGCGGAAGCCGTCGAAGAAGTTAAGGAACGGGGTCTTGCCCTCGATGGCGGCAAGGTGAGCCACCGGCGAGAGGTCCATGACCTCCTGGACGTTGCCCTCGGCAAGCATGGCGAAACCGGTCTGGCGGCAGGCCATGACGTCGGAATGATCGCCAAAGATGTTCAGGGCGTGGGAAGCGACGCAACGCGCGGAGACGTGGAAGACGCCCGGGAGCTGCTCGCCCGCGATCTTGTACATGTTCGGGATCATCAGGAGCAAACCCTGAGAAGCCGTGTAGGTGGTGGTCAGAGCACCGGCGCCCAGCGAACCGTGAACGGTACCGGCTGCACCTGCCTCGGACTCCATCTCGACGACCTTGACCGGGGTGCCGAAGATGTTCTTGCGACCCTGGGCCGCCCACTGGTCGACATGGTCGGCCATCGGGCTGGACGGCGTAATGGGATAGATTCCCGCTACCTCGGTGTACGCATACGAAACATATGCGGCCGCCTCGTTGCCGTCCATAGACTTAAACTTACGCGCCATATACCCCTCTCCTCTCATATAGGTATACAGGCCCCGGCGATCGCCGGGATGTTGGCGTGATGGGATTTACGCTGTTGCTTCCAATCATCTGGCAGGCAGGCTCAGCAGCAGGTACGTGGCGTGGAGAGAAGACATGCCGAGGCGAGGGGCAGCTGATGCGCCCCACAGACCCGACCGCCCGTCTTGCACATGACCGAGCGCCGCAAAGGCCGCATGCCGGATGCTCCCGGGCACGCCCCGGCGATGGGAAGCGCCCGCAACGGAAATCCGCATGCGGGTTTATTGTACCCCGCCGTTAAGTGTAATTTCGACAAATATAGGCGGGCGGTAAAGGTTTACCTCGGGTGACCGCCAAAGGCCAGAATGGTCCCTCCATCCCCGGACGACTGGCTCTGACGCGCCAAGGAGTGTCCCCAAGTACCGGCAGGAAAGGAACGTCCCTAACTGCCGGCTAGAGGGCGCCGAGCAGGATGGCGTAGGTGGTGGATTCGCCGAGTTTGAGCTCGTCGCCGGGGTTGAGCTGGGCGGAGCGGCCGGGCTCTACTTGAATACACACACTCGTGGCCCCGTTTACCACCACGGTGCCGTTAGTGGACGACAGGTCCTCGACAAACCATGCGCCAGACTCGTCGCACCAGATATGGGCATGGCGGGCCGAGACGTCGTCGGTGATGCCGCCCTCCCCCGTTGCCAGCGCGCCGATCTCAACGCCTTCCTCACTCGGCTGAATCCAGCGCGGGACGCTCACCACGTAGCCGTTTTGCACGCACAGCAGTCCCAGCGGATGCGCCGGCGCGACCTCGTGCTCGCCCGCGACCGAAGATGTGCTCAGCGAGCGCGGCGTCGACGTGTCGCCGCCACGGGTCGCATGAGCGCGGCGGCTCGCCCGACTTGGAACTAAGGCGGGCGTGAGAGCAAACGGCATAGGGAACGAATCTTGCGGATGTACTCCTCGACGTCAGGCAGGTAAGCCCCACGAAGTCACCGGGGAGGCCCAAGCGGCCCGGCACCACTTCCAGATTCTGACCAGGGCGAGTCGTTCGCCGGTGGCTGAAGGCTCGCTCCCACCCAAAAGGGGAGATTCGCGTTGTTCCCCAATCGCTCTCGCATCTTTCATTTTGCTCGAGGTGGGCTATAAAAACTTTCCTGGTGAAAGGCGGCGATTGGTTTCCTTTCTTTCTAGAGGAGCGCGCCTGTAATCTGTTTTCATCCTAAATCAAGTTGAGATCGGACCTTCCAGAGGCAAGTCGACTCAAACTGCGAGGCTCCATGTTGGAATAAAGAGCGCTGTCGAAGTGCCAACAACACAAAGCTTGCCAGTCTCAAATAGAACCTTTTGGGAGTCCGATTGGGCCGCACACCGAATCCCCGCTGGTGGTTTTTTATAGCTGCGTAACAATAAACAAGGTTAGTGCCAGTCCAGCATGAAATTGAGGAACGTATGCATTTTTTCTCAGTAAGTGATCGTCGTTACTGCTTCGATGAGGTCACTCGCAATTGCTTTCAGGTTGACCAAGCATCAGAAGATGCGCTTCGCATATTTGAAGCATCGGGAAGAACGGTCAACTCGAAGTTGCTAACAAAGTCACTTGCTGCGAAAGGCTACGACCAAACGACCATAGCAGAACTTGAAGGCGACATTGATGAGTATCAACGATTGTCTGAGCGGACTTTCTTAACAAAAGACACGCCTCGAAAACTTAGATCCATCGAACTCCACGTTTCACATGCATGCAACCTTGGTTGTAGTTACTGTTTTGCCGGTAAAGGAGATTATGGAACGTCTCCTCTGCTGATGACAGACGAGATAGCCTTCAAGGCGGTCGACTACCTCGTCGCAAGTTCATCGGAAAACGAAACGCTTGCGATCGTCTTTTTTGGTGGGGAACCCATGATTAACGAGCCGCTGATATGGAAAACGGTCGACTATTCAAAAAGAATATACCCCAATAGAAACTTTACCTATTCTATTACGACCAACGGAACGCTTTTGAATGACACTGCTGTGAATTCTTTCAAGGAGCACGGGTTTTCTGTTCTGATTAGTCTCGATGGTACAGGATGCAAGCACGATGCATCGCGCCCGTACAAGACGGGAGGCGGCTCTTTCTCCGATATCGACAAAAACGTTCGTCGTTTTTCCGAGTCGTTCCCCTTCGGCGCAAGAGCGACCTTAACAAATAATAACTGTAACCTTGTTGAAGACTATCTTCAGTTTAAAGAGATGGGCTTCAGAAGGATTTACTTCTCGCCCGTGAGCTCATTCGATGAGAATATCAAACTCGACGAACACTCATTAAACAAAATCAGGGCGGGCCTAATAGATTTGGCGGATCAATATCTCAAACAGATTGATCAAGGGGAAAAGCCCTTGTTTAGAACATTGAAAACTGCAGTTGATTTGATTATGAGCAACAGGATCGCCTTTGTCGGATGCGGGGCTGGCAGGCGTTTTATTTCCGTGACTCCCGAAGGGGACGTATACCCCTGTCACAGGTTTGTCGGGATGATGCGATTCAAAATGGGCAACATCGTCACCGGAATTGACGAAACTAGGTATATTGAAAACTGGAGTCAGGGTGTCGAAAAAAGAATTGACTGTACGGACTGTTGGGCTCGGTCTTTCTGTGGTGGGGGCTGTAGCTGGGAGGCTGCAGACGAGCACGGCTACTTGCCCAAGAGTCTACACCCTGCATCATGTGAATATAGAAAAATGTGCTACGAGATGGCTTTTGACCTTATTTCCCGCCACTCATCTTCGCAGGAGAAAAATCAACGAGAAGCTACTGTATCGGAATAAGCGGTTCAGCGCATTGCTGTCACCATTGTGGAGGTGTTCGTTCTTCTGATTACCGTCTGCGAAGCTTATTGCTACGTTCGCCGAAACCATTCTAGAAATATGGTGAACTAGACATCTTGGTTTGTTATACACAATATTGAGGTTTTTCTGCACTCAAAGGGAGGTAGTCGTGAAGCATATTCATCCGATTAATCCAGGAAGTGGCGACGAGGCAGGCGTGAAGCCGATGTCTTTTGACTGCCTCTTGGGCATTACTGACATCTGTACTGTTTATGATAAAGCAGATGGCTGTGGTGCATACGATTACTGCGACTATGACATGGATGGCGGCAGCATCTGCGTTGTAGATCACTGTGGCATTGATCAAACGTAGTCTCTAATTGGATTAAGGTGAGGAGCTGTTATGAAGCATATCCATCCTGTTGGTTCAAATGAACATCCTCCCGTTGAGCCTTGTTGTCTTGGAGTTGATATATGCAATTTTTACGACATCGCCGAGTGCCCTGTTGCGGATTGGTGCTATGTCGATAAAGAATCAAGCTGTGTTTTGCCAGCAGATTGGTGCGATCCAGTTGACGAGTAGTTTTGTGGCTAGGAACTATTTGGTCCAATTCAGAATAAGATGGGAACAAATACCAAAATCTCGTGTCTGGGAGGAGTTATGCCATTATTGCAAGGTCTCGTTGGATTAGCCTTTATACTTGCGTTATATCTGGCACCTTTTTTAATTCTATTCTTCATTATCCGACTCTTTCTTCGGAGAAAATAGGAGTGTCACGCAAACATTAGCGTAGCTTTCTTCCAATATGAGCCGAGCATTGGCAAGTGGAATAAGAAGCCCGACCGTTCGCCACATGAAAGTGATCGGACGGGCTTCTCTATTTAACCCGGGCCGCCACCCATAGCGGCTTTCCAAGCGTATTCTCAGTGCAAAGCAATCGTCAGTTTAATCCTATGCGCTGATACCGCATTTCATTTGTTCGGCTCGAATTCTACGGCCTGGCAACCCTCGCACTCTCCGGCAAATGGATTGAACGCGAAGGCAGAGATGATGTGTGCGTGGACATCGAGGCTGCTGTAGGCAACATACTGGGACATGGACCCCCGCTGCGCGTGGTATGCGGCCCGGCATATTCATTGCCGTCCAACCCCGTGTAGTTGCAGCAAAGGGTGGAACCTCAATGCTCAGCCCATGTTGTCCGTGGGACACGAGAATCGTAAGTACACTTTGGTGCGATTCTCACGCTGATACTGAGCCACCTGGAATAAGATACGTCGCGACAACACTTCGCTTCACCTCTGTCTCGACAAGATGACGTAGACTAAAGTCTCCTTTAGTAAGAGAACGAGAACCATATCTGAAAGCGTTGCGATGGCGTGAAGGCACCGAGTCCGAACCGCCTGAATGCTACGTGCATCTGCATCGCCTTTTTGTTATCTCTGCCAGTTGGGTAGCACTACACTTGTCATCATTTACCCTGGTACATGCTGCCTAAATCCACTACCCCTTCTACCGCGCCGACCATCTCGTCATCGTGAGAGACAACGATGATCAGCTGGCTTTGCTTGTTGCGCTTAACATAGGCCGCAAGCTCGGCGCGGCTTACAGCGTCTAACCCAGTCGTGGGCTCGTCGAGTACCAAAACTGACGACTTGCGTGAAATCGCCGACCATAAGTACACTCGGCGCAGCTCACCGCCCGAAAGCGCGGAGCAACGTTTCCCGAGCAACTCCTTCACGCTGTTTTCCAGCGAAAGTAGGCCATCTACACCCCGGTGATAGGAAGAAAAGGGCGTGTCGAAATACTCTAACAGCTCTTTCACCGTTTCGTCCGGCGCGAAGCACGACTGTGGGCAGCACGATATCTCTCTCGCACGTATGTAATCCAAGTCGCATTCTTCGATTGGCACGCCGTTGTATTTTACTTTGCCTTTCGATGAGTATAGCCCGAGCATCAAGTAAAGAAGTGACGTCTTGCCTCTTCCGTTTTCCCCAACTATGCAATATGTACCAGGACCGGAAAACTTGAAAGAAAACCCGCCGAGGACCTCTCGGACAGATCCGTCTGGAAGGGCAACCGAGAATTCCAAATCAGATACCGAAATGTCATTTATTTCATCGAGTTTAGCTAAATCGGTCCGATTCCACCCCGATCTCTCCTTTTCTCTCGTCGCGATAGCCGTCCTATCCCATGATGCTTTGGCATCTTGATAGGATTTGAACAATGACATCATACTTTTCAAAGTCTTAAAGAGAACCGCGAAGTATGTACCGATGATAGTGTACTCGCCTATTGACATAGTTCCGTTAATGATTCGTACTCCGGAAACAACAAGTATCACCGCTTGAAACAACGCTGCGAAAAGACCATCGAGCGATGTCAGAGAATATGATAGCTTTCCGGAGCGCAAAACTTTGGGAAAATAGCTCTTAAACCCAGCGTCGAGCGCTTGTTCGCTCTTGCCGTACGAAGATGTCAGTTGAATGTTGAGAATCTGATTAAGCTGCGATGCAATTGCGGCGTAAAAGGCGCTGTCCGCCTCTTTCTTCTCATACGTGACCCTATACAAGAGTTTCCTCAACCCAGTAATTACACAGAAATACACGATGAGGAGAATGATGGAAAACACCGCGAGAGTTGAATCAATTGACCATATGATAAGCAATACGATGGGAATGGCTACAATGGACAGCGGCGCACTGATAAAATTCGCCAAAACGAAGGATGAGACCACGCTGGAGTCGGAAATAATCCGTTGCGTTGTATAGGCTGGATCGATGGTCCGACTCACCAAGTAATCGTCTCTTTCAAAACGCAAGACGGCCTCCCTGAGAAGATCAAAGGAAAGTCTCGTGGTTATGCGAATGGAAAGTGTTCCTGCAAAATAAGTAAAGAGGGTGGAGAAAACTCCTATTGACGCAACCAGGAGCGCGAAGAGTACGGCGTCTCTTTCGCTGCGGTTACCGAGAAGAAAATCTAAGAATTTCCCGTTCACGTATGGCATGGCATAGGAGAGAGCGGTTCCAATCACCGTGATAGCAATGAAGACGAAAGCCCCTTTTGCTCTGATGAACCTCGAGAGAACGCATCGAATCAAGGAAGGCCCCAATCTACCCGCCACAAAACATCAATCACTGATACCTTACACCTCAACACAACAGGAGCGAAGATTTGCCAATGAGACTGCTTTAAGATTGCCTTGGGCCAATACGATCTCAAGCTCTTCCTACAAGAGAGTCGGAATCGGACATCTCCTCCGACGAACCTGGCAATCGGGCGGTTGAAATATCTTTTTCAACCGCCCGATTGCCACAATAGATTTGAGCATCCGCCCACAAACGTCCGCGTTTTATACCCATCAAATCCTTTGCCTTTTGTCGTCTAGACTAGAAAAATCGCTCGAAATAACGCAACCGGCCTGCTCGCTTGAAGAAACCTAAGCCCGTAACGTAGATGTGCAAACTTCCGAAACGCCTTGCGCGGCATAGTGCGTATAAACTTCGTCAACCGCCTCAGAAATATCTGAGTATCGCGCCGGGTCAAAAGCATACGATGTCGCAGCTATATCCTGCACCCATTCGGAACGCGGATTAATTGAATAGCCACACAGCATCATCATACATGCATCTAGACCTGATTTCCCAAGTATCCGACGTATTGATGAGAGCATCGCGGGTCGCCCCTGCACCATCGTCGTCACCCCTATTAGCAGTATTTACCGTTTTTCTCTAAATGCGTATCGCCACCCTTAAGAATACGAAGTGTTTTATCCAGACCCGATTGTCCTCCATCTCAAACGAAGGGATAAGGAATCTCATCCGGAATCGGCAGTAACGGAGGATTCACAACGACAAGCGAAAAACATGAGTCATCTCTCAGAGGGGAGTAAAGGCTCCCCTCAAGCACCCTAGTTTCGTCATCCAAAGAGTTGATGGCAGTGTTTTTCTTACAAAGGTCGACAACAAAAGGGTTGATTTCTACAGATGTTACATCCATGCCACAGTTGGTAAGTATCAGGCCCTGTATTCTGGGGCCAGAACACAAATCGAGCGCCTTCCGTGCGCTCTGCGGTGTAAGGCGCCAATCTCAGCAAATCTGTCCCACAATACTGCGCTGAAGAACAAGACGGAACCCCTGAGCCAAACTCCCCTATACCTTATTAAGGCTAAGACAGGCAAGTTCACGCACCCGGCATATTCCAGAATAACATCCTATTGTTTTAGATGCTCTACAAGCATGAACAGCCGCGAATCGGAAAGATCTTCTAGTTTCGCCCCGACTGACCGCCAAGGGCCAAAATGGCCTCTCCATCCCCAGGCGACTGGCTCTGGCGCGCCGAGGAGTGTCCCCAAGTGCCGGCAGAAAAGAAACGTCCCCATCTGCCGGCTAGAGAGCACCGAAGAGGATGGCGTAGGTAGTGGATTCGCCGAGCTTGAGCTCGTCGCCGGGATTGAGTTGGGCGGAACGGCCGGGCTCGACCTGAATGCAGACGCGCGTGGCCCCGTTTACCACCACGGTTCCGTTGGTGGACGACAAGTCCTCGACGTGCCAGATATTTTGAGCATCGCACCAGATATGGGCATGGCGGGCCGAGACATCGTCGCCGACGTCGGTAATATCGCCCTCACCAGTGGCCAGCGCGCCAATCTCAACACCCTGCTCACTCGGCTGAATCCAGCGCGGGGCGCTCACGACAAAACTGTTTTGCACGCGCAGCAAGCCCAAGGGGTGCGCCGGGGCGGGTTCGCGTTCGCCCGCAGTCAGCGACATGCCAAGCGAACGCGGCGTGGATGTGCCTCCGCCACAGGTCGCGTGCGCGTAGTCGATGGCATAGTTCACCGAGGACCGCACATCCGCCGAACAACCGACGGCGACAAACAGCACCAGCACGGCCTCGGCGCGCTCGGCGGGTATGAGTTCCGCCGCCTGGGACAGGCGATCGAGCGCGTTGCGATAGAGATTCGTGTCCTGGTGGCACTCTTCGAGCGCGCGTACCATCGGTTCACCTGCAGGACCGCACACCATATTGATCACAGCCGTGGAGTCCATGGGATTGCGCTGGCGCAGGGCCAGTTGCGACATAATACGCGCAGCCGAGGTACCGTATTCGGCAAAGTAGCGCTGCTGAAGCGTGCCGACCGGCGCGCGAACGATAAAGCGGGAAACCCAAGAGCGATCGGCGGCTCGGCTCTGCGGGCTGCGGCCGTCGGCGAGCGGACGGGACGAAAGCACCAAGCCGCACAGCTCGATATGGCTCAGATGCGCTGCGCGCTTAAAGATGTCAAACATGGCCCCGCATGGGGTGAGCTCAACTTGAGATGCCATGACCTAGGCCTCCTTGGTCGTAGAAATAGAATCGGACGATACTTCGACAGGTCCGCCAAAAGTACGGGCAGCTGCGGCTCCACCGGCAAGCGGAGTCGCCATCTGGGCTTTTGTGCGTCGCGGTGCCGAAACGGGAAGTTCAAAGGCAAAGCCCATCGCAAGCAAAAACCACGTAAGCGTATAGGTTGCAACCAGAGCGGCAACAAGGCCGCCCATCACGGCGCGTTGGGAAAATACGCTACATGCAGCCACAACCAGCACCGGAACCTCGCAGGCAGAAAGCGCAAGCACACCCTGCAGGAAGCCCGAGCGCCGATCGCGCGCAAGCGCCCCCGCGGCAACGCCGGCTATGCCTGGCAGCGCCAACGCCAGTGCGGCAATAATACCCGGTAGCGACCCAGACCACACGAGCGATCCCAAAGTCGCCGTCACGCGAGCGCCCGACGCCAGCAGCGCGGCCGAAACCACGATCACAGCCCAAACCACGCCACAGACGACCGTCGCGCCGACCATCAGCGCGCGACGAACCGCGCGGCCAGACGCATCCATGGGGCACGGCGTGAGCGGCTCGCCGCGGAGCGAACGGCCGACATTTTGCGCATAGTGGTCACAAAACGCTGAGAGCGCCGCCTCGACCGCCGCCGGCTCGGGACGATCTTTTTGATGGCTGGACAGACAGGCCATCACCACGTCGAACAGCTGGGCATCGACAAACGCCAGCGCATCGCGTAGCTCTTCGGAATCCGGCTCAAGCCCTAGCTGCTGGGCCTGCTCGGCCGCGGCGAGCGCCACATCGGGCTCACGACGAAGCAGCTGAGTCAAATCACAACCGGGCGCATGGGCACCAATGGGATAGTCGGGCCGCGTGTCCATCTTGAGACGGTAGGGGCTCGCGATGTCGCGCGTCTTTTTGCGCGAACCCGAGGTGCCCGAAGTGCTCGGCGCGGCTTCGTATGGCGCGACGCCGGCAATGAGCTCGTAAACCGTGCTTGCCGCGGCATAGACGTCGATCGCCGGCGACATACGCAAAGCGCGCAGATCGGGAATATCGTCGGTGAGCATCTCGGGCGGGGCATAGGCAACCGTCGCGCGACGCAGCGTGGCATAGCGCTCGGTAAAGGATGCCTTGCCGCCGGTACCGGCCACGGCCGACGCAGGCTCAAGCGCCAGCGACGAGCCAAAGTCGATCAGGCACAGGTCAAAGGTGCCCTCGGCAAGCTGCCGGTCAAGCGGTAGACGCGCCGTGCGCACCATAATATTAGCGGGCGAGATATCGCGATGGACAAAGCCCTCACCCACCAGGCTCATACGGCAGAGCAGATCGAACAGGTCGCGACCCAGACGCGCCGCCACAAGCGGCGACAGGCGTCCGGCATCGTCCACGGCGAGTCGCGAACGCAAGCGGGCAAGCGTCTCGCCCTCGACCCATTCCATGACAATTGCAGGCACACCGTCGACCTCGCCCCAGCCATAGAGGCGGGGAAAGCCCTTAAGGCCCGAAAGGGCGCGATGGCATTCGTATTCCTCGCGAAACGCCGCCTTGAACTTGGCGACCAGCGCCTCGTGAGCGGCATCGTCGTCAAACTCATCGCGCGTCGGCAAGATGAGCTGCTTGAGTGCCACGGCCTCGCCTTGGGCGTTGACGGCACGCGTCACGCGGCCGATACCGCCACGGCGCATGGTGGCATCGTCGGCAAACAGCATCGTAAAACGACGCAGATAGGCAGGCAGTTCGTCCTGACCGAGCGCAATGGCCGGCTCAAACCCGTCGACACGCGCCAGGCGCAGGCCGACCATGGGATCGCGACCGAGCGATTGTGGTGTGGTGGATGCAAGATCGGTCATCATAGGGCAAGCGCCGCCACGTTATTGTTGAAGTTACCGAGCGCGACGTCATCATCGCCGTAATGGCCGACCCATTGACATAGGTTGGTGTAACAGCCCCACAGATTGGCATACTGCTGATACCACTTTGACCGGGGCGAGAATGTCTGACGACCGAACTCAGCTCGAATAACAAACATCTCCCCGACCAGGCTGTCGCACGGTCTGGGATCTCCCGTAGAGTTATAGGTCGAGACCACGTCATTGGCACGAGAAACATAGCCGTCGAGCATGTTGTACTTGGTCACAAGCCAACTGTGAATGCTCTCTTCTTCAGCAGCGGAAAGGCCACCGGAGTTTGCATCGTTGTCAGTGTTGCCGCCCGTCGAGCCGCCGTTTCCAGATCCTCCGGTAGAGGAGCCCGACCCAGAGCCGCCGCTCGAACTCGACGAATTCGAGCCGGAGCCAGAAGTATCCGAGCTACCGGGCTTTCCGGACTGCTGGGCGTCCTGCTCCTTTTGCTGCTCGACCTTATTCACCGTTGCCGCCACGCTATTGTTGGACAATCGATCGATGATCTTGGTGTTGGTGAGCACGATGGTTTTGCCATTGGCAAGCGTGACTTCGTTGTCCGGGGCCTCGGCGCCGTCCGCATCGTCGGTGCCAAACACAATATGCCCGACCACACTTGCCCAAGCATATCCAGTCGTGGTGCCCAGATCGCTTTTGACCTCATGCCCCACGCGCGGTTCGCGTGCGGCATGCGCCTGCATCATGGACGGCACGGTCATGCCATAGGCAGAAACGCCAGCTATGACCAGCACCAGCGAGCACGATAGCAGTGCGTACGCCCGCGGCGCCAAGCCCAGTCGGCGTCGTATGCGCACCGCGGCGCCGCGCTTTGTCTGAGTGCCACCGGGCCGCATGCGTTCTCCTCCAACAAAAACACGCCGCTCGGGAGCGGCGCATTCATTCGAATCCATATTTGAGTGTATCAGCGAACCAAAAAGGTTGCGCAACGAATGGACAAATTAAGGATGCGAGCGGAAGCATCCATGCGATAAGCGGATACGAAGCATCTTTGTTGCACAACAAACTCACAGTCGCACGGGGAAATTATGACTACCCCGTGCGTCGCGAGGAAAACATACGGCAGGAGCAGGCTCGCCACCTAAATCGCGCGGCGGGCCTCGATGGCGCGGCCAAGCGTAAGCTCGTCGGCATACTCCAAGTCGCCGCCCACGGGAAGGCCGCTTGCCAGACGCGACACCTCGACGCCCAACGGCTTGATGGTACGGGCCAGATAGCTCGCCGTGGTCTCGCCCTCAATATTGGGGTTGGTGGCGATGATGACCTCGTGGATGTCCTCGTGGCCCAAGCGTGCCAGCAGCTCTCGAATGTGCAGCTGCTCGGGGCCAATCTTGTCCATGGGACTGATCACGCCGCCCAATACGTGGTAGAGGCCGTGGTAGCTGCCCGTGCGCTCGATCGCCTGGACGTCGCGCGGCTCGCCCACAACGCAAATGCGAGTGGTATCGCGCATCGGGTCCTGGCAGATGGAGCACTCGTCGGCCGTGGCGTAGTTAAAGCAGCGGCTGCAAAAGTGGACCTCCTGCTTGACCTCCAGGATGGCCTCGGCCAGGCGGCGGGCCTCCTCGGCATCGGCCTCGAGCAGGTAATAGGCGATGCGCTGGGCCGACTTGGGACCAATGCCCGGCAGACGGCCCAGCTCATCGAGCAGTTTTTGCAGACTGTGGTTGGCACTCATATATATGCGTGTCTTAGAACGGCATGCCCGGGATGTTGAGGCCGCCGGTGATGGCGCCCATCTGCTTGTTGGCGAGCTCGTTGACGCCGCGGACGGCCTCGTTGACGGCAGCCATGATCATATCCTGCAGCATATCGACGTCCTCGGGATCGAGCGCATCGGGATCGATGGTGAGGTTGACGAGCTCCATCTCGCCGTTAACGGTCACCTTGACCATGCCGCCGCCGGCAGAGGCGTCGACGGTCTGGGACTTGAGGTTCTCCTGCGCGGCGGCAAGCTGCTCCTGCATCTTGCGAGCCTGCTTCATCATCTGCTGCATGTTCATACCGGCCATGATGGCTCCTTTACGTGCGGCCGCACGCCGAGCTGCAAGGGCAGCCGGAGCACGGCGGGACTTTCAAACTCAAAAATCGTACCACGGCGCGCGGCGAGAGAGCGGGGCGGACGTGTTACCTCAGTCGATATACATGTCCTCCAATACAAACCGCACTCAAAGATTATGCAAGGTCGAATTATGCAAGGTTGCATAATATCGCACACTCAATCTAGTAGAGCCGAATCCGGCATTTCATGTGCGCCACTAAATAGCTAAATGCCGAACCGCTGCTCGAGGCGGCGCACATGGCGGCAGGGTATAATTTGATTGCCATAGATAGTAATTTGGAGGTGCCCCATGAATGCCCCCAACGCGCTCCAAAACATCCGCTCAAAACACCCCGTTGCATATGTGGTTCTCTATCTCTTTGTCGGCTGGGCATTGCTGGTTGTCATCACCCATGCCATAGCTTTTGGAGCAGAACTGCTGATAGCCAGCTCGGACCAGCCCGTCGTCAAATGGGAGACGACCGATGAGTGCACCGACGGAACCCGAACCGTCTACTACAACAGCCCGTCCCTCTATCAAGAGTTCAAGGTCAAGATAAAGGACTTCAAGATTGTCGATGCCGAGCTAGGCGTTTATTTGGCAATCGGAGCAACCATTAACGCCGAGCAAGTCGAGTACACGGACAGCCATGCGACGTATCGTATCGACCTCAGCATCCTAGGCCGACCGTCACGCACCTGTCTGCTCAAATGCGACATACGCGGCACCACACTACACATGTCCGAAATACAGATGCGCCCGGACAAGGGGTCCTCTTCTTGAGCAGTATACCCGCCTGCGCAGCTACTCCACCGGCTTGAAGATGGTGGCCTGGCCAAAGACACTGCGGATGAGGGCCTTGGCCTCGTCCTCGGTCTGCGGGATGCTCGGGGCTGCGCCCTGATGGCCGAAGGGGCTGCCAGCACCGGGATTGGATTCCCAGGGAGCGGCGGGGACGTCGTCGTTTGCAGAGGCTGCGGGTGCCACAGCAGCGGCCTTGGTCGCGGACGCCGCACCCGGCACGTCGAACGGGGGCAGATCGTCCCCGCCGGCATCGGCAGCAAAACCACCGACCATAGCATCGTCGTAGGGCACCTGCTCGGATTCCCATGGCGCAGCCTGCGCAGGCGGCTGAGCCATGGGGACGGACGCGCGCTCGGGCGCTCGGGGCGCGGGCTCGGTCGGGAGCTTGCCCGTGGCAGGAGCACCGGCAGGGTTGTCGGAGCGCAGCCAAGGGGCCTTGGCCAGGTCGGATGACTTGGGCGCAGGCGCGGCAGCGGACTTGGGCGCGGGGATCGGAGCAGCCGGTTTGGGCGCAGCGGGTTCAGGCGCCGACGGGGTCGGTGCCGCTACCGGCGCCGCTTTTGGCTGCGTCGCGCTGGCGCTCGAGGATGCAGGGGGCACCGAGGACACGGGTTGCGGGTCCGCAGATACCGCAGCCCGTGCAGATGGAGAATGCTCCTCATGTTGAGGAGCCGGCGTGCCACCCCCATCCAGGACATAGTCGACGGTGCGACGACCGAAAACCGCGCAGACCGTCGGCAGGACCACCGACTGCGTATCGGCGCGACCGAGCATCTTAATGGCAAAAGTCGAACCCGCAGGGAACGAGACCGTGAGCTTGGAGCCGTCGTCGGCCGTGGCGCGGGCGTTGAGCAAAAGCCCTGCGTAGGAAGCCTGACGCGCCTTGACACGCTCGACAACCTCGGCCCATTTGCGCTGCAGCTCTCCGGCATCCTCGACCGCGGGCGTCTCGGCAGCACCGGCGGCGGCAACCTGGGCGGCATTGTTGGACTGGGGCTTAGGTGCCGGAGCGGTGGCAGGCGCGGGGGCCGCAACGGGCTGAGGCGTCGAAGTCGGCGCAGGCTGAAGTGCAGGCGCTGCAGACTTGGAAGCTGACACGGACGCAGAACGGGGAGCAGGCTGGGCAGCCGGAACAGCAGCGCCGCGGTCCCAAGGCATGCCACCCTGATGCGCGGACGTAGCAGCGGGGGCAGCGGATGCCGCCGGAGCGGCAGCACGGGCGCCCGAAATGAGCGTCGGCTGTTGGGCAGCAGCGGGTACGGACGCTGCAGGCGCGGCGGCCTGAGCAGCGGCCACGCTCGCCGGCGCGGCGCCGTTGGCAACCATGGCCTCCAGACGTGCCACGCGCTCGGCCAATGCCTCAATCGTTAAATCAGCCTCGGGACGTGCCAGACGCGTGCAGGCAATCTCAAGCACCAGGCGCACGTCGCTCGCGCCCCTCATCTCCAGTGCGGCATCGTCGAGCACTGTCAGCACACGGGCCAGGCGGTCGGCAGGATGCTCGCCAAAGGCAGCGGCCTCGGCAGCAAGCGCCTCGGCCTGCTCGGAGCCGCCCTCAAACAGCTCGGCACGGGCACCGGCAACGCAGGCAACGTACACGTCACGCACATGCGCCACCAGGTCGCGCGTCAGCTCCAGCAGGTCGTTTCCTTCCTCGACCTGCGCACGGATCAGTCCATAGAGCTCGGCAACATCGCGATCGGCAATGGCGCGGGCAAACTCGCCCAGGATCTGGTCCGAAACCTCGCCCAAAAGCGAGCGGGCATCGTCCGCATGCACGGCGCCGTTGCCAAAAACGCTCAGCTGCTCCAGCGTGGACAACGCGTCGCGCATGCCGCCCTTGGCATGGCGTGCCACGATAGCCAGCGCCTCGTCGTCGTAATCGAAGCCCTCCTGCTCGCACACGTATGCCAGGCGATGCTCAATATCCTCGTTGCCGATACGATGGAAATCGAAGCGCTGGCAGCGCGAGAGGATGGTCTCCAGAATCTTTTGCGGGTCGGTGGTGCACAGCACAAAGATCACGTGTGCCGGCGGCTCCTCAAGCGTCTTGAGCAGCGCGTTGAACGCCGCCGTCGTGAGCATGTGGACCTCGTCGATGATATAAATCTTGTACTTGCCGCGCACTGGGGCAAAGTTGACGGAGTTGATGATCTCCTCGCGCACGTTGTCCACGCCGGTACGGCTTGCGGCATCGAGCTCGTAGACATCGGGGTGGTTACCCTCGGCAATGAGCTCGCACTCCTCGCAAGTACCGTCGGGCATGCAGCCGCTTGCACCCTCGGCGCGCGCCGCCTCGGCATTGCGGCACAGCAGCGCCTTGGCCAGAATGCGCGCCATGGTGGTCTTGCCCGTGCCGCGCGGTCCGCAGAACAGGTAGGCGTGGGACAGGCGCCCCTCGGTGATGGCGTGCTCGAGCGTCGAGACGATATGCTGCTGGCCCACCACGGAGTCAAAGGTGAGCGGGCGATACTTTCGGTACAACGATTCCATGGGTGCTCCCCCGGGTATACTGAGTCTTGTTGCCGCGGCGGCCATGCGGTCGCACGGCATACTGCATTCCATAATAACCCGTACGGCGAGCCCGCCGCGATAGGAGTCCAAAGAGCATGGCAGACGCAGAGAGCAACCTCGTTCCCTCCGAAGCAGCCGACCAGGTCGAGGTCGCGCTCGAGGAGCAGGCCGCAGCCGATGACGGCATCCTGTACCTCAACGAGTACCAGTACGAAAACGACCTGGTCACCGACTTCGCCCGCCTGGTCGCCTCGCCCAGGCGTCGCGGCTCGCTGTATGTCGCCGCGGCAATTGCCGCGCTCATCGGCATCGGCATGTTGGTGGCCGGCGGCAACTGGATCAAGTTTGGCGTCGTCCTGATCGTATTCGGCGCTTTTTTGGCCTGGTGGAGCAAAAACCTGCACCACACCCTCGCCCGCGACTTTATCGACGCCGTCGAGGCCGACGAGTCCATGGGTGGCCGCTATCGCCGCGTCGCCGCCAACGAGGACGGCCTGATGGTTTGGGGCAAGAGCGGCAAGTCGCAGTTCTTCCCGTTTGAAAAGCTCGACCACGTGCTCGACGGCGAGCGCATCTTTGTGGCCATGTTCGCCGACCAGGGCGTGACGATTCCCAAGGACACCTTCGTCCGTGGCGATGCCGAGCAGTTCGGTCCCTTCCTCAAGGCCCGCATCAACAAAAAACTCCGCATCGAGACCAAGAAGAAGAAAATGAAGGCCGAGAAGGCCGCCGCCGAGGCCAAGCAGGGCGACAAGCCCCAGGAGACCAAGGGCAAGCAGCGCAAGCAGAAGAAGAACAAGAAGAAGCGCTAGGCCGGACGCAAGGTCCAGACCCCAGACGGAGCTTAAATTGAATGTCGCCCACCTGCGCGTGCTACACTAGCAGCATCTATGCCACCGCGAACGGCTCGGCTCAGCGCCCGCCACTCGCAAACGAACTTTAAACGCACGAGGGTTGGCCATGCCGCTTTTCTCGCAACATACCGCCCGGTTCTCGCCGGACGTTCCTTTGGAGGGCACCAGCTCTCGCGAGCTGCTCAAGCGGTACCAGCCGCTCGAGACACTTGCGACCGGCGGTTTTGGCTCCATCGAAATCTGCCGCGACACGCACCTGCGCCGCCGCGTCGCCATTAAACGCATCCCCCTTATTAACGGTGCTGGCATGCCCGCCAGCGACATCATGGATGTCCTGCGCGAGGCGCACACTGCCGCCATGCTTCAACATCCCAATATCGTGCAGGTCATCGACTTTACGCACGACACAGCCTATGCCTACCTGGTCATGGAATATGTCGATGGCATGTCGCTGGCCGAGTTTTTGCATCGCGTAGACGGCCACTCCCTTACCTTTGACGAGGCCGCGGCCATTGCCGACGCGCTGGGTCAGGCACTCACCTTTGCCCATGCAAACGGCGTGCTTCATCTGGACATAAAGCCCGCCAATGTGCTTATCGACCATTCGGGCAATGTAAAGCTCACCGACTTTGGCATGGCGCGGCTGTCGTCTGCCGGCGGCTTTGGCGGCTCGCGCGGCGGCACCATCGGCTACATGCCGCCCGAGCAGCTCGATATCGAGACCGGCACGGTCGACGAGCGCGCCGATGTCTTTGCCCTCGCCTGCGTTATCTATGAGGGCTTGTGCGGCAGCGCTCCCTTTATGGCGGCCACGCCCGCCGACTCGCTCGACCGCATCATCGGCGGCGCCACCTATCCCAGCGAGCTGATACCACACTTTCCCCCGGGAGCCGAGGCCGCGCTCATGAGCGCGCTCTCCCCCATGCCGCAGGACCGCCCCAACAGCATCGAGGCATTTTGCGACCAGCTCCTTGCCGGTCTGGGCAGCGTGCGCGAAGGCCGTCGCAGCCTGGAGCAAATGGTTGGCGAGCTTTCGGATGACGAGCAGGAGCTCGACGATATCGAGCCGTCGCACTACGAGGACGATGCCATCGAGGTCGACCCCGCACTCGGCTGGGCGGGCACGCGCTGGAGCCATGCGCGCGACTACACCATGCGCACTATCTCGGCGCTAACGTGCGGCACCTATAGCTTTTTGCTGATGCAAACGGCCGGGGTCGCGGCGCTTCCCGGCCTGGTCATTGCGGCCATCGCGATCGGAGCGGCGGCTGGCCTGGCCCCCCAGATTGGCTCGGCCATCTCGGCTGTGGGCTTTTTGGTGCTCATGGCCAACGCCACCATGCAGGCGCAGGGCATCCTGTCGATGTTGCCCGTCGCGGTGATCTTTGCCGCCGCCATGTCCGGTTGGTGGATTGCCTGGGGTCGCACCGAGGCTGCCGCGAGCGCCGCGCTCACCTGTGCACTCGCGCTTGGCTGTCTGACCGGCAATACCTTCCTGGCAGCTGGGGTCGCCGCCGGCGTCGCGTCATTTTGGCTCGGCCCGGCAAGCGCCGCCGCGGCAACGGGCATGGGCGCGCTTTTTGCCCGTCTGGCCACGGTCGCGCTTTCAGCCGGAGGCGTGCTGGGGCTCGGTAACGTTGCTGCAGCGCTGGGAGACCCGCTCCTTTGGGCTGCCTTTGTGCTGGTCGCGGCAACCGCCGCAGCGTCATCTGCGCTGCTCAATGCCCATGCCAAGCGTGCCGATCAGGGCTCAAACCTTGTCGCAATCGCCGCCATCGCTGTCACCGGCATCGGCTGCGCAGCGGCGTCCTGTCTTGCACACCATATGGAAATTGCCAGCCTTGCAGCCGCGGTCGTCGCCAAGGCGGCGGTTGCGG
This sequence comes from uncultured Collinsella sp., assembly GCA_902489665.1. Lineage (GTDB taxonomy): Bacteria > Actinomycetota > Coriobacteriia > Coriobacteriales > Coriobacteriaceae > Collinsella. The sequence continues at coordinate 33,664 of CABUAT010000007.1, read as the reverse complement.
GAACCCTATCCTCTATAATCGTTGGGATATGCCTATATTCGCTCGGATACCAAAGAACCTATACGGAGAGTGATCTTTCGTGAACTTCCTGAACATCTTCGAGGACCACGTGGCCGGCATCTTCGGTGCCACCCGTGCCCCGTTCTCCTTTAAGAAGCTTGCCAAGCAGGCCGCTCGCGACATGGAGGATCAGACTCTGGTGATCAACGGCGTCAACACCGCGCCGGCACTCTACACCATCCTGATCGCCGCCGATGACGATCCCATGCTCGCCCCGTTCTACCCCGAGCTTTCGCGCGAGGTCCGCGAGTTCGTGAAGGCGCAGGCCGAAAAGCGCCGCTACGTCTTTGTCGGCGAGCCCCTCGTTCGCTTTATGATCGACCCGCAGCTGCGCGCCGGCAAGTTCTCGGTCTTCGCCGAGAATGTCGATGCCCCCACGCTCGGCCGCCTGTACGAAGAAGAGCGCGCCTATCAAAACGGCCTGGGCCAGAACAACTCCGCCGCAAGCCGTGCCGTCAGCGCCCCACGCGCCGGCCAGCAGCAGTTTGCCGCCCCGCAGCAGCAACGCCCCGCAGCCATGCCCCAGCAGCAGCCGATGCCTCGCGCCGCCGCTCCCGACCCGCTCGCCGCGGCCGACCCCTTTGCGCCCAGCGTCCCCGACCCCGCCGCCGCTCCTATTCCGGTGCCGCAGACCGTCTCGCGCGACGCGCTTGCCGGCATGGGTGGAGCCGCCGCGACCGGTGCCGCCGTTGGCCTTGGCGCCGCGGCCGGTATCGCCTCCAACATGGCGAGCACCCGCGCCCCGCAGCGCCCGCTCGCCCAGCTCGTCGACGTCGTGAGCGGCGAGAGCCACAGCATCACCTCCGCGCAGGTGACCATCGGCCGCGAGCGCTCGGTTTCCGATATCGCCCTGCGCGACCCCAACGTGTCGCGCCGTCACGCCCAGCTCACCTTTACCGGCTCGGACTGGTCGATCGAGGACCTCAATTCCACCAACGGCACGCTCGTCAACAACCGCCGCATCACGCGCTGCCCGCTGCGCAACGGCGATCTGCTGACGTTTGGCCTGAGCACCTTTGAATTTAGGGGATAGTCGCTTATGAACATCGATATCGTCCTTTTTGCAGGCCGCATCGTCCTGGTCGCCCTGCTCTATATCTTCCTGTTCGCCGTCATGAAGACCGGCGTGGGCCTCGTGCGCGGCCAGCGCCGCGACTCGGCTATCTGGACGATCGATGTGGACAAGGGTCCGCGCGGCATCCGCGGCATCCACGTGGATATGCTCGGCCCCGTCATCGTCGGCCGCTCGCCGTCTTCGGACATCTGCATCAACGAACCGTTTGTCTCGGCCTCGCACGCACGCTTTTCGCTGCAGGGCCCTGCACTCATCATCGAGGACCTCAACTCGCTTAACGGCACGCTCGTCAACGGCCGCCAGCTCGTGGAGCCCGCGACGCTGCGCGAGGGCGACGAGGTTCAGATTGGCGATGTGGTCATGAAGGTGAACCGTCGATGATCGACGAGGAGAACAAGTCCGCAACCATGACCGAGGCACCGGCTGCCGCCGCGGCTGCACCGGCCCACGCCGCTCCGGCGGACTCCGCGCCCGTGGAGCCCGAGGACACCGTGTTCTCCCTGCCTCTTTCGCATGTAACGCATGATTATTCGGCCCTCGCCGATGACGAGGGCGCAGAGGATGCCGCGGCAGCACCCATCGGTGCGCATGCCGCCGAGCAGTCCGCAGCACCCGAGACAACGCCGGCGCCGGCCCACTTTGCCGAGCCTGTCGCCACGGCAATCAACGAGAGCGCCGCAGTGTTTGAGACGCCCGAGCCCGCCGCTCCGGTGTTTCCCGTAGCCTCGGCGTCCGAGGTCGTGCCCGCATCCACGCCGGCGCCCGAGGCAGTGCCCTCCCCCGAGGACGCCCCCGCACCCGAGGCCCCGCAGTCTGCACCCGCAAGCGAGCCCATCGTCGCTGCCGAACCCGCTGCTCAGCCCCAAAGCACGCCCGCTCCGTCGCACTTTGCGACGCCCGAGCCCATGATTCTCGAACCGCAAGACGACCAACCGGCCGTCCACACGTCCGAGGAGCTCGACTCCCCGGACGACAACGACGCCGCCCCAAGTGCCGAGGCCGATACCGTCTCCCCCGGTGACACGGCAGAAATCGACGTTGCCGCCGTAGAAGCCAAGCTCAAGGACCCCGGCTCGACCATGAGCTTTGAGCCCCTGGCCGAGGAGCGCATCGAAACCGACTCGACCTATGATGCCGGCACCACCACGCAGCTCATGTGGGGCGCCCGCTCCGACGTTGGCTGCGTGCGCCCGCACAATGAGGATTCCTACCTGGTGCAGTCGCCGCTCTTTTGCGTGTGCGATGGCATGGGCGGCCACGCCGCCGGTGAGGTGGCATCCTCCATCGCCGTCGAGACCATCGCCAAGACAGCCCCGCAGTCTGCCGATGCGGCACGCCTGGCTGCAGCTGTCGAGGCCGCCAACGCCGCTGTGATCGAGGCCGCCTTGAATGGCCTGGGCAAGCCCGGCATGGGTTGCACGGCCACCTGCGCCTATATCGAAAACGACACGCTCGCCATCGCCCACGTGGGCGACTCGCGCGCCTACCTGCTCCACGAGGGCACGCTGATTCGCGTGACCCGCGACCACTCCTATGTGGAAGAGCTCGTGGACGCCGGCGAGATTACGGCCGACGAGGCCCGCGTCCATCCCAACCGCTCGGTCATCACCCGCGCGCTGGGCTCGGACCCTGCCATGTACGCCGACCACTTTACCCTGCATATCGAGGAGGGCGACCGCCTGATCCTGTGCTCCGACGGCCTTTCGAGCATGATTCCCGATAGCGATATCGAGAACATCGCCACGCAGTCCTCAACCGCGCAAATCTGCGTCGACAACCTAGTGGACGCGGCGCTTGCCGCCGGCGGCCACGACAACGTAACCGTAGTAGTCGTTGACCTGGTTGACGATGGCGTTATGCGCGAGGCGCAACGCGTGCGTCGCCGCAATGTTACTATCGCCGCCATCCTGGCCCTCGTCTTTGTGCTAGCAGCTGGCATCTGGGCCTACACGGGTGTCACCGGCTCGTACTACCTGGGTACCTACCAGGGCAATGTCGCCGTCTGGCGCGGCCTGCCCGGCAAGCCACTCGGACTCAAGCTCCACTGGCTCGAAAGCGAAACCAGCATCAAGCTGTCCGACCTGCCCGAAGACACGCAAAACCGCCTCAAGGCGGGCATTCCGCAAACAAGTGTCGACGATGCGCAGGACACGATATCCAAGTACCGCCACCAGATCGACGAGGAGCAGACCCGCCAGGTGATCGACGCGCAAACGATTCGCGACAACACCAATCAGGGATCGACCTCCGAATCAGATTCCGAGAAAACCGCCGAACAGTCCGCCGAGGCCGAAGCCTCCGATAAGAATTAGAAAGGGAGTGCCGCTTATGAGTCGCCGCAACACCGAGCTGCTCTTGCTCATCGCCTCGGCGTTCCCCGTCATCCTGCTGTATGCGATGTACGTCCTCACCGCGGGCGCTGCCATCTCCTTTGAGACGCTCGCCGTACCGATCGGCCTCTTTGCCGCCTTTGCCGCGGCCCACATTGCCGTGCGCATCTTGGCGCCCGGTGCCGACCCCGCCATCCTGCCCATCGTATTTATACTTTCGGGCATCGGCATCACGTTCGTGACGCGTCTCGCCCCCGCTCTCGCCATCTCACAGCTCATCATCCTGTTTGTCTCGGTGGCGCTCATGGTGGGAACGCTTGCACTAGTCAAAAACCTCGACGTGGTCATGCGCTACAAGTACACCTTTGGCATTATCGGCATCATTCTGCTGATGCTGCCTATCTTTATCGGCACCACGATCTCGGGCTCCAAGCTGTGGATTCGCATCGCGGGCTTTACCATCCAGCCCGGCGAGTTCGCCAAGGTCTTTATCGTCCTGTTCCTGGCCGGCTACCTGGCCGAGAACCGCGAGCTGCTCTCCATCTCCAACCGCAAGATTCTGGGCTTTAAGATCCCTCGCCTGCGACTGCTGCTGCCGCTGTTTGCCGTGTGGGGTGTGTGCCTGCTCGTCGTCGTCTTCGAACGCGACCTGGGTTCGGCCGTGCTGTTCTACACCATCTTCTTGCTGATGCTCTACGTTGCCACGGGGCGCTTTTCGTATGTCGTTATCGGCCTTGCGCTCTTAGCCGTTGGAGCCGTGGGCGCCTACAAGTTCCTGTCTCACGTTCAGGTGCGTTTCCAGGTTTGGCTCGATCCGTTTAAGGACGCCCAGGGCCAGGGCTACCAGATCGTCCAGTCGCTCTTCTCGCTTGCCGATGGTGGTCTGGTCGGTGTTGGCATCGGCAACGGCATGGCCAACAACATCCCTGTCGTCGAGTCCGACTTTATCTTCTCGGCTATCGGCGAGGAGATGGGCCTTTTGGGCGGCGGCGCCGTGCTCATCCTGTTTATGCTCTTTGCCGTGCGTGGCCTCACCACGGCTGCCCGCGCTAAATCCGACCTCGCCGCCTTTAGTGCCACAGGCCTTACGGCCGCCATCAGCTTCCAGGCCTTCTTGATCGTTGGCGGCGTAACCCGCCTGATCCCGCTGACCGGCGTCACTCTGCCCTTTATGAGCCAGGGCGGCTCCTCTCTGCTGGCGAGCTTTATCATCGTCGCGCTCCTGCTGCGCGCCGGTGACGAGGCGACCGGACGCGAGGCCGAGCTTACCGGCACCGGCACCATGGCCGCCATCACCGATGATCAGGTCGCATCTGCCGCCGCCCCGACGGGCACGCGCTTTGCCACCTCGTCTTCCTACGGCAGCGGCAGCCATTCCATCGGCTCGCGTATGCGCCGTCGCCTGCTCGACACGCCTGAATCCGGTGTGCTCGGCCGCGTTGCGCTCGCCAACCGTCTAACCCGTGCGGTGCTCGCCTTTACGGCGCTGTTCGCCATCCTTATCGGCAACCTCACCTATGTCCAGGTCATCAAGGCCAAGGACTATCAGGACATGCCGACCAACAACCACACCATCGCCCGCTCCAAGTACATCCAGCGCGGCTCCATCATCACGTCCGACGGCGTGACGCTGGCCGAGTCGCTGCAGCAGGAGGACGGCACCTACGTACGCTCCTACCCCAACGGTAACCTGGCAGCGCACGTGGTTGGCTATGTGAGCCAGCAGTATGGCACCACCGCCATCGAGAGCGCCATGAACGACACGCTCACCGGCTCTAAGGATTACTCCAGCTGGAACAATGCCATCGCGTCGCTCGCGGGCCAGACCCAACCGGGCAACACCGCCAAGCTCACCATCGACTCGCGTATCCAGACGGCGGCCGAGCAAGCACTCAAGGGCTTTAAGGGCGCTGTAGTGGTCATCGACCCGCGTACCGGCGCGGTGCTCGCATGTGCCAGCTCGCCCACCTACGACAACACCAACATCGATGCCCTGCTGCAGACGGGCGGCGGCGAGGACGGCTCCATGTACAATCGCGCCATGGACGCGCTGTACACGCCGGGCTCAACGTTTAAGGTCGTTACGCTTTCCGCGGCACTCGAGACCGGTACCGCCAGCCTTACCAGCACCTACCAGGCGCCCGGCTCCATGGACATCGGCAACGCACCGGTCACCAACTATGCCAACGAGAGCTACGGCACCATCAGCCTGCAGCAGGCCTTTGCCGTGTCCTCCAACGTCGTCTTTGGCCAGGTGGCAAACGAAGTTGGCGCAAACACGCTCGTGCAGTTTGCCAACGCCTTTGGCTACGGCCAAAAGCTCGGCCAGGACCTGACCTCCGCGGCCTCCATCATGGCCGACCCGTCGCTCATGACCGAGTGGGAGACCGCCTGGGCCGGCGCCGGCCAGCCTGTCGGCATGGACCACACGCCCGGCCCGCAGACCACCGTCATGCAAAACGCCGTGATTGCCGCCGCCATCGCTAACAGCGGCGTGGTCATGGACCCGTACTTTGTAGCCCAGGTACTCGCCCCGGACGGAACCGTGGTCAAGACCACGCAGTCCCGCTCGCTTGGTCAGGCCGTCAGCTCCGCCACGGCCGACCAGGTCAAGCAGGCCATGCTTGCCGTCGTCCAGTCCGGCACCGGCACCGATGCCCAAATCCCCGGCGTCAAGGTCGCCGGCAAGACCGGCTCGGCCGAGACTGGCGGCACCAACGTCAACTCGATGTTCGTTGGCTTTGCACCTTACGATTCACCCACGGTCGCCATCTCGGTGGCCTTGGAGGATTTCGACAAGCATGACGTCAAGGCCGCCAAGATCGCCGGTATCGTCCTGACCGCGGCGCTTGCCGCACAGGGAGCGTGATGCCCATGATCGAATCGGACACCCGAGGCGCGCCGCGGCCTAAGGGTTAGCGGCAACGCGTCACACGGCCCCAGCGGCCACATCGTAGGTACTACACACATCGTTGAGCGAATAGTTATGTTAGGAGCAGGAATGGAACAGAGGGTCCTCGGGGGAAGATACCTCCTCAAGGATAAGGTGGGAACAGGCGGCATGGCGACCGTCTACCGTGCACAGGACCAGGTTCTCGACCGCACGGTAGCCGTCAAGATCATGCTGCCGCAGTATGCTGGCGACGCGACCTTCGCCGCACGCTTTAAGCAGGAGGCCCAGGCAGCAGCCGGCCTCTCCTCCCCCTATATCGTGGGCGTCTACGATTGGGGCAAGGACGGCGACACCTATTACATCGTCATGGAGTACCTGCGCGGTACCGACCTTAAGAGCGGCATCAAGAGCCACGGCGCCCTCGACCCCAAGAAGGTCGCGCAGATCGGCTCGCAGATCAGCTCCGCGCTTTCGGTCGCCCACAAGCACGAGATCATCCACCGCGACATTAAGCCGCAGAACATCATGGTGCTGCCCGACGGCAACATCAAGGTGATGGACTTTGGCATCGCGCGCGCCAAGAACAGCCACCTCACGCAAGACAACAACGTGCTGGGAACCGCCCACTACGTCAGCCCCGAGCAGACCCGCGGTCAGGACCTCGGCCCCACCTCGGATATCTACTCGCTGGGCGTCGTCATGTACGAGTGCGCCACCGGTCGCGTCCCCTTTGACGGCGACGACGCCATCTCAGTTGCGCTCAAGCAGGTAAACGAACTGCCGGTTCCGCCGAGCCAAGTCAACTCCGGCGTCGATGCCGATCTGGAGCGCATCATCCTCAAGTGCATGGAAAAGGACCCGGCGAACCGCTTCCAGACGGCAGACGAGCTGCGCCAGGTGCTCAACAACTACCTGTCCGGCCGCGCCGTCAACGTCTCCGAGCCCACGCGCATCATTGGCGCCGCGGGCGACCTGGGCGCTACCAAGACCCGTGAGCTGTCTGACTCCACGCGCGCTATGGTTCGCCCCGTATCGGGCGTAAGCGGACAGACCAACCCCCGCAGCGCCGTCTCGGGTTCCACCGGTTCCTACGAGGTCGATCAGCCCAAGTCCAACAAGAACAAGATTATCGCCGCCGTAGTCGCCGCAATCGCCGTGGTTGGCGTTGTGGTGGCCTTCGCCACCGGGCTCTTTGGGGGCGAGCAGGTTACGGTGCCCGATGTGCTTAACAAGGACCAGCAGACCGCTATCGAGCTGATCAAGGAGGCCGGCCTTGAGGTCGGAACTGTCGACCAGAGCTATAACGACGATGTCGACGAGGGCAAGGTTGCCGAGCAGACCCCCAACGGCAACACTAAGAAGCCCAAGGGCTCCAAGGTGAACCTGGTGATCTCCAAGGGCCCCAAGCCCTCCGAGAAAGTTGAGGTTCCGCAGCTCGTCGGCCTAACCAAGGACCAGGCCGAGGCCGCGCTGGCAAGCGTGGGCCTGAAGGGCAACGCAACCGAGGAGGCCAACGAGGCCGACGAAGGCCAGGTCTTTGAGCAGGGCACTGATGCCGGCAAGGAAGTCGAGAAGGGCACGACCATCTCGTATAAGGTCTCCAGCGGTCCTGACACCACCTCCGTCCCCGATCTGACCGACATGACCGAGGCCCAGGCACGCAACGCTCTCGACATGGCTGGCTTTGGCGTCGACGTGAGCTACCAGGAAAACGACTCGGTTACCGAGGGCACCGTAATTAGCTGGAACCCTAGCGGCAAGCAGAAGCCCGGTGCCACGATCACCGTCGTCATCGCCAAGAAGTCCGGCAAGGCCAGCGTCCCGGGTAACCTGTACGGCAAGAGCATCTCCGCCGCCGTCACCGCGCTCAACAACGCCGGTTTCTACAACATCGCATTCTGCGATCAGAACGGCAACCCCGTGAGCGGCAACGAAAACGCCACCGTTACGGGCGTCTCCCCCACCGGCAAGCAGTCCACCGACAGCACGATCACGCTGACGGTTTCGCTTTCTGGCTCTGCCTCGGGTGACGATTCCGACACGACGACTAACTAGTCGACAACCCATCACCTGCAGCGGCTATGGCCGCAAACATATTCGCTCAGAAGCGCCCGCTTGCTCCCCGGCAAGCGGGCGCTTTGTTTATCGACAGGCCAGGGCTCCATAGCAACACAAAGAGGCCCGCAAAAAGCCTCCCAGGTGACAACAGAATATGTAATGCAGTAATTACTAGCCGCAGAACTTCACCATGGTCTCGACCACGAGCTTCTCGGAGTTGAGCTGCTGTATCATGATGCCCTGCTGGAACAGCGGGATGTTGGCGCGCGTGCGCTCCGGATCGGAGTGCTCGACGAACTCCTTCTTATCCAAGGTGCAGACCGAGCGCGACAAAACGACTTCGAAGCGACCCATTACGGCATCGCGCATGCGCTACAATCTCGGTTAATCTGTTAACCACCCGAAAGCAGCAGGAGGCCCCATGCCCACACCAGGCAAGCGCCCATCCATGCGCCAGATTGCCGTCGCGGCCGGCGTATCCGTCGCCACGGTCTCCCACGTCATCAACGGCAGCGGCCGTTTTTCCGAAGACACCCGCAAACGCGTGGAAGCCGCCCTAAAGGAATACGGCTACGTCACGAACATGGCGGCGAAGAGCCTCCGTATGGCCCAGTCCCGGACCATCGGCATGATCGTGCCGGACATCTCCAACGACTTCTTTTCCAAGATCGCCCTGCATGTGGAGCGCGAGCTGGCAACCGAGGACTACTCGGTCTTTGTTTGCAACAGCGCCAATGACCCCGCCCGCGAGCGTGACTACTTCCGCACGCTGGCAAGCAAGCAGGCCGACGGTATCATCTGTATCTCCGGCCTGCGCAGGCTCGACGGCGAGTTCGTCCCCCACGGAATCCCCGTGGTCTGCATCGACCGTGCGCCCGAAAACGACCTCGGTTTCCCACACGTGGGCTCCGACAACATCGGCGGTGGCTACATGGCGACCGAGCACCTCATCGAGCGCGGCTGCAAGGACATCCTGAGCATCTCGAGTTTTACCGCCAACTACCCCGGCAACGAGCGCCAGATGGGCTACGAGCGGGCGCTCGCCGCGCACGGAATGCCGCTACGCCGCGACTACCAGCTGTTTGTCTCGGGTAAGCAGCCGAGCATCATCGAGTCGGAAGAGCTCGTGACCGACTTCCTCTCCACGGGCTACCCCGTCGACGGCGTCTTCGCCCATAGCGACCACGCAGCCGTGGGCGCGCTGCGTGCGCTCGTTGCCGCCGGCAAGCGCGTACCCGAAGACGTCCGTCTCATCGGCTTCGACGATTCCGTTTACGCGCAGCTTCCGACGCCGCAAATCAGCACCATCCGCCGCTTCCCCGAGCGCCTCGCGCACGAGGGATGTCAGGCCCTGCTCGCCCTGCTGCGCGGCGAAGAGCCCGAGATGGAGACGCTTGTCCCCGTTAAGCTCGTGCAACGCGCGAGCAGCTAGACAGCGGGCAGCGAATAGCCGCGTTTTTCTCTCGCATGTGCTCTATCCCACGCGCGACATGCAAAAAGCCCGCCACCACACGGGTGACGGGCTTTTCCGCTACCAGCCGCGTGCTTCCTCCGCACGTACGAGCTGACGAGCCTCGATCTGGCGAATCATATCGATGCGTCGCTGGTGACGGCCGCCCTCGAACTCGCCGGTGAGCCAGGCGTCGACAATCATTTTGGCCAGCTCGATGCCTACCACACGAGCACCAAATGCGAGCATGTTGGTGTTGTTGTGCTCGCGCGACAGGCGAGCGGAATACGGCTCAGAGCAGGTGCAGCAACGGATACCGCGCACCTTGTTGGCGGCAAGCGAGATGCCCACACCCGTACCGCAGATAACGATACCGCGATCAACCTCGCCGGACATGACAGCGTCCGCCACGGCCTCACCCGCGATGGGATAGTCAAAGCGCTCGGTGCTGTCCGTACCGAAGTTCACGACTTCGTAGCCGTACTTCTCCTGGATATACGCCGTGATGGCTTCCTTGTACTCGACTGCGACGTGGTCGTTTCCAATACCGATCTTCAAAAGAGACCCCTTTCCATAAGAACCATTCGCGCATGCCGCGCGCTCAATCCGTCCTAATTCGCCGTTCCGCTTCTAATACACCTCGCCGGCGCGCAAACGGCGCAGACACTCCTCGTAACCAGCGTCCTTGCCAAACAGCGCACTGGTGCCCAGGATAAATCCGTCCGCGCCAATGGCGGACAGGTCGCGCACGCGCTCGGGCGAGCAGGCGCCGTCGATCATGAGCTTGAAGCCAAAGCGCTCCTTCAGCGCGGCAAGGCGACGCACCTTGTCGTTCGTGAACTCGATAAAGCTCTGACCGGCAAAACCCGGATTCACCGTCATGACCATCACGTAATCGCAGAGGTTCAACATCTCCTCGATCTCGGAGATAGAGGTGTCGGGGTTCACGGCGATACCGGCGCTCTTGCCGAGGGACTTAATCGCGGCGAGTGTCTTGACCACGTAACGCTCGGACTCCGGATGGATATAGATGATGTCCGCGCCGGCGGAGGCGAAAAGTTCAACCTTGCTGGCAGGATTCTCGACCATAAGGTGCACGTCGACGAGCTTGTTGGTGGCAGCTCGCACGGCCTTGATGTCTTCGAGACCCATGGCGAAATTGGGAACGAAACTGCCGTCCATCACGTCGCAATGGAAGATGTCGATGCCGGCGGCGTCGAGATCCTCGACGGTCGCACGCAGATTGCCGTAGTCGGCGCACATGAGACTGGGGCAGAGCAGCATAGTGAACTCCTTATCTGCTCGGTGATTATCTACTCGGTGGTAATTAATCGTTTAACCTTTATCTACAGTCTGGCTGATTAATCGTTTAACCACGTTGTTAACCTGCAGGCTTTTCCAGATTCACAACGTTGCCATATTTGCCTATCTAGCTGGTATCATGCAGGAGCCCGCACCACGAAACGCTGTCGTATTCCCTAGGAAGAAATCCCGCTACGCGGACAGCAGCAGCCAGGGGCCGCAATCCGCAGACCTGAGCCCGGACCCCCTACGCTCCAGGCGTGATCAGGCGCGCGCACTGGGCGATCTTCTCGTCATAGGACTCCGCGATAATCGACACACCATCGAACCCAAACGCGCGAACATTCGAGAACTGATGGAACTTCGAGCTGTCGCACAGCACGTACGCCTTATTCGAATTCTCGCGCACGATGCGCTTCTTCGCCGCCTCAACGTAGGAGGGCGTCATGACGCCGCGGTCCTCGTCAATCGCGTTGGTCCCGATAAACGCCTTATCGAAGTACAGATCGCGCAGGATCGATTCGGTCATAGAACCGCAGAACGAGGAGTTCACATAGTTGAACTCGCCACCCACCACGATGAGCTGGGCGCGCGTCTCGCTCTTAATCAGGCACGCCGAGGCATCCGTCGTGTAAATTGTCACGTCGCGGTCGAGCAGCAGACGCAGCAGCGCCGTGCAGGTGGAACCCGAGTCCAAGTAGAGCGTGTCCCCGTCCTCAACAAAACGCAAGGCGACTTGGGCAATCTGTTCCTTCTCACCCCCGTGTAGGCCCGAACGCGTCGAGATACTCACCTCGTGGACAGCCGAGAGGAGCCTCACCGCGCCGCCCGAAAGATGCTCAACCTTGCCAAGCGCCTCCAGCTCCTTGAGGTCGCGACGTAGCGTCGAAATAGAGACGCCCGGCAGCTCCTCCTGCAGCTCGGAAATCCTCGCGAGGCCCGACTTCTGCAGGCACTCTACAATTCGCTCCTGGCGCTCATACGGAATCATATTGGGAACCTCTCCAAACCACTCTGCTTCACGCTCGTTCATTTCTTTTCGAAAAGTGTAACGCACAAGCAGAATAGCGGCCGCCACCTGTTGCGATGACGACCGCTTAATCGATTGACCTACCCTCTCGTTCACAATTTGAACGAGGTTGACACACCTCGCGTAAGCGCGACGCTCTTCAAGCGAAGAGAACGACCCTAGGAGAGGCGGCGCATCCGGGGCTCTTAGGCGAGCTGATCCTCCTTGCCGGTGAAGGCGAAGGCAAGAACACCGGCCACGACGGCGGAAATGAGCATGCCGACCATAGCCCAAGCGAAGTTCATGGGGTCGGAACTCACGAAAGCCGGGAACGTAGTGACGGAACCGAAGGTGAACGCAGTGGTGACGACCTTCATGATACCGAGGAACGCGCCGCCGACGGCACCGCCGATGATCTGCGCAAGCCAGACCTTCTTGTTCTTCACGAGCATACCGAACAGCGTGGGCTCGATGATGGCGGACAGGGCGATCGATACGACACCGGTCATCGCGAAGCTCTTGAGCTTCTGGTCGCGGGCCTTGAGGAACACGCCGAAGGCGCAGCCGATAACGGCGAAGTTGCAGGCGAAGGTGAAGGGGCAGATGTAGTCGAAGCCGTTCTGAGCGATGTTGTTGATCATGATGGGGTTCACGGCCCAGTGGATGCCCATGGACACCAGCACGGACCAGCCGCCGCCAACCAGCACGCCGGCGAACACGGAGCTGCGCTCGATCAGCCAGTTGACCACGAAGGCGATGGCCTCACCAGCGTAGACGCCCAGGGGACCGATGACGAGCATGGTGAGCGGAACCATAACGATCAGGGAGATGGCGGGCAGCACGACGAGCTTGAGCATCTCGGAAACGTGCTCATCGAGCCACTTGTACAGGTACGAGTAGACCCAGACAGACAAGATGGCAGGGATAACCGTGGAGTTGTAGTTCATGAGAACCACGGGGATGCCGAAGAAGTCCGTCATGGCGCCGTTGCCCGCGTCGCCCATGAGGGCGATGAAGTCCGGGTAGAGCAGGCACGCGCCGAGCAGCGCCGACAGGTACGGGCTCGCGCCGAAGCGCTTGCCGGCGGAGAAGCCGAGCAGCACGGGCAGGAAGTAGAACACGCTCATGGCCAGGGTGTACAGGATGGTGTAGGTACCCGTGCCCTCAGCGATGATGCCGAGCTGGGCGGCCAGGATAACGAAGCCGCGCAGGATACCGGAGCCGGCCATGGCGGGCAGCAGCGGGGCAAAGATGCCGGAGATCGCGGAGAAGACCTGGCTGACGATGCTCTCGCCCTCGTCCTTGGTAGCAGCGGAGATTTCCACGCCCGAACCCTTGACCAGCGGCTCAAACTTCTCGTACAGCTTCGGGACCTCAGTGCCGATGAGAACCTGGTACTGACCGGCCTTGTTCAGCGTGTTCACAACGCCTTCGACTTCCTTGACCGCAGCGTCGTCGCAAGCCGCGTCGTCTTTGAGATTGAGGCGCAGGCGCGTCGCGCAGTGCGTCATGCCCGAGATGTTCTCGGGACCACCGACGGCGTCCAGAATCCCCTGAGCCATCGCGTTCCAGTCGCGTTTCATTGGTTACCTCCCCATTGCGCAGAAGAGCTCGCGGACAAGCTCGGCTGCCTTAATCGCGTCGTTTGCATCGATAACGGATTGGATCTTCTCCATGCTTACGGCCTCGATGGCGTCGTTGAGCAGATGGATCATCTGGTCGTTCTGTGCAGCCTCGCCGGCAGCGGGCTCGATGACCGGGAACGTGTCGAAGTAGATTGCGCTGTCGTAACCGTGCTTCTTCACGTAGTAGAGGAACTCGAGGGTCTTCACCGGCGTGGACGTACCAATCATAAGGCCATCGTCGAAGCGACCGTTGCCGTCGTTTAGGTGAATGCCGTAGAGCTTGCCCTCGCGGCCGAACAGGTCGGCGGCCATGGCAGGGTTCTCGTGCTTCATGAGCATGTGGCAGTAATCCAGCGTGACGCCCAGGTTCGGGCGGTCTGCAGCGTTGAGAATCATGCCGGTCATACCCATGGAGTCGATGAACGCGTACGCGCGCTCCTCGTAGGGTTTGTACTCAATCGAGATCTTGAGGTCGGGCGCGTAGTCGCAAACCTTCTGGAATGCGGCTACGAGCTGGTCGAAGACGCGAGCGTAGGCGATCTGGAAGCTGTAGTCAAAGCCGTCGTGGCCGAGCCAGATGGTCACCGTGTTGCCACCGGCAGTGCGGCAGTAGTCGCACGCCTCGTAGCAGAGCTCAAGGGCTTCCGCGGCAAGGGCATCATCGGCATTGCCCAGGTCACCGTTGAGGAAGGCGTTGCGGAAGCGCAGCGCGCAGCCGTTCAGCTGCAGGTCGTGAGCTGCGAGCTTGGCGGCCATGTCCTCAGCCGTGACACCTGTGCAGTGCTCGGGGTAGTTGAGGTCGACGTGCGTGAGGCCCACGCTCTGGAACTCCGCGAACACGCGATCAAGATTCTTGTCGCCATCGCGAAAATAGGAGTTGATACGAGTTGCAAGCTTCATGCTTCTACGTCCTTTACCTTCGTCCTTGATCGTTTCTGCCCGTTCGAGCACCTGATCTATATCCGTAATTCGATAAGGGCCGCCGCCTGCGCGCCGGGGCTTACCCTGTGACATGTAGATTACTGCCACATAAGTTCATTTTCAATCAGTATTTTTCACTCTTTTTCTCATTGTGTCAGAGTTTTTCACCGTATAAAGCCATCTACCTTGTGGTTTTGCTGTTAATCAAGTTTGACCATTCTTGAAATTACCTGATTTTTTCTGAATTAATTTGCCGTTTATCGGTAAAAATCGACCGCTCACGGCTGACGGCGACGCAAGATGGAAGATACTTGCATGAGGAAAAGCACTGAATTCCCAGCGCCGATTCGAATGACGCGATTGGTGACGCGAGCGTCGACGGCCCGAATCTGCCGTCGGCCCCCACTAACCAAAAACGGCGCCGCTCACGCGACGCCGTCATATTCCCTGGTGCCCCCGGGCGGATTCGAAAACTCCCCCCCCCGCGGGGAAATTGGTGACGCGGGTGTCGACGGCGCTGAGCGCTCCGTGTTTTGGTATGTGGATATGGCAGCCATCAACCTTTCTCGGCATGTGAAACTCTAGGCACATATGAGCATACCTGAGCGACGCAACACATGCGCTCCATCTATCCCAACAAGCTCCAGCGGTACCCGCACTTCCCATTTCGTGTAGAAAAGGGCCTGTATATACTTCCCATTTCGTGTATTGAATCAGGTAACCACACTTCCCATTTCGTGTATACAGCAGCTAGATTGGGCAATCATGTCAGTATTCAGACGTACGGCCTACAATAAACTCCTCGATTGGAAAGCGGGCAATGGATCCCGAGCCATCATGCTCGAGGGGGCCCGCCGCGTTGGAAAAAGCACCCTTGCCCAAGAGTTTGCGCAGTCCAAATACAAATCCCACCTCGTGATCGACGAATCTGTTGCGAGTGAAAAAAGAAGACCGGAGACTCAACTGGTCTCCGGCCTCATTTCTAAAAAACGTCTCGTGGTTCTACTCGTGCTGTCGGGCTTCTACCAGCCTGCAGAAGTCGTTGACGCTCATGAGCCATTCCCTTTGCGCGGGCGTGTAGGTTTCGAACAGCGATGAGGGCACAACGAGGCTGAGCCTGTCCTTAGCCATAGCTCGTGTGTAATCCTCACTTACGGCGGGCTCAAGTGTTACAAGATGCTTGTCCTCGATTCTGTCAGCCTCATCAAGCACCTGACGCCAACGCTCCTTGATGGTTGTCTTGGCACCGAGCATCGTCAGTCGAGCGACAGGGAACTTGGGGTCGTGGTAATCGTCAATAGAGGGAAAGATGAAATCCGGCTTTGATTTGCCCTCGGTGTATTTCTGCGCCGAGTAGCGTATGCCCCTAGCATCGAATAGCATCGAGAGTTGATTCTCGAACGCCGTCCCCGCACGGGACTTGCGGCGCTGGAAGGCCGACATAGTGGTGCGCAGCACGCCATCAACATCAAGCGCCGAGCCAAGGTATGGCGCGAGGTCGCGCTCCAAGAGATGCCGCTCGAAGACGCGGAACAGCATCTCTTCGCGTTCGTAACAAGCGACCAAGCAGCCATCCGGGTCGCCCGTCCAATCGAGCTTTCCAAGGGTGGAAGCTGAGTAGGCTGAGAAGTCTGCCCCTTTGGGGAAGGACTCGCCGAATTTCTCGATCATACCGTCGAGGAAGTTCTCCGCTGCGATCGGCATGCTAACTTCGATGCCGATGGACTCCAAAATCCTTGCGGCGATCGACGTGATGCGCGTATCCTCCCGAGCAGAGGGCGTAAAACCCTTCTCGCCAACCCCGTCGAGCGCGAAGAGCCAGCGAACTTGAGATTCCGCCGTACTCCCCGCTCGGGCAAATAGGATTACGACCTCCTTGGCTTCGTGTAGGGCCAAAACCATGAGGTCGCCCGGACGGGCCATGCCCATGGCAGCATTATCGTTGTAGTAGAGCCTATACTCAGTTCTAGTTGGATGCTTCCTGCGGGCGTCGTACCAAGTGGTATAACCATGGTCGAATATAGGGTCTGCACCATCATCGAGATATGCGAAGGTAGTTCGCATCCCCTTTATGTCATCGTCTCCGAAAAGCGCGCGCAAAGGCCCCACGCCGTTGAATTCGTGCTGGTGGCTTTTATTGGCCCCCATGATGTCAACGCCCGCGAGGGTTTTCGCGACAGCACCGTCAAAATACGCGCCAAGTACTCCATAGTCCATCCTAGAACACCTCCATCATCAACTTCGCGACCGAGCGCACGACCGGCACGGTCACGGAGTTGCCGAACTGCCTGTATGCCTGAGTATCCGACACCGGGATGATGAACTCATCGGGAAATCCTTGCAGGCGCGCGCATTCGCGGGGAGTGAGTTTACGAGGGTTTTTTCCTTCCTGCCCGACCAGAATCTCGCTGCCATCCTTGTGGTACCGGGCGGAAAGCGTCCTTGTCGTGTCCTCTGGGCCGACCATCGAGTATCCAAAGCCGTGGCCCGCCGCCTCATGCTTTTCGCGATAGGCGCGCAGATAGGCCCATAGCTTATCCGAAATGGTGTAGCGTTCGTTTGGTTGCTCTTCGAGGATTTCCCCTAGCGTATGTCCCGGTCCCGGCACCTCAAGGTCATCCCACGAGAAGGGAACTTCCTCCCTGAACCCCACGATGTAGATGCGCTCCCTGTGCTGGCACGTCCAGTTTTTTGAATCAAGCACTTTCCAGAAAATATGGTATCCAAGGTCCTCCTCAAGCGTCTGTCGTATGACCTTGAAGGTCTTCCCGCCGTCGTGACTCGTAAGGTTCTTAACGTTCTCAAGCAAGAAGGCCTTCGGGCGCTTGTCGCGTATGATGCGAGCGACCTCGAAAAAGAGGGTTCCCTGCGTTTTATCCTCAAAGCCGGTGGGTCTCCCCAAAGATTGCTTCTTCGAAACACCTGCAAGGGAGAATGGCTGACAAGGAAAGCCTGCGAGCAGGACATCGAAGTCCGGTATATCGTTTGATGCGACCTGACGGATGTCGCCCGCCGGGGTCTCTCCATAGTTCATCCGGTAGGTTTTCTGGGCGAACTTATCCCACTCGCAAGAGAAGACGCACCTACCGCCAAGCTCCTGGAACGGCATTCGTATACCGCCGATGCCCGCGAAGAGATCGCAGAAGGTAAAAGGCGCGTCGCTGCGCTCCCCTTGGTCAAATGGAGCCCCCGCATCGAGCGATGCGATAAAGGCGCATTCAGCCGCCGTTGGACTAGTATCCCCAGACTCCCAGCGCCGAACGGTGCGTTCGCCAGACGAGCCCATACCAAGGGCGGCGGCGAACTCCTTTTGGGTGAGGCCGAGGTCAATTCTCTTTTGCGCTATATCAGCTGCATTTAGTTGCATGGGACGCCTATCTTGGTTGAAAAACGGTCAAACTGTCCTGTATTTACCACGGCGTTAGTCTATCACCCCGAGCGGACATGTCTTCCCCTTGCTTCAGTCTGCCTCTAAACCCCGTAGCATCAACTGGGCTTTAGGGCTTGGACACTCTACCGGAGGGCTCTAGACGCAATTGGTGACGCGGGTGTCGACGGCCCGAATCCGCCGGCGGCCCCCGCAAACCAGAAACGGCGCCGCTCCCGCGACGCCGTCATATTCCCTGGTGCCCCCGGGCGGATTCGAACCGTCGACACCCGCTTTAGGAGAGCGGTGCTCTATCCCCTGAGCTACGGAGGCATGTTGTACTAGTGTAGCAGATTTACTGCATCGCCATACACCCCATGACCAGACTTCAAAGTTGCGGTGGAATAGTTCCTGCCTAAAGCATCTAAAGCCGCATTTAAGAACTATTCCACCGCAACTTATGAGGGGCTAGTTGCCTTTGTGGAAGAGGCCTTTGATGACGGAAGGAATGCTCTTGGCGCCCTTGGTCGTTACGTCGATAAAGTCGGGCGAACGCACGAGTCTATCCTCGTCCACGTACTTGCGCACAGCGCGCAGCGTCTCTTTGTCGTCGCGCGTCGAAAACGTAAAGTGACCGTTGTCCTTGGTGAAGATGGCAAAACGCGTGATCTTCTTGGTGCCGCGTAAAACCTCGGCGGCAATATAGTCGACCTCATCCCACGGGATTTGAATATAATCCTCGGGATTGCGCTCGTTGTAATACTCGAACGCCTTATTGCCCACCATCACGTTGCCGTGGCTGGTAAGCCCCATCAGGCAGGTTGCCGGCGTTGCCAGATCGACCGTGCTGTTCTGAGATTGCGCCATGCGCGCCTCGCCCTCCAAATAAAACAATCGGACCGCATCCAGTGTACCCACCGGGTGCGGTCCGTTTCAATGGCTCAAAAGCCCTTGCCTAGCAATTCTCGGTCTTAAGCCGAAACGTGCTTACATGAAGCCGCAGACGCGACCGATGATGCCGATGGCGAAGAGAGCCAGGATGATGACGATCGGGCTGACCTTCTTCTTGAGGAGCTTGCAGACCAGCAGGGTCAGGCACACGGCGGCAAGGCCAGGGATGAGCTGATCGAGGTTGGCCTGAAGCGTGGTGACCTTCACCTGATCAAGGGCGTTAGCACCGATGGAGTTATACATCGTCAGTGCTTCCTTGACACCCTCAGAACCGGAGGGCAGGTTAGCCCAGTCGATAAAGGCGCCAGCAGACTGCGTGACCTTGGAGACGACCGGGGTGAAGGAGATGGACACCCAGCGCTCGACCAGGGCGCCGATGATGAACATACCAAGGATGGAAGCACCCTCGGTGACCTTGCCCATCAGACCGCCGGAGAGGTCCTTGGCGATGGAGGAGCCGACCTTGTAGCCAAACTCCTGCGTGTACCACAGGAAGGCGTAACGGATGATGTTCCACGCGAAGAAGAACAGCAGCGGACCGGCGATGCTGCCGGACAGGGCCAGGGAAGCGCCCAGAGCGCCCAGAATCGGGCGAAGGGTGAACCAGAAGGCGGGGTCGCCGACGCCGGCGAGCGGGCCCATCATACCGACCTTGACGCCCTGAATGGCGACGTCGTCAATCGGGGCACCGTTGGCGCGCTCCTCCTCGAGAGCGAGGGTAACGCCAATGACGGGGGCGGAAACATAGGGGTGGGTGTTATAGAACTCCAGGTGGCGCTTAAGAGCGGCAATCTGGTCATCCTTGCTGGTGTAGAGCTTCTTGATCGCAGGGATCATTGCGAAGCACCAGCCGCCGTTCTGCATACGCTCGTAGTTCCACGAGCCCTGAAGGAACTGATGACGGAAGCAAACCTTCTTGCGGTCAGCCTTGGTGAGCTGAATCTTGTTCTCTGCCATATGTATCACTCCCCTCCTACTCGTAATCGTTCAGAATGTCGCCGAGCGGGTCGCCGGAGCCACCGCCCATGCCGCCACCCTGCTTGGCCAGATCCTTAAGGCCAAGGTAGATAAGGGCAAGGGAGATGCCGATGAGGCCAAGGGCGATCAGCGTGAGCTGAGGGATGGCAGCAAGGACAAAGCCGAGGATGAAGAACGGCCAAGTCTCCTTGGTGGCCATCATGTTAATGACCATGGCGTAACCGACGGAAGCGACCATGCCGCCGCCGACGGCCATGCCGCCGGACAGCCAGTCGGGCATAGCGTTAAGCGCGTTGGTAACAGCCTCGGCCGGGATGATGCACAGAAGCACTGCCGGGATGGCGATACGAAGGCCCTGCATGAGGATAGCAGCGTACTGCCAGCGCTCGATGCCGGCGAAGTCGCCCTTCTCGGCGCAACCGTCCATGGCGTGAGCGATAGCGGTAGCCAGGGTACGGCAGATCATGGTCAGGAACAGACCAGCGACCGACAGCGGGACGGCAACGGCGATAGCGGCGGTAACGGCCTTGGCCGAATCGGTGGCGCCGCCGTTGAGGGCGAGCACCATGATGATCGAAGAAGCGACCGAGGCCAGAGCGGCATCAGGCGCGACGGCGGCGCCGACGTTAGCCCAGCCAAGGGCCATCATCTGGAGCGAACCGCCCAGGAGGATGCCCTCCTGAAGGTGACCGGTTACGAGACCGATAAGCGTGCATGCCACGAGCGGCTGATGGAACTGGAACTCATCCAGAATGCCTTCCATACCGGCAAGCAACGCGACAATCGCAACAAGCAGAATAGTGATTGCAGACATGTATCGGACCCTCCTTTACTATGCTTGAGCGGCCAGTTCGGCCTTAGCTTTCTTCAACATGGCGTCGAGATCCTCGGAGGAATCCGAAGGAACCTTGCGGACCTCGAACTTGACGCCCTTGGCCTTGAGAGCCTCGAGAGTCTTGACGTCGTCATCGCCCATAGCGACGGCGTTGGTGACGACGACCTTGCCCTTGGAGTGAGCCATGGAACCGATGTTGACTTCCTTGATGTCGACGCCGGCCTCGATGGCCTTGAGCAGATCCTGCGGGTTCTCGAAGAGCAGCATGGCCTTGGTGTCACCAAAGCGCGTGTCCTTGACGACCTCGGCCATCTTCTTGATGGGCACGACGTTGGCATGGACTCCCGGAGGGGCAGCCTGCTCGATCATGGTCTTGCGGAGCTCGTCGTGAGCAACGCCGTCGGAAACCACGATAATGCGGTTGGGGTTGATCTGCTTGGTCCACGTGGTGGCCACCTGACCATGAAGCAGACGGGTGTCGATACGGACATGGGCAATCTTGATGTGCCCATCGCCGATGACCGTTCCCGGAGGAATGGCGCCTGCAGGAGCAGCGGCGGCCGCAGCCGGCTTCTTCTCCTCGGGCTCCAGAGACTCGGGCTTGACGCGCACGCCAGCCTTAGCCTCAGTCACGAGATGTTTTGCGATCGCATGTGCAGTGTTCTTTGCGTCAAAGCGCTGCGAATATGCCTCGATGAGCATAGGCAGGTTGACACCGGTGACGATAGCCCAGGAATCGTGGCCCTCGATGAGCCCGCTGATCTGGTTGAACGGCGTGCCGCCCCACAGATCAACAAGGAAGAGCACCTGCTCCTGGTCCTCGAAGGAAGCGACTGCTTCCTCGACCTTGGCACGGAAGTCGTCGGGGCCCATGCTCGGCTCGAGCGAGACCACGGCAACAGACGGCTGATCGCCAAAGACCATCGAGCCCGTCTGCTTGATTCCAGCTGCCAAGTCCCCGTGGCTAGCAAGAACAATACTTACCATCACATAACCTCCTTTTTGTCTACGTATTTCCTACACGACATGAAAGGAGTATACCTGTTTGCTTTGTGGAATTATAGCTAAAACCGCAAAAGGTTGAATTATTTGTTTAAACGTCAAGGTTTGTTACAAGTTGATTACATTGCTGATTTTTAGCTCATTACCTGCTAATTCGCAGCTTAAGCGATCCGATATTTTGACATATATAGGCACACTGTTCATTAATACCGATTATAACTGGATGAAAACGTGCTCAATACGGCGCATTTTTGTTTGAACAGACCCCACTTGACTGCTAATGACAAATATGCTCTGAAAATCTAGCCAAACTGAATAATAGCGACAAAAAAGTTGCGGTGGAATAGTTCCTGATTGGGGGCCATGGAGCCGATTTTAGGAACTATTTCACCGCAACTGGTGAGGGGCTAGGCGATGTGGAGGGGGTTGGCGGCGTCGACGGCGTCGGGGGTGTCGGCAGGAGCAGTCGGGCCGCCCGAGGCGGCGTCTGCCGGGTCCTCGTCGGGAGTCTCGATCTGTTTGATCATTACCTCTTGGCCCTGCAGCAGATAGGTTTCGCCGCTGCCGCAATGGGGACAGGTCTTGCCGTGCTCGACCGTCGCGTAGTCGCGGCCGCACGCCTCGCAGTGCGTCACGGCCTCGACGGGTTCCACGATAAGCTCCGCGCCCTCCGTGATGGGCTTTTTATCTGCTGCCCAACGCCAAGCATCGAGCAGCAAATCGGGAACGACACCCGAGACCTCGCCCAACAGCAACGTCACGCTCGAGACGCGACCCACGCCATTGGCGCGCGCCACATTCTCAACATCGCGAATGATGTGGTAAACGATTCCCAATTCATGCAAGGTAGAAAC
Source organism: uncultured Collinsella sp. (assembly GCA_902489665.1). Taxonomy (GTDB): domain Bacteria; phylum Actinomycetota; class Coriobacteriia; order Coriobacteriales; family Coriobacteriaceae; genus Collinsella. The sequence goes on along the minus strand of CABUAT010000007.1, from coordinate 10,954 downwards.
CTTTCAACAACGGTTGATGCGATGCAAACTCAAAGCAAGGGGACGGCAAAATCTAGCCTGCGCCGTCCCCTTACCCGCCATGGTTACCTATTTACGACCGAACTTGATTTTGATTGCACGCTTTAAAGCATACTTGCCAAGGCTCGGAAGCTTTTGCTCGTATTTGACCATCGTGGAGCACTCGGGGCGATCGCGATCCAGGTGGATGGCATCGAACGCGCACTTGGTGGTGCACAGACCGCAGCCGATGCACTTGTTGGGGTCGACGATCGAGGCACCGCAGCCCAGGCAGCGGGCGGTCTCGGCGCGCACCTGCTCCTCGGTAAAGGTCTCGACGTACTCGCTAAACGGCGCAGCCTTCTCGCGCTCGCGGTCGACATGCGCCACCTCGCGGCTCGCGTTGTCGTAGCTCTCGAGCACAACGTCGTCGCGGTCGAGCGCGGTGTAACGACGCTGGTTGCGGCCGATGGTGAGCGTGGATCCCGGCTGCACAAAGCGATGGATGGACACGGCGGCCTCGTGACCGGCGGCGATGGCGTCGATGGCAAAGCTCGGACCGGTGTAGACGTCGCCGCCCACAAAGATGTCGGGCTCGGCAGTCTGATAGGTCTGGGGATCGGCCAGGGCGCCCTGGCCGCGGCCGAGCTCCACCTTGGAGCCAGCCAGCAGGTCGCCCCACACAATGGACTGGCCAATCGACATAACGACACGATCGGCATCGACACGGCGCAGATCGTTCTCGTCGTACTCGGGCGCAAAACGGCCCTCGTCGTCAAAGACACGCGTGCAGCGCTTGAAGGTGATGCCGCACACGCGACCGGCCTCGTCCAGGTGAATCTCCTTGGGGCCCCATCCGCAGCTGATGTGAGCGCCGTCCTCAACGGCCTCGCGACGCTCCTCCTCGCTGGCGGGCATCTGAGCCTCGCTCTCCAGGCAGAACATCTCAACATGCTCAGAGCCCAGACGGCAGGCGTTGCGGGCAACGTCGATGGCCACGTTGCCGCCGCCCACCACAATGGTGCGGCCGGACAGGGAATCGATCTTGCCGCTGTTAACCTCGCGAAGGAAGTCGACGGCCACGGTCACGTCCTCGGCACCCTCGCCCGGAATGCCCGCAAGGCGGCCGCCCTGGCAGCCAATGGCAACGTAGAAGGCCTTAAAGCCCTGCGCGCGCAGCTCGTCGAGCGTCACGTCGCGACCGACTTCCACGCCATAGCGGAACTCGGCACCCATCAGGCGAATGATCTCGACCTCGGCCTCGATGACATCCTTCTGCAGCTTAAAGCTGGGAATGCCGTAGGTGAGCATGCCGCCCGGGCGCTCGTTCTTCTCGAACACGACGGGCTTGTAGCCCTTCTCGGCCAGGTAGAAAGCGCAGGACAGGCCGGCCGGACCGGCACCGATGATGGCGATCTTCTGGTCGAAGCCGCCGGCACGCGTCGGGGTCACCACAGGTGGGACATAGCGGGTCGCGGCATCCAGATCGCGCTGGGCGATGAACTTCTTGACCTCGTCGATGGCCACGGCGGCGTCCACGCGGCCACGGGTGCAGGCATCCTCGCAGCGGCGATTGCACACGCGGCCGCAGATGGCGGGCAGCGGGTTCTCGCGCTTGATGAGCGCCAGCGCCTCGTCGTAGCGACCCTGGGCAGCAAGCTTAAGGTAGCCCTGAACGGCAACGTGCGCGGGACAGGCCGTCTTGCAGGGTGCGGTGCCGGATTCATACGTCTCGATGCGGTTGTCGTTGCGGTAGTTGGGCGACCACTTGGTGTGGTCCCATTTGGTGGCATCGGGCAGCTCCTGGCGCGGATACTCGGGCACCTGTCCGCCGGCCTTTTTGCTGCAGAGCTTCTGGCCCAGCTTAGCGGCACCGGCCGGGCACACCTCAACGCAGCGACCGCAGGCCACGCACTTGTCCTTCTCGACCTTGGCGACATAGGCCGAGCGCGACAGGTTGGGCGTGTTGAACAGCTGCGAGGTGCGCAGGGCGTAGCACACGTTGACGTTGCAGTTGCAGATGGCGAAGATCTTGTTCTCGCCGTCGATGTTGGTGATCTGGTGCACAAAGCCGTTGTCCTCGGCCTGGCGCAGGATGTCGTAAACCTCGTCGCGCGTCACGTAATGGCCGCGGTCGGTCTCGACCACGTAGTCGGCCATATCGCCCACGGCGATGCACCAATCGGCCGGGTCGTCGGCGCAGCCCTCACCCATCACGCGACGGCTCGCGCGGCAGCTGCAGGTGCTAGCGGCATATTTGCCATCGTATTTGTCGAGCCAATGCTCGATATGCTCGATCGGCACCGACGTGCTCGCGGCATCGATAGCCTTCTCGACCGGAATGACATGCATGCCGATGCCGGCACCACCGGGCGGCACCATCGGCGTGGCCTTGGACAGCGGTCCCTTGGACGCCTGCTCAAAGAACTTGGCATAGACCGGGTGCTCCTCGAGCTGGCTCACGCGCATGTTGAGAAACTCAGCGGAACCCGGCACCAGCATGGGCAGCACCCACTGCTTGGCGCGCTCGGGGTTTTCCCAGTTGTACTCGAGCAGGCCCGTGTAGCTCATATCGTCGAGCATCTTCTCGATATCGGCTTCGGGCATGCCGGTGAGCTTGACCATCTCGGGCAGCGTATAGGGACGGCGCATCTTCATCTTGCAGAGCACTTCGGCCTGCTCGTCAGTCGCGGCCTCGGCAAACGACCAGTACTCGTAGCCCAGCAGCTCATCGCGATGCAGCAGACGGTTGGTGCAGTGCTCGCACAGCTTGACGATGGCCTCGCGCGGATGCTCCGGCAGCGGCGGCACGAACTCCGAACCGATGTCGGGCTCGGTGTAGCTAATCCCCGGTCCGTTGAGAATCATGGTTGTCCCTTCTCTTGCCACAGCCCGGCGAGACCGCGGCACCCCTCTTTTTTGCAGGCCGGGCATGCCCCCATGCCGTTCACCCGCCATTAGTTGACATTGTGTCAAAAATAGTATTGACGAACCGTCAACAATATTCAAGACTGTTAGGCGAACGGTCAGGCAAAAGAGGATGAAAGGCGGCAAAACATGAGCAACAACACAGCAGATACCTCTGTGGTCGATGCCGTCCCCGCATCCGATAGCGCGGCAAAGCGCTTGACGGGCGACGAACGCCGTCGCGAGATCCTCGCCGCCGTGCGCACCGTGAGCTCTGAGCTAGGCGTGTCGCATCTATCCGTCTCGGCCGTGACCAAGCGAGCCGGCTGCACGCGCTCATTGTTCTACCACTACTTTGCCGACATGGACGCCGCTGTCACCGCCGTCATGGACGAGGCGATCGACGGTTTTATCTCCGAGCTCGAGCAGTGGAATGCCAACCGCACCGTCGGTGATATCGAGGGCGCACTCGACACCGTCGCCCCGCTCTTTAAGCGCCTGGTCGTCAGCGGCCACGAGCTGCCGAGTACGCTCACCTCAAGCAGCGGCGCGCTCTACGGCGGCTTTTTGCACAACGTGGTCCAGCGTGTGGCGCAGTATATCTGCGACACCACCGTGGTGGATTTTGCCGCCCATCATGAGCTACGCATCGACCATGTCTACGAGACGTTCTACACCCTCATCATGGGGTTGTTGATGTATATCCGCACACACCCCGATGTGCCCGACGAGACGGTCAAGGAAATCATCGCCTCGACACTCCACATCGAGGGCTATACCGCCAAGTATCCGGAGCGCAAGCCCCAGAACTGACGACATTTGGCCAAACTGCCCGCGATCAGAAGAGGGGCCGCGGGCGTGTGAAAGGAGAGCAGCATGCTGTTCGATGTTTGGGGTAGCGATACCCTTATCCACTGGGCCGGCTGGGCCATGGTCTTTATTGGCCTGATCGTGCTCAACGAGGTCGGCCGCCGCACCAAGCTGGGCGCGGCAATCATCTTTGGCGTGGCTCCGCTGGCCATGACCATCTACTGCGTCGCCATCGCCATCGGCGTCTCGCAGGGTGCCGAGTGGGCGCTCACCAACCCCACCCATGTGTACCAGAACAGCTGGTTCCACTACGCCAAGGTATACGCGGCGCTGGCCGGTTGCTGGGGCTTCATTGCCATTAAGTACCAGTGGGGCAAGATTGGCAAGGCGCATTGGTTCCGCGCATGGCCGTTTGTGATCGTCGCCATCAACATCATGATCGCCGTCGTGTCCGACTTTGAGAGCGCCTATCACTTCTTTGTCCTGGGCGAGTCCACCTGGGTCACCTCCGAAGGTGCTACGCAGCTGGCCGGCTGGAGCAACGTGTTCAACGGCATCGCCGGTATTATCAACATCTTCTGCATGACCGGTTGGTGGAGCGTCTACGCCTCCGAGGATCAGACCGACATGCTGTGGCCCGATATGACCTGGGTCTACATCATCGCCTACGATATCTGGAACTTCTGCTACACCTACAACTGCCTGCCCACCCACTCCTGGTTCTGCGGCTTTGCGCTGCTTCTGGCGCCCACCGTCGCCGCCTTTATCTGGAACAAGGGCGGCTGGATCCAGAACCGCGCCTTTACGCTGGCCATTTGGTGCATGTTTGCCCAGGTGTTCCCGTACTTCCAGGAGGAGTCCATCTTTGTGACCCACTCCACGCTCGACCCCGGCGCCGCTACCGCGGTCTCGATCGCCGCTCTGGTCGCCAACGTCGCCGCGATCATCTACATCGCCTACCGCGCCAAGAAGCTCGGCCGCAATCCCTACAAGCAGGATGTCTTTGAGGGCACCAGCGATTGGGAGAAGGCTACCGCTCGCCGCGCCAAGGTGGATTACGCGCACGCCGAGTAACGTGTTGGTCGCTGTTGGCAGTTGGGCATAGGCCCGCCCGTCAGGATTTTCATCCAATGTCTCGCAGAGCCCCCGGAAAGCGTTTCGCTCGCTTTTCGGGGGCTTTTGTCGTTGCGTCTCTATTCATCTATTCAAAAACATACGCATATATAAAATCGGATTTCAAATCATGCGGCGGCTCTATGGGGTCCCGTTTTTGGGTACAGTGTTGTCCCGATATTGAGCTTGGGGGATATATGAAAGATGAGACGATGGGCCAAGAGGATGCGGCCCAAGATGCAGAAGCGTGTGCCGAGGCCCTGGAGAGCCTAGACCGGATTTCGCTTGACGATGTTGCGTTTGACGATTCGAGCGTTGATGTGCAGGATGAACCGGAAATCGAGGCACAGCCCGATGATCAGGATGCAGGCGACGTTGAGCCTGCCGAAGATGAGGCAGGTCACGAAGACACCGAAAGCGAGGCCGACAACCAGCCCGAATCCGACACGGGCGAGGAAACCATCTTGCTCGACAGCTTGCCGGCCGAGGATTCGCTGACCCGCGAGCTTCCTGGCTTAGGCTCTGCGCCTGCCGTGGACGAGACCATCGCCATGGGCGATATTCCCCTGCCGTCCGTTCCCTCGGCACGCGAGGCCGAGGTTCGCCATCGCAAAATGTCGCCCAAGCGCCGCAATCTGATGGTTGCCGGCGTCGTAGCCGTCGCGCTTGTTGCCGGCGGCGCAGGCTATGCTGCCTGGAACGGATATCAACAAGAGCAGGCTGCCGTGCTTGCCGCAAACGCCCATACCATGATGTCGGTGCAGATTGGCGTGCATGCCGCGGGCCTCGACTGCTCAACTGGCTCCAAGATTCCCGTGCAGGTGAGCGGACAAGATTCCGACGGTTCTTCCGTGAGCGAAACGCTCTACGTTGACGAGCGCGGCCGCGGCATCAAACTGCTGCCCGGCGATTACACGCTCTCCATCGCCGCCTCCCCCATCGCGGCCGACGGCACCATCTATACCGTCCCGACCACCAAGACGCAGGTCGCCGTTAAGAGCGATGGACAGGATTTAAGTGCCCAGGCCACCTTTAAGCTCAAGGTGCCTTCGGCCGACACGGTGACTGACGACCAGATCGATGCCGCCGCCAAGTATGCCGAGGAAGGCGGTGCGAGCTCCGCCGCGGCCGCCAAGATACTTCAGCAGGCGGCAACCGCGCGGCGCGACGCCGCCGTCAATGCCGTGAGCGCGAGCGAAGCGCAGGCCGCGCGCGATGCCGATGCTCGGCATAAGGCAACGGACCTGTATCAGCTCGATATTCCGGTTGAGTGGTATGGCAAGGTCGCAACCTGGCAAAACGGCAACACGCTGTGCATTTATCTGGACGGCGACAGCGATACGCCGATCGTGACGCTCGTCGCGGTGCGCGAGGGCGAGAGCTTTACGCCCGATGAGGGCGATACGGTTTTGGGTGCGGCCAATCTGGGCAACGGTTATACCGTCTATGCCAGCGGCCCCGTCTATCCGTACGTGGTGCCCCAGACTATCAACGGGCGCACCCAGGATCCAGTGTCGACCTACCCCATGGACGCGGCCATTGAGCTTGTCGAGCTTACGACCGGCAACCGCTATACCTATAGCCAGATCAAGAACGTGCTGGTCGGCAAAGACGGCAAGGCCGACGCCGCCGCCAAACTCGAGACCGACTACCTCGCCCAGATTCTCCTGCCGAGTATCAAAGCCCAGGACTAGCTGGCCCGAAGACAGCCGCCCAACACCCCATCCCTAACGCAGTTGCGGTGAAATAGGGACTGTTTTTGCTGGTCAAACCGCAAAACAATCCCTATTTCACCGCAACTTATTGGTGGCCTTTTGGGTGGCACTCAGCGCCACGGATCGGCTTCGAACATTGGCTCGCGCTCGGGGCGGCGATCGCTGTAGGGATCGTAGCCGTCATCGTCCTCGTTCTCGGCACGGATGTAGGGGTCGCGCGGCTTGGGTGCCGGTTTAGACGGAGTCTTCGGTGCGGCGGGCGCCGCCTCAGCCACCGGTGCGTTCGTCTTGTTCTCGTCTTTCATCTGCATAGCTCCTTGCCATGTGCTCACGTTCAACACCATCGATTGTCGCACGAAAAAGGGCGGCGGACCCAATCGGATCCGCCGCCCTTGGCGTTCGGCTCAAAAGGCAGATTTTAAGGCATGGCCCAAAATCTACTCGGCGTCGGGGACCTCGTAGGTGGCCGCCGGCGTATTGTCGCACACGACGGTAAAGCCGCCGTCCTTGTCGACATCGACCGTCACCTGATCGCCCTCGCGCACCGTGCCGTCGATGATAGCGGCGGCGATGGCATCCACGACCTCGCGCTGGACCAGACGCTTGAGCGGACGGGCGCCAAAGACCGGGTCCAGGCCGCCCACGGCGAGCATCTGCTTGGCCGCCGGGGTGATGGCAAGCGTCATGCGCTCCTTGGCCAGACGCGCGCGGACGTCGGCGAGCTGGATGTCGACGATCTTCTCGATCTGCGCCATGCCGAGCGGATGGAACACCACGATATCGTCGATACGGTTGAGGAACTCGGGGCGGAAGGTCTGAGCCATGGCCGCGTTGACCTGATGGCGCATCTCCTCCTCGTCCCTGCCGGAAAGCTCGGCGATGGCCTTGGAACCCACGTTAGACGTCATGATGATGATCGTGTTCTTGAAGGACACCTGGCGACCCTGACCGTCAGTCAGACGGCCGTCGTCAAGCACCTGCAGCAGCACGTTAAAGACATCCGGATGGGCCTTCTCCATCTCGTCGAGCAAGATCACGGAGTACGGACGACGGCGCACGGCCTCGGTGAGCTGGCCGCCCTCGTCGTAGCCCACGTATCCCGGAGGCGCACCGATCAGACGCTGGACGCTGAACTTCTCCATGTACTCAGACATGTCGATACGCACGAGCGCGCGCTCGTCATCGAACAGGCACTCGGCCAGCGCCTTGGCGAGCTCGGTCTTGCCCACGCCGGTGGGGCCCAGGAAGAAGAAGCTGCCGATGGGCTTGTCCGGATCGGAGAGACCCGCACGGCTGCGACGCACGGCCGCGGCGACAGCGGAGACCGCCTCGTCCTGGCCGATGACGCGCTTATGCAGCTCGCCCTCCAGGCCCTTCAGCTTGTCGAGCTCGCCCTGCATCATCTTGGAGACGGGCACACCGGTCCAAGCGCTCACGACCTCGGCGATCTCATCGGAGGTCACCTGCTCGTTCAGGCCCTCGCCGTCCTGCTGCTTTTGCGCCTCGAGCGCGGCCTCGGAATCCTGAATCTGCTGCTGCAAGCCCGGGATCACGGAGTAGCGCAGCTCGGACGCACGGCCCAGGTCGCCATTGCGCGTCGCGCGCTCCTCTTCGCTCTTGGCCTCATCGAGCTGGCCCTTGAGCTCCTGCACGTGGTCGATGGCGTTCTTCTGGTTGAGCCAGCCGGCCTTTTGCACGTTGAGCTTTTCCTGAACCTCGGCAATCTCCTGGCGCAAGGCCTCCAGACGCTCCTTGGAAGCGTCGTCGGTCTCCTTCATGAGTGCCTGCTCCTCGATCTGCAGCTGGGTGAGCTGACGCGTGGTGGCATCGATCTCGACCGGCATGCTGTCGAGCTCCATGCGCAGGCGGCTTGCCGCCTCATCGACCAGGTCGATGGCCTTGTCGGGCAGGAAACGGTCGGCGATGTAGCGATCGGAGAGGTCGGCAGCTGCCACGAGCGCGCTATCGGTGATATGCACGCCGTGGAAGATCTCGTACTTCTCCTTCAAGCCACGCAGGATCGAAATGGTGTCCTCGACGGTGGGCTCGCTGACCATCACGGTCTGGAAACGACGGGCGAGCGCCGCGTCCTTCTCGATGTACTTGCGGTATTCGTCGAGCGTGGTCGCGCCGATCGCATGCAGGTCGCCACGGGCGAGCGCAGGCTTGAGGATGTTGCCGGCGTCCATGGAGCCCTCGGTGGCACCCGCGCCCACGATGGTGTGGAGCTCATCGATGAACAGGATGACCTTGCCTTCCGATTTTTGCACTTCCTTGAGCACGGCCTTCAAGCGGTCCTCGAACTCACCACGGTACTTGGCGCCGGCGACCAGCGCGCTCATGTCGAGCTCGATGAGGTCGCGGTCGCGCAGGGTGCTCGGCACGTCGCCGGCCACGATACGCTGGGCGATGCCCTCGACGATGGCAGTTTTACCCACGCCCGGCTCGCCGATGAGCACGGGGTTGTTCTTGGTGCGACGGGACAGGACCTGGATGGTACGACGAATCTCGTCGGTACGGCCGATGACAGGGTCGAGCTTGCCGGCGCGGGCAAGATCGCAGATGTTGCGTCCGTACTGCTCCAGCGCCTCAAACTGGGTCTTGTCCTCGGCAGACGTCACGCGGTCATCGCCACGCAGTTCCTCGTAGACCTGCTCGATGCGCTCCTTGGTGACGCCGGCGTCGCGCAGCACGCGGCCCGCCTCGCCCTTGTCCTCGGCAAGCGCCATCAGCAGATGCTCAGTCACCACAAAGCTGTCGCCCATCTTGGTGGCCTTCTTCTCGGCCTTTTCGATGACGCGGACGAGCTCGTTGGACAGGCCCATCTGCTGGCCCTCGCCCGAAACCTTGGGCGCGTGGTCGATGGCATCCTGTGTGGAGCGTGCGAGCTGAGCCGGGTCGGCACCGATGCGCTCGATGATCACGGAGATATTGCGCTCGCCGGCACCGAGCAGGGCAGACAGCAGATGAATCGGCTCCACCGCGCCGGCCTGCGCATCGGCAGCCGTGCTCATGGCGGTCTGCAGCGCCTCGCGCGACGTCATTGCTAGCTTATCGATTCTCATGGAATCACCTCTCTTGGGGTGGCCGCCCTACGGGGCGGCTTCACGTTGTTCGAGAAGTATTGTTGCCAGCTTTGTACGATCTTATACATAAATCTAAGTCTCTATATATAAGATTTTATGAGTGATTAAGAGATAAGGGCAGGCCCGCTCACCCGCTGCGGCCTCGTCCCCTCACTATCTCAATCTGTAACATCTATCGACCGTTTCCGGCTCCAGATGTTACGGATCGAGACGAATTGTTCAGCGGCGCCCGTTTGTCTCAATCTGTAACATCTAGTCGGCAAATAGGGCTCTATCTGTTACAAATCGAGACGAACAGAAGACACCTGAATCGAAAATCTAAATCTGTAACACCAAGCCCACTTTTAGCGGCCAAGATGTTACAAATCGAGATTTAGTGAGAAGAGTATCGCTCAAAACTCGTGGACTCAATTATTGACCTCTCGCCCAGAATGAGTGGGGCAAATATTCCTATTAGAGGTCAAATCGAAGCCCAATAGGGCCTTTTCGCCCCGTCATTTCGATCGATCGCTTTCTTTTGAATATTGTCGTAAGCTGGTATCACCTATCTTAATGAATGCATGCTGTTTGCGAGGTACCCGCCGTGAAACGCTCCACCTATATCGGCCTGCTCGTCTTAGCGTTTGCGATTACCGCAGTCGGCGTAGGAATTATCTATCTCGCATTTCTCCCCGCCTCTGCGACGCAGGCGGCGCTTGAGACCGTAAGCTACCCCATCGAAATCCTCACCGATATCGTCAAACCCGATTCAATCACCGTCGATTTCGACGGTACGCCCGCAGCGCTTGGGGTCAGTAACTATCCCCGAATCGAACTTGGAGCCACGCGCTATACCCAAGATGAGCAGCTTATCGGCAAGGCAACCAGTTTACTCAAAGGCAAGACGTTTAAGCGATGGTACGGCGCCGCAATATATCGAGCCAAGAAAGGCCAAATGAATGGCGGGTATTATTCGACCCTTGAACTCGATGCGGCAAACGGGAGCAGATTGTGCAACGTCTCATACGACCCCGGCTACGTGGACAATGAAGGACCGGGGGTCTATATCTCGGATGGCAACGTAATCTACGTCATGGAGGGCGACCAGACGGCAGTCGTCGATTTTATGGATCGGTGTACCGAGGATGCCTACGAACAAACCTGCGAGCCCGATCCGCAGGCAGCGCGCAACAGTGGCTCGGCACGCACTTGGCTATTTGACGATGAAATAACCTGGACCCCATCGAAATAAGGACCCGCCGAGCAGGCACCTTTGTGGTGGTCCCAGTCAATTATTAGCGTCCCTCAAGACCCAACGAGAACGCAGAAATGTAGCCCGGGGCTTAT
>CABUAT010000006.1 GCA_902489665.1 uncultured Collinsella sp. | reverse complement strand
TCTGCAAAGCAGCCGGAGTGAGAAAGCAAACCGTGGCCGGCCCTTCGCCGCCGGGACACGTACCCCCAATTAACTGTTCTTCATGACAATCGAATCCACAACATCGGCCACATTCTCGCAGCAGTCGGCGCAGTACTCCAGGAAGGCGTAGACGTCACGCCAAGCGATGACCTCGAGCGGATCCTTGCCGTTAACGTGCAGGTTGCGCATGGCGTTGATATAGAGCTCGTCGGCTTCGGACTCGATGGTGTTGATCTGGATGACGAGTTCACGCAGGGTCTTGGACTTGCGGTAGTTGGGCAGCTCGACCATCAGGTCCTTCATGGCGCGGCAGGCGTCAGTCACCTTGTGGGCGATGACGATGGCGTCGGGATGGATGCTCTGGATGTTGGTGAAGTAGACGCGCTGCACGACGCCCTCGATGCGGTCGAGTACGGTGTCGAGTGAGCAGCTCATCAGATCCAGATCCTCGCGCTCGAGCGGGGTGATAAAGGCGGTGAGCAAGGCGTCTTCGAGCTCATGGTGCTTCTTGTCGGCCGCATGCTCAATCGCATGCATCTTATCGAGCATGTCGTGGATCTGCGCGGGGTCAAAGTTCTCAAAAATCTTGGTGAGCAGCTCGGCTGCCTGAACGGCGAGGTCGGCGCAGGCAACGTAGTTATCAAAGTAGAACGAATCGGGTTTCTTTGCCATGGGTGGGTCCTTTCGAGGCGAAGACGGGTGGGCGAGGTAATGCAGTCCGGATGGACGTTCGGTTTGACTAGAGGAACATCATGAACAGCTTGGCCATGACAAAGCTGATGAGTCCGCAGGCAGGGAAGGTGAAGAACCAGGTGAACATCATGTCCTTGACGACGCCGAAGTTGATGGCCGAGAGGCGCTTGACGGCACCGACGCCCATGATGGCGCAGGTCTTGATGTGTGTGGAGGACACGGGGATGCCGGTAAGGGTGGCAAGCAGCAGGTTCGCGGCGCCCGCCAGGTCGGCGGAGAAGCCCTGGTACTTTTCGAGCTTGACCATGCTCTGGCCGACGGACTTGATGATGCGCTCGCCGCCCACGCTGGTGCCGATGCCCATAGTGGCCGAGCACAGCAGCATAATCCAGATGGGGATGCCTGCATCGCCGACGCTCGTCTGGCCGCTGGCAAAGGCCACGCCTAAAAAGAGCACGCCGATGAACTTCTGTCCATCCTGCGCGCCGTGCATAAAGCTCATGGCCGCGGCGCTCGCGATCTGAGCGTATTTAAAGAAGACATTGGCACGTCGCCTGTTGGCGGCGGCGAAAAGAATCGAGACGAGCTTGCACAGGACCCAGCCCATGACAAAGCCAAGGCCTATGGAGAGCGCCAGGCCGTAGATGACCTTCATCCACTCGTGGACGTTGACGCTGCTCGCACCGCCGAGGGCGATGGCGGCACCGGTCAGGCCGGCGATAAGGCTGTGGCTTTGCGAGGTGGGGATGCCAAAACGCGATGCTGTGGCGCCGTAGACGACGATGGAGAACAGCGCCGCGCATAGGCAGGCGAGCGCCATGGTGCTGTTTCCGCCAAAGTCGACGATATGTGAGATGGTGTTGGCGACGCTCGCGTTAAAGTGCGTCATGATGAGCACGCCGAGGAAGTTGAATGCGGCGCTCATGAGAATGGCGGCGCGGGCGGGCATGCAACGCGTAGTGACGCAGGTCGCGATGGCGTTGGGCGCGTCGGTCCATCCATTGACGAAGATGGCGCCCAACGCGAGGATCACGGTGACGGCAAGGACTGGGTTCGACACAATTTGGCCGAGGAAGGTTGAGAACGTTACGTCCATATATGGGCTTTCTCGAAGTTTACAGACACGTTACAAAAACATGATAAATCGTATCACCTCCTGCGGGTCTCTTTACCGAGTTCTGATGGGAGAAGTGAACTTTTTGGCACTAAAATTGAATATTAGCCCTGTTGACCGCGGGTGTTCTTTTTGCTAACACGCCATGCGGACACGTGCGATTACTACGACACTCCAAAACCACAGTCTGTTCGCTTTACAACATGCAAACATGCGTTCGATAATAGGAGGCATGGAATATCGACAGACAGACGGCAAAACTCGGCGCGTGCACAAGCAGTATGTGGACGTCGTGGCCCGCATCCTCGCGGGCGGACAGGTCGTGCCGGTCACCGTCTGCTGGGTCGACGGCCGTTGTTTTACGATCGACGAAATTATCTCGACCACCGGGTTTGGCCTGATGGTCCACGGCATCCGTACGGCAACATATAAGGTGCGTTTTGGCGGGCACGCGACCGAGTTGTATCTGGAGGACCAGACGCGCGAGCGGGCAGACGGCTCGCAGACACGCGTGATGCGTTGGTGGGTCTGGGCCTTTGATCGTACGCTTGAGGGCGAGCGCCGTAGGTAAGGACGTACGGCATTCGGGTACAATGACAGGAATCTTGTCAGCTACTGCGCTGTCGCGGCGCTTTTGAAAGGACGAAATTATGAACGATATTCAGGGCTATCAGAACGGCCCCATCGAAACCGGCGCAAGCCGTGCCAAGGAGATGTCGCCGCGTGCGTATAATCTTGCCATGTCTGCCCTGATCTTTTTGGGCTTTTGCGCCATGGGCGTCGGTGCTTACTTTACGAGCACCATGTCGTTTGCGCGCATGATGATGAGCGGCGCCGCTTTGCCGCTGGTCTTTGGCTCATTTATTTTGACCATCGTCGGCATGGTCATGATGTCGGCCGCCGCCAGCAAGCAGTCCGTGGGCCTGTCCCTTGTGGGCTACGTAATCTTTGCGAGCACCTTTGGCCTGACCGCGTCGTTTGGCCTTGCCAACTACGACCTGCCCACCATCAACACTGCCTTTATCGCCACGGCCGCCATCACCTTTGTCTTTGGCGCCTTGGGCGTGACGTTCCCCAAGTTTTTCCAGCGCGTATATGGCATCGGTTTTGGCATTCTGCTCGCCACTATTCTGGTTGAGATCGTGCTGATGTTCATGGGCGTCTCGCAGACCATCACCGATATGATCGTAATCGTGGTGTTCGCCGGCTTTATTGGCTACGACACCTATGTTGCCACGACGGTGCCGCCTACGCTGCCCAACGCCGTGCTCATGGCGTCCAATCTGTTCGTGGACATTATCAACGTGTTCCTGCGCATCCTGAACATCCTTGGCCGTCGCGACTAGTGGCGAATTGCGGCGGTGCTTGCCGTGCGTGTAAATCGATGCGAAAGGCGGTCCTTCGGGGCCGTCTTTTTTGTACTCGGCGGGGTATCATGGATGGGAAAAGCCGATAGCGGCAGCGACAGGAAAGGTGACCACTTATGGCAGACGTCGACAACAGGAACCGTAACCGCAGGTCCAACCGAGCGGGTCAGCCCAATCCCAAGCGCGAGGCCCGTGCCAAGGCCGCCGAGCGTCACGTGGCAACTGTGTCCGAAGCGTGCGCCAAGGATATCGAGCGTTCGCTTGCCGGCGTGTGCGAGTTCGATGGTATGCCTGCCGGTTTTGTCGCGGCGATGAAGGCCAAGGTTCAGAGTGCTGTGGCCGCCGAAGAACAGGTTGCCGAGGACGTCGAGGGCGCGGAGGCTGCCGAGACCGAGACGGCGCCCGAGACCGAGGCAGCGCCTGAGCCTGCCGAGGAAATCGCCGAAGCTGAGTCCGCGCCTGCTGAGGAGCCCGCTCCGGTTCTGCCTGAGGTCACCGTGCTCGATGCCTCCGCCACGCAGGCCATCCTGGACAACGGTCGTGGCTATGCGCAGTTCTGCGACATGGCCGTGCTCGCCTTTGCCTCGTTCACCAACCCGGGCGGTGGCTACATCCAGGGCTATCTGGGCCAGGAGGCCACGCTGTGCGCCGATTCGTATCTGTACAACGTTCTCGATAAGCAGCGCAAATGGTACGGCGAGAACCGTCGCCGCAACATCAACTGCGAGCTTTACCGCAACCGTGCGCTGGTGGTGCCTGCGGTGCGCTTCGACCGCAACCACGTGCATGCATACGCCGACGTGATCGTGGCCGCCGCGCCCAACGTTAAGCGCGCCCGCCAGGAGTATCGCGTGAGCGACGATGCTCTGCTGGACGCCCTGCGCGACCGCATTCGCTTTGTGCTTGCCATCTGCGACGAGCTAGGTCGCGAGAAGCTCGTGCTGGGCGCTTGGGGCTGCGACAACAACGGCTTTGACGCAGAGGCCGTGGCCGAGCTCTTCCGCAAGGAGCTCGCGTCGGGCGACTTTAAGGTCAAGCAAGTCTTCTTTGCCGTGCCTTCTACGCGCTGGGATGAGGATTTTGCCAAGTTCGAGCACGTGCTGGCAAACTTCCCCGAGCGCAACGAGGAGTCCTATGCCCAGGTTGCCGCTCGCGCTGCGGCAGCTCGCGCCGCCGAGCAGACCCAGGCTGCTACCGAGGATGATGAGGACGAGGACGATTGGCGCAAGTACCTGTAATCGGTACGTGCTGACAGATAGGTCGAGCCGGCGGGAGAGGCTGCTTCCGTCGGCTTTTTACTGAGCGAGGGGCTTACGATGAAAAACGTTCTATGCTTTGGCGACAGCAACACCTATGGTTACGATCCGGCGGGCATGCGCGACGGCACCGCGGTGCGCTATGCGCAGGATGCGCGCTGGTGCGGCGTGGCCCAACGTGACTTAGGCGAGGGCTGGCATGTAATTGAAGAAGGCCTCAACGGCCGCACGACGGTACGCGACGACATGTGCCATCTGGACACCAATCTTAACGGCATCCGCGCACTTCCGATGCTGCTCGAGGCCCATAAGCCGCTGGACGCCATTGTGATCATGCTGGGCACCAACGACTGTAAGACGGTCTTTAACGTGACAGCTTCCGATATCGCCCGTGGCGCCATGGCGCTGATTCGCGCCGTCCGCGCGTTTCCGTGGACCGACGCTGCGCCTTGTCCGCGCATTCTGCTGATGGCGCCTATCAAGATTAAGCCGCAGATCGCCGACGTATATATGACCGATTTTGACGAGCATTCCGTAGAAGCCTCGGAACATTTTGGTGAGTACTACGCGCATGTGGCTGAGCAGTTTGGCTGCGACTTTTTGAATGCAGCGGAGTTTGCCGAGCCGGGCGATATCGACTATCTGCATATGATGCCCGAAAGCCATGAGAGCCTGGGTCACGCCGTGGCAGCCAAGCTCCAAGAGATGCTCGGAGAGTAGCGCGACCCCAAACCACCGCAAAGGGGGCGGGCGCCTTTGCGGTGGCTTGGGCTGCGAATCTTAATACTGCCACATGTGGTTGACAGGGCCGGAGCCTTTGCCCATGTTCAGGCCGGCGGCCAGAGCGCCCGTTAGGTAGGCCTTGCCGGCGTTGACGGCATCGGCAAGATCCATGCCCTGGGCCAGCGCGCAGGCGATGGCGGATGAAAGCGTACAGCCGGTGCCATGTGTGTTGCCGGTCTCGATGCGCTTGTGGCGGAACCACGTGGTGAGTGGATCGCCCAGATGGTTGCCCTCATCATCGAGTGGTGCGGGTTCGGCCAGTACATCGTTGGCCTCGTTGACAAGATGCCCGCCCTTAACGAGGGACGCGCAGCCAAAGCGGCGGGTGAGGAGCATGGCAGCATTTTGCTGCGTGCGCTCGGAGTCGACCTCATAGTCGAGCAGGGCCATGGCCTCGGGAATATTGGGCGTGATAACCGTCGCCAGTGGGAACAGGCGACGCGTGAGCGCCTCGGCGGCATCTTCGGCAATCAGCCGCGCGCCCGAGGTGGCGACCATGACGGGGTCGACTACCACGTTTGTCGCGTTCCAGGCGCTCAGGCGGTCGGCGATAACATCGATAATCTCGGCAGAGGAAACCATGCCAATCTTGACGGCGTTGGGGCGGATATCGTCAAAAACGGCATCGATCTGTGCCGCGACAATATCCGGGGAGATGTTCTGCACGGCGGTGACACCGAGCGTGTTTTGTGCGGTGATGGCCGTGATGGCTGTCTCGGCATACAGACGGTGCGCCGTGATGGTCTTAATGTCGGCCTGAATGCCGGCGCCACCGCTGGAATCGGATCCTGCGATGGATAGAACGGCAGGTACCTTGCTGCGATCCATGTTCGCTCCCTTGTCTGGTCGGATTCAAATGGGTCTTTAAGCCAGCATTATAAAGATGCCCAGGCCGGCGATATGCCGAACCCGGGCGCGAGATGTAATTTTTACGCAAATGTAAGCAAATGTTCACACGTCAACAATTGGCGGGCGCCGACTCGATGTTAAAAGGCGATTGCGGCGAAGAGACTAGTCCTCCATACCGAGGTCGATCGTCGTGCCCTCAAACACTTTGTTGACGGTGCGGACGGCGCACATCTTGCCACACATGGTGCAAGTGCCCTCGGTGGCGGCGGGGGACTCCTCGTAGCGCTTCTTGCCCGTAACCGGGTCGAGCGCGCACTCCCACATGGCGTCCCAGTCGAGCTTGCGGCGTGCCTGGCCCATCTTGTCGTCCATGTCGCGGGCGTGGGGCACCTTTTTGGCGATGTCGGCGGCGTGTGCGGCGATCTTGGTGGCCATGAGGCCGTCGAGCACATCCTGGGCGTTGGGCAGGCATAGGTGCTCTGCCGGTGTCACGTAGCACAGGAAGTCGGCACCGGAGCTTGCGGAGATGGCGCCGCCGATGGCGGCGGTAATGTGGTCGTAGCCCACGC
This sequence comes from uncultured Collinsella sp., assembly GCA_902489665.1. GTDB lineage: Bacteria > Actinomycetota > Coriobacteriia > Coriobacteriales > Coriobacteriaceae > Collinsella. The sequence goes on along the minus strand of CABUAT010000006.1, from coordinate 71,066 downwards.
CGATATCGGTCACCAGCGGCCCCAGCACATAGAACGGGGCGTTGTGGCACAGACGCTTCTGCAGCTTCATATTGGCGGCGATCTCGTCGAGCGCCATGTGACCCGGGCCCTCGACCATGACCTGGACGCCGGCGGCCCAAGCACGCTTGCACAGCTTGCCCAGTTCGATCATCTCGGCAGTCTCGGTGGCGTCGTTGGAGTCGTAGAGACAGCCCGGGCGGCAGGAGTCGCCGAGTGAGATCGTTACGTCGTACTCGTGGCAGATTTCGAGCACCTCGTCGTAGAACTCGTAGAAGGGGTTCTCGTTACCGGTGACTTCCATCCAGCCAAACAGCAGCGAGCCGCCGCGGCTGACGATGTTCATGAGGCGGCCGGTCTCCTTGAAGGTCTTGATGACCGATTTATTGATGCCGCAGTGGATGGTCATAAAGTCCACGCCGTCTTCGGCGTGTGCACGCACGACCTCGAGCAGATCGTTCTTGGTCAGCTTGACCAGCGGCTTTTCCATGTAGCCGATGGCGTCGTACATGGGGACGGTGCCCACCATGAGCGGGGTCTCGTCGATGAGCTGCTGGCGGAACTGGCGCGTCTTGCCCGAGTTGGAGAGGTCCATGATGGCGTCGGCGCCAAAGTCCTCAGCGATCTTGACCTTCTTCCATTCCTCGGCGGCATCGGCCTTGTCGCCCGAGATGCCCAAGTTCACGTTGACCTTGGTGGACAGGCCCTCACCGACACCAAAGGCGCGCATGCCCTTTTTGATATGCACGATGTTGGCGGGAATGGCGATGCGGCCGTCTGCTACGCGCTCACGGATGTACTCGGGGTCACGATGCTCGCGCTCGGCGACCTCCTTCATCTGCGGTGTGATCTGCCCGGCGCGGGCAAAGTCGATTTGCGTGACGAGCTTGGGCTCGGTCTGTGTGCTCATTGGCATGGCTCCCTTCGTTGGCATTACCCATATCAGGTTTGCGGGTCAGGGCGGGCGCGCCCAATCTCAGCCTGCCGTCTTGTCCTGCAAGCCCCCCGTTTATGTAATGGGCTCAAGTATAGCTCGAATGGGTACGATTGGCCTAACGAGCGTGCCTGTGAGGAGGCGAACATGGAAGACAAGCATCTATATCGAGAGACGCAATGGGATGTATCGGCCGAGGAAAGCCGTGCGCACCATGGCCTTGTCGCGATTGGTTTTGCGGTGCTTGCCGTGTTGGTGATTGCCTTTTGTATTTGGACGTTCGGCGGTCGTGGCGGCGCTGCATGGGAGTTCGAGGCTGATGATAGCCTACCGATTATGACGGTGAGGAGTACTGGCGGTAATGCCAATACGCTCGCCATTCCGGGCGATTATTGGTACCCGCGCGATGAGTTTGTGCAGTTGCAGCTGAGTGGTGGGTCCATTCCGGGCGAAGAAATCGAACGCGTGACGTTTGACGCGGCGCTCAAAACGCTGACGGTGAAGCTCAAAGATCAAGGAGATGTGCCCACGACCATGGATATCGCTCTGACGGAGTGGCGTCTGGAACCTCCGTCGGGCGTTACGGTATCCGACGTAGAGCACGTTAAGATTACCTACCAAGATGGCTCGACGAGCGAGATTGCAAAGGCCGATGGCTTGGCGGAGTAACGGGGTGTTTGGAAACGGCGGGCCTATAGTGCCTGCGCGTTCATGAAAACCAGGGTGTTTTTGTCTGAAAGCTCGGGGATGTGCCGATAGCCGATATTGAATGCGGTAAGTTCGCTTGCATCCTCGAGCTTGTTTTCTGCCATCCACCGCACCATGGAGCCGCGTGCCTTTTTGCTGGCGGTCGACTGTTGGATGGGCTTCCCGTTGCGGATGCCCTCGCCAAAGAGGCATGTGACGGCTGTGGCGTCGCCCGCGAGGTGGGGCAGAACGGCTTTGGCATACTCTACGCTGGCGAGGTTGACGATCGTGGTGTTTGAGCCTGCCGGGGCGATAGCCCGCGCGAGCTTATCGCTCCAAAATGCGTAGAGGTCTCGGGCACCGTCGACGACAAGCTTCGCGCCCATCTCCAGCCGATACGGTTCGACGGCATGAAAGGGACGAACGCACCCGTAGAGGCCGGAGAGGATCCACAGATGGTCTTGCAGCCATGCGAGCTGTGCGGAATCCATCACCTCGGGTGCCATGCTCTGGTATTGAATGCCGTGATAGGACATGACGGCAGGGGAGAGGTGACGGGCGAGTGCGGGATTGTCGAGATCGCCGCTTTTCAGGATGGGCCCGAACTCATGCAGTGTGTTGAGGCAAGGTCCCAGCAGTTTGTCACTCACGTTCCACAGCGCCTGCAGGCCGCCGCTGCCTTCATTCCGCTCGATATCTAGCAGTGCGCGGTGGAGGCGAGCCGTCTCGCGCACAAAGGGTGGGATGCCCAGGACTTCAAAAGCATCTTGTGCCGCGCGCATCTGCTTTGCGGGCGAAATGATGACCTGCAGCATGGACTCTCCTCTGCCAAAAAGAAGTTGCGGTGGAATACGGTCTGTTTGGTCTATTGAAAGACCAAACAGACCGTATTCCACCGCAAGTTATGGGTGGGGTGGATTAGGCGCGCTCGAGGAAGGCTTTGTAGCCGCGGTAGGCCTCGTAGATATCGGCCTTGTTGGCGACCTCCCACAGGGCGTGCATGGACAGGACGGCAACGCCGGAGTCGATGACGTTCATGCCGTACTTGGCCATGATGTAGGCGATGGTGCCGCCGCCACCAGCGTTGACGCGGCCGAGCTCGCAGGTCTGGAAGTCCACGCCGGCCTCGTCCATGATGTCGCGGACGAGGGCCACATACTCGGCGTCGGCGTCGTTAGAGCCGCCCTTGCCGCGGCTGCCCGTGTACTTGTTAAAGCACAGGCCGCGACCCATGAAGGCGGCGTTCTTGGTCTCGAACTTGCCGGCATAGCCCGGGTCGAAGCCGGCGGACACGTCGGAGGAGAGCATACGGCTGCGGGCGAGCGCGCGGCGCAGAGCCAGCGGGCTGTCCTCGCCGGCGAGCATCATGATCTCGGCGACGGTGTTCTCGAAGAAGCGACTCGTCATGCCGGTGGCACCCACGGAACCGATCTCCTCCTTGTCGACGATGAGCGTGATGCTCGTGCGCTCCACGTTGGTGACGTTGATCTGGGCGAGCATGGAGGGGTAGGCACAGACGCGGTCGTCATGGCCATAGCCCAGAATCATGGAGCGGTCGAGGCCCATGTCGCGGGCGGGGCCGGCGGGCACGACCTCGATCTCGGCGGAGAGGAAGTCCTCCTCCTCGACGTCGTACTGCTCCTTGAGGATATCCAGGAACATCTGCTTGACGGGCTCCTTGGGGGCGTCCTTGTCGTCCTCATCGAACTTGACGGGACGGCCGCCCACGATCACGTCGAGGATCTCGGCGTCGACGGCGTCTTTGGCAGGCTTAGACATCTGCTCGCTCGAGAGATGGATCAGCAGGTCGGAGATGGTAAAGACCGGATCGTCCGCCTTGTCGCCGATATTGATGTCGACGGTGGTACCGTCCTTTTTGCAGATGACGCCCACGAGTGCGAGCGGGGAGGCTACCCAGTGGTAGCTCTTGACGCCGCCGTAGTAGTGCGTGTCGAGATAAGCCATGTCGCCGGCCTCGAAGGCGGGGTTCTGCTTAAGGTCCAGGCGCGGCGAGTCCACGTGCGCGCCTAGGATGTTAAAGCCCTGCTCGAGCGGGGCGGTGCCCAGATTGACGAGCATAAGGTCCTTGCCGTGGTTAGCGGCATACACCTTGTCGCCTGCCTTAAGCTCGCGGCCTGCGGCGATTACGGTCTCCAGGTCGACGTATCCCGCCTCCTCGGCCATCTTGATGCCGGCCTTGACGCACAGGCGCTCGGTCTTGTTCTCACTCAAAAACTGCTTATAGCCGCGGCAAAGCTCCTCGAGCTCCTCGATTTGCTGTGGCGTGTACTTTTTCCATGCGCAGGGACGCTCCATGACGCAGGCTCCTTTCGGATCGATCGTGCTGGTTGATGTACCGTGAGCCATCGTATCACGCGCGGGCTCACGGTGGCGGGGGAGCTTGATGTGAGGTGGCCGCGGGGCGGGGAGCGTGTAAACTGGAGTGAGCAAACCGTGCCCAGCCCAAAGCGAGGTATTCAATATGTCTGACAAGCGCCGCACCTTTGCCGTTATCGACGGCAACTCGCTCATGCATCGCGCCTTCCACGCCGTGCCGCCGACCATGAACGCGCCGGACGGTCGCCCCACCAACGCGATCTTTGGCTTTCTGAACATGTTTCTCAAGATGATCGATGCCTTTAACCCCGACGGCGTCGTCGTGGCGTTTGACAAGGGTAAACCGCGCGTGCGCATGGAGATGCTGCCGCAGTATAAGGCGCAACGCCCGCCCATGGACCCCGATCTGCATGCGCAGTTCCCTATGATTAAGGAGCTGCTCGCCGCGCTCAACGTGCCGATTCTGCAGTCCGAGGGCTGGGAAGGCGATGACATCCTGGGAACCATGGCGCGCCTGGGTGAAGAGGCCGGCTGCGACATGCTACTGGTGACCGGCGACCGCGATATGTATCAGCTCGTGACCGAGCACGTCAACGTGGTCTCGACCCGCAAGGGCCTGTCCGACGTGGCGATTATGACGCCCGAGAGCGTGGACGACCTGTATCACGGCATTACGCCGGCGCTCGTGCCCGATTTTTACGGTCTAAAGGGCGATACGTCCGACAACATCCCCGGTGTACCGGGCATCGGTCCCAAAAAGGCGAGTGCGCTCATTGCGAAGTACGGTAGCCTGGACGAAGTCATCGCGCATGCCGATGAGGTCAAGGGCAAGATGGGCGAGAACCTGCGTGCACACATCGATGACGCACTACTGAGCCGCAAGGTTGCGACAATTCGCACCGATGCGCCCGTCGAGCTCGACTTTGAGGCGACGTCCTTCCCGGCGTTTTCTGCCGATGAGGTTTCCGCGGCTCTGGGTACGCTTGGTATCACCGCCATGCAGAACCGTTTCTTGGCGCTGATCGGCGGCGAGGGCGGGGCTGCTGCCTCCAGTGTGTTTGAGATACCTGCTATGGTTCGCGCAGCCGCCGGCGATGCCGACGCGCTTGGTGCCGTTGCGGCTGAGGTCTCCCGCGCGATTGATGCCGGCGAGTGGGTCGCCGCCGTGGTGGACGACGACAAGGAAGAGGGCGCGCTCTTTGGGCTGACGCGCACGCTGTGGTTGGCGACGTCCAAGGGCCTGTTCGCGCTCGAGGAGGGCGACAGCTGTGCGGCGGCTGAGGTTGAGGGCTTCAACTTCGCTCACGGTGTGATCGCCGGCGTGCTTGCGCGCCTGTTTATGGAGGGCCGCGTGGCGAGCCCGGATACGAAAGCGCTGCTGCACGAGCTTTCGCCCATCGATTCTTCTGAGCCCGAGCTCATGGATCCGCTCGCTGCCGATTCCACGCGTATCTTCGATACCGTGGTCGCTGCCTATCTGCTGGATTCCGATCGCTCCGAGTTCGATGAGGCATATCTGGCCGATACCTATCTGCAGATGGCGTTGCCTGCGGCGCGCGGTGCAGAGGGTGCTGGTGAGGACACTCCGGCGCCTGCCGCCCGTACTGCGGCTCTGACGCTGGCGCTCGTGGCGCCGTTGCGCGAGTGCATGGCCCGTGAGAACGCCGCCAACGTGTTCGATGGCATCGAGATGCCGCTCGTTCCGGTACTTGCCAAGATGGAGCGCGCGGGCATGCTCGTGGACCCCGACCGCCTGCACAGTCTGTCCGAGGGTCTGGCGACCCAGATCACCGAGGTCGAACGAAGCATTCGCGACCTTGCCGGTGACGAGACCTTTAACATCGGCAGCCCCATGCAACTTTCGCATGTGCTCTTTGATGTGATGGGCCTTCCGACCAAGGGTCTCAAAAAGACCAAGCGCGGTTACTATTCGACCAATGCCAAGGTACTGAGTGATCTTGCCCGTGACCACGAGATTGTTCGTTTGATCTTAGACTGGCGCGAGAAGTCCAAGATCAAGTCAACCTATCTGGACACGTTGGGCCCGCTGCGCCGCGGTGACGGTCGTGTGCACACCACGTACAACCAGACCATCACCGCGACGGGGCGTCTGTCTTCGAGCGACCCTAATCTGCAAAACATTCCGACGCGCTCGGAGCTGGGGCGTACCGTCAAGACGGCGTTTTCGGCAGGCGAGGGAAGCGTCTTTTTGGCGGTGGACTACTCGCAGATCGAGCTGCGTCTGCTGGCACATCTCTCGGGTGACGAGCACTTGGTGCGCGCCTTTAACGAGGGCGAGGACTTCCATGCCGAGACGGCGGCACGCGTGTTTGGTGTGCCGGTGTCCGAGGTAACGCCCGACCTGCGCAGTCGCGCCAAGGCCGTGAACTTTGGCATCGTGTATGGCCAGCAGGCCTACGGCCTGTCGCAGTCGCTGCATATCTCGATGGCCGAGGCGCGCGACATGATCGACCGCTACTACGAGGCCTACCCGGGCGTGCGTACGTTCCTCGACAACGTGGTGGCGCGCGCCAAGCAGACGGGCTACGCCGAGACCATGTATGGCCGCAGACGCCATATTCCCGAGCTCAAGGCCAAAAACCCGCAACTCCGCGGCTTTGGCGAGCGCACGGCCATGAACCATCCCATGCAGGGCACCGCAGCAGACATCATCAAGATCGCCATGGCCCGCGTAAGTCGTCGCCTGGAAGAAGAAGGCTTTGCCGCCCACATGATCCTGCAAGTGCACGACGAACTGGACTTTGAGTGCCCCATCGACGAAGTCGAGCGCCTAACCACCATGGTCCGCGACGTCATGGAGCACGTAGTGGACCTCCGCGTTCCCCTAATCGCCGAAGCCAGCACCGGCATAACCTGGGCCGACGCCAAATAGGGAAGTGCCCACAACCCCAAAGTAACCAAAACAGAGGGGAGCCCCTTCCAAAAAGGGGCTCCCCTCTGTTCAAATAAATTCAGCCAAGTATCTAGACACTCAAGAGGCCATCTTGGCGGCAAGCAAAGTCAACATGGCCATGCCCGGGGCCGACCGCTTGATTTTTGTAGATTCCGCACGAGCCGAAGAGCACTAAATGTGCTCTTCGTGCGAGCCCAGGACTTGACCGAGCAAAAATCAAGCGGTCGGCCCCGGGCATGGCGACGGGATAGATTAACGAGCCGCCAAGATGGCGTCGATGAGCGTCAGTACGCCCCCGTCGTTGTTGCTCGGAATGCGCCATTTGGCATGCGCGTTCATGTGCTCCTCGGCATTGTCCACGATAAAGCTGTGACCGACGCGCTCCAGCATGGGGATGTCGTTGTAGGTATCGCCCACGGCGGCAGCATCGGCAATATCGATGCCCAGGTGCTCGCACAGGTGAGCGACGCCGGCGCCCTTGTCGACGCCCAGGTTCATAAAGTCGATCCACTCGCGCCCAGCGTTGGTGACGTAGAGTTTGTCCGAGAACTCGGGGCTATAGGTCTCGCGGAAAGCGGGCTCGGCGTCGTAGCCGGGGAAGAAGACCGAAATCTTGTTGGACTCGAAATCAATGCCCTCAAAGCTGTCTACGTAGTTGATTGTGTTGTAGTAGACGCTGATCTCGTCGTGGTATTGATGGTCGCGGGCAAGCACGTAGAACTCGTCGAAGCAGCACAGGACGGGGACAGCGCGAGGATCCTCCGAGGCACGGTTCAAGACCTGCTGATACAGCTCCACGTCAATATTGCTTTTATAGATATAGCTGCCGCGATAGATCACGCAAGCTCCGTTGTCGGGACAAAAGGCGAGGCGGTTCTTGATGCCCTCGAACATCTCCTCGAGCTTGGGGGCGGGACGTCCGCTGGCGGGGCAGAATACGATGCCGGCGTCGGCGAGCTTGTCCAGGCGCTCATCAAGACCCTGGGGCAGCACACGCTCGTCGGTCAGCAGCGTCTTGTCCATATCGACGGCGAGAATCTTAATGTTGCCGATGTTGGCGTCCGATTCGTAAGTTTGCATAAAAATGCGCCTTTCGTTTCGAGATTGTTTCAGACGTTATAACCATCAACTAGTAGTCGAGCGTATTTTCGCAGGAATGGTGCGTATTTGCACCACGCTTCACAAAGTAATGAAAAAACTTTTCAGAAATTTGAATTTGTCGCTTGTGCTGCGGGCACTTTAGCGTAATATAGCGACCATCGAAAACGGAGACGGAAAAACAACCGCTTACCGAGTAAAAGGTACCGTTTACGATATTTGAATTGCGCCCGGCGATACGTGAAAGGAGAGGCAGATGCAGTTCGTAAAGATCATCACCACTGCAGACAATGCCATCCGACGCCAGCGCGCAATTTCCCGACGACGATAACAATCGTCTCTGTCCGCATGGGGCGAATTGCCTCAACAGAGTCATTTTGAGGTCGTTGGGTTTTAGCACGACATTGCTGCATGTTTCTAGGGCATGTATGTGCTGATTTTTGCTATTTAACCTGATATTGCACGGTATATGACCTTGAAATGACTTGCAACTGACCGATGTTCTAACTAGCTACCAAGGGCGAAAGGAAACAGCCATGAGCAAGGAAAAAGTCGTTCTCGCATATTCCGGTGGTCTTGATACATCCGTATGTGTCAAGTGGCTCCAGGACGAGAAGAATCTCGATGTCGTTTGCGTCTGCGGCAACGTGGGCCAGGAAGAGACCGGACTGGATGCCAAGAAGCAGAAGGCGCTCGACCTGGGCGTTCTCGATTGCCAGGTGCTCGACCTGCGCGACGAGTTCTCCGATGAGTTCCTGACCAAAGCCATCGCCGCAAACTCCATGTACGAGAATAAGTATCCGCTGCTCTCCGCCCTGTCTCGCCCGCTGCTTGCCAAGAAGCTTGTTGAGGTCGCCCACGAGTTTGGCGCGACCTACGTCGCCCACGGCTGCACTGGCAAAGGTAACGATCAGGTCCGTTTTGAGGCCGCCGTCAAGGCCCTCGACCCCGAGCTCAAGGTTATCGCCCCGGTTCGCGAGTGGGACCTGAAGTGCCGTCCCGACGAGGTCGCCTATGCCCACGCCCACAACGTGCCGGTTCCCGAGGGTGCCAACGACAACCCCTACTCCATCGACGACAACCTGTGGGGTCGCGCCATCGAGTGCGGTCACCTGGAGGACCCTTGGAATGAGCCGCTCGATGACGCTTGGGTTATGACCAAGAACCCCGAGGACACGCCTGACACCCCGACCTATACCGAGATCGAGTTTGAGGCCGGCAAGCCTGTCGCCGTCGACGGCAAGAAGATGAAGCTCTCCGAGATCGTCATCGCCCTCAACAAGATTTCGGGCGACAACGGCTTTGGCCGTCTTGACCTGGTCGAGGATCGTCTGGTGGGCCTCAAGAGCCGCGAGTGCTATGAGGTTCCCGGCGCCCTGACGCTCATCACCGCCCACAAGGCGCTCGAGGACATCTGCGTCGAGGGCGACCTGCTCAAGACCAAGATCAAGCTCGAGCAGGATTGGGCCACCGCCGTGTACAACGGCCAGTGGTACAGCCCGCTCAAGAACGCGCTCGACGCCTTTGTGGCCGATACCCAGAAGTTCGTGACCGGCACTGTCCGTCTGAAGTTCTTTAAGGGCAACTGCCATGTCGTCGGCCGCAAGAGTCCCTTCAGCCTCTACGACTACGGCCTGGCTACCTACGACCGCGACACCACGTTTGACGAGAAGGCCAGCGCCGGCTTTATCGAGATCGATACGCTGTCGCTCAAGACGTGGGCAAAGGTCCAGGGCCCCAGCTCTGCTGCTGCCCAGGCCTAGCGCCTCCTTCCCTTGGTATCCGCGCGGCCCATCCGCGTGATACATAACGGGCGCACGGGGTCCCTACCTTTCGTTATGCTTGCTGACACTTCTTAACATCGGTGGCCCCTACGTTCCGCCCGCATATATGATGCCGCGTCTGCGGCTGAGTCCGAGCCCCGCCGGGGTTGTCCGGCGGGGCTCCTTCTATCAATTTGGCGGCTCTGTGCCTATATATATGAGGAGTATCCATTATGTTCAATGCTATCGCGCATGCTTTGCTTGCCCTCGCGCCCGAGTTCGATGCTGTAAGGGTCGAGGACGTTCCTATGAGCCTGAAGGCCTGGATCGATGGTTCGCAGGGCAACATCCGGAGGGAGACGTTGGGCGCCAAGTGCATGGTGCGTCACTTCTTTGCAAATTAGCCACATGGCCCCGCGCGCGGCAGGGAGTGTGTAAAACTAGCGGTTGATAAATCGCTTTAGCGACAGGGCACATTGCTTTGGACGCTTGTTTTGGTATTTGGAGAAAGGAGACGGTTCCATGGCTCTTTGGGGCGGTCGTTTTGAGGCGGGCGTGGCCGAGGTCACGCAGGAGTTTGGCGCGTCGCTGCCGGTCGACAAACATCTCTATAAGCAGGATATCGCCGGCTCTAAGGCGCATGCCAAGATGTTGGCCGCCCAGGGCATCATCAGTGCCGAGGACGAGCAGGCGATTGCCAAGGGCCTGACCGGAATCGAACAGGATATCGATGCCGGCAACTTTACCTTCGACATCAACGATGAGGACATTCATATGTCCATCGAGAGCGAGCTGACGCGTCGCATCGGCGAGGCTGGCAAGCGCTTGCATACTGGGCGTTCGCGCAACGACCAGGTGGCGACCGATACGCGCCTGGGCGTCAAGGCGCTGGCCAAGGAGCTCATGGAGGCCAATCTTGAGCTGCGCCATGTGCTGGTGGATGCGGCCAAGAAGTACGACAAGGTGATTCTGCCGGGCTACACGCACATGCAACATGCTCAGCCCGTGCTGCTGTCGCATCACCTGCTGGCGTATTCCTGGATGTTCGCGCGCGACTTTACGCGTTTGAAGGCCGCCTTTGATGCTGCCGACAACTGCCCGCTGGGTGCCGCTGCGCTTGCCGGTACGAGCTATCCGCTCGATCGCCAGATGACGGCTGCCGAACTTGGCTTTGCGGGCGTGATCCCCAACTCGCTCGATGCCGTTTCCGACCGTGATTTTCTGCTCGATCTGCATTACGCCGGATCCGTCATGGCGATGCACCTGTCGCGTCTTTCCGAGGAGATCGTACTGTGGTCGAGCTCCGAATTTGGCTTTATCACGCTTTCCGACTCGTACTCCACTGGCTCGTCCATCATGCCGCAGAAGAAGAACCCCGACTTTGCCGAGCTTATCCGCGGCAAGAGCGGTCGCGTGTACGGCAACCTGGTGCAGCTGCTGGTAACCATGAAGGGCCTGCCGCTTGCTTATAACAAGGACTTGCAGGAGGACAAGGAGGGCGCGCTCGATACCGCCCATACGCTCATGCAGTGCCTGTCCGTTATGGCCGGAATGATTTCGACTTGGACCGTCAACGAGGATGCCATGGCGCGCGAGTGCGGCGTGGGGCACCTTGCCGCCACCGATGTTGCCGATTACCTGGCCAAGCGTGGCCTGCCGTTCCGCGAGGCACATGCCGTGGTGGGCCATCTGGTCCTGATGTGCGAGAAGCGCGGCTGCAATCTTGAGGACCTGCCGTTTGAGGTGTTCCAGGAGGCAAGCCCGCTCTTTGTGCGCGACATTACCGAGGCGCTCGATATCCCGTCGATTGTCGCCGCGCGCACGACCGAGGGCGGCACCGCTCCTGCCGCCGTTGCCGTGCAGTTGCAGCGTGCCGAGGCACAGCTCGTGGCTGACGAGGGCGTGTTTGGATCGCTGACCAAGGTCGTCGAGATGGGTCACGGGGCAAAGTAGAGGTTTTGCTGAAGCCGTTTTGGCCATGTATTGATAAATCGTTTTCGCTTTACGGGCGCCTGCTGATGTGGGAGCCCGTATTTTGTTGCTATGGGGGAGGGGCTTGTCGAGAACTTCTGTAGGACCTTTGGGCAGGTTGTGAAGGGGATACGTTCGCGGGCGGCAACCGACCGCCTGCTCTGTTCGGCGCGGTTGATGGGCGGTCGGATGGTACTCTAATCGGGCTTCGAAACAGAAGTGACACATATGGAGCGCTTTAATAAATTGCAACGTTTCAATAAACAGCTTTTTGTTTAACTGCAGCTAAAACTCTGTTACGATGCAGTCCAGGCGGGTGCCGGAATGGGACTTGGGCACGCGCGAACCTACTTGAAAGGCTACTTTTATGGCTATCGAGAAGACCTTCATCATGATTAAGCCCGACGCCGTGCGCGACCGCAAGATCGGCGAGATCGTTGCTCGCATTGAGCGCAGCGGCCTTGTCATCGAGCGCATGGAGATGACCACGCTCGAGCGCGCTACCGTCGAGGAGCACTACGCCCATCTGGCCGACAAGCCCTTCTTTGGCGGTCTCTGCGACTTTATGACGAGCGGTCCGGTCGTCAAGATGGTCGTTTCCGGTCTCTCCGCTGTTGCTAAGATGCGCACCCTCATGGGCGCTACCAACCCGCTTGAGGCTGCTCCTGGTACCATCCGCGGCGACTTTGCCGTCGATGTCAACGCCAACGTGATCCACGGCTCCGACTGCCTGGAGAACGCCGAGATTGAGATCAAGCGCTTCTTTGGCTAAACCAGCTTTGACTCCTTAAAGCTGTTAGCGTGTGGCTTGGGCGCCGCGGAACTCCATCCGCGGCGCCCTTTTATTCCAAAATCTATGCAGGGGCCCGCTCGGACATGTGTTCCGAGCGGGCCCCTGCTGTTAGCTTGTGGCACTGAATAGTTTAGGCTTCGTCGACGATCTTAAGGGCGCGCGTGTGATCGATCTCGTTGAGGAGGTTAACGCGACGCTCGTGACGACCGCCCTCAAACTCGGCGTCGAGCCACTCGTCGACGATCATCTTGGCGAGCTCGGAGCCCACGACGCGGGCGCCAAAAGCGAGCACGTTGGTATTGTTGTGCATGCGGGAGAGCTTGGCGCTGAAGGGCTCGGAGCACACGACGGCGCGTACGCCCTCGACCTTGTTGGCAGCCAGGCTGATACCGACGCCGGTGCCACAGATCAGGATGCCTAGATCGACGTCGCCGTTGGCAACGGCCTTACCCACCTTGTAGCCGGCGATGGGGTAGTCAAAGCTCTCGGAGGTGTCGGTGCCAAAGTTCACGACCTCGCAGCCGCGCTCCTTCAGGTGCTCGGAGATGATGTTCTTGAGCTCGACGGCGGCGTGGTCGTTACCGATACCGATCTTCATGGATAGTTCCTCTCTGGTCTGTGCGGCGAGATTGCTAAAGGTTTTACCGCGTTCGACTGCATGATAGCGCGACTTTTGTGTAAACGCTTGGGCGTTTTTTGGTCAAACGCTTTAGCATGCAACAAGACCGGTTTCTCATGAATGAATGCCGTCAGTTTGCGCCTGAATGCCGTCTACCGGAACCTGGGTTGCGGTTTTTGATGCATTGTTATCAAATAAAAGAGCTAATTATTATTGAGAGCCCAGCCCGTTATACAAGTAGGAGATACCTATGCCTGCCGATTCCCTTCGTGATGCCGCGTTTTGCGATGTTTTGAACCGCGAACTTGTTTGTGCACTCGGCTGCACCGAGCCCATTGCCGTTGCTTATGCAGCGGCGCTGGCGAGCCAGACGCTCGGTTGCGAACCCGATCATATGGATGTTGCCTGCTCGGGCAACATCATCAAGAACGTCAAGAGCGTGACCGTGCCCAACTCGGGCGGTATGCACGGTATTGAGGCCGCGGCCGTGCTGGGTGCCGTGGGCGGCGACGCCAAGAGCGCGCTCGAGGTGCTCGAGAGCGTCGATGACGCGGACCGCGCCCGCGTGGCCGAGCTGCTTGCCGATGCGGACTACTGCGATGTGTCGCTTGTCGAGGGTGTGCCCAACCTCTACATCAAGGTGACTGCGACGGCCGGGGGCCATACCGCGGTCGTCGAGATTACCGATCACCACACTAATGTCACGTGCCATACGCTCGACGGTATTCCGGTATGCGGTAAGTCAGCGGGGGAGTGCGCCGCCTGCGCCGAGCGCGTGGTGGCCGAGCGTGCGGCAGATAACGCCGACACGCCCATGTCGATCGAGGCCATCATCGACTTTATCGAGGACGGTGACATTGAGGACGCCCGCGCTGCCGTTGAGCGTCAGATTGAGCTGAATGGCGCGATCAGTGCTGAGGGCCTCGCGCACGCTTGGGGCGCCGAGGTGGGCCGTACGCTGCTGGGTGCTCGTGCCGATGACGTCGCCTGCCGCGCCCGTGCCCGTGCGGCCGCCGGGTCCGACGCCCGCATGAACGGTTGCGCGCTGCCGGTCGCCATTGTGTGCGGCTCGGGCAATCAGGGCATTACCTGCGCATTGCCCGTCATGGAGTATGCCGAGTACCTGCGTTGCGACCACGAGCGCCTGGTGCGCGCCGTGATGCTGTCCGATCTTATCGCCGTGCATATCAAGAGCTATATTGGTGCGCTCTCGGCGTTTTGCGGTGCTATTTGCGCTGCGTGCGGCGCCGGCGCTGCGATTACCTGGCTGTGCGGTGGCACGCGCGAACAGATTGGCGCGACGGTCTCGAATACGCTTGGCAACGTGGGCGGCATCGTGTGCGACGGCGCCAAGGCGAGCTGTGCCGCCAAGATCTCGGCTGCCGTCGATGCGGCGATTCTGGGCCACGATATGGCCATGCAAGGCCGCGGCTTCCGCGCCGGCGAGGGCCTGATCCAAGATACCGTTGAGCAGACGATCGCCAGTATGGGCTACGTAGGCCGCGTGGGCATGAAGGACACCGACGTCGAGATCCTCAACATCATGATCGGCAAAACCCAGGTCTGCTAGATATTAAGTTGCGGTGAGATAGTTCCTAAAATTACCCGGGTGAGGGGCAAACAGGAACTATCTCACCGCAACTGCGCTAGATGTTCTGGCGCCTACGATAGTTCGTCGGCTATTTGGTGTTCGTAGAAGGCTTCTACTACGGCGTTAAAGTCGCGGGCGAAGTCTTCCATGGTTCCGCGCCAGGTGGCTCGGCTGGGCTTGCCCTGGCCCACAAAGGCGGTTTGGATGCCGCAGGCAGGGCTGGGGAAGTCGCGCTTGGGATCGTTGCCCACCATAAGGACCTCGTGCGGCTCGAGCCCCATCACCTCAAGCTGTTCTAGATAGTAGGTGGCATCGGGCTTGCAGCGGGTAGCGTTTCCCATGTGCGTGACGAGCTCAAGGGGAGCGTCGGCCAGGTCGCCCCAACCCATGCGGCACTCGATGGCCCCCTGGGGAAAGCTGGGGTTGGTAAAGAGCGCGCAACGCAGCCCTGCGTCCTGTACGGCCTGGAGCGCGGCGTGTGCGCCCGGCATGGCGTGGGCGTTGATGACATCGTCGTTCTTGTACGGCAGGACTTCGCGGTCGTAGTAGGTAAACGCCTCGTAGATGATGGGGTCGGAGAGGCAGATACCGCATCGGCGCTCGACCTCTTCTTGGTAAAACTCAAGATTGGTGCGATTGTCCGTGCCGCTGCGGCGATTGGCGTTGAGGTCGACCAGGATGGTGCCGAGGCGTGCCATCGTGCCACCGCGGCTGCGGTGCCCGATATCCGCGAGCATCGATGAGACATCCTTAAAATAGCGAAGGATGAACGCGTTGAGGTTGATGCTGAGAAGCGTCTCGTCCATATCGAAAACGACTGCTTTGAGCACGCGGGCACCTTTCTCGTAAATATGATCTAGAGTCGTTGGCTCCGGATACTTTACCCCAAAGCCGAATGCCTAGCTGGTTATCGTCAAGTTGCGGAGACGTGTGTTCATAAGATTACGAAAAAGTCTCCACACGAGTAAAAAATCGCAGTTCACGCTTGAAATCGAACTCATTTCCCCGTAATCTATACGAACGTGATTGCATAAGCGTCACATTAGTATCTGTCGGCTCCCGAGTGTTCCTAAACGTTGTGTGCTTGTCGCACCCTTCTGTAGGTCCTAGCAATCGGGGCCCCGTAGTTCGAAAGGGGTCCACCTTTGAGTGAGATTCAGAACTCGTCCATTTTCTCTCTTGACGATGTCAATGAGGAGGAGATGAACAACCTCATCGACGGTACGATTACCGACTTTGATGAGGGCGATCTCGTTAACGGCACTGTCGTTAAGATCGAGCATGACGAGGTGCTCGTTGACATCGGATTCAAGTCCGAGGGCGTTATTCCGGTCCGCGAGCTGTCCATCCGCAAGGACGCTAACCCTGCAGACATCGTTGCACTCGGTGACCCCATCGAGGCTCTGGTTCTCCAGAAGGAGGACAAGGACGGTCGTCTGGTCCTGTCCAAGAAGCGTGCCGAGTACGAGCGTGCTTGGAACCGCATCGAGGAGAAGTTCAACTCCGGCGAGAACGTCGAGGGCGAGGTTATCGAGGTTGTCAAGGGCGGCCTGATCCTCGACATCGGCCTGCGTGGCTTCCTGCCCGCTTCCCTCGTCGACCTCCGTCGTGTCAAGGACCTCACCTCCTACATGGGCACCCGCATCGAGGCCCGCGTCATCGAGATGGACCGCAACCGCAACAACGTCGTCCTCTCCCGTCGCGTCGTGCTCGAGGAGTCCCGTAAGGCCGAGCGCTCCGAGATTCTGTCTAAGCTCAAGTCTGGCATGCGTCTCCAGGGCACTGTTTCCTCCATCGTCGACTTCGGCGCCTTCGTCGACCTCGGCGGTATCGACGGCCTCATCCACATCTCCGAGCTCTCCTGGAACCACGTCAACCATCCTTCCGAGGTTGTCAAGGTCGGCCAGGAGGTCGAGGTCGAGGTTCTCGACGTCGATCTCAACCGCGAGCGCATCTCCCTGGGTCTCAAGCAGACCACCGAGGATCCGTGGCGCGCACTGGTCAAGAAGTACCCCGTCGGCGCTATCGTCGAGGGCACTGTGACCAAGCTTGTCCCGTTCGGCGCTTTCGTCGACTTGGGCGAGGGCATCGAGGGCCTGGTGCACATCTCCGAGATGGCCAACAAGCACGTCGATCAGCCTTCTCAGGTCACCCACGTGGGCGACAAGGTTCAGGTCAAGGTCATGGAGATCGACCTCGACCGTCGTCGTATCTCCCTGTCCATGAAGTCCGCTGCTGAGACTCTGGGCGTCGAGATCGAGGTTACCCCGCTGCCTTCCGAGAAGAAGGACGAGGAGACCGACGCCGAGTAAATCGGTTTGACGATCACTTGTTTTAAGGGATCCGTCCGCAATGGACGGGTCCCTTTTTTGCATTTGCTGCCAAGGTGCGCGATGCAGCCCGGGCTGTCCACAGGCTATTGGGTTGTCAGTGCATGAAAAATGCCGACATCCCGCCTCGGGGAGGAGGCGGGAACACACCGAGTAGACGGAGGGGTGCGGAGCGCGGTCGCGTCTCGACTGACGACGTTGCCCATCGACAGGACCATTGTAGCGCATGGCGGTTCTTGGTTTATCGTGTCGAGCGTTTGCGTTGTGCCATTGCCTGCGGCAACGGTGTGTTACACTCTTGCACTGCTGAGTGGGCCAGACGGTCGCGCGATGTGCTGCTTGCAGTACGCGTGAGGAAAGTCCGGGCTCCAGAGGGCGGGATGCCGGCTAACGGCCGGGCGGAGTGATCCGACGGAAAGCGCCGCAGAAAAGAAGACTCCCACCTGCGCCGCAAGGCGTAAAGGGAAAAGCTGAAACGGTGGTGTAAGAGACCACCAGCGTCGTGGTAACACGGCGGCTTGGCAAGCCCCATCCGGAGCAAGCGCGAATAGGAACGCTATGGGCCGGCCCGGTCCGCGTTCGGGTAGCGTGCGTGGAACTGCACGGTAACGTGCAGACAAGATAAATGACCGTTCACGACAGAACCCGGCTTATAGGCCCACTCAGCACTTTGTTGACGCTGCGAACCCGTCAGCGCGGCAATCTGCCTTTCAAGCCTTCGGGCATGACCATAAGGTCAATGCCCTCGTCTTTCAAGGCACCTTGCTCGCGCTGACGGGTTCTCGCTTTCGTTTACGGAATCATCGGTGTTGCCGTTCTATTTACCGGGATTAACGGTACGGTCTTTGCCGTATTATTGAGGCTGTTTGTTGCTTTGCTTGTTGTTGAGGGGCTTTGTTGGACAGCTATTTTACTCTGCAATCGAATATTGAGGTTTCGGGCGAGTTTGTGGACCGCAAGAGCCGGTTTATTGCCCAGCTGGTCCATATTGAGTCCGAGGATGAGGCGAATGCCTTTATCGAGATGGTTCGCAAGCGTCATTACGACGCTCGACACAATGTTCCCGCGTGGATTTTGGTCGATGGACGCGAGCGCCAGAGCGATGACGGTGAGCCGAGCCGCACGAGCGGCATGCCGACGCTCGAGGTGTTGCGCGGCGCGGAGCTCAAAAATGTTTGCTGCGTGGTGACGCGCTATTTTGGCGGTACGCTGCTGGGGCCCGGCGGCTTGGTGCGCGCCTATACCGCCGCGACGCAGGCGGCGGTGGCAGCTGCTCAGGAGGCCAGGCAGATTGTCGAGATGACGAGCGTCGTGCCGGTTGACGTGCATGTGGCCTATCCGCAGTACGAGCAGGTGCTTCGCTTGGCGCAGGATTCGGGTGCCAAGGTTTCGGATACCGATTACGCGGACGCCGTGACACTTCATTTGGTGTTTAAGGCGGGGGAGCAGGAGCCGTTTTGCGCTAAGATGCGCGAGCTTATGGCGGGGCGTGAGGAGATTGAGGTCGGCGCTCCCGAATTTGCCGAGTTCTAACGGCGACGGCCGGCGTGCTTTTGGATTGATTCCAAGCGCGCCGGCCGTCGATTTATGTTGCCGCCGTTTACTCGGCGAGCTGCTTTAGCACATCGCAGGCGATCTCGACGGCATCGTCGATGCAGCCGGGGCAGCTGCGGAGCGGACCCTTGTCCGATCCGATGCCCTTGAGCGTGCCACAGACGGTCGTCGTGTTCTTCTCGCCAAAGCGCTTGGCGATTTCGCGCGACAGCTTGTAGGTCTGGCCCTTGGTCTTGGGGTTTTCCATGCCGTCGCTCATTACAAAGCCCATGATGGCCACGGCGCCCGAGATGGCGCCGCAGGTTTCGGTCATGCCGCCCATGCCGGCGCCAAAGCCCTCGGTGAGGGTAAAGGCGACCTGGGGGTCGAGCCCGACGGCGGGCGCGAGCGTGCAGGCGACGGCTTGGGCGCAGTTAAAGCCACGGGCGTGATATTCGGCAGCTTGAGCCTGACAGGCGGTGATGTCGAGCTGGGCCGTATCGATTTGCTTCATCGTTGTCTCCTTGGTCACGGTGTACCCGCCTATGGTACCCGTGACGGGGCATGTAATCATCGAGAGCTTCATGTATGCCTCGTTTTTATCTATCGAGCAAATGCCCAAGGCTTGAGAGAAATACCCCTGATCAATTTGTCCCATAACCTACCTTGGGGATGGGTTGAGAGGGGTGCAGGGTAGCGGTATCGTGAACCGAATAAAACGTAACCCAGGCAAGGGAGCTAGATATGAGCGAGCAGACCATCGGTACTACATGTGTTCAGGGCGGCTATCACCCGGGAGATGCCGAGCCGCGCCAGGTGCCCATTTACCAGTCCACCACGTGGAAGTACGACACGTCGGAGCATATGGGTAAGCTGTTTGACCTGGAGGAGTCGGGCTACTTCTACAGCCGCCTGCAGAACCCCACGTGCGATCTGGTTGCCGCCAAGATCTGCGAGATGGAGGGAGGCACCGCCGCGATGCTCACGAGCTCGGGCATGGCTGCGAACTTCCTCGCGATCTTTAACGTGGCCGGTGCCGGCGATCATGTGGTCGCTAGCTCTGCCATTTACGGCGGTACGTATAACCTGCTCGCCCACACCATGGGCCGCATGGGCGTGACCTGCACGTTCGTTGCCCCCGACTGCACCGATGAGGAGCTCGAGGCAGCCTTTGAGCCCAATACCAAGCTCGTCTTTGGCGAGACGATTGCCAACCCCGCCCTTGCCGTGCTCGATATTGAGCGCTTTGCCAAGGCCGCACATGACCACGGCGTGCCGCTGATGGTCGACAACACCTTCCCGACGCCTGTGATGTGCCGTCCCTTTGAGTGGGGCGCCGACATCGTTACGCACTCCACCACCAAGTACATGGATGGACATGCTGCCTACCTGGGCGGCGTGATCGTTGACCACGGCCAGTTTGACTGGATGGCTCATGCGGAGAAGTTCCCGGGTCTTACCACGCCCGATGAGAGCTACCACGGCGTGACCTATGCCGAGAAGTTTGGTCGCGAGGGTGCCTTCATTACCAAGGCAACCGCTCAGCTCATGCGCGATCTTGGTCCTATGCAGAATCCGCAGGCGGCCTTCTTCCTGAACAGCTCGCTCGAGAGCCTGCATGTGCGCATGCCGCGTCATTGCGAGAACGGCCTGGCCGTTGCCAAGTTCCTGCAGAGCCATCCCAAGGTGCGCTTCGTGAGCTATCCGGGCCTGGAGGGCGATAAGTACTATGACATCGCTCAGAAGTACATGCCCAACGGTACCTGCGGCGTTGTGAGCTTTGGCTTTAACGGTGGTCGCGCGGCGGCCGAGACCTTTATGAAGAGCCTCAAGCTCGCCCAGATCGCCACGCACGTTGCCGACGCCCGCACTTGCTGCCTGCATCCTGCTAACGCTACGCATCGCCAGATGAACGACGAGGAACTCATCGCCTGCGGTATCTCCGCCGACATGGTGCGCCTGTCGTGCGGCCTCGAGGACACGGCCGATCTGATTGCCGACCTTGAGCAGGCACTCGAGCAGTGCTAGGCTAGCGTGCGTGCGAGGCGTGGGACGGCTTTTCGGCTGACGACGTCCTCATAGTTCCGATTCCGTAGGCGGGACCCCGATCGTGTCCGTTTGTAGGCGATTGGGGTCCCGTTTTTGCGTTGCACGATAGAAAGGATATACATGGAGAAAACTGCAGAGCAGCTGCGCCGCGAGCACATTGCCCTAGAGGGCGACACCCACGGTAAGAATAAATGGGCGATTCTGTTCACCGTGCTCGTCATGACCTTTATGGCGTGTCTGGATGCGAGCATCGTGACGGTGGCGCTCCCAGTGATGCAAAAGGAGCTGGGGGTGGGTCTCGACCGCATTCAGCTCGTGAGCTCGGTGTATCTGCTCGCGACGTGCGTCGCCATGCTGCCGTTTGGCCGCTTGGGCGATGTGCGCGGCAAGGTGAATGTGTTCCAGCTTGGTGTAATCGTCTTTACGGGTGGCTCGTTGCTTTGCGGGCTTTCGGCTTCGCTCGAGGTGCTTATCTTGGCGCGTTTCGTGCAGGGCATTGGCTGTGCCGCCGCGATGGCCAACAATATGGGCATCATCACCGAGTCGTTTCCGGCGCGTGAGCGCGGCCGTGCCATGGGCATTCTGGCGACCTTTGTGGCTCTTGGCATGATGTGCGGCCCCGTGCTCGGCGGCGTGCTGGTGGCGAGCTTTCCCTGGGAGAGCATCTTCCTTATCAATCTGCCCATTGGCGTAATCTCGTTTATCGTGGGACTCTATACGCTGCCGCATGTGAAGCCGGAGGCTGGCGAACGCCCTATGCCGTTGACAGAGGCGGCGCGTCGCTGCTTTGCGAGCTCGGCTTTCACGATTAACCTGGCTTGCATGCTTATCGTGTTCGTGGGTATCGGTGCCTCCGAGTTTGTGCTGCCGTTCTACTTTCAGGATGCCCACGGCTTTAGCTCCGATATCTCCGGCCTGTTGTTTTTGGCGATGCCGGTCGTGAATGCCTTTGTGGGCCCGCTTTCGGGCTCGGTGTCCGACCGTGTTGGTTGTGAAGCGCCCACGGCCGTTGGCCTGGGCGTGTACGTGTGCGGTCTCTTTGCGGTGAGCACGCTTGACGAGCACTCTTCCATCTTGATGATTGTGTGCTGCGTCGCGTTTATGTCGTGCGGCACGTCGATCTTCCAGAGCCCCAATAATTCGCTGTATATGGGTTCAGCTCCGCGTGAGGCGCTTGGCTTTGCGGGCAGCTTGAGCAGCTTGGCGCGCTATGCGGGCATAGCGCTGGGTATTACGGCGGCGTCGCGCATCCTGTATGGACAGACGAGCGCGGCGATGGGCAAGACGGTCACGAGCTATGTGGCGGGTCGTCCGGACGTGTTCCTCTTTGGCTTTCGTTTGGTATTCTACGTGCTGATGGCCGTTGCTACCGTGGGCTTTGCGCTCACATTGGTACGTTTGGTGAGGACGCGCACCCGGCATTAGCGTGTTGGGAGGCTGTCTGCCACGAATCGGGCCTATCTACTGGTCTTGCAGCTTTATAGTGCGATGCGGCTTGTGGGGTGGGCGGGGGTCGGTCCGTGGTAGACTATCGAACAACGTTTATTAATCGCGCGGTATCGTTGCCGCGAGAAGGGGTTGCGCCATGCAGGAGCTTGAGGATCGTATTCGCCATGACGGCATCGTAAAGGCCGGTAACGTCCTTAAGGTTGATGCCTTCCTCAACCACCAGTGCGACGTTGAGCTGTTCGACCACATGGGCGCCGAATGGGCCCGTCTGTTCGAGGGTGTCGAGATCAACAAGATCCTGACGATTGAGGCTTCGGGTATTGGTATGGCCTGCATCGCAGCTCAGCATTTTGGCGGCGTGCCGGTGGTCTTTGCAAAGAAGGCCCAGTCCATCAACCTTGACGGCGAGCAGTATGCCACGACCATCTATTCCTTTACCAAGCAGAAGGAGTACCCGGTTATCGTGGGTAAGCGCTTTCTGTCCGAGGGCGATAAGGTCCTGATTATCGACGACTTCCTGGCCAACGGCTGCGCGCTTGAGGGCCTTATTAAGATCTGCGAGGCTGCGGGCGCCGAAGTTGCCGGCATTGGCATTGCCGTTGAGAAGGGCTTCCAGGGCGGCGGCGATAAGCTCCGTAAACGCGGCTTCCGCGTTGAGAGCCTGGCCCGTATCGCCGATATGGACTGCGAGAACGGCGAGATCACCTTCGCCTAAGCGCGCAACACAAGCGATTGGTATGCGATGTGACAAAGGGACTGTCCCTTTGTCACATTTTTTGTATGAGGGGAGGTGCTGATATGGATGAGAACAAGATGGGATGGCGTGAGTATGCGCGCTATGCCGAGATGTCGGTCGAGGAGCTGGCGCGCGATTGCGAGGTACAGGTGTTTCGCGCGACGGGTCCGGGCGGGCAGGGCGTGAACACGACGGACTCTGCGGTGCGTATGAAACATGGGCCCACGGGGATTGTCGTGACGGCGCGTGAGAGCCGCAGCCAGTTTCAGAATCGCAGCTGCTGCCTGCGTAAGCTGCGCGCTGAGCTTGAGCGTCGCGGGCGTCCACCGCGTCGACGCGTAAAGACCAAGGTGCCTCAGCGCTCTCGCCAGCGCAGGCTTAATGACAAGCACTTCAACGCCATTAAAAAGGCCAACCGTCGCAAACCGGGCAGCGACGAATAGCCTCCTCATAAGTTGCGGTGAAATAGGGACTGTTTTGCGGCTTTAGATGCATAAACAGTCCCTATTTCACCGCAACTTAGGTGGGGTTAGCGGGTGGGGTGCCAGACGTGGAGGGCGCCGGCGAGGATGTCGACCTCGATGCGCGAGGCGACAACGGGCTCGCCGTCGGCCTGGATGGGGTAGTCGGGCTCCTCAAGGGTGAGCTCGGCATGGCGACAGCGGCACATGCGAACCGGTGGCAGCTTGGTATGGTGGCCATCTTTGGCCGAAAGGAACATGGGAAGCGCGACCGCGCGCGGAACGGGGCCGCAGGCGTAGCAGACGTCGAATATACCGTCACAGGGGTCGGCGTCGGGACAGATACGATAGCCCGAGCCGTAGGTAGGACCCAGCTGAATCGCCATGATGATCGCCCTCACGCGCTCGGCGGGCGCTCTGTCAAAGCTGACTGTCATGGGGTAGTTGCGATAGCGTAGGCCAAACTGCTCAAGTCCCGAGAGGGTGTAGAGCGGCGCGCCCGTCAAGCCGGTCTTTTTGCGCAGCTCGGTGGTGCCAAGGCCGATGGCGGCATCGATACCGACCGAAAGCGTCTGGTCGTAGTACTCGACGATCGCCTCGCCGCTGCCGCTTGCGGGGTTCCATGAGCGAATGCGCCCGATGTCCTGACGCTGCAGCTCGCAGGTGAGCAGCGCGCCAAAATCCTTACCGGAGAAATCGTCGATGCCGAGCGTTTGGGCAAAATCGTTGCCAGAGCCCACGGGTAGGATGGCAAGAGCGGGGCGGGCGTCCTCCTCTTGCGCCATAAGTCCGTTGACGACCTCGTGGATCACGCCGTCGCCGCCAAGGGCGATAACGGTGCGATAGCCCGTTGCCTGGGCGGCTAGCTCCTCGGCGTGCCCCATGCGCTCGGTCAGCACCAGGTCAAACTGGGATGCGCGTGCAGTCATGTCCAAAAAGCGCTGCAGGCGCTCGGCAACTTCGTGCGCCGCACCCGACTGGGCGGCTGGGTTGGCGATGATGAGCGTGCGACCAAAATCAGTTGCGTGCATGGGGCGACTCCCGGCGTATGACGTGACGGTGCGGTCGCGCTCAGGTCGAATTGCCCCCGATTGTGGCTGCACGGCGAATACTTACGTCTACTCTATCAGGTCGTTGTGGCGCTCGATAGCATCCGCTACCGTACCGCCCTCATCCACAATAAGCGAACGGCGCTTGGGTGAGATGATGCGCTGGGCGGGGTACACGCCGCGGTGCCCGCCGGTTAGGTAGCTGATAAAGGCCACGATGACAAAGAACCCGGCGGCCGTGCCGTGGAACAGGTCGATGGCCATCATGCAGGTGGTGATGGGCACGTTGAGGCCGGCACAGAACACGCCGAGCATGCCCAGCGCCGCCAGAAAGCTGGGGTCGATTCCGACGAGGCAACTGATCCAGCCGCCGAGCGCCGCACCGATGCCAAACAGGGGCGTGACCTCGCCGCCTTGGAAGCCCGCGCCCAGGGTGAGCGCTGTGACGACCAACTTGATGACTGCGTCCGCCAGGGTGGTGTTGCCGGCAAATCCGGCGCCGGAAAGCCACGTGGAAAGGCCGGCGTAGTCCCAGGCGTCGAGGAGGGCATAGGCGGCCAAAACCACGAGTGCGCCTATGAGTGCGCGAACGAGGTAATTGGTGATAAAGCGACCGTACAGGCTCTTGACGGTTCGAACTGACCAGGCAAAGAGGCGTGCCGTCAGACCGAAGATAATGGCACTGATAACAACGATGACAACCGTCCGTGGTGTCATGTTGGGAACGCTGGCGATAACATTCGCCTCGTACTCGGTACCTAGGGCGAGTGATGTAAAGTAGCCGGTAAACGAGGCGACCAGGCAGTAGATGCCCGCGGTGTAGTCGATCTTGCCGATAAAGCACATCTCCATGCCAAAGAAAGCTCCGGCAAGGGGCGAACCGAATACGGCGCCAAAGGCCGACGAGATGCCGGCGAGCATGAGGTCGTGGTGGTCATGCTTTTTGAGGTGGGCGAGGCTCGAGATGTTGCTGGCGATGGTGCCGCCAATCTGCACCGCGGCTCCCTCGCGACCGGCCGATCCGCCCGTTAGGTGCGTGAGCGTGGAACAGACGAAGGTGAGGACGGCCATGCGCATATGGATGAGGCGTGTGCCCAGGGCGGAGTCGATGACCAGGTTGTTACCGCGTTTGGCGGCAAGACCGTGGTTTTTGTACACCCATGCGGTGGCAACGCCCACAACGGGAAGCAAGGCGTAGACCCACACATGGTGCTCGCGATAGTCGGTGGCGATATTCAGCGAGGCCAAAAACGCCCAAGCGGCGACGCCCATGGCGAGCGAGACAATGACGACGAGCGCGAGCAACTTGGCGCTCGCGAGTAGGTTGCGGGCGTTGCGGCGCGTGTCGGCAGCCAAGAGATGCTCGGAGCGGGTAAGTTGATGCCTGCCTGCCGTGATGACGTCGTTCAGGGAGAAAAAGCCGCCGTCGTCGAGCGACTGGGGATGGTCTTGCGCCTCGTTTGCGCTTTCGGGTTTGTCGTTATGAGTCATACGTTCCTCTTTTAGGTTGCAACGCAAGCATTATAAAACGCGGTAAACGCGACGAGCCGGTGGGTTGGTTTCGATTCTGTTTCGTGGCTTGCGGCCGACAGGTGTATTTGCGGGTACAGGCCAAGTCGCGGCCGTGCGTCTGGGGATTATACTGAGACAAGCATAAAGAATCGGCGCCCCTGTTGTGCGCCGTGACATTAAGAGGTGCATATGGCAGAGAAACTCATTCCGCTGGATGACGCACGGTCGATTGTCCTGTCGCACGTTGCTCCGACCGATCTCGTCGAGATTCCCGTGTGGCAGGCGGCTGGTCTTCCCTTGGCCGAGGACGCGGTGGCCGATATCGACATCTCGCCGTTTGCCAACAGCGCTATGGACGGATATGCCGTGCGCTCGGCGGACTTGGCGCAGGCATCTGGCGAGGCGCCGGTGACGCTCGACGTTATCGGACACGAGGCCGCGGGCCATGTGTTTGAGGGCGCTATCGGCGCGTGCGAGGCGGTCCGCATTATGACAGGCGCGCCGGTGCCCGAAGGCGCCAATGCCGTGGTGAAGTACGAGATCGTCGACGTGCTCGATGGTGACGGCAACGAGGGCTCGCACGTTCGCTTCTCGGCGCCGGCCAAGGTGGGAGAGAACGTTCGCTCTGCTGCCGAGGAGGCCCATGCCGGCGATGTTGTGATGCACGCCGGCGAGGTCGTGGCTCCGGCGGGCGCGGGTCTGCTGGCGAGCGCAGGGTATGCGAACGTGAAGGTGCATGCCGCTCCGCGCGTGGGCATTATCTCGCTGGGCACGGAGCTGGTCGCGCCGGGTGAGCTGCCGGCGCGCGGGCAGATTCGCGACTCCAACTCCTCGGCGCTGATGGCCGAGGCGCTCGATGCCGGCGCCGAGCCCGTGTTCTACGGTATTGCGCCCGACGATGAGCAGGCGATTGGCGAGCTGGTGCATCGCGCCACGCGAGAGTGCGATTTTGTCATTACGAGCGGCGGCGCCTCGGCGGGCGATTACGACTACGTGACGGCGCTCGTCCGGCGCGAGGGCGTGGTGCTGTTCGATCGCATCTCGATGCGTCCGGGCAAGGCCATCACGTTTGGCTTGCTCGGGGGCAAGCCCTACCTAGGGCTTTCAGGCAATCCGGCCGCGGCGTATGTGGGCTTTGAGATGCTCGCCCGTCCGGCGATTCGCAAGATGCTCGGCTTTGCCGAGGGCGTGCGTCCCGTGCAGCAGGCGACGCTCACGCACGGCGTGAAAAAGCGCCAGGACCGACGCTTCTTCGATCGCGCCACGGTTTTGCGCGACCCCGAGACCAGTGAGCTGTTGGTGACCGAGGCCAAGACGCAGAATTCGGCGCTGCTCGGCACGATGCAGCGGTCCAACTGCCTGCTGCGTATTGACGAAGGACCGTGCGAGCTCAAGGCGGGCGACGTCGTGGATGTCGTGCGTGTCGACCTGCCCGAGGGCACGGTGTTGTAGGAGGAAGACTATGGAGTTGAAGATTTCGATCGTGACGTGCTCGGATACGCGCGATCTTGCTCAGGACGAGGCTGGAGCCGCACTCGAGGAACTTATCGAGGCGCAGGGCTGGACGGTCGTCTCACATGTGGTCGTGCGCGACGACGCCAGCGAGATCGGTGATGCCATTGTGGAAGCTGCCGATGAGTGCCACGCCAACGTCGTCCTCACCTGTGGCGGCACGGGACTTTCGATGCGCGACGTGACGCCCGAGGCGACGCGTGCCGTCTGCGACCGCGATGTGCCGGGTATTGCAGAGGCAATCCGTGCGTACTCCATGACCAAGACGCGCCGCGCTATGCTCTCGCGCGCCGTGTGCATGCAGCGTGGGCATACGCTTGTCATCAACTTTCCGGGATCCACGAAAGCGGCCCGCGAAAGCTGGGAGGCCATAGCAGACCAGCTGGAGCATGCGGCTCAGATGACAGCGGGCGGCGGACATACCAAATAAGCGCGCTACCTGCGGCGGAGCGACCTTACGGGCTGCTCCGCCTTTTTTATGCAGCGACAGTGCGGCCATCTCGGGGTTATCGGTGAAAGAAGCTTATTAGACGAGAAATTATTATCACAAACATTATTCGCGCGGAAGTATAATCTAGTAACAGAATAAAGCCCGCGGTGGGGTACCCGGGCACAAGGTCCGAAAGGGTTGAATATGTTCGATATGGTTTCTCGCCGCGGATTCGTCTCGCTTTCTGCTGTCGCCGCTGCCGCCCTTGGTCTTGCTGGCTGCTCGGGCAGCAAGACGTCCGAGCCGGCCGGATCCGATGCCGGTTCTGCTAAGGCATCTTCCAAGAAGGCTGTCGAGCTGCAGGTCTTTGCCGCCAACTCGCTCGAGAAGGCGCTCCCCGAGGTCCAGGAACTCTATACCGAGCAGACCGGCACCACGTTTGCAGACACGCAGTTTAAGGCCTCCGGCGACCTTGTCGAGCAGATGCGCGCCGGTGCCGCTGTCGACGTGCTCATCACAGCCTCCAAGGGCACCATGGACGACGCTGAGACCGCCGAGCTCGTCGACGCCGGCACCCGTGAGGACATGTTCGTCAACGACCTCGTGATCGTTCGCGCCGAGGGTTCCGACACCAAGGTCGAGGCCATCGCGGACGTTGCGAACCTGGACGGCAAGATTGCCATCGGCGACGCTAAGACCGTCCCCGCCGGTAAGTACGCCAACCAGGCCTTGGCCTCCGTGGGCCTCTACACCGGCACCGAGGGCGACGACGGCGAGTATGCGCCCGAGATCGCCGACAAGGTCGCACTGGCAGACAAAGTTGGTACCGCTGCCGCCTATGTGTCCACAGGCGACTGCGTGGCCGGTTTTGTCTACAGCTCCGATATCTTCCGCTACGACGGCATCGAGGAGGCCTTTGTGTGCCCCGAGGATTCGCACAAGCCCATCGTGTACCCGGGTGCCGTTGCCGAGAGCTCCGAGCATGCCGACGAAGCCAAAGCGTTCATCGACTTTTGCCTGTCCAACAAGAAGGCCCAGAAGATTTGGGCCAAGTACGGCTTTGAGCTTTCCGCGTAGTGCGGCTTGGCGCGATAATTCCATCGTTTTGTGTTTCACTCCGTCCTTGTATTCGCTTGGAGCTTTTCGTGCTTAATAGAGTCCGCATGCTTGTCGCCTGTGCTTTGACCTTCGCGCTTTGCTGGGTGCCGGGATTTGCGTTTGCTGGGGACGCTGAGGACGGGGCTCAGGCTGCTGCGACCGCTCATGGGCTTTCCTATGGGATCGAGGGTTTTGAGCGGTTGGCCAAGGGGACCGCTCGTGCGATGGAGGGCCAGCCTGAGGGCTACCGGTTTCCCGTTGACGAGGACGTGGACCTTGTAGTGGCGCCTGCTGCCGATCTCGTTGTGGTGTGGATATCGCCCAAGGCGGTCGAGAAATATGGATTGGATCCCCAGGACAACGAGTGCGTATCGGGTCTCAAGGCCCTCGTCTGTGAGCTCGACAGCGCAAACTGCATGGGAGGTGCGCAGCTAGGGGACGTGGATCTTCCTTGGTATGTCACGGCGGAAACAACGTTTGATGCCGGCGGGTATACCTATGGATTTGACGAACGCGGTGCGGATGGGGACCGTTATGTGGTGATTGCATCAGCCTCGGGTGATGCCAAGGGCGGCGCGCGTTGGCTTGATAGCGCTCAAATGGTAGAAGCGTCGTCTGTCGTGTTGCGGGATGAGCGGGGGCCCTTGACCTCTCTGGCCTCCTTATTGGGCGGCATCGACTACCGACCGTTTTGGGTGTCCATTAAAACGAGTGGCCTTGCCCTGCTGATCTCCTTTGCACTGGGCCTGTTCGCCGCGTGGAAGACTATGGGTACCTCGAGCCGCATCAAGGGCCTGCTCGACTCGGTCTTTACCATCCCCATGGTGTTGCCGCCCACGGTCTGCGGCTTTCTGCTCCTTATGCTGTTTGGCCGCTCGACCGGGGTGGGCCAGTGGCTTATCGCGCACGGCGTCTCGATTGTCTTTACGTGGCCGGCGGCGGTTATCTCTGCCGTGGTGGTGTCGTTCCCGCTCGTCTATCGTACGGCACTCGGCGCCTTCGAGAGCCTCGACACGCAGATGCTCGATGCGGCGCGCACGCTGGGCTGGTCCGAGCGTCGCATCTTTACCAAGCTTATGATGCCGCTTGGCTGGCCCTCGATTGCCGCCGGCACGGTGCTCGCCTTTGCCCGCGCGATGGGCGAGTTTGGCTGCACCCTGTTCTTTGCGGGCAACTATGCCGGCATTACGCAGACCATTCCCATCGCCATCTACTTTGAGTGGATGGGCGGCAATACGTCGGTGGCCCTCTTTTGGGTCGTGGTCGTAATAGCGTTCAGCTTCCTAGTCATCCTGTTCATCAACATGTACACAGCGCATTCGCAAAAATACCGCGAGCGTGGCCTTTCCCGTGCGGAACGTAAGCAGGCCAAAGATCTCGCCGGACAGGGCGATTCACTCGACCCGGCGGGCGGTGATGCCTTGCGTATCGATCGCGAGGCACTGGCCGAGCTTATGCGCGATGAGCCCGCTATGCAGGGAGGTCGATAGGCCATGTCGCTCGTTATGGATATTAAGAAACGTTATCCCGGGTTTGTGCTTGACATGCAGCTTGAGGCCGGCGAGGAGCGCGTGGCGCTGCTGGGTGCCTCGGGTTGCGGCAAGAGCTGCACGCTGCGCTGCATTGCCGGTGTTGAGACGCCCGACGAGGGCAAGATCGTCGTCAACGGCGTGACCTTTTTTGACTCGGCGGCGGGCATCAACCTGTCGCCCCAGGAGCGAAAATGCGCCCTGCTGTTCCAAAACTATCAGCTTTTCCCCAACATGACGGTGGCCGATAACGTATGCGCCGGTGTAAAGGATGCGGGCGACGCCGCCGCGCGCAAAAAGCTCGCCGAGCGCTATCTGAGCATTTTCGGTCTAGCCGATTTCGCCGACCGCTATCCCGCGCGACTCTCGGGCGGTCAGCAGCAACGCGTGGCGCTTGCCCGCATGGTGGCGGCGCATCCGGGCATCTTTATGTTCGACGAGCCCATGAGCGCACTCGATGCGTATCTCAAGAGCGCGCTTGAGCAAAACATGCTCGACCTGTTCGACGTCTGCAACCGTACCGTGCTCTACGTGAGCCACGACATCGACGAAGCGTGCCGCCTGTGTCAGCGCATCTGCGTGATGCACGACGGGCATGTTGAGGAGATCGGCTCCATCGAGGACGTGGTCCGTCGTCCGCAGACGCTGGCGGCGCTGCGCCTGACGGGGTGCAAGAACACAAGCCGGGCGCGCAAGATCGGGCCCGAGGAAGTTGAGGCGCTCGATTGGGGCATGACCTTTAACGTGGGTCGCGAGGTTCCCGATAATGTGGCGTACCTGGGCATTCGCGCAAGCTACTTCCATGTTGACAATCGCGCGGAGCGGGGTCGCAACAGCTATGATTTGCACGTGGCCCGAGTGAGCGATTCGCGCTTTGAGCGCCTGGTGCTGCTGGACGTGCCGCGTGCTGATGCGCCCACGCGTCTGCAGTGGAAGGTGAATAAGGTGAGTGTACCCGTGGAAGAGCTGCCGCAGGCGGGTGAGACTCTGCGCATGCATTTTGATGCAAGCAGGATCCATTTGGTTTGTCGGTAGCGCCGGGTAATGCCGTCGGGGATATAAGCCTCGGCGGCCTCGTCTTGCCGTTCGCCGAATGAAGGATGACAAACTCTTATCAATCAAGATAATTATTTATTAAACGACGGCACACGAGGCTGTCGTACGAATGTCAACGGTGTTCGCATGGTCGACGACCGTTGATATAGTTGACCTCAACTTGTAGAGGAGGGTGCGCACATGCCGCAGACGACATACATTCGCCGCGTTGCCGCGCGCGCCCTGTATATGGCTCGGAGTCGCATATGAGCAGGTATGTTCACGGCTCCGGGAGAGACGACGCGCAACTAAATAATCGACCGCAAAGCAGGTTCCCCAAAATTCCGGGTTTAGGCGCGGCTGGGTTTTCGCCACCCACCGTGCAGCAATACCGTAGCTATTCATTTTTGGTTCGAGAGGGGAACCGCCATGGCTGAAGAATTCGATTTCCATCCGATGTGGGAGAGCCTCGGCATGAATCTTGCCGACCACGACATGCTGCTGGGAGCCGTGGGCCAGATGTACGGCGATATGTTCCTGACGCAGAACAATCGCCCCAAGTCCACGTCCTACCTGGATTTTGTCGCCACCAACATCCACAGCGGCCGAATTAAGGAGATGCTCGACAAGAAGGAGGCCGGCGAGGCCACCAAGATTGTTGGCAGCTTCTGCGTCTACGTGCCCGAGGAGATTGTGCTCGCCTGCGACGGTATCCCCGTGGGTCTGTGCTCGGGTGCCGATTGGGCAACCGATAAGGTCGAGGAGCACCTGCCGCGCAACACCTGCCCGCTCATCAAGAGCTTTGCCGGCTTTAAGCTGGGCGAGGTCTGCCCCTACATCGAGTCGAGCGACTTGGTGGTGGGCGAGAACACCTGCGACGGCAAGAAGAAGGCCTACGAGTTTTTTGCCACGCAAAAGAACATGTACGTCATGGATATTCCCAACGTACACGACGAGTCGACGCTCGTGACCTGGAAGGCCGAGGTCAAGAAGCTCGCCGACAAGATCGAGGAAGAGTGTGGCGTCAAGATTACGCCCGAGCGTCTGAAGGCCGCCATCCACGCCGTCAATGAGAAGCGTCGCGCCCTGCAGCGCCTCGCAGCCACGCGCGCTGCCGACCCGGCGCCCATCAGCGGTCTCGACAGCCTGCTGACCGTTCAGGCCGCCTTTATGGACGACACGCCGCGTCTGACCGGAGCCATCAACGATATGGCGGCTGAGTGCGAGCAGCGTGTCGAGGCCGGCGAGGGCGTGACGCCCAGGGGGACCAAGCGCATCCTGTACACCGGTACGCCCATGGCCGTGCCCAACTGGAAACTGTTCAACCTCATCGAGAAGGCCGGCGGCGTTGTGGTCGGCGAGGAGTCCTGCACGGGCTCGCGCTACTACAAGGACCTGGTCGACGAGTCCGGCGAGACGGTCGACGAGATGCTCGACGCCATCGCCGAGCGCTACTTTAAGATCAACTGCGCCGTCTTTACGCCCAACGACCAGCGTATGAAGGACATCGTTCAGATGGCCAAGGACCTGCATGTAGACGGCATCGTCGACGTGGCCCTGCAGTTCTGCACGCTCTACGAGATGGAGTCGTTTGCCGTGGAGAAGGCCGCCGAGGAGGCCGGCATTCCGTTTATGCACATCACGACCGACTACGCTGGCGAGGATGCAGGTCAGTTACAAACCAGGATCGAAGCTTTCTTGGAGACCATTTAGGACTATCCGCCCCGGCGGCTTTCCCGGGCACCCGATCTTGCCGTTCAAACCGTCGCTTGTGTACCAAAGTACGCGGCGCTCCTCTTTTACGGCAACCTCGGGCACCTGGGAAAGCCGTTTCCTTGGTTGGTTGAAAGGTTTAGGAGTTATATGTCGGAAAATATTGAGCAGCCGTTGCCGTCCACGTTTGAGGAGTTCAACGAGCAGCGCAAGGCGGCGTTTATTCGCGTCAAGGATTATAAGCAGGCGGGTAATCGCCTGGTCGGTTTTCTGTGCAGCTACACGCCGCTCGAGATTATCGATGCCGCGGGGGCTGCGAGCGTGGCGCTGTGCGGCACGTCCGACGAGGTGATTCCCGAGGCCGAGAAGGTGCTGCCGGCAAATCTCTGTCCGCTCATCAAGTCGACGTACGGCTTTGCCTACTCGCAAAAGTGCCCGTTTACGTACTTTAGCGACATGATCATCGGTGAGACCACCTGCGACGGCAAGAAGAAGATGTACGAGCTACTCAACGAGCTCAAGCGTACGCACATTCTGCACCTGCCGCAGGGTCGCGATCGCGCCTACGAGCGTGAAGGCTGGTACGAGGAGTGCCGCCTGCTCAAGGAGGAGCTCGAGAACTTCTACGGCATCGCGATTACCGACGATGATCTGCGCGCTGCCGTCCGTCGTCGCAACCGCTTGCGTGCGGCCCAGCTCGAGATGTTTGCGCTGCAGGCCAACCAGCCGGCGGCCATGAGCGGCGTCGATCTGATGAGCACCATGTTTGCCGGTACGTTCAGCTTTGATATCGAGGCCTATACGCAGCAGCTGGAGCAAAAGGTTGCCAAGCTGCGCGAGACCTACGACGCGGGTGAGCGCCCGGTCGCGGCAGACGCCAAGCGCATTCTGATCACCGGCTGCCCGGTGGGCGGCGTGATCAACAAGATCGGCCGTACTATCGAGTCCAACGGCGGTGTGGTCGTGTGCATGGACGACTGCTCGGGCGAGCGCACGGCGGCCATGATGATCGACCCGGAGGCTCCCGACATTCTGCGCGCCATCGCCGACCGCTATCTGGATATCAACTGCTCGGTCATGACGCCCAACGACGGTCGTATGGAAAACACGCTGGCCATGTGCGAGAAGTATCACGTCGATGGCGTAGTGGAGAGCGTGCTCCAGGCGTGCCACACCTTTAACGTGGAGAGTGCACGCATGCAGGAGGCCGTCGAGGGTGCGGGCATTCCGTATATGAATATCGAGACCGACTACAGCAACGGCGACATGGGCCAGATCGAGACGCGCATCGCCGCCTTCATCGAAACCCTCTAGCTTCCTCAGGTACCGGATCTTGCTCCTCAAACCGTCGCTTGCGTACCCAAAGTACGCTGCGCTCCTCTTTCGGGGCAATCTCCGGCACCTGAGAAACC
Source organism: uncultured Collinsella sp. (assembly GCA_902489665.1). Lineage (GTDB taxonomy): Bacteria > Actinomycetota > Coriobacteriia > Coriobacteriales > Coriobacteriaceae > Collinsella. The sequence goes on along the minus strand of CABUAT010000006.1, from coordinate 36,493 downwards.
TAGAGCTAAGGCGCCTGAACGCGCCGCTACCTTTGATGTTTAGATTGGGAGAGAGCCATGATAGGGATCGGGATCGATATCGGGTCTACGGCGGCTAAGGCTGCTGTGGTCGACGGGGAGGGTTCGGTGGCGTGGACGTGCGTGCAGCCAACCGGGTTCTCCTCGGTCGATGCTTCCGAGCGGCTGCGCGAGGCACTGGCAGCGGCTGGCTACGACGTGGCTGCCGACGACGTGCGCGTGATCGCGACCGGCTACGGCCGTGTCGCCGTGCCCTATGCGCACAAGGTCGTGACCGAGATCACCTGCCACGGCACCGGTGCCGTGCGCCTGTTTGGCGATCACGGCACGGTGATTGACGTGGGCGGCCAGGACACCAAGGTCATTCAGCTTAAAAGTGGCCGCGTGGCCAAGTTCGCCATGAACGACAGGTGCGCTGCCGGCACGGGGCGCTTTTTGGAGATCATGGCCGACCGCCTAGGCATTTCCCAGCAGCAGATGGCAGACCTCGCCCGCACCGGCGAGCCTACCAAGATTTCCAGCATGTGCACGGTGTTTGCCGAAAGCGAGGTCATCAGCCTGATCGGTCGCGGTGAGCCGCGCGAGAACATCGCCCGTGGTGTGATTGAGAGTGTCGTGTCCCGCGTGGCGACCATGGCCGGGCAGGCCGTGGGCGCCCCGTACTACCTGACCGGTGGCCTGTGCGAGAACGCCTTCGTGGTGGAGCGGTTGGGCGAGCTGCTGGGGTCGCCGGTGACCACCTCGCCCCAGGCTCGCTTTGCCGGAGCGATTGGCGCGGCGATTCGCGCACAGGCGCTCAATTAATGCATCCGCCGCAGGCTCGCATTCATGCGTATACTGGGAGAAAATGATTGACCGATGAGAGGAGGTATCGATGGCTGACGATCAGATTAGGCTCACGTCTATGACGGCCGCGAGCGGTTGAGCCGCTAAGTTGGCTCCCGGAGGCCTCGCCCAGGTCCTGGGCGACTTACCCAATGTGCATAACGACAACCTGCTCGTGGGGTTCGATACCTCCGACGATGCGAGCGTCTTTCGCGTAGGGGAGAACCTGGGGCTCGTGCAGTCCATTGACTTCTTCCCACCGATGGTTGACGACCCGTTCCTCTTTGGCCAGATCGCCGCGGCCAACTCGCTGTCGGATATCTACGCCATGGGCGGGCGGCCGAGCCATGCCATGAACTTGCTGTGCATCCCGAGCTGCCTGGGCATCGAGGTCGCCGGCCAGATTCTGGCGGGCGGCGCCGACAAGTGCGTCGAGGCGGGTTGCTCCATCGCGGGCGGCCATACCATCAACGACGACGAGCCCAAGTACGGCCTGTCCGTGAGTGGTTTTGTCGCGCTCGACCGCATGCTCGCCAACAGCGGCGCACGCGTGGGCGATGTTCTGCTGCTGACCAAGGCGATCGGCTCGGGCATTATCACCACGGCCATTAAGGGCGAGCTCATCGAGCAGGACGAGGCCGCAGCCATGTTTGACTCGATGCGCACCCTCAACGAGGCTCCGATTCGTCTGGCCGAGGGACTTGAGCTTCACGGCTGCACCGACATTACGGGCTTTGGTCTGATCGGGCATGCGTGCGAGATGGCCGAGGGCTCGGGCGTGCAAATCGAGCTCGCGTCGGGGGCGGTGCCGCTCTTTGACCAGGTGCTCGACATGGCGCGTCTGGGCATTATCCCCGCGGGCTCCTACCGCAACCAGGACTTCTTTGGCCCGCGTGTAGCTGCCGACGATGACCTGGAGCCGGGCATGCTGGATGCGCTGTACGATCCGCAGACTTCGGGCGGTTTGCTTATTGCGGCGCCCGCGGCGGATGCGGATGAGCTTGCGCGTCGTTTACATGCCGAGGGGCGCGTTGCCGCTACGATCGGCCGCGTGTGCGAGTCGGTGCCGGGCGGTCCTGCCGTTCGCGTTGTGCATTAAGGAAAACCGTTTATGCGACCGCCTACTGTTCTGGGCGGTCCCTTTTGAAAGGAAAAACTATGTCTACCAAAATTGAAGTCAATGCCATGGGCGATGCCTGCCCGCTGCCCGTCGTCAAGACGCTCAAAGCCCTGAAGCAGCTCGATGGCGAGGGCACAGTCGTGACCTCGGTCGATAACGAGACCGCCGTCAAGAACATCTCCAAGATGGCGCAGGAGAAGGGCTGCACGGCCTTGGTCGAGAAGGTTTCTGACGCCGAGTGGCACGTGACCGTGGCGACCTCTGGCGCCGTTGCCGTGGCCGATCCCGAGCAGGATGGCGCTGCCTTCTGTGATGCCAGCGCCGGCAAGGGCAAGCTCGTCATTTCCGTCTACACCGACTGCATGGGCCGTGGCGACGACGAGCTGGGCCACAAGCTCATGAAGGCGTTTATCTTTGCCGTGACGCAGCAGGAGGAACTGCCCGCGACCATGCTGTTCTACAACGGCGGTGCCAAGCTCACCGTCGAGGGTTCGCCGGTGCTCGACGACCTGAAGGGCCTGGCGGAGCAGGGTGTCGAGATTCTCACCTGCGGCACCTGCCTCGACCACTATGGCATTAAAGACCAGCTTGCGGTGGGCGAGGTCACCAACATGTACGTGATCGTGGAGAAGATGGAGCAGGCCGTGCGCGTCGTGCGCCCGTAGCGTATTGGTTGGAGTTGCCATGAGGGAGAAGCGCCCGGCGCTTGTCATCACGTTTCCTACCACGGCGGCCGCCATGGGTTGCGAATCCCTGTGCATTGAGCGCGGTCTTCCCGGGCGGACGATTCCCGTGCCCGGGGAGGTCGCTGCCGGCTGCGGTTTGGCGTGGAAGGCGTTGCCTGCCGATGAGGAACTGCTGCGCGGCGAACTTGCCTCGGCGGGCGTTCCCACCGAGGGCTTCACCGTGATCGATATGTGGGAGGTCGTGCGATGATCTATCTGGATAACGCGGCAACGACCATGCACAAGCCGCAGGTGGTCATCGATGCCGTGACGCAGGCGATGTGCTCGCTCGGCAATGCCGGGCGCGGCGCCACGTCGGGTGCCCTCGATGCCGCTCGTACGATTCACGCTTGCCGTGCCAAGCTCGCGCGCCTTTTGGGTTGCCCGCGTGCTGACCATGTTTGTTTTACGCCCAACTCCACCGCGGCGCTCAACACCGTTATCAATGGCGTGGTGCGCCCCGGCGACCGCGTGGTCACGACGGTGCTTGAGCACAACTCGGTGCTACGTCCGCTCAACCGCTTGGCGGCAGAGCAGGGCGTGACCGTTGAGCATGCGGGCTGCGACGCGAACGGTGTGCTCGACTACGACGAGCTCGAGCGGTTGGTCACGCCGGGCACGCGTGCCGTGGTGGTGACGCACGCCTCCAATGTGACCGGCAACGCGGTCGACATTGCGCGCGTGGCTGCCATCGCGCATGCGGCCGGCGCGCTGGTGATCGTCGACGCCTCGCAGTCTGCCGGCGCGATGCATATCGATATGCAGGCCATGGGGCTCGACATTGTGTGCTTTACCGGCCATAAGGGGCTCGTGGGACCTCAAGGCACCGGCGGCCTGGCCGTGGCGGAGGGCATTGACGTGGCTCCGTGGGCCATGGGCGGCACGGGCGTGCACAGCTTCGATGCGCTGCAGCCGCTTGAGTGGCCCACGCGCCTTGAGGCGGGCACGCTCAACGGTCATGGCATCGCGGGACTTTCCGCTGGTCTCGACTTTATCGAGGCCCAGGGTGGGGTCGAGGCGATTGCTGCCCACGAGCGTGCGCTCGCTGATCGCTTCCTTGCCGGTGTGCGCAAGATTCCGGGGATTAAGCTCTACGGTGCCTTTGACCAGCAGGCGCGCTCTGCGATTGTGTCGCTCAACGTAGCCGATATCGACTCTGCCGAGATTTCGGACGCGCTCATGCAAGGGTGGGGGATTGCGACGCGCCCCGGTGCCCATTGCGCTCCGCTCATGCACCGCGCGCTGGGGACCGAGCGCCAGGGCGTCGTCCGCTTCTCGTTTGGGTATTTCAACACGGACGAGGAAGTCGACACCGCGATTGACGCTTTGCGCGATTTAGCCTGCTAGAGCGTATATACTTGCGGGACGGGTCTTTTGCCCGTCCCGTTTTTGTTTCGACCCGAAAGGTGTGCATATGGCCTCATCCGCTCCGCGCGGTTTGCGCTCCGACCATGTCGTTACCGTCGGCATTGCGCTGTTCTCGATGCTCTTTGGCGCCGGCAACCTCATTATTCCGCCGCTGCTGGCGCTGCAGGCTGGTTCTGCCACGCCGGTCGCCATGCTCGGCTTTCTGATTGCCGCCATCGGCCTGCCCGTCATGGGTTTTATCGCCGTGGCACTTGCCGGAACGGCGCGCGAGCTTGCCGGCCGCGTGCATCCTAAGTTTGGCGAATTCTTCGTTGCGGCGGTCTACCTGGCCATCGGCCCGTGCCTGGCTATTCCGCGCACAAGCTCCACGGCCTTCGAGATGCTGGTGCCGCTGCTGCCCGAGGGCGTTTCGCTCGGCACGGCACGTCTGGCGTTTGCCATCGGGTTCTTCATCATCGCGTTTGCGCTCACGCTGCGCCCGGGTGTCATTACACGCGTACTCGGTCGCATTACGGGCCCCGCGCTCATTGCGCTCATCGTACTGGTCGTGGGTGCTGCCGTGATCTCGCCACTGGGACCGGCTGCCGCGCCTCAGGCTCCCTACGATGCAGGCGCCGCCGTGCAGGGCTTTCTGACTGGCTATCAGACCATGGACCTGCTCGCATCGCTCGCCTTTGGCATTATCATCGCCGAGACCATTCACGAACTGGGCGTTACCGATGACAAGCGCGTGGCCTTCGAGATTTCGCGTTCCGGTGTGATCGCCGGCGTGCTCATGGCCATTATCTATTGCGGCTTGGCCCTTGCCGGTATGCAGCTCGGCACCGTGATGCCCGACGCCACCAACGGCGCTGCAATCCTTGCTCGCTCGGCCTCCATGCACTTTGGCCTTGCCGGCACGGTCGTGGTCTTCGCCATCTTCTTCCTCGCCTGCATGAACGTGTGCATTGGCCTCATTAGTTGCTGCGCGCGCTATTTCTGTGAGACGTACGTGGTTGAAGGGGGAGCGGAGGCCTCCGAGGAGGCCATGCGCCGCCCCTTCGCGATCCTCGCCTTTGTGTTCGCGGCGTTTTCGTGCCTGCTCTCCAACGTGGGCCTCGACGTGATCCTCATGTTCTCGGTGCCTATGCTCAATGCCCTGTATCCCGTTGCCATTGTGCTGGTGCTTATGGGCCTGGTGCACGGCTTTTGCGACGCTCATCCGCAGGTGTGGGTGTGGGTCGGCGGCGTGGTTGCTGTGCAGAGTGTGGTCACCTCGGTCCGCGATGCGTTCTTTGCGGGCGCGTGGCTACCGTTTGATGTTCTTCCGCTGGCGGATATCGGTGCCGCGTGGGCGCCGGTTGCCGTGGCGGCGTTTGTGATCGGTCTGCTCCACAGCAAGTTTGTCGCACATTCGAGGAGCTAGGGTTTCTGCGCTTGCACAGGCGGGGAGTCTCCCCTATAATTTCCTTCGCTTTGGGACACGCAAGGTTTAGACCTTAGCTGCTCAACACCTTCGGGACGTGGCGCAGTTTGGTAGCGCGCCTGCTTTGGGAGCAGGATGTCGCAGGTTCAAATCCTGTCGTCCCGACCATATCTTGCGGGCGTAGTTCAATGGTAGAACCCCAGCCTTCCAAGCTGATGACGCGGGTTCGATTCCCGTCGCCCGCTCCATAGGATATCTTTAACGGCTTTGGCTCCTTTTGGTGCCAGAGCCGTTTTCATATACATGCCGGGACCCCACATCCCCTTCTAAGTTGCGGTGAAATAGTTCCTGGATTAGCCGCAAAAGCTGTTATCCAGGAACTATTTCACCGCAACTTATTGAGGCCGAGCGGGCTGGGTCGATGATGGGTTCTGTTGTCGAGAAGATGAGGACAGCCGGTCAGGAGTCTGCGTAGGGTTTTGTGGTTGGTATACCGTAGCCGCGCATCATGGAGCCGAACGCTTTGACATCGTAGGTGTCTGAGAGCTTGAAATGAATGACGTTGTGGCCCATGGCACGCAGGTTCGTGTCGCGCATGAGGGCAGCTCGATAGGTTTTTGCCGCAGTATGTTCCGGATCATTTTGGGCATCGTCCTCAAACTTGCCTAGTCCATGCAGCTCAGCCAGCATCCAAGAGCCGTTTGGCATCTGCCAGCCGTAATCTGCCAAATAATAGCCGGCGTTTCCCGGTCGAGTGATTTCAACCTGAAGTTCGGGAGCGGCAACTCCCGCCAGAATCATTGCCGCCCGTGCTTCGGATTCTCCACCGTTATCCGATCTGCCATCCATGTGTTCAAAAACGTCAAATGCGCGCGCGATGCCGTGCAGTCCGCGGCAGTTCCTTTGTGCATATGCACGCAATTCTTCACGCTCGACACCGTACTCACGAGCCAACCCGTCGACATAGCCTAGTGCATATCGAAAAGCGTTAGTTCGGGCGATGTCGACCACCGTGCGATATGGATTCGTTAACGTAAAAGGACCGAGCTGCCATACGTCGCCCGGCCGCCAGCGTCGGTATTCAACGAATTCGTACATATCGCGTCTGGTGGAACGCGGCAACAGCACTTGCACCTTGTCGAGAAGCGAATATGCAGAACCGATGCCATAGAGCAGTGCCGCCGTTGCTCCACAAAACACGGCATTCGGTTCAACGACCGCAATAGCGGATGCCAATTGAAAGATGCGATCTTCGACGCCGAGGTCATTCCAATACGCGGGATCAGCGTAGACATGGTTGTAGAGTCGAATAATCATCTCTTTTTGCATGAGCGCGTAGGCACAGCGTTCATCCCATTTTTTGGTAGCTACAAACAGGTGCCCGCCATGATGGGCCTCGAATAACCGGAAGAACAGCTCTAATTGCGGTTTGGTACAGCGTTTATCATGACTCATTTTCGACCCCATGGTCTCGAGGGGGAGTGAATGACACTACGCTATCCCATATTTGGCCCGCCTGACCTTGCCATGAACTGACCAAAAGCTTGACGGGGCAGGTCAGAGTCATGAGTCGTAGCCAAACATATCGGCAAACGGTTGATTAGTGCCCCTCGGCGGCACTAAAAACCACCCTTACAGAAAGTTGCGGTGGAATAGTTCCTGAAAAGCTCGAATAAGCCTAAATCCAGGAACTATTTCACCGCAACTTAAGAGGGGATGGGGCTGAGTGGCGGGCGATGCCGTTGCCTGTCGGTTAGTGGCGGGATTGGTGGCGGAGTTTGTCGATGGTGGAGTCGGTGCTTCGGCTGCGGGCTTCGGAGGCGCGGTCGCGGGCGTCGGCCGCGGTTTGGCGTTGGCGGCGGTAGTCGATCATGCCTTGGATGATGGGCTTGCCAAAGCTCACGACATCATCGTTGTAGATGGCGGTTCGGGCTGCGAGGAGGCAGTCGGTAAAGTCCATATGGGTCTTGCCAAAGAGTTTGATGGCAAGGGCGATAACGGTGGGCTCGTCGACCATGACGTCATCGAGCAGCTTGGTCATGGCCGTCGCAATCTCCACGCGCGGGACCTTGTAGACGTCGCGCAGCGTAACGGCGACGCGTGTGATGATCTCGGGGTAGACGCGAGCGGTGCGCGTGGCGATGACCTTGGCGGCGCGCGGTGACAGGACCTCGTCGTCGTTAAGCAGGTAGCGCAGGATGACGGTCTCGTCGATGATGGTGCTACTCATGGATATCTACTTCCTCGGGACCCAAAACCGACTCATCGCTTTCTGTGGCTAGGTATTCAATCCAGGCATTGCGCTCCTCGGCGCGGCGATTGGGGTCACCATATGCTTTGAGCGATCCATAGGCGGCGGTGCCGTCCTTTGAGCGCACGGCGACCGGCTGAAAGGGAAGCTTGCGCATCAAAATGCTCTGCGCGACAAATAGACGGACAGCCTCGGCGAGCGATGTGCCCATCGCGTCGTAGAGATGCTCGGCATGCTGCTTGTCTTCCTCGCGAATGCGCACCTGCAGGATGGCTCTTTTTTGAGTCGATGACATCACTGGCCCCCTTAATGAGCGTGCAATATAGTCGGTCAAATGCGGCATGTGCCGATACTTGAGCATCTTATAACGATTACTTTATTTCACTCAAGTTGATAACCATAAACACGAATACAAGCGTAGTACATCCAAAATGAGAGCGCATAAAAATCTCTGAGGTGTACGCATGTAATACACTCACCTTTATAGCTTCTAGAGAATAATTCCAACCTGCCAAAACCCCTGCAATACACCCGTATTGCAGGGCCTATGCTCAAGTTTGCCCCCTGCAACTGCGTATATTTAACCTGTATATCGTTGGAGAAACTCTACCGAGTGCATGTTTCGCCGCATGCATTCGATTCGTCGATGCCAGGCCACGGGCGGCTTGGGTCAATGTCGACAGGGTCTCTCCGGCAAGGGATTCAGGAGGGAGTGAACAACATGGGTAATAAGCGAGTCGTAGCCGATTCTTCGCGCTGCATCGGGTGTCAAACCTGCATGGCGGCGTGTATCGAGGCGCACGACATCCCCGGCAACATCGCCGCGCCGCGCCTGCGCGTGACGCGCACCTACGAGATCTCCGCGCCGGTGGCATGTCACCACTGCGAGGACGCTCCGTGCGCGAAGGCCTGTCCTACGGGCGCCTTGTTCTTTGATCCAAAGAACCATCGTATCGGCGTCAACGAGGACAACTGCATCGGCTGCAAGAGCTGCGTCATGGCCTGCCCCTTTGGCGCCGTGAGCGTGGCGACCACGCAGGTCCCCGTCTTGATGGGTGACGTTCGCGTGGGTTCGCAGACCAAGAGCTTCGTGCTCAAGTGCGACCTGTGCGTGGACCGTCCCGGCGGTCCGGCGTGTGCCGAGGCGTGCCCGACCAAGGGCCTCACCCTGGTAGACGAGGAACGTTTGGCAGAACTGACTGCCGAGCGTGCCCGCGCCACCATCGAAAACGAGGCGTAGGCGGGCGGCCATACAAGCCCAATGATTGTCAAATAAGTACCGAGCATTCGGTAGCAGAGAAAGGAAGGAGGGTGTCATGGAGAAGCATAAAGTGATCTGCCCGTACTGCGGCGCCGGTTGCCAGTTTAACCTCCTGGTCCAAAACGGCCAGGTCGTGGGCACCGAACCGCTCAACGGCATCACCAACCAGAGCGAGCTGTGCCTTAAGGGCATGAGCGGCTACGACTTCATCAACGACACCAAGATCTTGACTCCTCGCGTGCTGCACCCGATGATCCGCCGCACTAAGGGCGCGGATCTTGAGCGCGTAAGCTGGGACGAGGCGCTGGATTTCACCGCATCTAAGATGCAGGCCATAATTGACGAATATGGTCCTAACGCTGTCATGACCACCGGCTCTTCGCGAGGCGGCGGCAATGAGGCGAACTACGTCATGCAGAAGTTTACGCGTGCGTGCATCGGCACCCACAGCGTGGACAACTGCGCCCGTACTTGACACGGCCCTACTGTCCTCGGTCTGATGGACACGGTTGGTTCAGGTTGCATGTCATGCTCCATCCCCGGTATGGAGGATGCGGGCTGCATTTTCCTCTTCGGCTATAACCCTGCCGATTCGCACCCCATCGTCGCAAGGCGTATCGTGCGAGCCAAAGAAAAGGGTTGCAAGATCATCGTCGCCGATCCGCGCCATATCGAAACTGCGCGTATCGCCGATCTCTACCTTCCGATCAAGAACGGTTGCAACGTTGCGTTCCTCAACGCCTTTGCCAACTGCTTGGTCAACGATGGCCTCTACGACAAGGAATTCGTCGCCGAGCACACGAACGGCTTTGACGAGTGGTGGGAGACCATCAAGAACTACACTCCCGAATCCGTACAGGACATCACGGGCGTCGAGCCTGCGTTGATCCACCAAGCTGCCGAGATGTACGCCACGGCGAAGCCCTCTGCCATCATTGGCTGGGGCATGGGCGTATGCCAGCAGAAGCAGAACCTGAAGACGGTGCACACCATCGCCTCCATCGCCTGCGTTGCCGGCCAGATCGGCAAACCCAACTCCGGCCTCGCGCCCGTGCGCGGTCAGAACAACGTCCAGGGCTCCTGCGATATGGGCATGCTGCCCAACCTGTACCCTGGCTACCAGAAAGTCACCGACCCCGCCGCTCGCGCCAAGTTTGCCAAGGCTTGGGGCGTGCCCGAGGAAAAGCTCCCCTTGGAGGAGGGCTACAAGCTCACCGACCTGGGTCACCTGGTCGACGAGGGCAAGGTGCACTGCTTCTACAACTACGGCGAGGACCCGGTGCAGACCGAGCCCGATTCGGCCGGTATGCGCAAGACGCTCTCCGAGCTGGATCTGTTCATCTGCCAGGACATCTTTATGACGCAGACGACCATGCTCGCCGACGTCATCCTGCCCGCTACCTCTTGGGGCGAGCACGAGGGTGTCTTTACCGCGTCTGACCGTAGCTTCCAGCACTTTGACGCGGCCGTTCCGCCCAAGGGCGAGTGCCGCCACGACTGGGAGATCTTCGCGGACCTGTCTACGCGCATGGGCTACCCCATGCACTACGACAACACCGAGCAGATCTGGAACGAGTGCATTAGCCTGTGCCCCAACTTTGTGGGCGCGACCTACGAGAAGATGGCTCCCGAGGGCGGTTACGCCCAGTGGCCGGTCAAGAGCACCGATGTGAACGACCACGGCACGGCCGACATGTTCGCTGGTGGCAAGTTCACCACCAAGGACGGCCGTGCCAACCTGATGGCGCACGACTGGGAGGCGCCCTCCGAGCTTCCCGACGATGAGTACCCGCTCATCCTGTGCACCGTCCGCGAGGTCGGCCACTACAGCTGCCGTTCGATGACCGGCAACTGCAAGACGTTGGCGCTGCTTGCCGACGAGCCCGGCTTTGTCCGCATGAATCCCGCGGACGCCGAGGCGCGCGGCATCAAGAACGGCGACATCGTCTCGATTCACAGCCGCCGCGGCCAGGTATACAGCCGCGCCGACGTGAGCGACCGCATCAATAAGGGCACGGTCTATATGACCTACCAGTGGTGGATCGGCAAGTGCAACGAGCTGACCATTCACAAGGTTGACCCGGTCTCGCATACGCCCGAGGACAAGTTCTCCGCCTGCCAGGTCGACGCTATCGCCGACCAGGTCTGGGCCGAGGGCGAGGTCGAGCGTCAGTACACCGAGCTCAAGCAGGCTCTGGTGGACGCCGCCGCTCCCCAGGACGTTGAGCCCGGCGCCGCCAAGTTCGACGACGAGACGCACGTGAATCAAATCGTGTAGTTCCGTTCTCGTTGGCTTTTTGGGCCGGGCGTCCCGTACGTTCGGGAGCCCGGCCCGTTATTTTGAAAGGAAGTGGGGATGAACCGCTTCATCGACATCAACCCGGAGAGGTGCATCGGCTGCGGAACATGCCAGTCCGCCTGTGCCGACGCCCACCGGATGCAGGGTCTTCAGGATACGCCGCGCCTGGCGCTCGTGAAGACCGGCGGTATTTCGGCCGCCCTTGCCTGCCACCATTGCGAGGGTGCCCCCTGCGCCGAGGTCTGCCCGGTGAATGCCATCGAGCACGATGGCGACCGCATCCACGTCAAGGAGCAGGAGTGCATCGGGTGCAGGCTGTGCGCCATCGCGTGCCCCTTCGGAGCCATCCATCCCGATGGCACGTCTATCGCCGGTGTCGCAGGCATGTGCGACCCGACGCCTTCGTATCCTAAGTCCCTGAGCAGCCTGCTTACGTGGGCTCCTGGCCAGTACACCTGCGCTGTCAAGTGCGACCTGTGCGCCTTCGATCCGGACGGCCCGCATTGTGTGGCGGCGTGCCCCACCAAGGCGCTGACCGTCATGGGCGGCGCGGCCGATCGCGAGCTCGACGAGGCCAAGCGCTTGCGCTCGATCGAAAACGGTCCAGTCGTCGACGTTACCGCTGTGGCCCAGGGCCTGTCCGAGAAAGCAGAAGGGAGCGTAAACAATGGATAGCATGACGCTGTTTATCGCATCGCTTGCCGTCTCGTGCATCGGTGCGCTCGCCTCGGTTCTGCTGATCAAGGCCGATAACGCCGCCAAGACCGCCGGCTGCCTAATCGGCGCCGTCGCCGCGGTGCTTTCGTTTGTGGCCGGTATCCAGGCCGTGCTGGGCGATGTCACGTCGGTCGACACCATCGTGTTCTTCCCGTTTGCCCATTTCCAGCTGCTGCTCAACCAGCTGTCCGGCCTGTTCGTGGCGCTCATCTCGGTGCTCGCGTTTGCCGGCTCGATCTACGGTCTCAACTACTTTGATGAGTACCCGGGCAAAAAGGGCCGCGCCGGCTTCTTCTTTAACACCTTTGTGGCGTCCATGATGCTCGTCATCACCGCCGACAACGTGTTTTGGTTCCTGGTCGCCTTTGAGCTCATGTCGCTGACCTCGTACTTCCTGGTCGTGATCGAGGAGAACGAGAACTCCATCCATGGCGGTTGGCTCTACTTTGTGATCGCGCACGTGGGCTTTGTGCTCATCATGGCGAGCTTCCTCACCATGACCAACTTCGCCGGTGGCTCGTTTGCCTTTGCGGATTTCCGCGCTACGCAGTTTAGCCCCGCGGTCGCATCCGTGTGCTTTGTGCTCGCCTTCTTTGGCTTTGGCGCCAAGGCCGGTATCATCCCGCTGCACGGCTGGCTGCCCAAGGCGCATCCCGAGGCGCCGTCCAACGTGTCGGCCCTCATGTCCGGCGGCATGATCAAGATCGGTATCTTCGGCATCCTCAAGGTGGGCCTCGACCTGCTCTCCGCCTCGGGCGTTCAGGTCTGGTGGGGCCTTATGGTCATGGTCTTCGGTGCGATCTCGTCGGTCCTCGGCGTGGCCTTCGCCCTGCAGGAGCATGACATCAAGCGCCTGCTGGCCTATCACTCCGTCGAGAACATCGGCATCATTCTGCTCGGCGTCGGCGCCTCCATGGCCGCTATGGCGCTCAACTCGGTCGGCATCGCCGTCCTGGCTCTGATGGCCGCCCTCTACCACACGTTTAACCACGCGATGTTTAAGGGCGAGCTGTTCTTGGGCGCCGGTGCGCTGCTGTACTCCACGGGTACGCGCAATATGGAGAAGATGGGCGGCCTGTTCCGTCGTATGCCGGCTACGGCCATCTGCTTCCTTATTGGCGCGCTTGCCATCTCGGCCATCCCGCCCTTCAACGGCTTTGTGTCCGAGTGGTTTACCTACCAGTCGCTCTTTAACGCTGCCATGCAGGGCGACAAGGCCGTCATGATCGTGGCCGTGTTCGCTGCCGTCGCGCTTGCCATTACCGGCGCGCTGGCTGTCACATGCTTCGTCAAGGCCTATGGCGTCTCCTTTGCCTCCGCGCCCCGCTCCGAGGCCGCGGCCAATGCCAAGGAGGTTCCCGCCCCCATGGTGTTTGCGCAGGGCCTGCTCGCGGCCATCTGCGTCGTGCTGGGCATTGGCGCTCCCGTGATCGCGCCCGTGCTGGTCGATGTCGCTGCGTCCGTGCTGCATCCGTACGGTGGCGTGTTTGCCGCCGAGGGCATGGAGCTCATGAACCAGTACTCCGGCGCTGCCACCTCCACGCCCGCGATCGCTATTGCGCTCGTGGTGCTCGTCGGCCTTGCCTGCGGTTATCGCAAGCTCAAGACCGTCGGCAAGGTGCAGAAGTCCCAGCCGTGGGCATGCGGCTATGCTCCCAACGAGCATATGCCCGTCGTGGCCACGACCTTCGCCTCCGAGGTGTCCTGGTTTATGCAGCCGCTCTACACGCTGCGCGACCGCTGCACGGCCGTCTGCTGGTCCATCGCGCACTTCTTCCAGAAGCTCACCGGTGTGGCCGAGGCTGTGGAGCCCGTACCCGACAAGGTTCTCGTCGATGCCCCGCATAAGGGTGTCGAGAAGCTCGCCGACCTCGCGACTAAGCTCGAGGGCGGCAACTACAGCATCTATATCTGCTACATCGTCGCGGCACTCGTGGTGTTCCTCGTGCTCGCCGTGCAAATGGGTTAAGGAGGGGAGAGCATGAACAACATCGTACTTGCCGTTCTGCAGGGCGTGGTCGTTATGGCCGTCGCGCCGTTCTTCTCCGGTCTCGGCCGCGTGATCCGCGCCAAGATGCACAACCGTCGCGGCCCCAGCATCATGCAGGACTACCGCGACCTGGCCAAGCTCTTTGCGCGCCCCGAGTCCCAGAGCGAGGATGCGAGCTTTGCGCTGCGCATCATGCCGCCGCTGTTCTTCGCCGTCGCCTTTATGCTCGCGATGGGTCTGCCGCTCTTTACGGCACAAAGCCCCATCCCGGTCTTTGGTGACGCCATCACCATCATGTACAGCCTGGCGCTCGCCCGCTTCTTCTTCGCCCTCTGCGGTGTGGATTCGTCCAACGCCTACGCCGGTATCGGCGGCGTCCGCGAGCTGCTCATGAGCGTGCTCATCGAGCCGTCCATGCTGCTGGCGCTGTTTGCCGCCGCCCTGGTGTGCGGCTCCACCGACATCGCCACCATGGGCCAGCACATCATGACGGGCGCCATCGACGCGCCGGTCGCTGTGATCCTCGCCGGCATCGCCTTTGCGATTGCCTGCTACATGGAACTCGGCAAGCTGCCGTTTGATCAGGCCGAGGCCGAGCAGGAGCTCCAGGAAGGTCCGCTCGCTGAGCTTTCCGGCCCGTCGCTTGCGATGGCCAAGCTCGCCATGTCCATGAAGCAGGTCCTGGTCGTCGCCTGGTTCTGCGCGATCTTCGTCCCCTGGGGCGAGCCCGCGGCCGTGGGTATCGCGGCCGTTCTGGGCGCGGTCATCTTCCTTGTTAAGTGCCTGATCGACTTTGTCGTATGCGGCGTGATCGAGAACTCCTGCTCGCGCTCGCGTTTTAAGGTGCTTGGCAATCAGACCTGGGCCGTCGTGGGCATCGCCGTTCTGGCGTTTGTCTTCGTGGTCGTCGGCGTGTAGGAGAAGGGAGAAACAATGTCATTTGCAGTCAGTCTGTCCCTTCTCGGCTTGGTCGCTATCGCGGCCCCGATGGTGGCCTCGGTGCTCGTCGCCCTGTTCCCCCGTCCGTACGCCAAGTGGTTCAGCGTTTTGGGTGCCGCCGTCTCGACGGTCTGCACCATCGCCCTCGCCGCGAATTTCGCTGGCGCCGGCATGCCCGACACTCAGGTCCCCCTGATCTCGTTTGGGCAGACCCTCGTCATGGGATTCACCTTCGATCGCATGAGTACGCTGCTCGCGCCCGCCTTTGTGGGTATCGGCCTGCTTGTCGTGATCTATTCGATTCCCTATATGAGCGAGAATAACCGTGAGCATCCCGACGCACCGCGTCGTCGCTTCTACGCGTACCTCGCGACCTTCATCGGCGCCATGGCCGGCCTTGTGTACAGCTCGACCCTTTTGGGCCAGCTCGTGTTCTTTGAGATCACGGGTGCGTGCTCTTGGGGCCTCATTAGCTACTACATGTCGCCTACGGCCAAGAAGGCCGGCATGAAGGCCCTGATCATTACGCATATCGGTGCGCTCGGCCTGTATCTGGGCGCCGCCATCGTGTTTGCCCACACCGGCACCTTCGCCATCACCGCGATTGCCGGCCTCGACACCAAGCTCAAGGCTATCGTCCTTTTGCTCGTGCTGTTTGCGGCCTGGGCCAAGTCCGCACAGGTCCCCATGTACATGTGGCTGCCTTCGGCCATGGAAGCGCCGACGCCTGTTTCGGCCTACCTGCATGGTGCCTCGATGGTCAAGGTCGGCGTGTGCGTGTTCGCGCGCGCACTCGTCTCTGCCGGCGAGATTCCCGAGATCGTGGGTTGGGTCGCCATTATCGACGCCATGGTCACCATGCTCTTTGGTTTCCTTATGTACCTGCCGCAAAAGGACATGAAGCGCCTGCTGGCCTTCTCCACGATCGCCCAGCTCTCCTATGTGTTCTTTGGTCTGGGCCTTTCGGTCTTTGGCAGCCAGCTCGCCTTCGATGGCGCCGTCTGCCACATCTTTAACCACGCCTTCGCCAAGACGCTTTTCTTCCTGATCGCCGGTTCGTTCTCCTTTACGCTCGGTACGCGTATGCTGCCCAAGCTTCGCGGCATCGTAAAGAAGTACCCGATCTCGGGCGTGGGCTTTGGTGTCGCCGCGCTCGCCATTGCCGGCGTGCCGCCCATGAACACGTTCTTCTCGAAGTTCCAGATCATCGCCGGCGGCTTCTCTGTGGGTGCCGGCAACGTGGCGATCCTGGTGCTCGTGTGCATCATGGTCGCCGAGACCGTCGCCACCTTTGCCTGGTTCCTCAAGTGGATGGGCTATTGCCTGCCCGGCGAGCCGAGCGAAGAGGTCGCTGCGGGAGCCCCGCTTCCCCGCGCGATGGCGTTCGTGTTCATCGTGCTCATCATCATGGTCATCGTCAGCGGCCCGCTTTCGGCCAGCTGGATCGGTTAGGAGGTAGAACGACATGGGTTATTCGATCGTCAACATCCTTGGCGGCCTTCTGATCGTCACGTCCACCATGGTGGTCGTCTCCAAGAACATCAAGCACGCCATTCGCTGGTATGCGGTGCAGTCGCTGGTGCTCGTGGGACTGCTCGCTACGCTCGGTGCTACTACCGGTGCGCAGGAGCTGCTTATGTGGGCCGGATCTGCCTTTATCACTAAGGTCGTCCTGGTCCCTTACATCCTCAACCGCGCATACAAGAAGATGGGCGAGCCGAGCGACGCATCGCTCAAGGCCGGCCTTAAGCCCGCGTGGGCCATCTGCATCATCGCCGTCGAGGTCGCGATCTGCTTTGCCGTTGTGACGCAGATCAGCCTGCCCACGGCCGAGGTCGCAACGCCTGCGCTCGCTATTAGCTTCGCTCACTTCTTCGTGGGCCTCACCTGCATCATCTCGCAGCGCAACATCATGAAGCAGATCTTTGGATACTGCCTTATGGAAAACGGCAGCCACGTGACGCTCGCGCTTTTGGCCCCCACCGCTCCCGAGATCATCGAGATCGGTATCGCCACCGACGCCATCTTTGCCGTCATCATCATGTCCATCGTCGTGCGTCGCATTTGGGACGACTCCCACTCGCTCGATGCGCGCGACCTGTCCGAGCTGAGGGGGTAGTCCATGGAAACGTTGATTCTCGCCCTGCTCGCGACTCCTTTGGTGTTCTCGCTGGTCATGGCGTTTTTGCCCAAGAACACGTCCTATAACGTGTTTGCCGGTCTCAACCTGGTCTCCGTCGCAGCCGTCCTGGTGCTGTCGATTATGACGGCCGGCGACGTCCTTATGAGCGGCGAAACCGCGAGCGCTCTTGGCCTGTGGTTCCACCTCGATTCGCTGGGCGCCATCTTTGTGCTGCTCATCGGCTTTATCGGTTTTCTTACGGGGCTGTTCTCGCTGCCCTATGTAAAGGCCGATATCGAGGAGGGCTCCATGCCCGCCGAGCGCGCCAAGCAGTATTTTGCGCTGTTTAGCCTGTTTGTGTTCACCATGCTGCTCGCGTGCCTGTCCAACAACATGATCCTCACGTGGGCCGCCGTGGAGGCAACCACGCTTTCCACTGTGTTCCTGGTGGGTATCTACAAGAACAAGACGGCCCTCGAGGCTTCTTGGAAGTATGCGATGGTCTGTACCGCCGGCGTGGCATTTGGCCTGTTCGGTACGCTGCTGATCTACGCCAACGCCGCCGACGTGATTCCCAACGCCCACGAGGCCGCATTCCTGTCGTGCGTGCTGCCGTATGCCGACCAGTTCGACCCGACGCTCATGCGCCTCGCCTTTGCGTTTATCGTGATCGGCTTTGGCACCAAGGCTGGCCTGTTCCCCATGCACACTTGGCTGCCCGATGCCCACTCTCAGGCTCCGAGTCCTGTCTCGGCCCTGCTCTCGGGTGTTCTGCTTAAGTGTGCCATGCTTGTGATCATGCGCTTCTACGGCTTTACCATCCAGGCCGTGGGTGCCGAGTATCCGCAACTTCTGCTGTTGATCGTCGGCACGCTGTCCATTTTGGTGGCGGCACTCTCGATGTTTCGCCAGGACGACCTCAAGCGCCGCTTTGCGTACTCGTCTGTGGAGAACGTGGGCGTTATCGCCCTGTGCCTGGGTATCGGTGGCCCGCTGGGTATCGCCGCGGCCCTGCTGCACTGCGTGTTCCACGGCTTTACCAAGACGCTTGCCTTCTGCGTGTCCGGCAACATCCAGCACGCCTTTGGCACGCGTAGCCTGGCCAAGATCCAGGGCGTCGTCGAGGTTGCGCCCGCAACCGCCGCGCTCGCCATCCTGGCGCTGCTCGGCCTTGCCGCCTTCCCGCCCTTTGGCATGTTCATCTCTGAGTTCCTGACTTTTGTCGCCGGTGTTACCGCCGGTCCCATGTGGCTGGTCGTCGTGGTCGCCCTCGGTCTTACCGTGGCCATCTCCGCGCTCACCCGTATCGCACTCAAGTCGGTATTCGGCCATGCGCCCCAGGGTATGGGCAAGCATGAGGCCCCGGCGCTCATGCTTATCCCCGAAATCATCCTGGCTGTCATGATCTTGTGGTTTGGCATCGCCACCCCGCTGCCCCTCGTGCACGGTGTGGAGACCGCTACCGGCATCGTGCTCGAGCAGAGCACCGAGGAACTTCACGCGACGCCGATGTACCGCGCTGTGTTCGGTACCGAGACCGCTCAGAGCGAGGTGGAGTAACGAATGATTGAAACTGAGAACAAGGTGTATGCCCGTCGCTGCGAGAGCCATGTCGAGGCCCTGCGCCGCGCCGTTCCGGGCTGCATCGAGAAGGTCGAGTGGCAGTGCGAGGACCAGCTGACGATCACCGTCAAGCAGGACAAGCTGCCCGAGGCCGTCCACTACCTGTACTACGAACGCTACGGCTGGATCCCCGTGATCATCGGCAACGACGAGCGCAGCCTGTGCGGCCGTTATGCCGTGTACTACGTCATCTCCATGGAGGGGGAGGACCCCGGCTGGGTGACCGTGCGTGCCGAGGTCGATCCCGCCAAGATGACGTTCCCGTCCGTGACGCCGTTCGTTCCCGCCTGCGTGTGGGGCGAGCGCGAGCTGCGCGATATGTTCGGCCTGATCCCCGAGGGTCTGCCCGATCGTCGTCGCCTGGTGCTGCCCGACGATTGGCCCAGCGGCCTGTACCCGCTGCGCAAGGACTCCATGGACTACCGCTTCCGTCCCGCTCCCGCGAGCGACATGGAAAACTACGAGTTCTTGGCCGATACCAAGGGCAAGGAGACGACGCTCGTTCCCATGGGCCCGTTGCACATTACCTCCGACGAGCCTGGCCACTTCCGCCTGTTCGTTGAGGGCGAGACGATCGTCGACGCCGACTACCGTCTGTTCTACGTGCACCGCGGCATGGAGAAGGTTGCCGAGACGCGCCTGAACTATGACGCCGTGACGTTCCTCGCCGACCGCATCTGCGGCATCTGCGGCTGCGCCCACTCGGTGGCCTACGCCGAGGCCGTCGAGCGCGCTCAGGGCATCCATGTCCCGCCGCGCGCCCAGTACATCCGCGCCATCATGCTCGAGGTTGAGCGCCTGCACTCGCATCTGCTCAACATTGGCCTGGCGTCGCACTACACGGGCTTCGACTCCGGCTTCCAGCAGTTCTTCCGCGTCCGCGAGAAGTCCATGGACCTGGCCGAGAAGCTCTCCGGTCACCGCAAGACCTACGGCCTCAACGTGATCGGCGGCGTGCGTCGCGACATTTTGGCTGAGCAGAAGCTCTCCACGCTCACGACCATCCACCAGCTGCGCTCCGAGGTTCAGGAGCTCGTCGACGTGCTGCTCTCCACGCCCAACTTTATTGAGCGTACGAGCGGTATCGGCATCTTGGACCGCAAGATTGCACGCGACTTCTCGCCGGTCGGCCCGCTCATGCGTGGCTCGGGCTATGCCCGCGACGTGCGCTTTGACCATCCCTTCGACGGCTACGCCGATCCGGACGTCCAAAAGATGCACGCCGCCACGGCCGACACCTGCGACGCCTTCGGCCGTACCGCCGTCCGCATCCAGGAGGTCTACGATTCGATCGACATGATCGAGACCATGCTCGAGAACTGCCCGTCGGGCCCCATCCTCACCACGGATTGGGAGTACACCCCGCACAAGTACGCCATCGGCGCCACCGAGGCGCCGCGCGGCGAGGACGTGCACTGGGCCATGCTCGGCAATAACCAGAAGTGCTACCGCTGGCGCGCCAAGGCCGCCACGTACAGCAACTGGCCGGTCCTGCGCTACATGTTCCGCGGCAACACCGTGGGCGACGCGGCGCTGATCGTCGGCTCGCTCGACCCGTGCTACTCCTGCACCGATCGCGTGACGGTGACCGATGTCGCCGCCAAGCGCGACCACGTGCTCGACAAGGAGCAGTTCGAGAACGTCTGGCGCGACAAGTCGCCGCTTGCGGGCGAGGGCACCATGGCCGCTCCGCTCGATGAGGAGGCGCTCTAATATGCTGAAGCTTTGGAAGGTTAACGCCAAGGCCGGCGACGCGACGGTCAAGTACCCGTTTGCGCCGTTCCCCACCAACAAGGACATGCGCGGCAAGCCCGAGCACAATGCCGAGCTCTGCATCGCCTGCGGTGCCTGCGGCGTGGCGTGCCCGGCCGATGCCATTCGCATGGATACCGACCTTGCGGCCGATACCATCACCTGGTCGATCGACTACGGTCGCTGCATCTTCTGCGGCCGCTGCGAGGAAGCCTGCCCCATGGAGGCCATCAAGCTCACCGAGGAGTTTGAGCTGGCCGTCATGAGCAAGGACGACCTCACCAGCAAGAGCGTCTACACGCTCGAGCACTGTTCGCGCTGCGGCAAGCCGTTTGCCCCGCACAAGGAGATCGACTACGCCAAGCGCCTGCTGCAAAAGGCCGGCGGCATGGAGGCCGAGCAGGCTGCCCGTACCGTCGGTATGTGCCAGGAGTGCAAGCGCGAGCTCGACGCCCTGCGCGCCGCCTCGGCCGTAAAGACCGGCAACGCTGCCGGCATGGCTGCCAACGAGACGCTTGCGTCCGGTGAGCCCCAGGGCCCCGGCATGGAGTATCTGGGCGGCCACGGCGTGAACCCGGAGTATATCGACCGCGAGCTCAACCCCGATGCGCCCGAGATCCCCGCCGGTCCTGCACCGGTCGAGGGCATCATCATGGATTTTGATACGAAGGAGGAGTAACCATGGCCGAACCCACGCTTTTGCCCGAGCGGCTTCAGTACCGCCCGACCAAGATCGAGCTCGACGAGAGCATCGAGAAGGCCAAGGCGACCCTTCTTAAGAAGATCAAGCGCTCGGTGTACGTCTACCGTGTTGACTGCGGCGGCTGCAACGGCTGCGAGATCGAGATCTTCGGTTCCATCACGCCCGTCTTCGACGTCGAGCGCTTTGGCATCAAGGTCGTGCCCTCGCCCCGTCACGCCGACGTGCTGCTGTACACCGGTGCCGTGACGCGTGCCATGCGCATGCCGGCCCTGCGCGCCTTTGAGGCCGCACCCGATCCCAAAATCGTGGTGTCCTATGGCGCGTGCGGCTGCACCGGCGGCATCTTCTACGACAACTACTGCGTCTGGGGCGGCACGGACAAGATTCTGCCGGTCGATGTCTACATCCCCGGCTGCCCGCCCAGCCCCGCGCAGACCATCTACGGCTTTGCCATGGCGCTCGGTCTGCTGGACCAAAAGCTCCATGCCGAGACCACGGTGGAGGCCGCCGGCGAGCAGGCCGATATCCTGCACCCCGGCGTGCCGTACAAGCTGCGCGTTGCCATCGAGCGCGAGGCTCGCGCCATGAGCGGCTACCGTTACGGCCGCGACCTGGCCAATGAGTTTATGGATACGCTCGAGGGCGCGCCCAAGGGCGATATCCGCGGTGCCATGGCGCTGCTCATCGACAAACAGGACGATCCGCGCCGCGTCGAGGTGTACTCGGCTCTGCAGGATCTGGTGCTGGCCGGAGGTCGCTAGATGGAGCTCACGGACCGCTCTGGTTACTTTGCGGGCCCCGGCATGCTCGGCGGCTCCTTTGGCGATGCCTCGCGCGCAAGCGACGAGGCTGCCGAGGGCGTCGCCGACCCCTGCCTGGGCCATGCGCCCGACCAGGTGGTCTTCTATGAGCTCACGCGTAAGTTTGTGGAGACCGAGGAAGACGTTCCCCAGGAGGCCTGCGACGTGCTGTACTACACGCTCGCCGTGGGCCACCACACCGGCGTGCTCGATTGCTTTGAGCCGCGCCTGTCGGTGCCGGTGGATGTCTTCTATTCGCTCGTCGACGCGCTGCCGGAGGGGGAGGCCAAGACCAAGTTCGAGGCCATCCGCTCCTTTGGCGAGTGCCAGCTCGACAAGGCTGCGGTGCCGTCGCTGCTCGAGGCCTGCGACACGCTGCTCGACGAGCGCGGTTTTCGCGGTTCTGCCAAGGCCGGCATCTCGGTGTTCGACGACGACTTTGGCCTGCATGCCCAGCAGGTCGCCTTCTTAATGAAGTTTCGCGATCTGGTTGAGCGCGTGCGCGATGTGTCGGGCGTGTATCTGACGGGGAGGTTGCAGTAATGGGTCGCGTTGTGGATGGACGTGTGAACGGCGCCCCGTTTGCGGGTATCGTGCTCACGGCGGGAAGCGTGCTGCGTGCCGACGATGCCGCCGGCCCCGTGCTCTCCAAAAAGATGGAGGACGCGCCGCTTGCCGGCTGGTACACCATCGATGGCGGTCAGACGCCCGAGGATGACATCATCGAGGTCAAGCGCGAGCGTCCGCCGCGTTTGGTTTTGGTCGATGCCGCAGACATGGCGCTGCCTGTCGGCGCCATCCGCTTGCTCGACAAACGTGATGTGGCCCGCAAGTCGATGTTCACCACGCATTCGCTTCCCTTGTCGATTTTGATCGAAGAGATCGAGCAATCGTGCGAAGATATCGTCTTCATAGGGATTCAGCCGGGCGATACGGAGTTTTACAACCCTATGTCCCCGGAGGTCTTTGACGCCGTCGACGCCGTGTACGACGCCGTGGCCGCCAACGACTTTTCCCACTTTGTCCGCTTGGGACAAGAGCAATAGGAGCGCTTGTCCCTGCTGATTAGGAAAGAAGTGATTGACATGGCAGATTCCAAGGCAGAATATCCCGCTCCCGATTGCCTGGCGCCCGCCGCGATCGAGGCCAAGACCGAGGCCGCCGGCGTGACCAAGGCCAACCTGCCGGTCGCAAAGGCCTTTCTGTTGGCAATGTTCGCCGGCGCGTTCATTGCCTTCGGCGGCCTGTTCTTTACCGTGTTCTTGAGCGATAGCACGTTGGGCTGGGGCGCCCAGCGCGTCGTGGGCGGCCTGTGCTTTTGCCTGGGCCTGGTGCTGGTGCTGGTGTGCGGCGCCGAGCTGTTTACCGGCAATTCGCTTATGGTCTGCGCACTCAAGAGCAAAAAGATCACCCTGGCTCAGATGCTCAAGGCATGGCTCGTCGTGTGGCTTGGTAACTTTGCCGGTGCCCTGTTCATTGTCTTTTTGGTGTACATGGCCGGTATTTACAAGCTCAACGGCGAGGCGGTCGCCAATTCCATGGTGAGCGTCGCCGCCGGCAAGGTGACGATCGACTGGGTGACGATCTTCTTCCGCGGCATCCTGTGCAACATCTTTGTGTGCCTGGCCGTGTGGATCGGTACCGCCGGCAAGACTGTGGTCGATAAGGTTGTGGGCATTCTGCTGCCCATCGCCGCCTTTGTGGCCTGCGGTTTTGAGCACTGCGTCGCCAACATGTACTTTTTACCCATGGGTGCCGTGATGCACGCGTGCGGCTATGGTGCCGACGTCGCCGGCGCCGATGCGCTCAACGCCGCGGGCATTGCGTTTAACCTGTCCGCCGCCACGCTGGGCAACATCGTGGGCGGTGCGGTTCTGGTCGCGCTCGGCTACTGGTTTATCTACGCTAAGAAGTCCGAGGCGTAAGGTACCGTCTGTTTGACGTTGGGCCTCCCGCGGGGCGTTGCCGTGCGGGAGGCTTTTTGGGTCCGGGGCTCGTTGCCGGGCTTTTGGCCTGTTGTGTTTGGCTGATGAAAGGGGTAATCGAGATGGCATCTGCTGTGAAGCGTGACGGTCGCGCCGTGGTGACCACATGCGGGGGATGCTATGCCGATTGCGCCTTTGCGGCACGCGTTGAGGACGGTCGCGTGGTGGCCGAGTTGCCGGTGCCGGGGCATCCGTGCGCGGCGCGAGCCCTGTGCGCCCGCGGACGGCATCGTCTGGCAATGCCGTTTGACGAGCGCGACCGCATTGTGCACCCCATGCGACGCCGCCGGGATGGCTCGGGGTTCGATGCGATTACCTGGGACGAGGCGTTTGCCCAGATTGCCGAGCGCCTTTTGGGGATTGTTGACGGGCATGGTCCGCGCGCGCTGGGCATGACGCTCGGCGTTCCCTCGTTCGACCGCTACTGGGCGTATCGTTTTATGCATGCGCTGGGCTCGCCCAACGTGTACGGTGCCGATGGCGCCTGCGAGGTAAGCCGAC
Organism: uncultured Collinsella sp.; assembly: GCA_902489665.1. Lineage (GTDB taxonomy): Bacteria > Actinomycetota > Coriobacteriia > Coriobacteriales > Coriobacteriaceae > Collinsella. The sequence goes on along the minus strand of CABUAT010000006.1, from coordinate 12,089 downwards.
TTACCGGTTGGGAGCACAGCCTGGGCTATAGCCCCGCCTCCGACCTGGCACATACCGACTGCATCATGTACCTGGGGCGTTCCATCGTCGATTCATCGACGATGGGGGCCGTCGATGCGCTCAACGATGCGCGCCGGCGCGGGGCGAAGATTATCGTGGTCGACCCCCGGCGCAGCGGCTCCGCCGCGCTTGCCGACCGCTGGCTGCGCGTGCGCCCGGGCTGCGATTTGGCACTACTGCTGGGCATCGCCCACGTGCTGATTGCCGAGGACTTGTACGACCACGAGTTCGTTGCCCGCTATACCACGGGTTTTGACGAGCTGGCGCAGGCGGCCCGTGCTTGGACGCCCGAGTGGGCCGAGTCGATGTGCGACGTGCCGGCCGCAGAGATTGTCGCCACGGCGCGCGATCTGGCTGCCGCCGCGCCTGCCGCCGTGGTGGATGCGGGCTTTCACGGTGGCATCGGTATCGCGTATGCCAATAGCACCCAGACCGCGCGCGCTATCTGCTTGGTTGATGTGCTGCTGGGCTGTATCGGGCATGCGGGCGGTGCGCTCAACCCGCCCACGTCGCTTTTGTTGGGCGACCTTGATCCCATGCGCTGTGCGACGCCGCCGGTGCCGCATGGGCCCAAGCTGGGGTCCGAGCGCTATCCGCTCGTCGATCCCGAGCGCGGCCTGTGCACGACCATCGGCCAGTCGATTCTGGCCGGGGACCTGCGCGGGCTGATCGTTTACGCCAGCAATCCCGGCGCGGGCTATGGCAACGCCGGTGCGTGGCTATCGATTCTGGAACAGCTTGACCTGCTCGTGACGATTGATATTCGCTGGTCCGAGACGGCGCGTGCTTCTGATTTCGTGCTGCCCGACGTGACGTATCTGGAGGCTGACCGCGGCGTGGGTAAGGTCGTGGGCGCCAACGATGCGCGCGTGTTCTACCGCAACGCCGTGCTGCCTGTGCAGCATGACGACACACGTCCCGGTCGGGAGATTTTTGCCGGTCTGGCGCAGGCGTGTGGTGTGGGCGAGTACTTCCAGTTTGCGTCTGACGATCTGGCGGCTGCCCAGGTGGCGCCGTTTGGGATCGATCTGGACGAGCTCAAGGAGCGCGGTTGGGCCGACACGGGCGTTGCGCTGCCGTCGCGTACGGGCGAGCCGGCGATCCCCTTGGATGGCGGCAAAATTGCGCTGGCAAGTGACGTATGGGAGCGTGCCGGCCTGGGACGCGTGCCAGGCTGGATCGCGCCGATGGTGGAACCCAGCCCGGGGATGTTTCGCCTCATTAGCGGTAACCGGCCCTTTGAGTCGCATACCTCGCGCAGACTCGCGGCGGCCGGTGCCGCCGAGGTGGGGTCGGACTTGGACGCCGTGCAGATGAACGCCGATGTCGCCGCTCGCATGGGTATCGTCGATGGCGAGGTCGTCGAGCTTGTGAGCGACATGGGCCGCGACCGCGTGCGCGTGGAGACGACGCCCTATCTGCATCCGGCGTGTATCTTCACCTCGGCCGCCCCCGGCGGGCGTTCGTCTGGCGCCGATACCGGTGGCGCTCAGGCCTTGGGCGTAGGCCCGCTCGACCATACGCCGTTGCGTTGGGACCCGTTGACGGGCGCCGCGCTCACTCAGGAAAACGCCGTTCGCGTGGAAAAGATCACGGAGCACGTGGATAATAACGACTGATTGATTCAGCAGATTGATTCGGCTGGTTTTTGATGAGCGACCGACAGATCTACCCTTGGTTTTGAAAGGCTGCACATGAGCGATAGCCAGAACATGTCCGATGAGGTGCGCGCCCGCCTGCGCGCCATTCCTTCCGTTAACGAGCTGCTTGCCGAGTGGCCGGTGGTGAAGGCGGCGGGGGAGACCTGCGACGCGGTGGTGCATGCCGCCGTCACGACCGAGCTCGATGAGGAGCGCGCCGCGATTCGTGCCGGCGCCGCCCCGCGTTCCAAGCGCGAGCTGGCCTCGGCCATCGAGTGGCGTGCGCATCGCTCCGCGCTGCCGAGCCTGCGCCCCGCCGTCAACGCCACGGGTGTGGTTATCCATACCAACTTGGGTCGCGCCCCACTCGCGGAATCAGCTGCCAAAGCCGTGGCCGAGGTCGCGCGCGGGTATAGCACGCTCGAGTACAGCGTCGACACCTGTTCGCGCGGGTCGCGCAAGGAGCACGCCGCGCAGCTCATCCGCTCGCTTACCGGTGCCGAGGACGCGCTGGTCGTTAACAATAACGCGGCCGCCGTGCTGTTGGTGCTGGCGACCCATGCCGCAGGCAAGGAGGTCATCGTCAGCCGCGGCGAGCTTGTCGAGATCGGCGGCAGCTTCCGTATCCCCGATGTTATGGAGGCCTCGGGTGCCAAGCTCGTTGAGGTCGGGGCCACCAACCGCACGCATTTGAGCGACTACGAGCGCGCCATCACGCCCGATACGGCGATGATCCTTAAGGTCCATCCTTCCAACTATCGCATCGAGGGTTTCCACGAGGAGGTAGGCTCTCGGGAGCTTGCGGCGCTTGCTCATAAGCATGGCCTGCTCTTCTACGAAGACCAGGGGTCGGGCGCGCTGTTGCCTGACGACATCCTGGTTCGCGGCGGCGAGGAGACTACACCCACTTCGGTGGCGTCGGGGCTCGATATCGTGTCGTGCTCGGGCGATAAGCTGCTCGGTGCCGCACAGGCGGGCATTATCATGGGCCGTCGCGATCTGGTCCAGGCCTGTGGATCACATCCGCTTATGCGCGCCTTGCGCCCGGGCAAACTGGCTCTGTCGGCGCTCGAGGCCACGCTGCGTATCTACATGGACGGCGCCGACGTTGCCCATCGCGATATTCCGGTGCTCAGCATGCTTACGCTGCCGCAGGCCCATTTGGAGCGACGTGCCCGCAAGCTTCGCGATCGTATGGTCGCCGGGCTCGATAAGGCCGGTTGCCCGTGCGCCGTTCAGGTGGAGATCGTCGAGGAGTCGTCGACTCCCGGTGGCGGCTCGCTGCCTACCGTGGAGCTGCCCACGATGTGCGTTGCCGTGCGTCTTGTTGACGAGCGCCTGACGGTCGACGCGCTCAAGCGCTCGCTTGTCCAGGACTTCGACACTCCGGTCGTCACACGAACCTCGCACGATCGCATTTTGTTTGACGTCCGTACGCTTGTGGGCGACCGCGATATCGAGACGGCGGCGTCGACACTTGCCGCATGCGTTAAGAAGGCGATTGTTCGATGAGTGAGGTTCAGGCGCTGGTGGAGTGTCCCGTTATCGTTGGCACGGCGGGCCACGTTGACCACGGTAAGTCGGCGCTGATCGAGGCGCTGACCGGCAAGAATCCCGATCGTCTGGAGGTCGAGCGCCGTCGCGGCATGACGGTGGAGCTGGGCTTTGGCGAGCTGGCGCTGCCGAGTGGCAAGATCGTTGGCCTGGTCGACGTGCCGGGCCACGCGCATTACCTGCGCGCCATGGTGCAGGGTGCCACGGGCATCGACGTTGCCGTGCTGGTGGTTTCGGCCGTCGAGGGCGTGATGCCGCAGACCCGCGAGCACGTGCATGTGCTGGAGCTGCTGGGCGTCACGCATATGGTGGTCGCGCTGACGATGTGTGATCTGGCCGACGCCGAGATGACCGAGCTTGCCGAGCTCGATGTCGATGACTTTTTGTCGGGTACCGTGTTTGAGGGCGCGCCAATTGTGCCCGTGTCGTCTAAGACGGGCGAGGGGATTGACGGGCTGCTTGCGGTGCTCGACGAGCAGGTGGGTGTCTGCTGGGATACCTGTCGCGAGCGTGTCGAGCGGAGCGATGCCGCGCCGCGCCTGCCGATTGACCGCTGCTTTACGATCAAGGGCGCCGGCACCGTCGTGACGGGAACGCTGCACGATGCGCCGGTTGCGGTGGGCGATGAGCTCGTCGCGCTGCCGTCGCGCACGGTCTGCCGCGTACGCGGGATCCAGGTGCATGGCGACACGCAGCAGGCGTTGCCCGGTCAGCGTGTGGCGCTCAACTTGGTGGGCGATGCTGTCGCCGCACTCGATCGCGGCGAGATGCTCGGCGTGGAGGGCCGTTTTGGTCAGACGCTGCGCTTTATGATGACGTTTACCTACCTGGGCCGCGAGGGCGCTAAACCGCGTGTGCTCGAGTCGGGCGCGCGCGTGCATGTGATGGCGGGTACGGCCGAGGTTGTCGGCCGCATCATGCTTATGGAGGGCGAGGCCCCCATGGCGGTGGGCGAGACCCGTACCGTGCAGGTGCGCTTGGAGGAGCCGCTGCCGCTGCGAGCCGGAGACCATGCTGTGGTGCTGTCGTATTCGCCCGTTATGCTCATTGGCGGCGGGCGTGTGCTGCTTTCGCGTTGCCGTCGTTCGCGCGAGCTTGCCGAAGGAGAGCGTGCGCTGTATGTGGCGCTCGAGGCTGGAGATATTGCGTGCGCGGTGGATGCGTGGCTGGCGCTGCAAGCGCTGCCGGTTGCGGCTGCCGATGTTACCGCGGCGCTCGATCTTGTTGCCGGTGAGGCTGAGGCGGCGTTGCGCGAGTTGGTGGCGAAGGGCGCTGCTTGCGCGCTTGCTGGCTCGGATGGCTCGCTGTATGCAGATGCTTCCGCGCTCGATGCCGCGATGGGTACGCTGGCGGCGACCCTGTCCGCCATGCACGCGGCTGCCCCCAAGGAGACGGGCTTTACGCCTGGCGCCGTTGCCCATGCTGCGTGGCCTGCCGCTGATGAAGGCGTTGCCTCGGCTCTGATTGCCGAGGGCTGCTCGCGTGGCGTGTGCGCCGCCGAGGGCGCCGAGGTATTCGATCCGCATTCGGCCGCCGCGGCGGCACGCGTGGTGCGAGAGGCTTGCGAGCGCATCGTCGCGCTGCTTGACGAGGCTGGCCTGGATGCACCGGCGCTTCCCGAGGTGGGCGAACAGCTGCAGCTCGGTCGCGACACCATGACGCGTGCCCTGCGCGAGCTTTCGCTCAACCGCTCGATCGTTAAGGTCGAGCGCGACGTTGCCCTGTCTGCCGCCGCCGAGGCCCATGCGCGTGAGCTCGTCGCCGTCGCCATTGAGGCAGCCGGCGGCGCTGCGACCACGAGCGTGCTGCGCGAGGCCCTGGGTGTGTCGCGCAGACGCGCCATCAGCATCTTGGAGCACCTGGATGCCGTGCGCTTTACGGTGCTCGACAAGGATGCCGGCGGCCTGCGCTCCCTGCGCTAGATTGGCTGCTCGGTTTGGTAAAATACCGCCGCACTTGGGAACGGATGGGCTCCGGTGGGCTCCGCGGTCCTCAAAACCGTTGCGAGGCGTGCAAGACGTCTTGGATGTGTTCGATTCACATACGTTCCCGCCATACGCTACCAGCGCTTTTGTGCTCGCGGTCTTGCTGCGTGCCGCAAAGGCGCTGTTTTGTTTTTGCACGAGCTTTTCGTAGCGCCGCTATTTCGGCGGCTGTATTTAGCTTCGTGCATCGGGTTTCGAGCATGCCGATGGAGGTGTTTTGTCGTATGACTACCGTAAGACGTGCCGATCTTTCTTGTGTCGTCCAGGCGGGCGGGATGTCCTCGCGCATGGGCTGTGACAAGGCACGCATGGCGTTTTGCGGCGAGCCACTCATCGAGCGCGTGCTGGGTCGGCTGGCGCCAGTTGCCGGCGAGTTAGTCGTGACGACTTCGCGTCCCAGCGAGCTTGTCTATCTTGAGCAGCGCGCGTTTGGCGGTCTGGTGCCGCGAATAGTGTCGGACCTTGAGGGGCCGGTGGGTGCCATGCGCGGCATCGCGAGTTCGTTGGCCGCCGCCCGATTGCCGCTCGCGGCGATCGTCGCCTGCGATATGCCGTTTGTCTCGCCGGAACTCATCGGCGCGCTTGCCGATCGTGTTGAGGCCGAGGCGCTCGACGTGTGCGTGCCGCGCGAGGAGCGGGGGATTGAGCCGCTTTGCGCCGTCTGGCGCCGTGACGCGTGTGCGCCGGTTGCCCAAGAGCTGCTCGCCTGCGACCGCCAGCGTATTCGCTGCCTGATCAATCGCGTTCAGGCCGGTTATATGGATGAGCCGCAGATCGTTAAGGTCGCCGGCTCGACGCTCTGCTTCGAGAACGTCAATACGCCCGAGGAGTTTGCGGCGGCCGAGTTACTCGCCTAGACGATTGGAGTTGCCATGTCTCACGATATTTGTCCCGACACGGGAGAACCTTGCACTTGCGACGGGTCCGAACCCTGTACCTGCGGTTGCGGTGGCTGTGGACATACTGCGGAAGAGGAAGCGGCCGCCGCGGCGTATCGTGAGGCACACCGCGAAGGCCCATCCGATGATGCCCTCGACCATGAACGCAAAATCATCGTGTCGTTTGACAGTACCTTCGATGTGATGGAATGCGAGCAGCTGTGTCTTGCCGCCGGCGTGCCCGGGCGCATTATGCCTTTGCCCGGCTCCATTACCGCAGGTTGCGGCCTGTGCTGGGCCATGCCGTTCTCGGGCGATGCGCTCGCCGCCTTCCGCGCCGCCACCGAGGGCCGCATAACCCCTGCCGACTACCATCAGCTCGTCCTCTAACCACCAACACCACCACAATGGAGACAGGCACCTTTGTGGTGGTTTGGAACATGTGGACGAAACAGCTTCGAAACACGCGATTTGTTCGTCGGGTGCTCAAAAACGCCTCTACCTGCATCGTAATCAAAACGAAACATCTGCTCGTCGGCTTATGCGAAACTTTGCTGCAACAGTGCGATATTATCCATACTCGATAAAGCTCGCGGCGCATGGGGCGCCTCGAACGACACTTTTCTTTTCCATCAATTGGAGGAAGCATGAGCTACACGCAGAAAGTTCTCGAAGAGCTCAAGGCCCGCTATCCCGAGCAGCCTGAGTTCATCCAGGCCGCGACCGAGATTCTCGGCACCATCCAGCCGGCGCTCGACGCCCATCCCGAGTACGAGGAGGCCGCCCTGCTTGAGCGCCTCGTCGAGCCCGAGCGCATCGTCATGTTCCGTGTTCCCTGGGTCGACGACCAGGGCAAGGTTCAGGTCAACCGCGGTTACCGCGTCGAGTTCAACTCTGCCATTGGACCCTACAAGGGCGGCCTGCGCTTTAACCCGACGGTCACCCTGGGCATGCTCAAGTTCCTGGGTCTGGAGCAGATCCTCAAGAACAGCCTGACCACCCTTCCCATGGGCGGCGGCAAGGGCGGCTCCGACTTTGACCCCAAGGGCAAGTCCAACAACGAGATCATGCACTTCTGCCAGTCCTTCATGACCGAGCTCTATCGCCACATCGGCCCCAACACCGACGTTCCCGCCGGCGACCTGGGCGTTGGCGGCCGCGAGGTTGCCTACCTGTTCGGTCAGTACAAGCGCCTGACCAATGAGTGGACCGGCGTCCTTACCGGCAAGGGCCTCTCTTTTGGCGGCTCGCTCGCCCGTACCGAGGCCACCGGCTACGGCCTGGCCTACTTTGTGGACGAGTACCTCAAGAGCCGCGGCGACTCCTTCGAGGGCAAGAACGTCGTCGTTCACGGCTCCGGTAACGTCGCCATCTACGCGGTCCAGAAGGTCTCCCAGCTCGGCGGCAAGGTGCTGGCCTGCTCCGACACCCATGGCTGGGTCGAGGATCCCGACGGCATCGACTACACCGTGCTCGAGCATGTCTACAACAAGAAGCGCTCCGGCCACGACAAGGGCGTTACGCTCGCTATGTATGTCGACGAGAAGCCCAATGCCACGTGGCACGAGGGCGACGGCCGCGGCGTGTGGCAGCTTCCCTGCGATATCGCGCTGCCCTGCGCTCGCGAGAACACGCTGCTGCTCGAGGACGCCCAGGCACTCGTCGCCAACGGCTGCAAGGTGGTCGGTGAGGGCGCGAACATGCCCACGACCATCGAGGCCACGACCTACTTCCAGGAGCACGGCGTCGCCTTTATGCCCGGTAAGGCTGCCAACGCCGGCGGCGTGCTCGTGTCCGGCTTGGAGATGAGCCAGAACGCCGAGCACCTGTCCTGGACCTTCGAGGAGGTCGACGGCAAGCTCGAGCAGCTCATGCGCGGCATGTTCCACAACGTGGACGACACCGCCAAGGAGTACGGCGAGGAGGGCAATTTCGTCATGGGCGCAAACATCGCCGGCTTCCTGAAGGTCGCCGACGCCATGCTCGCCCAGGGCGTCTGCTAAATCCAGCTCGACATAGCAACTGATGAGGCTCCCAGCATTTGTGCCGGGAGCCTTTTTCTATGGTGGTGAGGGCCGTGCGCCCTCGTTTGGTACACTAGAGGACACTGGACAAGTGAAGAGATGGGGGAGAACGTGCTCAAGTTCGGTACCTACGTCCGTGTTGGAAACGCGGCCGAAGCCTATGAGCTCTTACAGAAGAACCGCAACAACAAGATTGTGGGCGGTGGCATTTGGATGCGCCTGGGTTCGCGTCGCGTGGCGACGGCGATTGACCTTTCGGCCTGCGGACTCGATCAGATCGAGGAGACCGAGACCGAGTTTCGCATCGGTGCCATGTGCACCCTGCGCCAGCTCGAGCGTCATGCTGGGCTCAACGCGCTTGTCAACAATGTCTTTGAGTTCGCCGTCCACGACATCGTGGGCGTGCAGCTGCGCAATACCGCCACGGTGGGCGGCAGCATCTACGGCCGCTTTGGTTTTTCGGACGTGCTCTCGGCCTTTTTGGCGCTCGATTCGTATGTTGAGCTGACGGGCGCCGGCCGCGTGCCGCTCGCCGAGTTCGTCGACATGGGTTACGTGCGCGACGTGATCGAGCACATCGTGGTCGTTAAGCACGACTATCGTGCAAGCTACGAGGCTGTGCGCAAGGCCGCGACCGACTTCCCCTCGCTCAACGTCACCGCCGCCTGGTGGGACAACAGCTGGCATGTCACCGTGGGCGCCCGCCCGCTGCGCGCGACCCTGCTGCAGGGTGAGGCATGCGGCCTTACCGCCGAGCAGCCTTCCGAGGACGAGCTACGCGCCCTGGCCGCGTCCGTACGCGCGCTGAGCTATGGCACCAACCTGTGGGGCTCGGCCGACTACCGCCGCCGCATCTCGGCCCCGCTCGCCATCCAGGCTGTGCGTCGCGCCGCCGGCATCGAGCTTTCGGCCGCGCTTGCCCGCGAGCTCGAGACCGTGCAAGTGCCTAAGTTCGCCACGGACGAGTATTCCTGCCGCCGCGTGCCCGGCGTCGATTCTAGTGAGGTGCGCTAATGGCTGCCAAACTCATCGATCTTTCCTTTACGCTCAACGGCCGCAAGGTCAAGGTCCAGATTGCCCCCGACACCATGCTCTTTGCGCTTTTGCGCGAGCAGGGTTGCGCGTCGGTGCGCTGTGCCTGCGAAACCACCAACTGCGGCCTGTGCACGGTGTGGCTCGACGGCGACCCGGTGCTGAGCTGCTCGGTTCCCGCCGCGCGCGTCGAGGGTCGCTCCATCACTACGCTCGAGGGCCTCAAGGCCGAGTCTGAGGCGCTCGCCCGTGCGATGGCTGCCGAAGGCGCCGAGCAGTGCGGTTTTTGCGCCCCCGGCCTTATCATGAACGTGCTGGCGCTCGCCCGCGCTGCCAAGGAGGACCCGAGCCTCGTCGCCACGCGCGAGGAGCTCTCGCGCCAGCTCGCCGGTAACCTCTGCCGTTGCAGCGGCTACGAGAGCCAGCTGCGCGCCATCGTTCGCTTCCTCAACGAGTCTGGCGTGCAGGTGGGCTTTGAGATGCCCGAGCTGCCGGTCAATAACACCAGCTGCGATGGCGTCTCGTATAAGCAGATCACTCACAAGCAGCCCAAGAAGGACTCGAAGGCCCTGCTCGAGGGGCGTCCCGTCTACACGGGCGATATGGTGCCCGCCGGTGCGCTCATCGTCAAACTCAAGCGCAGCCCCTATGCCCGCGCCAAGATCCGCTCCATCGATACGTCGCGCGCGCTGAAGGTGCCCGGCGTCGTGGGCGTCTACACCTACGAGGACGTGCCCAAGCGCCGCTTTACCATCGCCGGCCAGAGCTATCCGCAGCCGAGTCCCTACGACCGCCTGATTCTCGAGAACCTCGTCCGTTACCAAAACGAGGAGGTGGCGATCGTCGCCGCCGAGACTGAGGAGGCTGCCGACAAGGCGCTCAAACTCATTAAGGTCGACTATGAGGTGCTTGAGCCGCTGCTCGACTTTACCAAGGCACTCGATAACGACATCGTGGTTCACCCCGAGGGCGACGTGACCTTTATGTTCCCGCAGGGCGGCGACGTTCCGCGCAACCTGGTGTGCAGCGGCACGAGCGACTTTGGCGACCTTGACGAGGCCTTCGCCCAGAGCGACATCGTCTTTGAGCGCACCTACACCAGCCAGGCCACGCAGACCGCACCCATGGAAACCTTCCGCGCCTTCGCGACGACCGACGCGTTCGGGCGTATCTCGGTGACCACTTCTACGCAGGTGCCCTTCCACGTGCGCCGCATGGTCGCGCAGTCGCTCGATATCCCGCAGTCGCAGGTGCAGGTCATTAAGCCGCGTATCGGCGGTGGCTTTGGCTCCAAGCAGACGGGCTGCTGCGAGATCTTCGTTGCGTTCGTCACCCAGCAGACCGGCCGTCCGAGCTATTGCTGCTACACCCGTGAGGAGACTATCACTGCGGGCAACTCGCGCCACCAGATGCAGATGACCGTTAAGCTGGGCGCCATGAACGACGGCACCATCACGGCCATCGATTTGCACACGCTGTCCAACGCCGGCGCGTACGGCGAGCACGCCACCACGACGATCGGCCTTTCGGGTCACAAGAGCCTGCCCATCTACAACCACGTGAAGGCGAGCCGCTTTAGCTGGGACGCCGTCTACACCAATACCAACCGCGGCGGCGCGTATCGCGGCTACGGTGCCACCCAGGGCCAGTTTGCCGTGGAGAGTGCCGTCAACGAGCTCGCCGACATGTTGCACATGGACCCCGCCGACCTGCGCCTTAAGAACATCGTGCGCGAGGGCGAGATCATGCCGCAGTACTACAACGAGAAGCTCAACGCCTGCGCGCTCGACCGCTGCCTGCTGCGCGCGATGGACATGATCGGTTGGCGCGACAAGCCGCTAGCCGTCGACCTGGGCGACCGTGTGCGTGCTCTGGGCTGTGCGCTCACCATGCAGGGCTCGGGCATCTCCAACGTGGACATCGCCGGCATCGACATGCGCCTGGAAGAGGACGGCTTCATTACCATCGGCACCGGCGCCACCGATAACGGCATGGGCGTCGACACGATCCTGGCGCAGATTGCCGCCGAGGAGCTGGGCGTTGAGAGCTCGCTCATTGTGGTGCGCGGCGTGGACACCGACGTGTCGCCGTTCGATGCCGGCTCGTACGCGAGCTCGGGCACGTACGTGACGGGCCTGGCAGCCAAGAACGCCGCGGCCGAGCTGCGCGAGAAGATTTGTGCCAAGGCTGCCCAGATGTGGGACGTGGACGCCGCCGATGTGGTCTTTGATGGTCAGTACGTGCGCCTGTCCGACGAGCGTGCCGCGCGCGAGCAGAACCGCTACCTCACGCTGCGCGACTTTGCCAACCTGTGCGTCAAGAACATCACGGGCGGCGATGCGCTCACCTCGCATGCCTCTGCCTGCCTGCCCGTTTCGCCTCCGCCGTTTATGGCCGGCATTGCCGAGGTCGAGGTCGACAAGGCCACCGGCAAGGTGACCGTGGTGGATTACGTCGCTGCCGTTGACTGCGGCACCGTGATCAACGAGGCGCTTGCGCGCGTCCAGGCCGAGGGCGGCATTGCCCAGGGTATCGGCCACGCGCTCTACGAGATCGTCGAGCACGATGAGCGCGGCCGCCTGCGCACCGGTAACTTTATGAGCTATAAGTTGCCCACGCGCCTGGATATCGGCAGCATTCGCGTGGCCTTTGAGCCGAGTTACGAGCCGACGGGTCCGTTTGGCGCCAAGTCGATCGGCGAGGTCGTCATCAATACGCCGCTCGCCGCCGTTGCCTCGGCCGTGGCGCACGCCACCGGCCACCAGGTTCGATCGCTGCCGATCACGCCCGAGAAGGCCCTGCTGGGGGAGTAGTGGATCAGCGAGCAAGTCGTAATTGGCGGGGCGGGGTAATTCGCCCCGCCTTTTAATATGAGCAGGACATTGTCAAGAGGCAAAATCGGGCCTGGCCCCAACG
>CABUAT010000005.1 GCA_902489665.1 uncultured Collinsella sp. | reverse complement strand
TTTCAAACCGGGCTCGAACGAACATGCCTATTGACAATGGCTTTCTCATATTAGAAAAAAGCCCCCGATCTGGGAGCTTTCTCAACCAAAATGGCGGAGGAGGAGGGATTCGAACCCTCGTGACCTTATACAGGCCAAACGGTTTTCGAGACCGCCGCATTCAACCACTCTGCCACCCCTCCGCGTGGGGTAAAAACAAAGCAGGCTCGAAGGCCTGCTTTGGAATTAACTGGCGGAGAGTCAGGGATTTGAACCCTGGAGACGCTTTTGACGCCTACACGATTTCCAATCGTGCTCCTTCGGCCACTCGGACAACTCTCCGTTAAATGCGAAAGTCAGTATACACGAGGAATCGCAAAGTGCAAACAGAAAAGTTGGCATTTTTTAAAACGCTTGGCCGCGTTTGGCGTTGCAGCGGGGTTTGAGATGCCAAAAAACGGCTTCCGACCAGCGTAGTTGATCAACTCAATTGTTCAAAAGGGGTATTTATAAGCGATTTGGCAATGAATTTAAAAATCTTTGGGTGGTGCTGTGGGCCACTGGTATGCATTTTGCGACCACAACCATGCGCCCGTTGACCTGCGACTTGGCTCAGCTTGTCCTCACGGCACCGTATCTTGTCCACAGATCCGTCAAGCTTTTGGTCAGCATTTGGTTGGAATGCGCATGAAACGTCGTGCGAGTATGGGCATATGTGGAGGTCATGAGGTTGTAGCTGCATATTCTTGCAGCCTAGGAGGTTGAAAGATATTATTACTAAGTCTTTTCCTGCTTCAGGCGCACCTTCACGACCTGAAGCCACATTTGCCCAGAGGAGGTGACAATATGAAGGCTTATGAACTGCTGTTCTTTGTTGACCCGTCGCTCGACCCCGAGACTCGTCTCGCTGTTATGAAGCGTATCGATACCACGATCGCTGAGGGCGCTGGCAAGGTCGACTCCGTTGACGAGTGGGGCAAGCGCAAGCTCGCCTACGAGATCAACGACCTCACCGATGGTGACTACACCCTCATCAACTTCCACGCAGATCCTACCCAGATCGCCGAGCTTGATCGCGTCCTGCGCATCACCGACGCTGTGGTCCGCCACATGATCGTCCGTCGCGACGACCAGGAGTAAGACTGTCGTTTTGGACTGGGCTTGTGCCCCAAGAGGAAGTAGTGAGTTATGAGCATCAATCGAGTGAACATCACCGGTAACCTCACCCGCGATCCCGAGCTGCGCGCCACAGCCGGCGGAACCCAGGTTCTGTCCTTTGGCGTCGCCGTGAACGATCGTCGCCGCAACGCGCAGACTGGCGAGTGGGAGGACTATCCCAACTTTGTCGACTGCACCATGTTCGGCACCCGCGCCGAGGCCGTGAGCCGTTTCCTGGCAAAGGGAAACAAGGTCGCGATCGAGGGCAAGCTGCGCTACAGCTCTTGGGAGCGCGACGGCCAGCGCCGGAGCAAACTTGAGGTCATCGTTGATGAGATCGAGTTTATGAGCTCTCGTGGTGGCCAGGGTGGCTACGATCAGGGCGGTTACGCCCCCGCAGCCCCTGCAGCGCCCGCACCGCGTCCTGCCGCACCGGTGGCTACGCCGCCCGCGGTCGACGTCTACGATGAGGACATCCCGTTCTAAGGGTTGTTCACCTATTTTTGAGTGAGAGGCGACTTTGGTTCGCCGAAGTTGCCAAATGAAAGGTATTTTGACATGGCTAATGATTATTCTGCACGTCAGCCGCGTCGTAAGTACTGCCAGTTCTGCAAGGAGAACACTGAGTTCATCGACTATAAGGACACTCAGCTTCTCCGTAAGTACATGACCGACCGTGGCAAGATCAAGCCCCGTCGCGTCACTGGCGCTTGCACGCAGCATCAGCATGACATCGCCAACGCCATCAAGCGCGCCCGCGAGATGGCTCTCCTGCCGTACACCGTCCCCGTGGTTTCCTCTCGTGGCAACCGCGACCGCGGCTAAGAAGGGAGACGCATCATGAAGGTTATTCTTCTCGATGAGATCAAGGGCAAGGGCGGCGAGGGTGACGTCGTAGAGGTCGCTCAGGGTTACGCTGAGAACTTCCTGTTCCCCAAGAAGCTCGCTGTTGCCGCCACCAAGGGCAACCTCAAGCAGCTTGACGAGCGTCGCAACAACATCGCCAAGCGCGAGGCCGTCCGTCTGGCTACCGCCAACGAGACCAAGGCTGCCTTCGAGGGCAAGACGGTCACCGTTGACGTCAAGGTCGGCGACGAGGGCATCCTCTTTGGCTCCGTTACCGCCGCTATGATCGCTGACGCCATCAAGGCTCAGCTCGGTATGGACATCGACCGCAAGCGCGTCGAGCTCGGTAAGCCCATCAAGGTTGCCGGTGCCCACACCGTTGCCATCTCGCTGTACCGCGAGATCAAGGCCGAGGTTGTCGTTCTCGTCGGCGTTACCGCCGAGGAGCTCGCTGCCGAGGCTGAGGTCGAGGAGGCCGCTGAGGTCGCCGAGGCCGAGACCGCCGAGGTCGAGACTGAGGCTGCTGCCGAGTAGCATTTGCTGCAACGCAACAATCTTGTTCTAAGAAGGGCGCTCTGGGAAACCAGGGCGCCCTTTTGTTTTTTTTGCGCTGAGTGAGTGTCATGGTGAACGTTGCGTCGAAGTCCTATATACGGGACCGTTCATCCGTTTGGTTCGGTGATGATTGGCGGCGCGCGGCGCGTTTTGGGACCGTGGCTGATACTATGGATGCTCGCAAGCGATATGAATGAGGATGCTCATGGCATATGACGATAGGGAGACCGGGCTGACGGTTGAGGACCGCGGCTCAAAGTTGGGTCTTCCCCAAAACCAAGATGCAGAGGCCAATGTACTGGCCGCTATGCTGCTATCGCCCGAGGTGGTCGAAGAGGCCCAGGTCGAGCTGCAGCCCGATGACTTCTACCGGCCCATTCATAAGACCATCTATACCGCGATGGTCGATATGTACAACAGTCGCATTCCCATCGACTCCATTTCGCTGATCGATTACCTGCGAAGCATCAACAAACTCGATGCCGTGGGCGGCGAAGCGTACATTTTGGAGTTGATGGGTCAGACCCTGTCGCTCGTCAACTGGCAGCACCATGCCGCCATCGTTCGCCGTGATTCGATGCTGCGTGAGCTGATCGGCGCCACCAACGAGATCAACGCGCTGGCATATAACGCCCCCACCGACACCAAAGAGGTTGTCGAGCTGGCCGAGAGCAAGCTGCTCAAGGTTACAGCGCGCGAGGTCAAGTCGAGCTACAAGACGCTGACCGAGTTTATGGTCGAGGCCTATAACGAGGCCGAGGAAGTGTGCCAGGCCGGTGGCCAGGCTGCGGGCGTGCCCACGGGCTTCCCGTCGCTCGACCGCATGCTCATGGGTTTTCGCGAGGGCCAGCTCATCATCATCGGCGCCCGTCCTGCTGTAGGTAAGACGTCGTTCGCTCTGAACCTGGCACTTAACGCTGCCGCTGCCGGTTATACCGTCGGCTTTTTCTCGCTGGAGATGTCGGGCAAGGAAATTGCCCAGCGTCTGATTTGCGCCTACGCCATGATTTCGATCAGCGACTTCCGCATGGGCCGCATTAGCCCCGAGCAGTGGGCCAATATCAACGAGGCTACGCAGACCTTGTCCAAGCTCGATATTCTGATTGACGATACGCCCGGCACCACAGTGACCGAGATTCGCGCCAAGAGCCGCCGTATGCTCCATAACAAGGAGAAGGCAATCATCATCCTGGACTACCTGCAGCTGGTGAGTCCTCCGCCGGGACGCCGCTCCGAGAGCCGTACCGTCGAGGTCTCGGAGATGTCGCGTGGTTTGAAGATCATGGCCAAGGAGCTCAAGATCCCGCTCATCGCGCTGTCACAGCTCTCGCGTCAGGTCGAATCCCGTACCGGCAAGCGCCCGCAGCTTTCCGACCTTCGTGAATCGGGCTCCATCGAGCAGGACGCCGATATCGTTATGTTCTTGGACCGCTCCGCCGACGAGGCCGAAGCCTCGCGCGACGATCGACCCGACGAGGGCGTTACACGTATCGTCGTGGCCAAGAACCGTTCGGGCCCGATCGGCGACGTCGACCTGATGTTCCTGCCGGCATCCACCAAGTTCTATGAGCTTGATGGGGCACATGCCGAGGAGTAGGACAGGCGCCCGTTGCACGGGTATACTGGGAATGTTTTGTGCTTCTGCGTGCCGGCATGGCGCGTAGACAGGCCATGAATGTAAGGAGTAAACATGCCGTCAACCGTTTTGGTCGGTGCCCAGTGGGGCGATGAGGGCAAGGGTAAGATTTGCGACCTGGTCGCCGGCGACTTCGATGCCGTCGTGCGCTACTCGGGCGGCAACAACGCCGGTCACACCATCGTCGTCAACGGCAAGAAGTACGGCCTGCACCAGGTGCCTTCCGGCATCATGTATTCCGACCACGTGTCGGTGATCGGTAACGGCTGCGTCGTCAACCCCAAGGTTGTCCTTGAGGAGATCGACATGTTCGAGGCCGACGGCATCACCACCAAGAACCTCAAGATTAGCGGCAACGCGCATGTCATCATGCCGTACCACATCGATCTGGATGGCGCCTTTGAGCAGAAGCTCGGCAAGAAGAACATCGGTACCACCAAGCGCGGCATTGGTCCGTGCTATCAGGACAAGATGGCCCGCATTGGCCTGCGCATGCAGGACATGCTGGACGAGACGCTGTTCCGCGACAAGTTGGAGACCGCTCTCGCCCGCGTGAACCCCGAGCTCGAGCTCATCTACAACCTGCCCACCTACACCGTGGACCAGATTTGCGACGAGTACCTGCCGATGGCCGAGCGCCTGCGTCCCTACATCACCGAGACGAGCCTGCTGCTCAACAACATGATCGATGAGGGCAAGAACCTGCTGTTTGAGGGTGCCCAGGCGACGCTGCTCGACATCGACCACGGCACCTATCCGTACGTGACGTCTTCCAACTGCACCGCCGGCGGCGCCATTACCGGCTCCGGCGTCGGCATGAAGAACGTCGATCGCGTGCTGGGCGTCATGAAGGCTTATATCACCCGCGTCGGTTCGGGCCCCATGCCCACCGAGCTTTCCTATGAGTCCGAGGCCGGCCACACGCTGACCGAGGAGGGCTATGAGTACGGCGTGACCACCGGTCGTCGTCGTCGTTGCGGCTGGTTTGACGGCCCTATCGCCAACTATGCTTCGCGCGTCAACGGCCTCACCGACATCGCCGTGACCAAGCTCGACGTGCTTTCGGCCTTCGACACCATCAAGGTGTGCGTGGCCTACGACGTCGATGGCGAGCGCTACACGAGCGTGCCCGAGCATCAGGTGCGCTTTGAGCATGCCAAGCCCATCTACGAGGAGCTCCCCGGCTGGAAGTGCGACATCACCGGTTGCCGCAGCTTTGATGAGCTGCCGCAAGAGGCTCAGGACTACGTGGCGTTTATCGAGGATCTGGCACACACCCGCGTGACGTTCATTGGCGTTGGCGCCGGTCGCGAGCAGATCATCAACCGATTCTGGAAGTAATCGGTTTATACGGTTATTGCGATATACCCCTTTGCAGCCCAGACGGGCGGCCGAGGGGTATATTTGCTTGCAAAGGGCTCGCGCGGAGCGGGCCATTCATCCATAGAGGAGGCACCCTTGAAGGCGGACACTCAAACCATCGACATCCTGTTGTTGGGCAGCGGCGGCCGCGAGCATGCTCTGGCAGCCAAGCTCGCAGCATCACCGCGCGCCGGCAAGCTCTACATCGCGCCGGGTAACGGCGGCACCGCGAGCTGCGGCGAGAACGTGGTTCTCGACGACTGCGATCCTGCGGCCGTGGCGGCGTTTGCTCAGAGCCACGGATGCGGACTCGTGGTAATTGGCCCCGAGGCTCCGCTCGTGGCGGGCGTGGCCGACGCCGTGCGCGCGGCGGGTATTCCCTGCTTTGGCCCGGGTGCCGAGGGCGCCCAGATGGAGGGCTCTAAGCTGTTCTCCAAGCAGCTCATGGAGCGTGCGGGCATTCCGACGGCAGCCTATGGTTCGTTTACCGACGAGGCTTCGGCTCTCGCCTACGTGCGCGAGCAGGGCGCCCCGCTGGTCGTCAAGGCCGACGGCCTTGCCGCGGGCAAGGGCGTTATCGTGGCGACCGAACTTGAGCAGGCCGAGGAAGCCGTACGCGAGTGCTTTGGCGGCACCTTTGGCGATGCCGGCAACACCGTGGTTATCGAGGAGATGCTGACCGGCCCCGAGTGCTCGCTGCTGGCCTTTACCGACGGCAAGACCGTGCGCCCCATGGCCACCTCGCAGGACCACAAGCGCGCGCTCGAGGGCGACAAGGGTCCCA
The DNA here is from genome assembly GCA_902489665.1 of uncultured Collinsella sp. Taxonomy (GTDB): domain Bacteria; phylum Actinomycetota; class Coriobacteriia; order Coriobacteriales; family Coriobacteriaceae; genus Collinsella. The sequence continues at coordinate 78,498 of CABUAT010000005.1, read as the reverse complement.
ACACCGGTGGCATGGGCGTCTACAGCCCGGTGCCCATCGTGACTGACGAGGAGCACGCCACCATGGTGAAGGTCATGGAGCAGACCGTGGCCGAGCTCGCTGCCGAGGGCATCGACTACCGCGGCTGCCTGTATGGCGGCTTTATGCTCACTCCCGCCGGCCCCAAGGTGCTGGAGTTCAACGCCCGCTTTGGTGATCCCGAGACGCAGGTCGTGCTGCCGCGCCTTAAGAACGACCTGGTCGAGGTCATGCTGGCTTGTGCCAACTGCGAGCTCGATCAGATTGAGCTCGACTGGCGTGACGAGTGGGCCGTGGCCGTTGTCCTGACGAGCGCGGGCTACCCCGGCAGCTACGAGAAGGGCAAGGTCATCACCGGTATCGCCGATGCCGAGGCCATGGAGAACGTGACCGTATACCACGCGGGCACTGCCGTGGTGGACGGTCAGCTCGTGACCAATGGTGGCCGCGTGCTTGCCGTGACCGCTCTGGGCGACACGTTCGAGAACGCTCGCAACCTTGCCTACGAGGCCTGCGAGAAGATTGATTTTGAGGGCAAGACCCTGCGTCACGACATCGGCCTGCGCGCGCTGCGCGGTCGCGACGCCTGGGATGCCTAAAATCCGAGAGGAATGAGACGGATGGACGAGAAGAACGAAGAGCTCGTGGACGCGCAGATCGTCGAAGAGGACAGCCGCATGTATGGGCACGCCGAGGGCGAGCCTGGTGGTGAGGTCGCTGACGAGCCGGCGCTGGTGTTGGGCGATGACGACCCGCACGATGCCGAGCTGCACGAGAAGATTCTTTCGGAGGAGTGCGCCTGGAAGGGCAAGATTCTCGACGTCCACCGGCTTGAGGTTGAGCTGCCCAACGGTCACCGCAGCGCCCGCGATATCGTTCGCCATCCGGGTGCGGCGGCCGTTGTGGCACTGACCGAGAGCGGCAAGATCGTACTGGTGCGTCAGTACCGCACCGCCATCGACCGCGTGACGGTCGAGATTCCTGCCGGCAAGCTCGACCCGGGCGAGGACCCGCTCGATTGCGCCAAGCGCGAACTGCATGAGGAGACGGGCTTTAGGGCTGGTCGTATTCGCTTTTTGACGTCGATTGTCACGTCCTGCGGTTTTTGCGATGAGATCATCCATATCTACTTGGCTACCAAGCTCGAGTTTGATGCGCCCAACCCCGATGATGACGAGTTTGTCAACGTGGACCTGGTGCCGCTGCACGAGCTGATCGACGCCGTACTCGACGGCAAGATCGAAGACGCCAAGACCGTCGTAGGCGCCTTGGCCTGTGACAGCATCGCGCATCGCCTTGGGGGCGCGGAGCTTTAACGAGCGGGGATGATCCCGCAGGTTTGTGTAAGTCAGCGAAAGTGCTCCATTTGAGACAAGGTGGCCTAAAAGAGGAGGGAAGCGTATGGATATACGCGACCGACGATTGAAGGCCAGATTGTCCAAATGGGGCACTTGCAGCGTCGAGACGAAACGCGGTTTGGTAAAACCGCGTAAGGTGATTATGTTTAAGAGGTTTCTTTCGTATTACGAGCCCCAGATGGGGCTTTTTGTTGCTGATACTGTTTGTGCTCTGGTGCTTGCCGCCATTGACCTGGCGTTCCCCATTATCCTGCGCAATTTGACCGGTGGACTGTTTACCCAGGGCCAGGCTGCCATTATGCAGGCGCTCGGCATGATCGCGGTGGGCTTGGTGCTGATGTATGCCGTCCGCTGTGCCTGCCGCTACTTTGTGAGCTATTGGGGTCACGTGATGGGCGCGCGCATGGAGTCCAAGATGCGCGAGGACCTGTTCGACCAGTATGAGCGCTTTAGCTTTGCGTACTTCGACCGCAACAGCTCGGGCGACATGATGAGCCGCGTGGTCAACGACCTGTTCGATATCTGCGAGGCGGCGCACCACGTACCCGAGTGGATCATCATCTGCGGCATCGAGATTATCGGCTCGTTTGTGATTCTCTTTACCATCGCTCCGGTGCTGGCACTCGCCATGGCCGTGGTGACGGCGGCGTTTGCGGTCGTCATGTTTTGGCAGAACATGCGCATGCGCGAGGTCTTTAGCGACAACCGCAAAAAGATCAGCGGCATCAATGCGCAGCTGCAGGATTCGCTGGCGGGCATGCGCGTGGTCAAGAGTTTTGCCAATGAGGAGACCGAGCGTGCCAAGTTCCGCGCCTCCAACAATCGCTACCTTTCGTCCAAGGAGAACATGTATCACGCCATGGGCGTCTATACCGCGACGTATGGCCTGCTCTCGGGTGTGCTCTATGTGATCGTGGTGCTGCTGGGTGGTTGGCTCGTTGCCCAGGGTCAGCTGCAGGCGGTCGATATGGCAACCTTCGCTCTCTACATTTCGCTGTTCTGCACGCCGCTCGAGACACTCGTCAATTCGGCCGAAACGTATCAGAAGGCTATTGCCGGCTTTAAGCGTATGGACGAGGTGCTCTCGACCGCGCCGGATATCCAGGACAAGCCGGGCGCCACGGATCTGCAGGTGACCGCCGGCGCCGTGGAGTATCACGACGTGTGCTTCAACTACGAGGATGTCGAGCTGGGCGAGGGCGATGCCGACGAGCGTCCCGTTATCGACCATATGGATCTGTCCATCAAGCCCGGGCAGACCATCGCTTTGGTTGGCCCTTCGGGCGGCGGCAAGTCCACGACCTGTTCGCTGCTGCCGCGCTTTTATGACGTGGCTGCCGGCTCCATTAGCATCGACGGCCAGGACGTGCGTGACGTGACGCAGCATAGCCTGCGTCGTGCCATCGGCCTGGTGCAGCAGGATGTCTACCTGTTTGACGGAACAATCGGCGAGAACATCGCCTACGGCAAGCCGGGTGCTACGGCAGAAGAGATCGCCGAGGCGGCCCGCCGCGCCAATATCGATACCTTTATCGAATCGCTTCCGCAGGGCTACGACACCGTGGTAGGCGAGCGCGGCAGCCGTCTTTCGGGCGGACAGAAGCAGCGCGTTGCCATCGCGCGCGTGTTTCTCAAGAATCCCAAGATCCTTATTTTGGATGAGGCGACGAGTGCTTTGGATAACGAGAGCGAGGAGGCGGTGCAGGAGTCGCTCGAAGAGCTGGCACGCGGCCGTACCACGATTATCATCGCCCATCGTCTTTCGACCATTAAGCATGCCGATGAGATTGCGACCGTTGAGCATGGTCGCGTTGTGGAGCGTGGCACGCACGAGGAGCTTCTCGCCCGTGGCGGCACCTATGCCCGTTACTATCGAATGCAGTTCGAAGGTGCGCGTGCGCACGAGCTCGACTGATTGATATGACAGGAAGTTTATGGCTGACAAGAACCCTTTGACTCCGGAAGAAGTGACGGAGTTATTCTCCGAAATCGATGCATCCGGTGTCTTGGATCCCACGCTTGCCAAAAAGCGAACCGAGCGCATGCGTGAGAAGGAGGCTGCGGCCAAGCGCGGTGACAAAGCGGCGCTAGCGCAGCTGCGCAGCGAGGACCGCGCGAGCCAGGCAAAACATATCGACCCGCTGTCCGAGGACGATCCTTCGGGCTCGCAGGTGAGCCATACCATTACGAAGACCGCGATGGCCGTGGTCATCGGTATTTTGGTGCTGATCGTGGGCATGCAGATTGGCTACGGCGTGATGCGTCGTCTGAATACCGCCAACCTGTCCGAGAGCGTTTCGGTCGATACCGTTTCGACGGCGCTGAAGGGCGGCCTTGAGTGGGGCAACGGCTTTACGCAGTTCCCGCTCGACTTTACCGTCGATGAAGCCGATGAGCGTACGGGCACGGTCGAGGTGACGGTGTTGGACACATCATCTGCCAACGAGCTCGAGCTGCTGTCCAACGGGCAGATCCAGGCCGCGGCGCTTGCGACCAACGCGCTGCTCAACGATAAGATCGACCGCGTGGTGTATAACGTTCACGCCTATATCGACGAGGATAGCAACATTCAGCACGATTCCTTCTTTGGCATGTTCCCCGCGCGGGGCCACCAGAGCGCCATTTTGACGTTCGTGTGGACCAAGAGCTCATCCAACGCCACGAGTATCGACTGGAAGATGCGCATCGTGAGTATGGATGACACCATCGCCGAACGCATTCAGAAGCAGGTGAACTCGGTGTCGTCGTTGATTGAGGACCCGGTGGTGAGCCAGACCAAGATTGACGAGGAAAAGGACGAACGTGACCTGGAACATCGTCTGCATGGCCGCGAGATTTTCCGCGGCGGCAAGCCCGATCGCACACCGTCCGAACTGCTGGAGCAGGACAAGAAAAAATAAGACGCCATCATCCCGCGTGAGCCACAAGCCCCGCGGGATGATTTTTCTGGGACGGGGATTAAAAAACATTATGCATAGAAAGTCATAATTATCATTTCGTAAACATTTCGATGAAATTAACGCCATGAGGCATGCTTGCGGTTACAATACCGCGAGGCCTAACTACACACCTTTAAGCCGGTCCTGTGAGACCGGGAAGGAGAATTATGGCGAACAACCATACCGCGGGCGCTGCCGCCCGCACCTTCGCGCCCAGCGAGCTTTGCCAGCGTATGCTGGCCAAAACCAGCAAGGGCACCTGCGGTCCCTGCATCCTGTATCTTGAGGATGGGACCATTTTTTATGGACGTGCATGCGGCGCCGAGGGCACCGCGACCGGCGAAGTTTGCTTCAACACCTCGCTCGAGGGCTACTTTGAGGTCATGACCGACCCGAGTTATGCCGGCCAAATCGTAACCATGACCTATCCGCAGATCGGCAACTACGGTATCGACGAGACCGACGTCCAGTCGGCCTTCCCCGGCGACGCCGTGTGCCCTGCGAGCGCTCCGGCCATGCGCGGCATGATCGTTCGCGACATGTGCGCCACGCCTTCTAACTGGCGCTCGGCCGTGAGCGTGCCGGAGTACCTGCGCGCTCACGGCATCGTCGCTATCGAGGGTGTCGACACTCGCGCCCTGGTGCGCCACCTGCGCGACAATGGTTCCAAGATGGGCATTATTTCGACCGAGATCTTCGACGTCGACGAGCTTGCCGAGCGTCTGGCCGCAGCGCCCACGCTGGTAGGCGAGAACCTGGTCAAGACCGTAAGTTGCCCCGTACCTCACGAGTTTGTGGCCGCCGACCTGCCTGCCACGCATGACTTTGCGCTTACGGCTGCCGCTCCTGCCCGTCACCAAGTGGTCGCCTACGACTGCGGTGTGAAGCGCGGCATTCTGGAGGGTCTGGTCCGCGCCGGCTGCGACCTTACCGTCGTGCCGTGGGATACGCCCGCGAGTGAGGTGCTCGACATGAATCCCGACGGCGTCTTTTTGTCCAATGGCCCCGGCGACCCCGACGCCGTGGTGGAGACCTACGAGCAGGTGCAGCAGCTGATCGGCAAGGTGCCGGTCTTTGGTATTTGTCTTGGTCACCAGATGATCAGCCTGGCCTGCGGCGCCCAGATGGAAAAGCTTAAGTTCGGTCACCGCGGTGGCAACCAGCCGGTCATGAACCTGGTAAGCCGCCGTGTGGAGATCACCGCGCAAAACCATGGCTTTGGCCTGCTGTTCCCCAGCTTGGGCAAGCTTGTCCCCGAGCTTTCCGGCGGCGAGACCGAGCATGCGGCCGATGGAGATCTGCGCGTCTGGGTGCGCCGCGGAATCGCGCCGGTCGTGATGAACGAGCGCTTTGGTCGCATTCGCCTGACACATGTGAACCTCAACGACGGCACCGCCGAGGGCATCCAGCTGCTCGACGCACCGTGCTTCTCGGTCCAGTACCACCCCGAGGCCTCGCCTGGCCCCACCGATGCCCACTATCTCTTTACCGCCTTTACGCGACTCATGGACGGCGAGGAGAACTACCTGGACATCGACACCGCGAAGGACCGCCTTGCCGGCTGGAACTTTGCTGAGTCCGAGACCGCTGAGACCGAGGAGAACTAATATGCCTAAACGTACTGACATCAAGCGCATCCTCGTCATTGGCTCGGGCCCCATCGTTATCGGCCAGGCCTGTGAGTTCGACTACTCCGGTGCCCAGGCCTGCAAGGTGCTCAAGGAGGATGGCTTTGAGGTCATCCTGGTTAACTCCAACCCGGCGACCATCATGACCGACCCAGGTCTTGCCGACCGCACCTATGTCGAGCCCATCACCGCCGAATTTATCGAGCGCGTAATCAAGAAAGAGCGCCCGGACGCGCTGTTGCCCACGCTGGGCGGCCAGACCGGTCTGAACGCCGCTGTCGAGCTGGCGAAAGACGGTACGCTCGACAAATACGGCGTCGAGATGATCGGCTGCGACCTGGCCGCTATCGAGCGCGGCGAGGACCGCAAGCTCTTTAACGAGGCCATGGCCGAGATTGGCCTGGAGGTCGCGCGCTCGGGCTATGCCTACAGCGTGGCCGACGCCGAGGCCATCGCCGAGCGCGTGGGCTATCCCTGCGTACTGCGCCCGAGCTTTACCCTCGGCGGCGCCGGTGGCGGCATCGCTCACACCCACGAGGAGCTCGTCTCCATCGTGAGCCAGGGCTTGGAGCTCTCGCCTGCCCACGAGGTGCTGGTCGAGGAGTCCATCGAGGGCTGGAAAGAGTATGAGATGGAGGTCATGCGTGATCACGCCGGCAACGGCATCATCGTGTGCTCCATCGAGAACCTCGACCCCATGGGCGTGCATACCGGCGACTCCATCACCGTGGCGCCGGCGCAGACGCTCTCCGACCTTGAGTACCAGCGCATGCGTGTCGCCTCGCTCGCCATCTTGGAGAAGATCGGCGTCGAGACCGGCGGCTCCAACGTGCAGTTTGCCGTGAACCCCAACACCGGCCGCCTGATCGTCATCGAGATGAACCCGCGCGTGAGCCGTTCGTCCGCGCTGGCCTCCAAGGCCACGGGTTTCCCCATCGCCAAGGCCGCCGCGCGCCTTGCCGTGGGCTACACGCTCGACGAGATCGTCAACGACATTACCAAGGCAACGCCTGCCTGCTTTGAGCCCACGATTGACTACTGCGTGGTCAAGGTGCCGCGCTTTGCCTTCGAGAAGTTCAAGGGTACCGACCCCACGCTCACCACGCGCATGAAGGCCGTGGGCGAGATTATGGCGATCGGCCGCACCTTTGAGGAGGCCTTTGGCAAGGCCATGCGTTCGCTGGAGGATGGCCACCAGGGCATTTGCGCCGGTGGCAAAGAGGGTGCCGATAAGATGAGCGACGATGAGCTTGCTCAGGCTGTGGCAACCCCGACCGAGCACCGCATCTTCTTTGTGGTCGAGGCCCTGCGCCGTGGCTGGGACATCGCTCGCATCCATGCCACCTGCGGCATCGACCCGTGGTACCTCAACCGCATCAACGACATGGTGCAGGTTCAGGAGAGCATCCGCGGCCTGCGTGTGGAGGATATCGACGCCGACGCGATGCGCCTGCTCAAGCAGTACGGCACGAGCGACGCCGAGATTGCCGCGCTGACCGGCTCGGACGAGCGCTTTGTGCGCGCCTATCGCAAGGGCCTGGGCGTGGTTCCCAGCATGAAGACGGTTGATACCTGCGCTGCGGAGTTCTCGAGCGCCACGGAGTACCACTACAAGACGTACGAGAACATCTACCGCACGAGCCCGGATGCCAAGAAGTGCGTGGCTCCCGACGAGACCACGCCGGCGGACAAGCCCAAGGCGATGATCCTGGGCGCCGGCCCCAACCGCATTGGCCAGGGTATCGAGTTCGATTACTGCTGTGTGCACGCGAGCTACGCGCTGGCGGCTCGCGGCTTTGAGACCATCATGGTCAACTGCAATCCCGAGACCGTCTCGACCGACTATGACACGTCCGACCGTCTGTACTTTGAGCCGCTCACCTACGAGGACGTCATGGACGTTATCGACGTTGAGCGCCCCGATGGCGTCGTGGTGACGCTCGGCGGCCAGACCCCGCTTAAGCTGGCGCGCATGCTCGAGGAGAGCGGCGTGAACATCATGGGCACCAAGCCCGATGCCATCGACTTTGCCGAGGACCGCGAGCGCTTCGCCGCTCTGCTCGACAAGCTGGGTATCATGTACCCGCCGGCGGGCCAGGCCACCTCGTTTGAGGAGGCCGAGGCCGTGGCCGCGCACATCGGCTACCCACTGCTGGTGCGTCCGAGCTACGTGCTGGGCGGCCGCGGCATGATGATCGCCTACGATGCCGAGCATCTGCGCGATTACATGGCCGAGGCCGCGCGCATTAGCCCCGACTACCCGGTGTACCTCGATCGCTTCCTGGAGGGTGCGATCGAGTCCGATGTCGACGCCCTGTGCGATGGCGAAGAGGTCTACATCGGCGGCATTCTGGAGCATATCGAGGAGGCCGGTATTCACTCCGGCGACTCTGCGACCTGCATTCCGCCGTTCAGCTTTAGCGAGAGCCTGCAGGCGAAGCTCCGCGAGACCACGCGCCGCATCGCGATGGCGCTGGGAGTCCGCGGCCTGGTTAACGTGCAGTACGCCATCAAGGGCGAGACCGTTTACGTGATCGAGGCCAACCCGCGCGCAAGCCGTACCGTCCCGTTTATCTCCAAGGCCACCGGTGTGCCGCTGGCCAAGTGCGCGGCGCGCATCATGGCGGGCGATTCCATCGCGAGCTTGGGCCTGCCGAGCGACGAGCGTCAGCTGGACTGGTTCTGCATGAAGGAAGCCGTTATGCCCTGGGGTCGTTTCCCGGGAGCCGACGTTATCCTGGGGCCCGAGATGAAGTCGACGGGCGAGGTCATGGGTATCGCCAAGAGCTATCCCGAGGCATACGCCAAGACGCAGCTGGCGATTGACTACAAGCTGCCCGACCCGAGCGCCGGCAAGGTGTTCATTAGCGTGTGCGACCGCGACAAGCGTCATATCCTTTCGGTCGCCCGTATCCTGCGCTACCTGGGCTTTGACATCTGCTCCACCGAGGGCACGGCGCGCGTGCTGCGCGGCGGCAACGTGACATGCGAGGTCGTGGAAAAGATCAGCGGCCCGCACGACGGCGAGCGTCCCAACATCGGTGACCTGATCGCCGATGGCAAGATTGCGGTAATCATCAACACTCCGTACGGCCCGGGCTCGCGTGGCGACGGCTATCTGCTGCGCACCGAGGCGGTGCGCCGCGGCGTGACCTGCGTGACCGCGATGTCTGCCGCCAACACGTACGTGAGTGCCATCGAGGCCGTGCGCGAGGACGAGCAGGGTCACGGCAGCGCCAACGACATGGGCATGGACGTCATCGCCCTGCAGGACCTGCCGCAGCACACGGTGTAGTTGACCTGGCCGGCCGGGGCGGGAGGGGCCGAGATTTCCCCCTTTCGCTCCGGTTGCAAGCAGAGTCGCTCAGGAGGAAACTCGGCCCCTCCCGCCCCGGCCTGCGGTGACTTGGCTGCACCGTGTGCTGCCGAAGGGGCTTTGCGCGATGACTAGGGCTGAATAAAAAGTGAGTGTGGGATCCGTCGTTCATTCGAACGACGGATCCCACGTTAATATTTCAGCCAACGTACGTCATGGCAATTCCCGGTAGGTCGCAGGGCGCTTCGCGGGCGGGCCAGGCTTTATCTGAACGACTTTGCGAAGCAACCGGAGTGAAGATAAAGCCTGGCCCGCCCGCGAAGCGCCACAAAGACCGCAGGGACGGGAGCAGCTATACTACTCTCAGTAGTTAAGGGTCGCGGATCCGCCGCGTCACCGCTCTCAACAGGAGGTCTTTGTTTATGGCAGATCAAAAGCCGGTTGTCGGGATTATCATGGGCTCCAAGTCCGATCTGGGCGTTATGGAAGGTTGCACCGCCGAGCTCGAGGCGCTGGGTGTGCCCTATGAGCTCGTGATTGCGAGCGCACACCGCACGCCGGCGAAGGTCCACGAGTGGGCCTCGACTGCCGCCGATCGCGGTATCAAAGTGATTATCGCCGCCGCCGGCAAGGCCGCTCACCTGGGTGGTGTCGTGGCTGCCTTTACGCCGCTGCCGGTCATCGGCGTGCCTATGAAGACGAGTGACCTGGGCGGCATGGATTCGCTGCTGTCGATGGTGCAGATGCCTTCGGGCGTGCCCGTGGCCTGCGTTGCCATCAACGGCGCCAAGAACGCCGCCATCTACGCCACGCAGATTCTGGGCGCTTGCGACCCCGAGTACCGCAAGGTTATCGAGAAGATGAAGCAGGAGATGGCCGACGCCTAGGCGTTCCGCCGTTTCACCGCAGTATAAGGAGAGCCATGTCCGACTATCAGGGAAAACGATTCAAGGCTTCTCAGATTCCCGATCCGTCGAAGCCGGGTGCTGCCCATGCGGCACAGCAGGGTCGGACATCCTCTCCTCAGCAGCCGCGCGCGCCGCGCCCCGTGACGCCGGCGACGCATCGTCGACAGGACGCGCCAGCCGCATATCGACCTTCATCTTATAGCAACGCTAAGAAGCCGCCCCGGTCTTCATCGCATGCCGCGCCGTCGGATTACACCGAGCCGCCGCGCAAAAAGCGCCGCTCCATTATTCCCATTCTGCTCATCATCATCGGCATCGGCCTGATTGTCGCCGCCGCCGCTATCTTTATCAATGCTCAGATTGGCTATAAACAGGCAAGCGATTCGTACCAGAAAATCGAGAAGCAATATGTAAGCGATAAGGACGCCAGCGGCGTGCCGATTATCGACTTCGATGCACTTGCCCAGACAAATCCCGAGGTTGTGGGTTGGATTTACGCGCCGGGAACCAACATCAACTATCCCGTGGTGCAGACCAACAACAACTCCAAATACCTCAACACGCTGTTCGACGGTACGGCCAATGCATCCGGGGCCATTTTCCTGGATAGCAATGACACCGCGCCGGGCATGGTGGATCAGCAGACCACGATCTACGGCCACCACATGAATGACGGGTCGATGTTCAACGTGATTTCGGACACCACTGATCAGGCAACGTTCGATAGCATCGAGTTCGTGTATTACATCACACGGGATGCTACGTATAAACTGCGACCACTGGCGACCAAAGTTGTCGAGGACACGTATGCCAAGGCGCGCACGACCAATTTTGAGGGCGACGACGGGCTCAAGAACTACCTGTCCGAGATGCTCGACGGTGCCTCTGCCGTGGCGAGCGATGCCATCGATCGTGCCGCTTCGGCAACCAAGGTCGTAACGCTTGTGACCTGTCGTTCGTTATCGCTGAGCAACACACGTGCCGTCATGGTGCTCACGCCGGTCGAGGAATAGATTATGGGCTACTCAATGACGGTGAAAGGAGAAATGATGCTTGAGAACGGCAAATCGATGCCTTCGGTTGATGCTTGGCTGCGCGAAGCCAAGGCCGATGTTTCGGCGGCTGATTGTGGGATGTACCTGACACACAACGGCGTGGTGCGCGCGACGCCCAAGGCCGAAGTGCGCGGAGTCGAGACCGATGGCGTGGCGCCAGGCCACAAGGTGGGCGGCATGGTGTTTGGCTTCGATGCCGAAAAGGTGCAGGCCGCTATCGAGGCGACGCGCACGATGCCGGGTATCGGCTATGTGCGCGTGTGGCTGGCGAGCGGCGAGCTTACCGTGGGCGACGACATCATGCTCGTGCTCATTGGCGGAGACATTCGCCCGCATGTGGTCGATGCGCTGCAGTCGCTCGTCGGCACCATCAAGAACGAGTGCGTGAGCGAGGTCGAGCGCGAGGCGTAAGGCCTCGTCGGCAATCCGAGTCTGTCTATAGCGAAAGCCCGCCGGCAGTTCATGTAGATCTGCCAGCGGGCTTTGATGTGTTGGAGCTATTTTGCTCTGGCGTTTGCTACACGCGTGTGGCGTCCTTGGGGCTCATGGTCATACTCTGAAAACGGTTCTCCATATATTCGTTATCGAAATGCTTGTCATAGAACTGTGCGACGGGAATATTTCGAACGGTTCCGTTGACGCGCTGATACCAATAGTCGAGCGATTGCAACGTCATGACGCCGTCGATCAACATGACGGCGGTCAGGATGACGGTAGCAGAGTAGCGGCGTTTCCATGGAATCATATTGATGAGCTTAAGCAGGCGCGGCAGCAAGACCTTGATCCAGATGAGGCCACCCAGGCCCCACATGCAGGCAAACGGCGTGCATGTGCGTCCCCCGGTCAATACCGCGATGGGATCGGGCATGCCGAATAGCCTAATGTGTGAATAGCTCCACGACACCACGCCAAATGAGGTCTGCATAAACCAGCCTACAAACACCTCGAAAGCGCCGCCGATCAGGGCACTTACCAGGAAAATGATCAGAGGATTCTTTTTATAGAAGCGGTTGAGCGCCATGGTCATGAGCACCGCGCCAAATCCGTAGATGGGGCTAAAGGGGCCAAATAGCATACCGGCACGGTCCTGATAGACGCCGGGATCGACGACGACCATATGCCAGACTTCCTCGAGAATGAGACCTAACACGCTGCAGACGAAGAATACCCAGAACAGGTTGAAGTAGTTGAGCTTGATGTAGCCCTCGCCGGTTTCGTCGCGGCCGAGCATCCCCTCGGCGGCGGCATCGCGGTCGAGCATCTCTTGCAGACGGCGCTGCAGTTCGCGCTCCTGGCGTAGCGTGGGGTCGACGGTGGCCGACAGCGCAATGAGGATGACAAGCTGGACGGCGGGGCGCAGCAGGAAGGGTCCGATGCCTTGGAGCATCACGTCAACTAAAAGCTCCACGACGGTAAATGCGATGAGGACGTAAGACAGGCGGGCGGCATTGCGCCGCTGGTCCTTGATGAGGTCCAGGCCAAAGACGATCAAGATGATCGCGCTTGCCGCCGAGAGCATAATGCCGGCGACGATAAGGCCAACCGCGACCAGGGTGTTATCACCGAGCTTAGCGGCGACGTTGCCGTTAATGAGTGCGGTGATGACCTGCCACATAAAGACGGCGACTGACGGGAGCGTGCCCACGCCAGATAGGGTGCACAGGACTGCGTAGACCTTGATGATAAGGGGGATCTTCTTGGCCTCCGTGGTGCTGGGGACACTGGGGTCGAGTTGATTTCGATCCATACGCTACCTTTCTCGTCTTGTAGTAGCCTACAAGGATACGCCGACGACCAGCTAAAAGACAGGACGAACGTCCCAATTGCAACAATGTAGCCCCTAGCGCGGGCGAGACACGGCGCACGGGAAGTCTTCGAGGCCGTTGCCCCTGAGAGTGGACTACCCAATAAAATGTTTGGTCGCAAAACGGATAATAAGCTCGGTGGGCTTTTAAAAAGCGCTGCTCATGCGCGGGGGAGCGCGTCGCGCCGTGCGTATAATAAGGCGGGTAACGCCAAAATACGAGGCTCTGAGGGGATGCCATGTCTCAAGAAACCATCCGCGCGGCCGAGCGTGCCGCGGGACAGGTGAACGCCATGTCGACGTATGATCCGGACTCTGACCAGCTGCATGAGGAATGCGGCGTTTTTGGTGTCTGGGCGCCCGATCGCGACGTGGCTCGACTGACGTACTTTGGCCTGCGTGCACTGCAGCATCGCGGCCAAGAATCGGCGGGAATCGCCGTTGGTGACGGCGGTACGGTTATGGTCCGCAAGGATCTGGGCCTGCTCGACCGCGTGTTCTCCAATGCCGACTTGTCGACGCTCTCCGGTCAGCTGGCCGTGGGTCATGTGCGCTACGGCACCGCCGGCGCCAAGAGCTGGGAAGCCTCTCAGCCGCACCTCTCTACCATCAATAGCGTCATTATCGCGCTCGCGCACAACGGCACCCTCGTCAACACCGACGAGCTGCGTCGCCAGCTGATCGAGCTGGGCGTACCGTTCCTCTCCAACTCGGATTCCGAGGTCGCGACCAAACTCATCGGCTACTTTACTCAGCGTACTGGCCATCTGCGCGAGGGCATTCGCAAGACCATGGAGCTCGTGCGCGGCGGCTACGCCATGACGCTCATCAACGAGCAGGCGCTCTACGCATTCCGCGATCCGCACGGCATTCGCCCGCTCGTGCTGGGCAAGCTGGTGGATGAGGGCCTGGACCAGGCCGATGCCGCATCCGTTTCGCAGCTGCCGTCGCAGGACGGCGCCGCGACGGTCGACGCCACCACCCATGTCACGCGCGCCGGCGGCTGGGTCGTTGCCTCCGAGACCTGCGCGCTCGATATCGTGGGCGCCGAGTACGTCCGCGACGTCCGTCCCGGTGAGATTTTGCGCATCAGCGCCGAGGGCCTTGTGTCCGAGCAGGGCGTGCCTGCCGCCGAAGAGCCTGCTAACTGCATTTTTGAGCAGGTCTACTTTGCTCGCCCCGATTCCATCATGAACGGCAAGAGCGTCTACGCCTGCCGTTATGACATGGGTCGTCAGCTGGCACATGAGGAGCCCGTCGAGGCCGACCTGGTCATCGGCGTGCCCGACTCCGGCCTGCCGCCCGCGGAGGGCTATTCGCACGAGAGCGGCATTCCCTTTGGCGAGGGCCTCATCAAGAACCGCTATGTGGGCCGTACGTTTATCGAGCCTACGCAGGAGCTGCGTGCCATGGGCGTGCGTATGAAGCTCAACCCGCTGCGTGACAACATCGAGGGCAAGCGCCTGGTCGTCATCGACGACTCCATCGTGCGCGGCACCACCATGGTGCAGCTCGTCAAGATGCTGCGCAACGCCGGCGCCAAGGAGATTCATATCCGCATCAACTCGCCCGAGGTCATCTGGCCGTGCTTCTACGGTATCGATACCGACGTGCAGTCGCAGCTTATCAGCGCCAACAAGACGGTCGACGAGATTTGCGAGTATATCGGCGCCGATTCGCTGGCCTTCCTTTCGGTCGAGGGCCTGCTTAAGGTCATGCCCAAGGGCGGTTACTGCGATGCGTGCTTTACCGGCCGCTACCCCGTGGCGATTCCCGAGAGCTTTGGCCGCGACAAGTTCATGGAGGGCTTTAAGCCCCGCAACCTGGACAAGCCGCTGCACTTTGATGACGACGCCGTGGTCGAGAAATACGACGATCGCAGCTGGGAAGAGGAACACGGCGAGGCCTAAAACCTGCCAAAAAGGGACAGGTTTATTTTGGTAGGTTTTACCTGCTGTTTTGTTGATATGACGGCGCGCGTTGTTATGGCGCGCGCCGAAATGAACGCAACTATGAGCACCGTTTGACGCCCGGGCGGCGCCACGGTAGTGGGAGAGGAAGGCTCAGATGAGCGACAGCAAGCATGTGACGTATGAGGATGCCGGCGTCGATACCGCCGAGGGCGGCCGCGCCGTTGACGCTATTAAGCAGATGGTTAAGGACACCAACCGTCCCGAGGTCATCGGCGGCATCGGTGGCTTTGGTGGCCTGTTCTCGGCTGCCGCGCTTAAGGATATGGAAGACCCGATTCTGATTAGCGGTACCGACGGCGTGGGCACCAAGCTCGTGCTCGCCCAGATCATGGACCGTCACGAGACGGTGGGCCAGGACCTGGTTGCTATGTGCGTCAACGACATTCTGGCTTCGGGTGCCGAGCCGCTGTTCTTCCTGGACTACGTTGCCATCGGCCACATCGAGGCCGAGCACATGGCAAAGATCATCAAGGGTGTGGCCGACGGCTGCAAGCTCGCGGGCTGCGCGCTCGTGGGCGGCGAGATGGCCGAGCACCCCGGCGTCATGGCTCCTGCCGACTACGACCTTGCCGGATTTACCGTGGGCGTCGTCGACCGTCCCAAGATGCTCGACCCCGCGAATGTCCGTCCCGGCGACGTGATCCTGGGCCTGCCTTCCACCGGCGTGCACTCCAACGGCTACTCGCTCGTGCGTAAGGTCATTGGCGTCGACGGTATTAAGCCGGGCACGCCCGAGGCCGCCGCTAAGGCCGAGGAGCTGAGCCGTCCGCTCGAGGAACTCGGCGGCGCATCGCTGGCAGACGCCCTGTTGGCCCCCACGCGCATCTATGTCAAGCCGATTCTGGAGCTGCTGCGCGGCGGCGCCAACGTGCACGCTATCGCCCACATCACTGGCGGCGGTATTACCGAGAACCTCAACCGCGCGCTCGCCGACGACGTCGACGCCGTGGTCACCCGCAACGGCGCCGAGATGGGTTGGGACGTTCCGCCCGTCATCACCTACGTGTCGCGCCAGGCCGAGCTCGCGCCCAACGAGGCATGCAAGACCTTCAACATGGGCGTCGGCCTGTGCCTGATCGTCGCCCCCGAGGACGAGGCTGCCGTGACCGAGGCCCTGGTCGCGCTGGGCGAGAAGCCGTTCCGCGTGGGCGAGTGCGTCGAGGGCTCCGGTAAGGTCGTGTACTCCGATGAGCGCTAACGAGCAGATGGCTGCTGCCGCGAGCCTGGGCTTTGTGCCCTACACCCGTCCGACCGGCACCGATACGGCCGAGCCGCTCAAGATCGGTGTGCTCATCAGCGGTTCGGGTACCAACCTGCAGGCGCTGATCGATCTGATCGCCGCCGGCAAGCTCAACGCTTCGATTGAGCTTGTGGTGTCGAGCCGTCCTTCGGCTAAGGGTTTGCAGCGCGCTGAGCGCGCGGGCATCCAGACGCTCACGCTGTCTAAGGATGTCTACGCCGACCCCATCGCCGCCGACGAGATCATCGCGCACGAACTGCTCGAACGCGGCTGCGAGTATGTGGTCATGGCCGGCTACATGCGCATGGTGCACACGCCGCTGCTGGCGGCGTTTCCCAACCGCGTGGTCAACTTGCATCCGGCGCTGCTGCCGAGCTTTACCGGTGCGCATGCGATTGACGATGCCTTTGCGCGCGGCGTCAAGGTAACTGGCGTGACCGTGCATTTTGCCAACGAGATCTACGACAACGGCCCCATCATCGCCCAGCGCGCGCTGGCTGTTGAGGAGGGCTGGGACGTCGATACGCTCGAGGAGCACATCCACGCGATTGAGCACGTGCTGTATCCCGAGGTCGTGCAGATGCTCGCCGACGGTCGCGTCCACGTGCTGGAGAGCGGCAAGGTCGCAATTGACGCGCCTCGCGGCTAGCGGCGCACAGTACAATTTAGCCGAGTAGTCAGGGTGGTCATTGGCGCCAAGGCGCGCGTGGCCACCTTTTGTTTTGGGTAGTCATCGGGAACGGTCTTTAACGACTGGTCATTCAAGAACGTCGCAGGTGACTAGATGAGAGAGGTGAGCGCATGGCGGATAACGAAGCGCTGTTTACGCCTGAGCTGGTGTTTTTTGATTGGGAGTGTGCGACGCCGGATGAGGTGTTCGCGCGGCTTGAGGGCGAGCTTGCACCACGTGGCTACATTGCATCCGGTTGGCTCGACGCCGTTCGCACGCGCGAGGATGCCTATCCCACGGGTCTTGCCATGCCGGCGGCAAACATTGCCATTCCGCATACCGATCCGGGGTTTGTGGCCAAGCCCTATATCGCGGTGGTGAAGCCCACCGCGCCCGTGACATTTAACGCTATGGCTGGCATGGGCGCTCCGGTGCCGGCGCAGATCGTCATCAATCTGGGCATCGCAGAGCCGGGCGGTCAGGTCGAGGCCCTGCAGGCGCTCATGAACATCTTTATGGACGCCGATGCCGCAGCCGACGTGCTCGGCCAGACCACGCCCCAGGGCATGGTCGACGCCATCCGCCGTCACTTCTAAGGTGGGGCTGAGCCGGCACTTGGGGACTGTCCCTAACTGCCGGCTGCCAGAGCTGTCCCCTTTGCACCAAAATGGTGCAGATTAACCTGTCCCCAATGCACCAAGCGTGCCGCGGGGGCCGCGTTGTGACACAATGGCGTTTGTTCGATTCGTTATGCGAAAGGCCAACTATGGCAAACAAGAAAAAGAACTCCGAGGCCGCGCCGACGCCCGAGCAGCAGGCTCGCGCTGCCTCCAGCTCTCGCAAGAAGCAGCGCAAGACGTACGTGTCTAAGACCGTCAAGATCGTTCTGGTGGTCATCGGCGTGCTGGCGATGCTGCTTTCCGTCTCGGCGATGGCGTGCTCCGGCCTTATGTCGCAGGCTGAGGACACCTCGGGCTACAAGCTGACTGGCGGTGTTGCTGCTACTATCAACGGCACCAACCTCACCGAGGACACCGTGACCAAGCAGATCATGAGCATGCGTACGTCCTACGGCTACACCAAGGACAAGGACTGGGCGCAGTACCTGGTCGATAACGACCTCACGCCCAAGAAGTATCGCAAGCAGCTCATCGACTCCTACACGCAGCAGATTCTGCTTCAGCAAGCGCAGAAGGAAAACGGCGTGACTGTCTCGGACGAGGAGGTCGAGAAGGCCTGGAAGGACGCCTGCAAGAGTGCCGGCGGCGCCAAGGCTTTTAAGAAGACGCTTAAGACCTATGGCTACAACGAGGACACCTACAAGGACTCGCTCAAGGAGAGCCTGGCGCAGCAGAAACTCAAGGATGCGGTAGCACCCACGAGCAAGCCCAAGGACAGCGAGATTGTCGATTACATCAACGAGAACCTGTCCAACTACAATGACGCTCGTCGCTCGTCGAATATTCTGATCAAGGTCGATTCCGACGCTTCCGACGAGGACAAGGCCGCCGCCAAGGCCAAGGCGCAGGAGTGCCTGGACAAGATCAACTCCGGCGAGCTGAGCTTTGAGGACGCCGTGAAGCAGTACTCCGACGATACCGGCTCCAAGGATAAGAAGGGCGATGTGGGCTGGGACAAGCTCACCACCTTCGTCGACAGCTACCAGGCGGCGCTCGAGGGGCTCAACAAGGGCGATGTGAGCGACGTCGTCGAGTCGACCTATGGTTACCACATCATCAAGTGCACCGACTACTTCCATGTCGATAATCAGGTCGATGACATTAAGCAGGTGCCCAAGGACATCAAGAAGTACGTCTCCAACGTGGTGAAGACGCAGGCGGCAAGCACTGCGTACAGCGAGTGGCTGGAGCAGTACAAGAAGGACGCCGACATCACCGTTAACCCCATGCCCAAGGACGTGCCGTACAACGTGAGCCTGAAGGGTGTCACCAAGAGTTCGACCGATGACGCGTCGACAACTGAGTAATCATGGGGCGGTACCCGTGCGAGTGCCGCCCACGCTATTGAGGAGGATTTGCAGATGACCAACGAAGAGCTGCAGAAGGAAATGATCGCGGCCATGAAGGCCAAGGACAAGGTTCGCCTGTCCATCATTCGCCAGGTCAAGGCCGAGGTGAAGAATATCGAGGTTAACGAGCGCCGCGACGTGACCGAGGAAGACGTCAACAGCATGATCAAGCGTCTGATTAAGCAGACGAGCGAGACGCTGGAGATGTCCATCAAGGCCGGCACCGACCAGGAGCGTACCGACAACCTGACCGAGCAGGTCAAGATTCTGGAGAGCCTGCTGCCCGCGCAGGTTTCGGGTGAGGAGCTCGAGGCCCTGATCGAGCAGGTTATCGCCGAGCTGGGTGCCACGTCCAAGAAGCAGATGGGCCAGGTTATGGGTGCACTCGGCAAGGCCACCGGCGGCAACTTCGATAAGCCGGCCGCGGCAAAGATCGTCGGCGCCAAGCTCGCGTAGGGGCCGAGCGGTACATAGTTGATGTTGAGGGGGCGTGGCCGTCATGGTCGCGCCCCTTTTTGCTGGCCGGGCACTCATTGGGGACAGACTTAAATGAGTGCCCAATGAGCAGGTACTCATTTAAGTCTGTCCCCAATGAGTGCCAACGAGCAGGTGGAAGGTTGCGGGTTCTTTACGGGAATGTAGTGTGGGCTGCGGAAACGTGATTCTTTCCGTACAATAGTTCAACTCGTGTAAACGCAGGGAAGGGACATTCATGGCAGACATGATCGAGATCAACCATCTCAACAAGTACTTTGGCGACCTGCATGTGCTCAAAGATATCAATCTCACCGTCAAGCGCGGCGAGAAGCTCGTAATGATCGGGCCTTCCGGCTCGGGTAAGTCGACGCTCATCCGTTGCGTCGATTATCTGGAGGAGCCCACGTCGGGCGAGGTCGTCATCGACGGTACACCGCTCACCAAAAAGAACCACCTGGAGATGGCTCGCAAGTATAGCTCCATGGTGTTTCAGCAGTTCAACCTGTATCCCAACATGACGGTGCTCGGCAACCTGACGCTCGCGCCCATCAAGCTGCAAAAGAAGAGCAAGGAGGAGGCGACCGAGGTCGCCATCGCCGCGCTCAAGCGCGTTGGCATGGCGCATAAGGCCGGCGAGTATCCGCAGAATCTCTCGGGCGGTCAGCAGCAACGCATCGCCATCGCCCGTGCCCTGTGCACCAAGCAGCCCATCATCCTGTTTGACGAACCGACCTCGGCGCTCGACCCCGAGATGGTCCAAGAGGTTCTGGACGTTATGATTGAGCTCGCGCAGGAGGACATCACCATGATCTGCGTGACGCACGAGATGGGCTTTGCGCGCCAGGTGGCCGACCGCGTCATATTTATGGAGGACGGCCGCATCCTGGAGGAGGGCACGCCCGAGCACTTCTTCGATAACCCCGAGAACCCGCGCTGCCGCGAGTTCCTGTCCAAGATTCTGCACTAGGCGCGGTGATGGACATGACGGATATGACGAGGGCGGCCGTGTCGCGCCGTCACTTTTTGCAGCTGGCGGGCGCCGGTATGCTTGCGCTGACGGGGACCGCGCTTACCGGTTGCGGCAACTCCACCAGCGGCGAGGGCTCCGACAAGGGGTCCAAGCTTGCGGCCATCAAGTCGCGTGGCCATCTAAATGCCGGCGTTAAGAAGGACGTTCCCGGCTATGGCTATTACGACACCGCCAAGGGCCGCTTTGAGGGCATGGAAGTCGATTTGTGCTACCAGATCGCCGCTGCCGTCTTTGGCGTGAGCTACAAGGATGCCCGCGCCCAGGAGCTTGTCGAGTTTACCGATGTAACGCCCAAGACGCGCGGCCCGCTGATCGATAACGGCCAGCTCGATGTGGTTGCGGCGACCTACACCATCACCGACGAGCGCAAGAAGAGCTGGGATTTCTCGACGCCGTACCGTACCGACTACGTGGGACTCATGGTCAAGAAGCGTTCGGGCTTTACCTCGATTGAGGACTTGGACGGCAAGGTCATTGGCGTGAGCCAGGGTGCCACCACGCAGGGCCTGATCGAGCAGATGATCAAGGACAACGGCTTTAGCTGCAAGCCCGAGTTTAGGGCCTTTAGCGGCTACCCCATCATCAAGAGTTCGCTCGACGCCGGCAATATCGACGTCTTTGCCATGGACCGCTCCACGCTGGCCGGTTACATGAACGAGACCGTTGAGCTGCTGCAGCCCGAGGTCAAGTTTGGCGAGCAGGGCTACGGCGTGGCGACCAAGAAGGGCTGCGACCTTTCGGCCGTGGTCGATCAGGTGATTTGCGATCGCCTGGCCGACGGCTGGCTCGACCAAGAGGTCAAGACCTGGGGTCTTGTATAGGCGCATCGTCCAAGGAAGGAATCAAATGCTCGAAGGATTATTTGACGCCGACCGTTGGTCGACGACATTTCAAAACATGGGGCCCTTCTGGGAGGGCTTTGGCGTGACGCTGCAGGTGGTCGTTGCCGGTCTGCTGCTGTCGCTGGTGCTGGGCACGCTGCTGGGCGTGTTCTCTACCACTCGCTCGCGCGTGCTGCGCGCCATAAGCCGCGTGTACGTGGAGTTTTACCAGAACACCCCGTTGCCCGTGCAGGTGCTCTTTATGTACATGGCCGGTCCGCAGTTTTTGCAGGCCATAACCGGTTCCGACCAGCCGGTGCGCATCGCGCCGTTCGTGTTGGGCTTCTTGGGTGTGGGCCTGTATCACGCGGCCTACATTTCCGAGGTCATCCGCACTGGCATCGAGGCGGTTCCGCGCGGTCAGATGGAGGCGGCCCAGAGCCAGGGCTTCACCCGTGCGCAGGCGTACTGGTACATCGTGTTGCCCCAGACATTCAAGATCATTCTGCCGCCGCTGTGTAACCAGGCGCTCAACCTGGTCAAGAACACGTCGGTGCTGGCACTTGTGGCCGGCGGCGACCTCATGTACCGTTCCGACAACTTTGTGAGTCTGTACGGTTACCTGCAGGGATACATCGTCTGCTGCCTTATGTACTTCATCATCTGCTTTCCGCTCGCCATGCTGGTGCAGTGGCTCGAGCGCCGCTCCAAGGAGCGTCCGCGCGGCGTGAGCCTGGCCGAGCTGGGGCTCGACAACGTAGAGGAGGCCTAGCGCATGGAAATCTTCAACGCGACCAACCTGCTCTACATTTGGGGCGGCTTTGTTAAGACGATCGAGATCTCGGCGCTGTCGATCTTTTTCTCGCTCATCTTTGGCACGGTGCTGGCACTCGTTAAGAGCTATGCGCCCCGCCCGTTCCGTATTTTGGTGAGCGCCTATATCGAGCTGTTCCGTTGCACGCCGAACCTGCTGTGGATCCTGTTTATCTACTTTACGGTGCAGGGTTTGGACATTGTGATTTCGACCATCGCCTTTACGCTGTTTACCAGCGCTGTTATGGCCGAGATTGTGCGCGGTGGCCTCAACTCGATTCCGCGCGGCCAGTTTGAGGCAGCGCAGAGCCAGGGCTTCGGCTTCTTTGCCACCATGCGCTACATCATTCTGCCGCAGACGTTTAAGACGATCATCCCGGCGCTGTTTAGCCAGTGCACGACCGTCATCAAGGACAGCTCGTATCTTTCGGGCATTAACGTGGCCGAGCTCATGTACACGGCAAACGTTGTGATGGCTCACGCGATCGACCTGTCGCAGGTGCTTATGCTCTACGGCCTGGTGTTTGCGATGTACTTTGTGCTCAACTTTGGTATCTCGCTGCTGGTTCGCGCATATCAGAGGCGAATGGTGGCAGCGTAGAATGTGGCAAAGGGACAGCCCCTTTGTCACATAGAGAAAGGAATCGCGATGAGCGATCTGGAGAATAAGAAGAATCCTGTGGTCATTACCATCGCGCGCGACTTTGGCGCCGAGGGCCACGAGATTGGTCGCATGCTTGCCGACGAGTTGGGGATTCCGCTGTATGACAACGAGCTGCTGGTGCGTGCGTCGCTGCGCACGGGCGAGTCGCTCGATAAGATGGCCGCCTACGACGAGCGCCTGGCTGTGGAGAACATGGCGTTTTTGCCCGACCGCTACGACGCGCGCTCGTACTCGGATAAGTTGTTCCAAAAGATGAGCCAGGTGATTTTGGACCTGGGCGAGACCGAGAGCTGCATTATCGAAGGCCGTCTGTCCGATTACCTGCTGCGTAACAACCCCAACCACATTGCCGTGTTGGTGACCGCACCCTTTGAGGACCGCGTCGAAATCGTGCGCAAGAAGCGCGGACTTAACAAAAAGAAAGGCGCCAAGCTGGTCAAGCAGCAGCAGAAGGCGCGCGAGGCGTTCTATAAGCGCTATAGCGCCGGAAAGTGGAAGATGACGAGCGGTAAGGACATCGTCGTCAACCGCGCTAAGCTGGGCCGCGAGGGCTGCAAAGACGTCATCGCGGCGGCCTACCGCTACAAGCTGGCACAGCTCGAGGGCTAACCGCAGCCGAGCGAGAACCACCACAAAGGGGCACAGGCACCTTTGTGGTGGTCGGTCGACTGGCATAGAAAAAAGTCCCCGCCGGGCGTGTGCTCGACGGGGACTTTGCCGTTTGGTGGCTAGCGCTGCAGGTGATTACTCGCCCAGCAGGCTCTTGGTGATGGAAGCGGCGGCCTTCTTGCCGGCGCCCATCGCCAGAATGACCGTAGCAGCACCGGTGACGATGTCGCCGCCGGCCCAGATGCGGGGATCGGTGGTCTGGCCGGTCTCCTCGTCGGCAACGATGTAGCCCCACTTGTTGAGCTCCATCTTGCCGCCGATCTTGGCAGCGAAGGGGTTGGCGTTGGTGCCGATAGCCGAGATTGCGACGTCGCAGGGAATCTCCTCGATGGCGCCCTCGATGGGCACCGGGCGACGACGGCCGGACTCGTCGGGCTCGCCGAGCTCCATCTTCTGGACCTTGACGGCGCACACGGAGCCGTCCTCGCCAGCGACAAACTCGAGCGGGGAGACGAGCGGCAGAACCTCGACGCCCTCGGCCTTAGCGTGGTGCAGCTCGGCGCGACGGCAGGGCATCTCGTCCTCGGTACGGCGGTAGGCGATGATGGCGTGCTCGGCGCCCAGGCGCTTGGCGGTACGGACGGCGTCCATAGCCACGTTGCCGCCACCAAAGACAACGACGTTCTTGCCGTGCTTGGTGGGGGTGTCGTACTCGGGGAACTTGTTGGCCTTCATCAGGTTCACGCGGGTGAGGTACTCGTTCGCGAAGAAGACGTTGGGCAGGTTCTCGCCGGGGACGTTGAGGAACTTGGGCAGGCCAGCGCCGGTCGCCACGTAGATGGCGTCGAAGCCCTGCTCGAACAGCTCCTCGGCCGTGGCCATGTTGCCCACGACGGAGTTGTACTCAAACTTGACGCCCATGTCCTCCAGGCCGTCAATCTCGCGCTTGACGACCGCCTTGGGCAGACGGAACTCGGGGATGCCGTAGACCAGCACGCCGCCGCCGGTGAAGAAGGCCTCGAAGACGGTAACGTCAAAGCCGTTACGGGCGAGCTCGCCGGCGCAGGTGATGCCGGACGGGCCGGAGCCGACGACGGCGACCTTCTTGCCGTTCTTGGGGGCCATCTTGGGCGTGGAGGCGAGCTCGGGGCGATCACCCAGGAAGCGCTCGAGCTGGCCGATGGCCACGGGCTCGGACTTTTTACCACGGATGCACTTGCCCTCGCACTGGTTCTCCTGCGGGCAGACACGGCCGCAGATGGCGGGAAGCATGGAGTCCTCGCGGATGGTATCGAGAGCGCCGCCGAAGTCCTTCGCGCGGATCTGCTCGATAAAGCGGGGGATGTTGATGTTGACGGGGCAGCCCTCAACACAGAACGGCTTCTTGCAGTTGAGGCAGCGCTCGGCCTCGGCCAGCGCCATCTCCTCGGTGAAGCCCTTGTCGACGGGGCGGAAGTCGCAGGCGCGCTCGGCAGCCGGCTCCTCGTTATCGGGGGTGCGGGGCGACTTCATATCGGCAACGAAACGACCGTTAACTAGTGGCATGCGCAGCTCTTTTCCTCATAGGCCTTGAGGGACTCGCCCTCTTCGGAACGGTAAGCGGCCTGGCGGGCACGAAGGTCATCCCAGTCGACCAGGGTGGCATCGAAGTCGGGGCCGTCGACGCAAGCGAACTTGGTCACGCCGCCCACCTCGACGCGGCAGCAGCCGCACATACCGGTGCCGTCAACCATGATGGGGTTGAGGGACGCGGTGATGGGGGTGTCGTATTTCTGGGCGGTGAGGGTCGAGAACTTCATCATCGGAACGGGGCCGACGCAGAAGACCTGGCTCACGGCCTTGTCCTGCAGCAGGCGCTCCAACGGAGCGGTGACAACGCCCTGCTCGCCGTAGGAGCCGTCGTCAGTGGTGATGTGGATGTGGTCCTCGTCGAGGAGCTCGCGGAACTGGTCCTCCATGAGCAGGAGGTCCTTGGTGCGGGCGCCCATGATGGCGTGAACTTCGTGACCGGTCTCGACCAGGTGCTTGGCGACCGGGAAGGCAATTGCCAGGCCGACGCCGCCGCCAATGACGGCGCAGGGGCCCTCGGCCATCTCGGTGGGAACGCCCAGCGGGCCCACGACGTCGCGCAGCGACTCGCCGGCCTCGTAGGTGGAAAGCATCTCGGTGGTCTTGCCGATCACCATGAAGATGAACTCGACCCAGCCCTCGTCACCGTTCCAGCCGGCCAGGGTAAACGGGACGCGCTCGCCCGTCTCGTTGGCGCGGACCATGAGGAACTGTCCAGCGTGCGCATGCTTGGCGATTGCGGGCGCCTCGATGCGGAACTTGAACACCTTCTCCGAGAACTGCGTCTTCTCCAGGATCTTATACATAGAACCCCTCTCTTGTTAGGGCCGCCGAACCGTGCCTCCACGGAAATGGACGGTAGCCCGAATAAAACCGTACGTGCACAGGCGTTGTGCAGACATACGGTGCAAATTATACCCTCATGGACATGTCGCTTACGTGTGTCTTCGGCGGTTGGGAGCAGGGTTTATCCACTTTGGCCTACCAAAGGGGGAGAGGTTTATTTTGGCAGGTTTTATCGGGTAAAACGGCAAAGGGGCCAGCCTCGGGTTGCAATGAGGTCGGCCCCCTTTGGGGCGCTGCATATGTATGGCGGCACAGGGTTTATTACGGCGCGGCTGTCATGGCGTTTCCGTAGATAAAACCTGCCAAAATAAACATCCCTAAATAGTAGGTTTTAGTGCTTGCCGTTGGCGGAGGCGGCGCCGTTGACATGGTCGCGAGCATAGACTACGCCGTGCACAATCGCCAGGCCGGCGGCGTCGGCCGCGCGGGCGCAGGTGTCCTGGAAATCCTCGGCCTCGCGGGCGCGCAGCTGCTTAAGCACGTAGTCGGCGACGGCCATCTTGCCGGGAGGGTTGCCGATGCCGGTGCGGATGCGGCTGAAGTCGCGGCTGCCCATCTTATCGATGATGGAACGCAGGCCGTTGTGACCGGCATGGCCGCCGCCCACCTTAACACGCACGTCGCCGGCGGGAATATCGAGCTCGTCGTGGATGACGAGCAGCTCCTCGGCCTTGATCTTGTACTCGCGGCAGAGTTTGGAGATGGGCCCGCCCGAGGTGTTCATGTACGACTGCGGCTTGACCAGTACAATCTGGCGCTTGCCGCCCTCTTCCTCGGGATCGTTGATGTTGATGAGCGCGATCTCGGCGCCTGCTTGGTTTTTCCAGTACGTGACGCCGGCCTGACGGGCCAGCTCGTCGATTGCTTTGAAACCAGCGTTGTGACGGGTCTCGGCATATTCCTCGCCAGGGTTGCCAAGTCCGGCAACCATGCGAATCTTAAGCGGCTGTGCAGCTGCCATGTTCATCCTTTCGTTGATTTGTCGCCTGCTATGGTGAGCGACCCCGTTGCTGCTGTCAAATGGCGGGTGATTGAGGCTGTATGAGGGCGTTTGGGCAGTCGTCAGAAGCCGGGGTGGACAGTTAGTTCAGATTTGTATAAACCAAGAGGTCTTTGACTGTCAAAATTGGGACCGCGGAACTGCCACGGCGCTTTGGGGAGCACATTTTGCGCTATTTCAGATCTTTCGAGTCTTCAAATGAGGTGACTGGCGCCGGGATGGCGGCAAACTACCTCGATATTAGCCGTCTTTTTATACAAATCTGAACTAACTGTCCAGCCATGCTAGGTAACACTGGGTAAAAGTCTTTTAGACCGGCGCGAGGCCGATTCCGGCCCGCAGGGCGTTGAGCCAGGCAGCCTGACGCTTGCGATAACCCTTGATGCGGTAGCGGAATCGAACCCCCGCAAGTCGATGCATCGTCTGGGCGAAGGCTTCGAGTGCAACAAGGTCCTTCATTTGGTCACGATTGATAACCAGGACGTGGATACCCATGGCTTTAAGGCCATTGTTGCGATTGCCATCGTGGATGCGGGCGTTTTGAAGCTCATGTCCAATTCCGTTGTATTCGTTGTCGATTCCGGCGGCCGGGCAATATAAGTCGCAGATGGCGTAGGGGATGCCCGAGGACATGTTGACCGCAAGGGTGTCGAAATCGACACGATAGTTGAGCAGCAGGCCTCCCGTGGGCAAACTGCAACACCCGAATCCGCCAAAGCGCATGGGCGCGCCCAGGACGGCGAACATCAATGATTCCGCTGGGGATGCGGATCCGGCCCGGGCGAGTTTGACAGCCGTACGAAACGAGGCGTAGGAACTACTTTTGGCGAACCGTGCGACTGCCTCGAGTTCTTCGATGGTTGTAGCGGGTTCGCATCTATAGTGTGCCTGTTCGTAGCGTGTTTCGGCTGGCTTTTCGGGTGTCGGTTGGTCGCCCTGGCAATCGAGGTCGTCCATCGCTTCGAAGCTGTTGGCCTTGGGCCACGTGTCGTCGTAGGCGATGGGGTAAGTTGCCTCGGGCGGAAGTGAGTAGGTTCCGAGCAGCTCCATAAGGAGCATCAAGGTTTTGGCGACTGATTCATTTTTGGAACAAAGCATGGCTGTCATGGCAGGAGACGTTGCGTAGATGTCGGCCTCGACGTGCATAATTGCACCTTCAGGAAGAGGAGTGGAGAGAATATGCTGAAGAAGTCGCTTGTCGGGGCGCCTGTTGTCTTCGTTTGAAACGAGAAGATCGAGCAGTTCGGAATCATCTTCATTCCAGGCGTCGAGTATCGAAAGTGCGCCAAAGTCTATCGCGTCATTGTTGGGAATGCAGCCAGCCAAGGCCTGTGCTTGCTGTTCGCTATCAACGGAGTCCCAGGGTAGGGCAGAGTACGCCCGTCGTGCGCGACGAATTGCGCGGAGGGCGGAGAGATGTGAAATCACGGTCGTCATAGCTATAACGTACTAAGTTGGCGGCAGAATGCGACCGCCATACCGTTCTTTTCGCTCAGCGGGGCGCTGCGCGCCATGAACGGCTGGGTGTTATGAAATCGGTGGAATCGGTTGAGGGGATTGCAGGAAATTGAGCTCTGCCGCGAAGGTTGACGATAGCTACTGGACAGTTAGTTCAGATACGTATAAGACGGCGGGCGTTCGAGGCGTTTCTAAGGGCTTTCGAGGGCGATTTGAGGGTAAATATGCGGCGGTCGTACTCGAAAGCGATGAGCTTTGGGCAGTATGGCGTTCGCCGGGGAGCTCAGAAGGCTCAGAACGGCCTTTGGAGCTTTAAAAAAATACGTATCTGAACTAATTGTCCAGGGAAGGTTGTCGAGGGGTAGAAAAAGGGTCGGAAGCGAGCTTCCGACCCTTTAAAAACACCAAAGATGATGAGATGCACGCTGGATTACAGCGCGAAGTCGCCGCCGACGAGCGTGGAGACGGGCTCCTCGTGGTAAACGGCGGAGATGGCCTGAGCGAACTCCTCGGCGACCGAGATGGTCTTAATCTTGCCGCCGACCTCGACGGGGATGGCATCGGTGACGACGCACTCGACGATTGGGGCGTCGTTCAGGCGCTCGATGGCCGGACCGGAGAAGATGCCGTGGGTGGCGCAGACGTAGATGTCGCCAGCGCCCATGGCCTTGAGCTCCTTGACGTTGGCGCACAGGGTGCCAGCGGTGTCGATCATGTCGTCATTGATGACGCAGGTCTTGCCCTTGATGTCACCGATGATGCCCATGACCTCGGCGGCGTTGTGGCGCGGACGGCCCTTGTGGGCGATGGCCAGGTCGCAGCCGAGCATGTCGGACAGCTTCTTGGCGGCCTTGGCACGACCCACGTCGGGGGAGACGACAACCAGGTTGTCGGTGTCGAAGTGCATGTCGTTGTAGTACTGGCCAAACAGCGGCAGTGCGGACAGGTGGTTGACCGGGATATCAAAGAAGCCCTGGATCTGACCCTGGTGCAGGTCGAGGGTGATGATGCGGTCGACGCCGGCGCGCTCGAGCAGGTTGGCGACGAGGCGGGCGGTGATGGGCTCGCGCGGGCCGGCCTTGCGGTCCTGGCGGGCATAGCCGTAGTGGGTGATAACGGCGGTGATGGAGCGGGCGGATGCGCGCTTGGCAGCGTCGGTGGCGATGAGCAGCTCCATGAGCATGTCGTTGACGTTGCCGCCGGCCACGGACTGAATCAGGAAGACGTCGGCGCCGCGGACGGTCTCGTCGTAGCGGGCGTAAATCTCACCATTGGCGAACTGCTTTAGCGTAAGGCCCGAAAGCTCGACCCCAAGGTACTCAGCGATCTTCTGAGCGAGGGGACGGTTGGAGGAACCGGAATACACGCGGATGGACTTGCGCATATTCTCCGACTTCTCGGGATCATTAATCGGCATTACCCTTCTCCTTTATACATCGAATGCCATATAGATGCCTTGTTGCATTGTAACCGCGCGACGGGGCTTATTGAGTCTTGATAACGTCTTTACCGTCAACGGACACGAACCGACCACTCATCCGGTCGCGCAGGTCGCGATAGAAAAAGGAGCCGTCCCCATGGGAACAGCTCCTTTTGTGCTTGGTAAAACGTTATGCCTCGTCGTCCTCGTGCAGGCGGCGGCGGTAATCGGCGGCCCAGCCCTCGATATTTACCTGACGGGCGCGGCCCAGGCCGAGTGCGTCTGCCGGAACCGGCTCGGTGATGACGGAGCCGGCGGCAACGAGCGCGCCGTCGCCGATCTGGGCGGGCGCGACCATCATGGTGTCGGAACCGATGAAGGCATCCTTGCCGATGACGGTCTTGTGCTTGTGGACGCCGTCGTAGTTGCAGGTGATGGAGCCTGCGCCCACGTTGACGCCGGAGCCCATGGTGGTGTCGCCGATGTAAGACAGGTGCGGCACCTTGGAGCCCTCACCGATCGTGGACTTCTTGATCTCCACGTGCGTGCCGGCCTTGGATCCGTCGAGCATGTGGGTGCCCGGGCGCAGGTAGGCGCGCGGGCCGCAGTCGACGCCGTTCTCGATGACGGCCTCGATGGCGATGGTCTCATCGATGGTGCAGCCGCTGCCGACGGTGGTGTCGGTGAGACGGCTGTTGGGGCCGAGCTGGCACTCCTCGCCCACGGTGACGTGGCCGATCAGATGCGTCTGCGGCCACACGACGGTGTCGCGGCCGATAACGGCATCGGGGCCGATCCAGGCCTGCGTGGGGTCGATGAACGTAACGCCCTCGGCCATCCAGTGCTCGTTGATGCGGTCGCGCGCGATGGCGGTGAGCTGCGCGAGCTGGATACGGCTGTTGACGCCCAGGCCGTCGCGGTAGTCATCGCAGTGGAAGATGGAGACTGCCTGGCCGTGACCTTTGAGGATCTCGAGCATGTCGGGCAGATAGTACTCGGACTGCGCGTTGTCGTTGCCGATCTCGTTAATGTGGGCGGCGAGCTGCGCGCCGTCGAAGGCGTAGCAGCCGGCGTTGCACTCCAGCAGCGTGGCGGCCTGCTCGGGTGTGCAGTCCTTCTGCTCGATGATGCGCTCAATCTGGCCGTCGGCGCCCAGCTTGATGCGGCCGTAGCCGAAGGGGTCGGGCGGGGTCATGGTCATGACGGTGCAGGCGAGCTCGCCGGTAGCGACGGTTTGCGCGAACTTGGCAACGGTGTCGGCGGTGATGAGCGGCAGGTCGCCGTTGAGCACGACAACGGGGCCTTGCGCGATGCCGCAGGCCTCGAGTGCGACCTTTACGGCGTGGCCGGTGCCCAGGCGCTCGGTCTGCTCGACGCACTCGACCTTGGTGGCGCTGTTGGCGTAGGCGCCGTCGATAAGGGCGCGCATCTCGTCGGCGTGGCTGCCGATGACGACCACGACGCGGCTGCAGCCGGCCTTGATGGTGGCGTCGACGATCCACTGAACCATGGGCTTGCCCAGGATCTTGTGCGAAACCTTGCAGTGGTTCGACTTCATGCGGGTGCCCTCGCCGGCGGCGAGGATAATTGCGGTTGCGTCCATGTGATCTCCTGTTACGTTATAGAGACGTGCGTTTGGAAACGATACACGGCGCAATATGATACCGCAGGCATATGATGAGCGCGTAACGATTGGCGCGCGGTGGCCGAGGCCTGTGCTGCCGGCGCGGTGTTTGCGCTGCTTGCGGGCGGTGCCGGCGGTGCTGCGGCGCTGGCATTTTGGTGAGAGAATGGGGGTGGCCGTGGACAACATGCGAGAGGGTTCGGGCGCCGAGCCCGTGGCGGCATTCTCGATGTCGCATCCGGCGGTGCCGGCACTCTATATGGTGCTGACGCTGGGGCTCACCATGTTCTCGATGCAGCCGGTGCTGATTGCGCTGTCGCTCGCAGGCGGACTGGCGTACGGATTTGCGACCCGCGGTGCTGCCCGCACGCTGGGTGCGTTGCGCTGGCAGCTGCCGGTGATTTTGATTATCGCGCTGGTCAACCCGCTGTTTAGCGCATCGGGCTCGACGGAGCTTTTCCGCATCGGCATGCGCGCGGTGTATTTGGAGAGCATGGTGTACGGCCTGTGCATGGGCGGGCTGTTTGTGGCGAGTGTGCTGTGGTTTGAGGCCGCGGCGTCGATGCTCGAATACGACAAGGTGCTCGCGCTCCTGGGCAACACCGCGCCGGTAATCGCGCTCATGATCTCGATGTGCATGCGGCTGATCCCGCAGTTTTTGCGCCGCGGCCGTACGGTGCTGGCGGTGCAAGATGCGATTGATGTGCCGGGCCGCGCGCCGGCCGACCCCGTGCGTTCGCGTTTGCGGGCATCGAGTGTGTTGATGGGCTGGGGCATGGAAGATTCGCTGGAGCGCGCGGACGCCATGCGCTCCCGTGGGTGGGGCGCCGCGACGCGTCGAACGACGTATGCGCGGTATCGGCTGGGGTGCGGCGATGTTGCCGCGCTGGTTGGGCTTGCGCTGTTTGGCGCCGCCGCGGTGGCCGTGGCGACGACCGCGACGACGCAGTATTCGTTTTATCCGCAGCTCTCGGTGCCGGCGCCGTGGCCGGGCTATGTTGTGTACGCTGCCTGGATGGTGCTGCCTTGCACGTTGCACGCGATTGATGAGAAGAGGTTTGGCTGATGGCTCGGTTGGATAGGGGCCCGGTGTCGGGCGCGGCGTGCGGCCCGGATATGCCGGCGATTGAGGTGCGGAGCCTGAGCTTTGCCTACCCCGATACTGATGCTGCGGTGCTCGAGGGGCTCGACTGGTCTGTTCCCCAAGGTGCATTTGCGCTGCTTGTTGGCGGTACCGGTTCGGGCAAGTCGACGCTGCTGTCGCTGCTCAAGCCCGAGATCGCGCCGGCGGGTACGCTCTCCGGCGAGCCGCGCGTGCTGGGCGAGAACGTTGCCGACATGGACGTGCGGGCATCGGCGGAGCGCGTGGGTTATGTGTTTCAGGACCCCGAGAACCAGATCGTGTGCGAGACCGTGTGGCACGAGATGGCGTTTGGCCTGGAAAACTTGGGGCTAGCACGTGATGAGATGCGCCGTCGCGTAGCTGAGACCAGCTATTTCTTTGGGCTGGAAGATTGGCTTCACCGCGATACTGACACGCTTTCGGGTGGTCGCAAACAGTTGCTGTCGTTGGCGGCCGTTCTGGCGTTGCGCCCGCACGTGCTGCTGCTCGACGAGCCCACGTCTCAGCTCGATCCCGTTGCCGAGAAGAATTTCCTGCACGCGCTGTTTCGTGTGAATCGCGAGCTGGGCTGCACGGTTGTTGTGGCGACGCATCAGCCGCGCCCAATGCTCGAATACGCGACGTGTGCGTACCGGATTGAGGACGGTCGCGTGCGCGATGTGGCGGATATGGCTTCTTTGGGACGCCGAGAATCGCTGTTTTCCGATGACATGTTGGGGTGGGGTGCCATCCGATGTGCAAATAAAGGAGTATTCAGCAGGCGTGAGGACAATTTGGGCTCTCTGGAGTCGCCCGGGGACGTATCGAGCGCGAAAAAAAGTTCGGAATTGGACAAATCGTCCGAATTTGTGGCGCAAACGTCGCTCGAGAACGGCTCGGAAGCCTTCCCGCGCACGGATGCAAGCAGAATACTCCAAAAAATGCACGGCGGGTCGGCTACCACCCTGTCGGAAGGCTGGTTTCGCTACGATCGAGCGTCCGGCTGGGTGCTGCGCGGGCTCGATGCGTCGTTTTCGTCTGGCGCGGTGCATGCGGTTGTGGGCGGTAACGGCTGCGGCAAGTCGACGATGCTTTCGGTGCTGGCCAAGACTGCCAAGCTGCAGCGTGGTCGTATGGTGCGCGGGGCGGCCTCGGCTGCGCTGCTGCCGCAGAATCCCAAAGCATTGCTGGTTGCCGAGACGGTTCGCGATGAGCTGATGGAATGGGCCTCGACCTGCGGATACGACGAGGCCGCAGCACGGGAGCAGACAGCGCGTCTGGGTCTGGCGGGCTTGGAGGCGCGTCACCCGTACGATCTTTCGGGCGGTCAGCGCCAGCTGCTTGCGTTGGCAAAGCTGCTGTTGATTGGCCCCGAGCTGCTATTGCTCGATGAGCCCACCAAGGGTTTGGACCTGGCCAGCCGCCGCATCATCGCCCGCGCCCTGCGTGACCATGCGAAGGCTGGCGGCACCGTCATCATGGCTACGCACGATTTGGACTTTGCCGAGCAGGTGGCCGACGACGTCGCCATGATGTTTGACGGCGAGATTGCCTGCACGGAGCCCCCGGCCGACTTCTTTGCCGACAACGTGTTCTATAGGGCGTGATGGGATGACGGACTGTCGTTTCTCGCGCTTGCTTGCAAAACTGGAGATCCCGCTGTTGTTGGCGGTGCCGGCGGTGATGGCTGCGGCGTTGCTGTCGGGTGTTGAGCAGGCAGCATTGGCCATGCTGGTTGTGGTGGCGCTGGTGCTCGCGCTGTTCTTTGCGGGTTACGAGGCATCTCGTCCGGGTTTGCGCCAGATTATGCCCACGCTGGTTCTGGCAGCATTGGCCGCGGCGGGGCGTATCTTGTTTGGCCCCATCCCCGACTTTAAACCCGTGAGTGCCATCGCCATTATCGCCGGGGCGACACTCGGTCGTCGTAACGGCTTTATGGTCGGTGCGTTGGCGGCGCTGACCAGCAATTTCTTTTTTGGGCAGGGCATGTGGACGCCGTGGCAGATGTATGCCTGGGGGCTCGTGGGATACGTTGGCGGTGCGCTGGCGCATGCCGGCGCTTTTGATCGCGCCGATGGCACCGTGCGTATGCCGGCGCTGCTGACCTACGGCTTTGCTTCGGGTTTGCTGTACGGCGTTGTGATCAACGCCTACGACATTATCGGTTTTGTTCAACCGCTCACGTGGGCGGGTGCCATGGCACGTCTTGCCACGGCAGTGCCGTTCGATATCACACACGGCCTCGCGACCTGCGTGTTCTTGGCTGCCTTGTACAAGCCTTGGTGCCGTCGCATTAACCGTGTCGTCGTGAAATACGGGCTGTAAGGCATTTCGCGTTCCCTCACGAACTTGCGGTGGAATGGTTCTCGTTTTTGGCTATTTGCTGCCCAAACAGGAACTATTCCACCGCACCTTATAGGGGGAGAGGGGTCACATGATCTGTTTTCCTCTGTCCCCTAGAGGAATTACTTGGGGCTAGAGCTCTAGCGTGAGGGTGACGGGGCAGTGGTCGCTGCCAAAGATGTCGCCGCGGATGCCGGTGTCGCGAACGTTGGCGGCGATCGAATCGCTTACCAGAAAGTAATCGATGCGCCAGCCGGCGTTGTTCTTGCGGGCATTAAAGCGATAGCTCCACCAGCTGTAGACGCCCTCGACGTCGGGGTTTGCCGCGCGCCAGGTATCGGTAAAGCCGGCGTTGAGCAGCTCGGTAAACTTGCCGCGTTCCTCGTCCGAAAAGCCTGCGTTGCCGCGGTTGGACTTGGGGTTCTTAAGGTCGATCTCCTCATGCGCCACGTTAAAGTCGCCGCAGGTTACGACGGGTTTGCCGGTCTCGCGCTCGAGCGCGTTCAAAAAGCCGCGGTAGGCATCGTCCCAGGCCATACGCACGTCGATGCGCGCGAGCTCATTTTGTGCGTTGGGCGTATAGACGTCGACAAACCAAAACTTGTCGAACTCGAGCGCACAGACGCGGCCCTCGGTTGCGGCTTGGGCGACGAGCTCGGCCGCCTCGTTCTCGCCGGCGTAGGGTAGCAGTGCGTCGGCGTGCAGCACGCGCAGCGGTTCCTGGCGGCTAAAGACCGCAGTGCCCGAATAGCCTTTACGCTCGGCGTAGCTCCAGGTTTGGTGATAGCCGGGCAGGTCAATATCGACCTGGCCCTCCTGCAGCTTGGTCTCTTGCAACGCCAGGATATCGACGTCGAGTTCTTGCGCGATCTGGATAAAGCTCGGGTCCTTTTTGAGCACGGCGCGCAGGCCGTTTACGTTCCACGAGGCGAAAGTGTAAGTCTGAGGCATGGTGTCCTTTCGACGGGGTTGGCAGGCTTAAGATTAGCGCAACAGGGGCGGTGGTGGGCACCGCGCGTGCTGACCCAAAGGCCGCATGCTGGGACATCGCCCGACGCTGCCCGACCAACAAGGACGGAGGACTCATATGACGCAGGCAATAACGGATCCCAAGCAGGCCTCCGCCGCGCTGGCGGAGCTGTTCGGCACCCATAAGCGCGTGGTCTTCTTTGGCGGCGCTGGTGTTTCCACGGCAAGTGGCATTCCCGATTTCCGCAGCGTGGACGGCCTGTATCACCAGCAGTTTGCCTATCCGCCCGAGACCATGCTGTCGCATAGCTTTTACGAGGCGCATCCTGCGGAGTTCTTCGACTTTTACCGCACCAAGATGATCGCGCTCAACGCTAAACCCAACCGCTGCCACACCAAGCTGGCCGAGCTGGAGCGCGCCGGCAAGCTCGACGCCGTGGTGACGCAAAATATCGACGGCCTGCATCAGATGGCCGGCTCACAGCGAGTGTTTGAGCTGCACGGATCGGTCCATCGCAACATTTGCCAGTCGTGCGGCGCGGTCTATAGCGCCGAGTGGATTTGCTCGCGCGAGCACGAGGATGCCGCGGGCGTGCCTGCGTGCCCCGCGTGCGGTGGCCGCATCAAGCCCGATGTAGTGCTCTACGAAGAGCCGCTCGACGAGCATGTGTTGACCGGTGCCGTTGCCGCCATCGCCGCGGCCGATGCCCTCATTGTGGGTGGGACCTCGCTCGTGGTGTATCCGGCGGCGGGCCTTACGCGTTACTTTACCGGCGATACGCTGGCCATATGCAACCTTGCTCCCACCGATCAGGATGCAAATGCCGACCTGCTGATTTCTTGCGACATCGCGGCCGCGTTTGCGTTCTAGCCCGCGCGCGCGGATACAATAGAAAGACTGAGTGCAAAGCGACCCCGCCGCCAGCTCCCCAAGCTCGGCGGCGTGGGCATTTTAGGAGGATGTTCATGGCGAACGACAGCAAGACATGGCGGTGCGGAAAGTATGAGCTCAGCTTTGACCGTCCGCGCATCATGGGCGTCCTCAACGTGACGCCCGATTCGTTTAGCGACGGCGGGGAGCACTTCGACCCCGATGCCGCCATCGAGTACGGCCTGGCGATGCTCGATGCCGGCGCCGACATCATCGACGTGGGCGGTGAGTCCACGCGCCCTGGTTTTACCCCGGTCAACCCCGACGAGGAAGCTCGCCGCGTGCTGCCCGTGGTGCGCGCGCTGGCCAAGGAGGGCGCCATCGTCTCGATCGACACGCGTCATGTGGCGGTTGCCAAGGCGGCCGTGCGCTGCGGCGCCTCGATCGTCAACGACGTGACGGGCTTCACCGATCCCAAGATGGTCGAGTTTGTTAAGACGAGTACCTGCGGCGTCATCGTGATGCATGCCGGCGAGGTCGCCGCGCCCACCCGCACGCACGCAACGGTGCAGCTCGATACCTCGGCTGCGGCGTTTGTTGCCGAGAAGGCACGCGAAGCGGCTGCCGAGGCCGCGCGCGAGGCCGAGAAGCCGGCCCGTCGCCGTCGCGGCAAGTTGCTGGGCGAGCCCAAGGTTGAGGCCAAGCTTCCGGGCGGTGTGGTACAGCCCTCACTGCCGTTTGGCGAGCCGGAGCCCACGTCCGAGCCTGCAACCGAGCTGGGGCAGGAGACGCCGGCCGCCGAGCAGGCTGCTGCCGCCGAGACCGTCGCGCCCGCGCCCGAGGCCGCGCCCGAGGCCACCGAGGCCGCATCGGAGTCCAATGACCGCCTGGCCGCCATGATGCGCCGCAGCGCCCGCCGCGAGGAGGCCTACGTGCCCACCTCTCAGCTCCGCCGCTTTACCCTGCCCGATTCGGCGCCCATCATGCGCCGCGTCATGGGCTTTCTGTCCGACCAGGCCCGCACACTCATCCATGCCGGCGTGTCGCGCGACCGCATCTGCATCGATCCTGGCCCGGGCTTTGGTAAGTCGGCTAACGAGGACATCGTCATCCAGCGTGAGACTGCCAAGATGGCGTCACTGGGCTATCCGCTCATGTGCGCCGTGTCGCGCAAGCGTTTTGTGGGCGCTGTCTCGGGCGTGACCGAGGCCGCCGCGCGCGATGCCGCCACGTTTGGCGTGTGCCTGGGCGCCATCCAGGCCGGTGCGAACATCGTGCGCGTGCACGACGCCGCGGGTTTTGCGCAGTTCCTGAACGGTTACTGGGCCGTCGCCAAGCCGCAGCCGCGCCGTGCGTTTGTGGCCGTGGGCTCCAACTTGGGGCATCGTTGCGACAACATCCGCGCCGCGCGCGACATGATCGCCGAGATTCCGCTCACCTGCGTGTCCAACTCCTCCAAGATCTACGAGAGCGAGCCGGCCTACGAGACGCGCCAGGACGCGTTTGCCAACGCCGTCATCGAGATCAAGACCGAGCTGGCGCCGCTGGTGCTGCTCGATGAGCTCATGAAGATCGAGGCTGAGCTGGGGCGCGACCGCTCCAAGAAGGCCAAGGCCAACGGTCCGCGCACCATCGACCTGGACCTGCTGTGGATGGACGGCGAGACCCACGGCGGCAAAAAGCTGCGCCTGCCGCATCCGCTCATTGGTGAGCGTGACTTTGTGCTGGTGCCGCTCGAGGACCTGATGCACGACCCGGCGCGGTTCTTCCGCTACAACGGTGTCGAGGTCAAGGAGCCCGAGGATCGCGTGGGCCATATCGTGGGCGAATTGGGGCGTATGTAGATGATCGAGATGAATGCTGTTGCCGCCGGTACCGAGCTCGACGCGGCGCGTGACGCGGGCCGCGAGGGCGTGTCCGCGGGCTGGTGCGCGTGGAGTGCGGGCGATGCATCGCTGACGTTTTCGCTGGTTGTGCGCCCCGATGTGAGCATGCATGCCTTCCATGGCCTGCCGTTTGTGGCCGCGATGGGCATGATGGACGCGCTCGTGGGCACGGCTTCGACGCCGGGGTTGGGCCTTGCCGGTAAGGTGGGTATCCAGTGGCCGAGCGACATTGTGTGCGGCGCGCCCGCGTTTGAGACGTCGTTCGCGCGTGTTACCGTGAACGGCGGTGCCGATGCCGCGGGCATGTTCGGTGCCGTGACGGTGGATATTGAGCGTTCGGCGCTGAGCGAGCTCGGTGTAGATATGGCCGACGAAGCGCTGGTCGAAGAGTTGGCCGCCGCCGTGCTGACCCGCGTGGACGCCTGGGCGGTTGTTGCCAACACGCCGCAAGGCGCCGCAGGGCCGCTGGCTCCCGTGCTGGGCGAGTACTTCGACATGGTGCCGCTGCTGGGCCGCCAAGTTGCGGCGGTGTCGTCCAACGGTTTGCCGCTTGCGGTCGGTGTGTTTGCGGGCCTGGACATCTGGGGTCGTGCGACCATCAAGACCGATGCCGGCGAGCAAGAGTTTCCGCCCGAGGCCGTGCACATTCGCGGACTGTAACGCGAGGCGCCCGCGCTCAAAGATAACGATGACAACGAAGCCCTCTTCGGCCTGTGCCGGGGAGGGTTTCGCCTATCTGGGGAATGGGTTGCCAGCGCCCTATTCCTCAAAATTGAAAATTATTCAGTTTTGAGGAATAGGCTTGGCGAGCATTTGCGGGGACTGTGGCATCGGGCGTGCTCGACTTAAGCCCCTGCTCTATCCCAGCTTCTGCATGCGGCGGTAGATTTCGCAGATACCCTTGATGGTGAGCTGTCCGTCGACCACGTCGAAGGCATCGGTCGAATCGGCGACGATGCTGGCGAGACCGCCCGTGGCGATAACGGTGGCATCCTCGCGGCCCAGCTCGCGCTTCATGCGCGCGACCAGGCCCTCAGCCATGGCGGCGGCGCCCGTTACGGCGCCGACCTTGATGCACTCCTCGGTATCGCGGCCGATGGCGTGCTCGGGCGCCTCGAGCGGCACGCTGGCGAGCTTGGCGGCACGGGCGGCAAGCGCGTCCATGGAGATGCGAATGCCCGGCGCGATCGCTCCGCCAATGTAATAACCGTCCTCATCGATGACGTCGATATTGGTCGCGGTGCCAAAGTCCACCACGATCGCCGGCGCGCCATAGAAGGTCTCGGCAGCGACGGCGTTGGCGATGCGGTCGGCACCAACGGCCTGGGGGCGCGCCGCCCGCAGCTTGGTTACGGCGGCCGTCTGCGGCCCGATGACGATGGCGTCCGCGGCAATGCGGTCGGCCACGGCGTGCCACTCGCGCGAGAGCTGCGGCACCACGCCCGCAAAGGCGATCGCGTCGACCGCATCGAGCGAAAGGCCGTACATCTTAAAGAAACCCATCAGGCGCACATGGATCTCGTCGGCGGTATAAGAGCGGTCGGTGGGCATGCGCCACGACTGCACCAGCTCGTCTCCGTCAAACAGGCCCATGGCCGTCTGCGTGTTTCCCATATCGATAGCGAGCAGCATGTCTACTCCCGGTGTTGGCATAAAAGGACGCGCACCATTGTATACGCGCCGTCGACGGCACTCGGCTGCGATTCGTTTACGGTGATAGGGGCTGAGGGATTTAAATATGAAGGAATTATGCTCTACGAGATTTTCCTTGCCGTTTACCGAACTCCCGCGTAGTATTCTTTCTTGCGCACATGAGGCGCCCAGACATTGCGGGGTGGAGCAGTCTGGTAGCTCGCCGGGCTCATAACCCGGAGGTCGTAGGTTCAAATCCTGCCCCCGCGACCAAGAACTTGCAGCTCGTCAGCTTAGCCGGCGAGCTTTTTTGTTATTTCGGGACCGTGTTTTCGGTCCAATTCTCGGTCTCTCAAACAAAATCTCGATCTGTAACATCTAGACCCGATTTGGGCGGCTAGGTGTTACAGATCGAGATATACCGGTGGGCTTGGTCGTGTTTGTCTAAATCTGTAACACGAGGGACGGTTTTTGCCGAGTAACCGTTACAGATTGAGATTTTCTAGCAGGCGGGTTTGGTTTGTCTCGATCTGTAACAGGTAGGGGTCAAAAGTGGGCCTAGCTGTTACAGATCTAGATTGTTGAGGATGGGCCGAGAGGAATGTCTCGATCTGTAACAGTAAGACCCGGTTTTGTCGCGTAACTGTTACAGATTGAGATAAACCGACGGGCCGCCCCGCCCATCCCCATCCACCTGCCGCTACCTGCTGTCCGCCGATTTCCGTTGCGCTGCTGTATTCCCATGCCATATCCTCTAGACAACTACGCGGCATCATCGCCGCCGCGCCTACAAGAGAGGAATGTCCATGACCACACCTGCATCCAAGCTGCTCCAGCCCATTACGGTTGGCCCCCTTGAGCTCAAGAACCGCATTATGTTTCCGCCGCTGACCACCGGCTACGAGGAGCGTGACGGTTCCATCGGCGAGCGCAGCCTGGCTTTTTACGAGCGCTTGGCCCGTGGCGGCGTGAGCTACATCGTCATCGGCGACGTTGCTCCCGTCATGACCGCAAGCCCCACGCCCAAGCTGGCGACCGACGCCCAGATCCCCACGTTTAAGGCGCTGGCCGATGCCGTCCACAAGCACGGCGCCAAGGTCGCGCTGCAGCTGTTCCACCCCGAGTACGATGTGCCCGGTGTCGGCCACATGGTCATGGGATCCATGGCCGCTGCCAAGGCCGCGCAGGAGGCCAAGGCCGCCGGCGACGAGGAGACCTTTGCCGCCAAGATGGCCGAGTCCAACGAGATCCGCAACCAGGCCTACGCCAAGCTGCATCACGACATGCAGCACTTTGTGAACGAGGCGAGCGTAGAGCAACTCACCCAGATCAAGGAGGCCATCGCTGCCTCGGCCGCCCGTGCGCAGCAGGCCGGCATCGACGCCATCGAGGTCCACGGCGATCGTCTGGTGGGTTCGCTGTGCTCGGCCATCCTCAACCAGCGCACCGACGAGTACGGCGGCTCGTTCGAGAACCGCGTTCGCTACGCGCTGGAGGTCGTCGCTGCCATTAAGGAAGCCGCGCCGCAGCTGATGGTGGAGTACAAGCTCCCCGTGATCATGGAGAACCCCGACGGCACGCCGCGCGGCAAGGGCGGCCTGCAGCCCGACGAGGCCTGCGAGTTCGCCAAGCTGCTCGAGGGCGCGGGCATCGATATGATCCAGGTCGCACAGGCCAACCACACCGGCAACATGGGCGACACCATTCCGCCCATGGGCGCCATGCCCTACAACTGGACGCTGCCCGTGGCCGAGCGCGTCAAGGCCCTGGTCTCCGTGCCGGTGGCAACCGTGGGCCGCGTGGTTTCGGTCGAGGCCGGCGAGAAGATTCTGGAAGACGGCGCGGCCGATATCATCGCCTATGGCCGCTCGCTCATGTGCGACCCCGACATTGCGCTGAAGGCCGCCACGGGTGAGCCCATCCGCGAGTGCCTCAACTGCAACAAGGGCTGCGTCGACGCGATTCAAAATCGCAAGTACATCTCGTGCGTGCTCAATGCCGAGAACGGCGACGAGGCGACCATCGCCATTAAGCCGGGCGAGGGCGACAAGAAGATCGCCGTGGTGGGCGGCGGCATCGCCGGCCTGGAGGCCGCACGCGTGGCGGCCAAGCGCGGCTACGACGTGACCATCTACGAGGCGAGCGATCACTTGGGCGGCCAGATTGTGCTGGCGGCTGCGCCTCCGCGCAAGGACGAGATCATGCGCTCGGTCGAGTACTACGAGAAGATTCTGCCTGGCCTGGGCGTGAAGGTTGAGCTCAGCCATGCCGCTACCGCTGAGGACCTCAATGCCGCCGACGCCGCGATTGTGGCCGTGGGCGCGCACGACGTGGTCATCCCCGTTCCGGGCGCCGACTCGGAGAAGGTCGTCTCGAGCTGGGACGTGCTGGCCGGCAAGGCGGAGATCAACGGCCGCGTCGCTGTCATTGGCGGTGGCCTGGTGGGCACCGAGACTGCCGAGTATCTGCTGCAGCACGGCTGCGAGGTGGCGATCGTGGAGATGCTCGACAAGATTGCCGCGGGCGAGTCCGAGACCATTCTGCCGCTGATTATGAGCGACTTTGCAGAGCACAACGTGGAGCAGCACGTGAAGACCCGCCTGACCGCCATTACCGACGAGGGCGTGGAGGCCATTCGCACCACCGAGGACGGCGCCGAGGAGCCGGTGAAGATCGCCTGCGATTACGTGGTGATGGCCGTGGGCTCCAAGGCCAACGCGTTTGACCTGGATGGCGTGACGGTGCCCGTGACCTGCGTGGGCGACTGCTCGGGTGAGCGCACCGCCGACATTGCGAGCGCCATTCGCACGGCGTATCACGCGGCCAACGAGCTGTAGTTGAACATCGCGGCCAGGCGGGGCGGTAGCACGGATCCGTCTCGCCCGGCTGTGTCCCGTCGGGTGTCAACCGGTGCGGGGCCTGCAAGCGCAGCAGGTCCCGCCCTTTTTGTTTTGCTCCGATGAATGGCAATGCGCGGTAATTATGAGGAGTGAGGACGTCTACTGCCTTGCAGATCACTCAAAATTATTGGGGGAGGGGTTAATAACTATATCCTCTATACCAAAGGACATAAAGAGATGCCAACTTTGTTGACAAGCGAATGACGATTGGCTGCGAGTCAGCTACCAGCGTAAATAATCGATAAAGAAATGTCGTAATTTGGTGCCAAATGTCCAGATAACACCGCGTCTACTTTAATTAACTGCTTTGAGCAAACAGTAAAATGCTACTATCTAACTTGCACGTAAGAAAGCAGATTAACGGCTAAGGCTAAGAAGTGGCAGGTATGTCGGAAGCAACTAGGACTCGCACGCATGCGCCCGAGGTTAGGCAGCGCGCCGTCGAGATCCTCCAAGAGGGGGTCGGTCATCGCGCTCTCGCCGCGGAGCTTGGCATTCCCCAGGCCACGGCTCGTCAGTGGGCCCGCGCGTATGCCGTGGGCGGTGCCGACGCCGTTCTCAATGCCGGTTCGCATCATCACACCTATTCGTACGACGTAAAGCTCGCTGTGGTTAAGGACCGTCTGGAAAACGGCTTGACGGTTCGCGAGGCCATGATCAAGCACAAGATTCCCAGCGAGTCTTCGGTCAAGGCTTGGTGCCGTCAGTACCGCGAGAGCGGTGAGGCCGCACTGGTCGATAAGCCGCGCGGTCGCAAGCCGCGCGTTAAAAAGGCGGAATAGCAAACGGGATGGTGCGCCCACAGGGGCGCATTTTTCTTGCCGCGCCAACTTTTTGGACCGCCGCGAGCCTATCGGGACATCCTCCAAAATGGCCAATAAACCGCGCGCAGTGGCCCGTGCGCCCACCGCTGCGATAGGGGGAGCGTCGCCCCTTTGCTCCAATGCGGACAGACTCCTTGCCCCGTACGCCTAAAACTCCCCAGTTGACCGAAAACCCGCTGCCGCTACTCATCAATTGAGCTATAACGTTAAACAATTGCAGCGTTTTTGCATGGGGGAGTGATGGTATGACGCTACTGTATTTCCTTACCCTGTTTCCGCTGGTACCGGCGCTGGGCATGCTGTTCGCGCGCGGCGACCGCGCCCGCGATGCGGTGGGGCTCATAGGTTCCGGCATTATTATGGCGGTGACAGTTGTAGTCGCCGTCATGTTTTTTGGCATGGGTCCGCAGAGCTTTGAGGTTGCCTCCGGCACCTCGCATGTGCTCTCGATCATCAGCTCCGTCATCGACGTCATCCTGTGCGCCGTAATCCTGTACAACGCGTACAAATATAGGAACGCGCTCGCCACGGTGCTCGGCATAGTCCAGCTGGTGGGCTCGTTCGCCTTTGCAGCCATGACGCTGCCCGCGGTCGAAGCCGTCACGGCGACGCCGCTCTACCTGGACTACATGAGTGTGATCATGGTCCTCGCCGTCGGCATCGTCGGTAGCCTAATCTGCGTGTATGCCCTGGGCTACATGAAGGACTTCCAGGCCCATGACGAGCACGAGGCTGCGCTGCGCGGGCAGACCGCGCCCGACCGTCGCCCGCAGTTCCTGGCGCTTATGTTTCTATTCCTCTCGGCCATGTTCGTCATCGTGACGAGTGACAACCTTGAGTGGCTGTTCTGCGGCTGGGAAATCACCACCGTGTGCTCGTTCCTTATGATTGGCTACACGCGCACGCCCGAGGCCATCAAAAACGCCTTCACCCAGATCATCCTCAACATGCTGGGCGGCATCGCGTTTTTGGCGG
Organism: uncultured Collinsella sp.; assembly: GCA_902489665.1. Lineage (GTDB taxonomy): Bacteria > Actinomycetota > Coriobacteriia > Coriobacteriales > Coriobacteriaceae > Collinsella. Next base: position 33,727 of record CABUAT010000005.1, on the reverse strand, counting down.
GCCTTATGTTTCTGCACGTCAATGGCATGCCGCTGACCATCTCGGGCATGATTGAGCTTTCCGGCGCCGGAACCGCGCAGTCCGCGCTGCTGGTGATGCCGGTCGTTCTGCTGTCGCTCGCCGCGCTCACCAAGGCCGCACAGATGCCGTTCCACACTTGGCTGCTGGGTGCCATGGTTGCCCCCACGCCCACGAGCGCCCTGCTGCACTCGTCAACCATGGTCAAAGCCGGCGTATTCCTGATGGTCAAGCTGAGCCCGCTCTATGCCATCTATCCTGTGACCGGCTTTATGGTCACGAGTGTGGGTGCCATCACGTTTTTGCTCGCTGCCCTCATGGCCATCTCGCAGAGCAACGCCAAACGCGTGCTCGCGTACTCCACCATTTCCAACTTGGGCCTCATTAGTGCCTGCTTGGGTGTCGGCGCGCCCGAGGCCGTATGGGCGGCCATCTTCCTGATCCTGTTCCACACGGTGGCCAAGTCGCTGCTGTTCCTGTGCGTGGGCACGGCCGAGCATCATATCGGCAGCCGCGATATCGAGGACATGGACGGCATGTTCAGCCGCATGCCGCACCTGACGCGCCTGATGATGCTGGGCATCATGGGCATGTTTGTGGCGCCGTTTGGCATGCTCGTGTCCAAGTGGGGCGCCCTGGTGGCGTTCGCGCAGACCGGCAACGTGCTCATGATCATGGTGCTTGCCTTTGGCTCGGCCGCGACCTTCTTCTTCTGGGGCAAGTGGCTTGCCAAGCTTTCGGGCGTCGACCCCACGGCTCAAAACGTTGAGGTCAATGTCCATAAGACCGAATGGATGGCCCTCAACACCATCGCCGCGCTGCTGATTCTGTGCTGCGTGGCGTTCCCGGTTATCTCGAGCGGTCTGGTGTCGCCTTACTTGGCCATGGTGTTTGGCCGCGTGCCGTACGTTATTGGCAAGGACGCCATGTACCTGATGGTGGTTATCGTGGCGTTTATCGCCGTGGTGCTGCTGACTTCATTCCGCGTGAGCAACAAACCGCACGTCAACGTGTACCTTTCGGGCGTGGGGACCGACAAATATCGCCATTTCCGCGGCTCGATGGGACACGAGGTGAAGGCCGAAAAGCGCAATTGGTACTCGGAGGACGCCCTTGGCGAGAAGCGTATTGGCCCCGCGGGTAGCGTCGTGTGCTGCAGCATTATCTTGTTTGCGCTGCTGTGTTGCGCGTGGATTGGGCCCGAGCGACTTGCCATGAGTGCGCCCTCGGTGCTGCGCGGCAAATATTTTGAAGGTTCGGGCGTCATGGGCATTTTTATTGGCACCGTGGCGTTTGCCTTGCTGGCGCCGTTTGTGGGTGGCCTGATCGACGGCGTTGACCGTAAGCTTTCGGCCCGCATGCAGGGCCGCGTGGGCCCGCGCCTGCTGCAGCCCTTCTACGACGTTGCCAAGCTCCTGCGCAAAGCCCCTGCCAGCGTAAACACCATGGACGATACCTACATGGCGTGCGCGCTCATCTTTACCGTGGTGGGCGGCGGCATCTTTGTGTCGGGTTCCAACACACTGCTGTGCGCCTTTATGGTTACCCTCGCCGCGATCTTTGTGGTGCTGGCGTCCGCCTCGACGCAAAGCCCGTTTGCCCAGGTCGGCGCCGATCGTGAGTTACTGCAGGTTATGAGTTACGAGCCCGCCGTTTTGCTGATGAGCGTGGGCCTGTACCTTGCCACCGATAGCTTCGACTCTATCGCCGTGACGGGGCAGTCGGCCCCCATCATCGTGTACAGCGCGCCCATCTTCCTCGCGCTGCTCGCGGTGCTTACCATCAAGCTGCGCAAGTCGCCGTTTGACCTTTCGTACTCGCATCATGCGCATCAGGAGATCGTCCAGGGCGTCGCCACCGAGATGAGCGGCGGCACGCTGGCCAAGATGACCCTTATGCACTGGTGCGAGACCGTGCTGTTTTTGATGTGGGTGGGCATGTTCTTTGTCTGGGACAACCCCGTGAGCTGGGTTGTAGCCCTGGTCGTGATGGCCGCGACGTATTTTGTCGAGGTCCTGATCGACAACACCTTCGCACGCAGCACCTGGCGCAGCTGCTTTAGGCTCGGATGGGGCGTGGCGCTGGTGTTTGGCCTGCTCAACCTTATGCCCATCCTCGTCGACGTGTTTATTTAGGAGGCGGCATCCATGGATCATAAAATGTCGCGCTCGCCGTGGGTCATTCATTACGACGGCTCGAGCTGCAACGGATGCGATATCGAGGTGCTGGCCTCGCTCACGCCGCTGTTCGATGCGGAGCGCTTTGGCGTGGTCAACACCGGCAACCCCAAGCATGCGGATATCTTTTTGGTGACGGGGTCGGTCAATGCCCAGAACCTGCCCGTCGTGCGCCAGATCTACAGCCAGATGCTCGAGCCCAAGTGCGTGGTGGCGTGCGGCATTTGCGCGTGTTCGGGCGGCGTATTCCGCGATGCCTATAACGTGATCGGCGGCGTGGACCGCGCGATTCCCGTGGACGTGTATGCGCCCGGGTGCGCCATTCGTCCCGAGACCGTGATCGATGCCATCGTGGAGGCGTGCGGCATCCTTGATCAGAAGGAGGCCGTGATGCGCGCCGGCGGTGACCCGCTTACCGTGGGCGGCGCTGCTACCTGGGATGGCGGCGTCGAGTTGGGCGAGGACGGGTTCGTGGCTGCAGCTGGGGCCGGGGCTGACGGTGCCGGTGACGCGCCTGCCGAGAAACCCGCAGCGCCCGTCGCTGCAAAGGAGGCCGAGTAATGCAAAAGGCTATCTATGCCACCGTTGGGATCGACGAGCTTCTGTCGCATGTCCAGGCGCTCAAGGGCGTCGGCGCGCGCTTTGTGCAGATGCATGCCGAGCGCTGTGTGGACGACGGATCGTATCGCCTGGTCTATACGTTTATCAACGTCCGCGCTGCTCAGGAGAATATTGCGCAGGACGGCAGCTATGCGATCGAGAACCTGGTGGTTGAGGGAATTGATCAGTATCAGGAGATTCCGTCCATCAGCTCGTACTATCCGGCGGTATTTCCGTTTGAGAACGAAGCGCACGACCTGTTTGGGCTTGCCATCACCGACATGCAGATCGACTTTAAGGGCTTTTTCTACCAGGTCTCGACTGCCGAACCCATGAGCGTTATCACGCCCGAGGTGAAGGCCGCACGCGAGAAGGCCATGAAGGTCCGTGCCGCCGCCGAGGCCAAGGCGCGCAAAGCCGCGGCCGAAAAGGCCGCCGCGGCTGCGGCTGCTGCAGGGGAGGGTGCTGCGAGCGCCGGCGACGCCGCGGGCGCCGCTGCTCAGCCCGCTGCGGCTGCCGGCTCCGATGCTCAGCACGATGAGGCCGCTGCGAAGGCCGCGCTCAAGGCTGCCGAGATGGAGGCAAAGCTCGCCGCCATGGATCCCGAGAAAGCGGCCAAGGTCCGCGCGGCGCTTGCCGCTAAGGCCGCCCGCGACAAGCAGAAAAAGGAGGCGTAAGGTCCATGGCACATCGCTCCGTTATTCCGTTTGGCCCGCAGCACCCGGTGCTGCCCGAGCCGCTTCATCTGGACCTGGTGATCGAGGACGACCGCGTCATCGAGGCAATTCCGCAGATCGGCTTTGTTCACCGCGGACTCGAGAAGCTCACCGAAAAGCGCGATATGCACCAGTTTGGCTACATCGCTGAGCGCATCTGTGGCATTTGCGCCGTGGGTCACAGCTATGGCTATGCCAGCGCCTGCGAGCGCATGCTCGACATCGAGGTGCCCGGCCGCGTGCAGTATATCCGCACCATTCTGCACGAGCTTTCGCGCATCCACTCGCATCTGCTGTGGCTGGGCCTGCTCGCCGATGCCTTTGGCTTCGAGGCACTGTTCTATCGTTCGTGGACTCTGCGCGAGCAGATTCTCAAGATCTTTGAGAGCACTTGCGGCGGCCGCGTGATTCTGTCGATTAATGAGATCGGCGGCCTTAAGCACGATATCGAGGACTCCGAGCTGGCGGGCATTGTCGCGACGCTTGACGCCATGCGCCCCGACTACGAGGCTCTGGTGTATACGTTTTTGGACGATGCCAGCTGCGGCGAGCGCCTGCATGGCGTGGGCGTGATTAGCGAGAAGGATGCGCTGAATCTGTCGATGGTCGGCCCGTTCGGTCGCGCCTCGGGCGTGGATTACGACGTGCGCATGTTCGGCGACGGCGCCTATGCGGATCTGGCTGCGTTTGAGCCCATCGTTGCTACCGATGGCGATTGCTATGCCCGCTGCCAGGTGCGCTGTGCCGAGGTCACGCAGGCCATGGACATCATCGAGGAGCTTGTGGGCAAGATCCCGCACGACGGCATCGGCGGGCGCACCAAGCTCACGCCGGCCGACGGCGCGCGTGGCGAGGTTGTGATTGAGCAGCCGCGTGGCGAGGCGTATTACTATGTGCGCGGCAACGGCACCAAGAACCTGGATCGCTTCCGCGTGCGCACGCCGACGTCGCAGAACCTGGCGGGTCTGACACATGCGCTGCAGGGCGTGCTCCTTGCCAACGTGCCCATGATTATCCTGACCATCGACCCCTGTATTAGCTGCACGGAAAGGTAGGCGCGGCATGAGTTTGCTGACATTTGCCAAGACAGCCTTGGGCTCTATGGTCAAGCAGCCGGTCACGGTGTGCTATCCGCAGGAGAAGCTGACGGCTCCCGAGCGCCTGCGTGGGCATATCGTCAACGACATGGACGTGTGCATTTGCTGCGGTATGTGCGCGCGTCGCTGTCCGGCGGGCGCGCTCGCGGTCGATCGCAAGGGTGGAACGTGGTCGATCGACCCGTATGCCTGCGTGGTGTGCGGTGAGTGCATCGAGAGCTGCCCCAAGCACTGCCTGACTATGGACACCGCCCGCACCCCAGTCGCAGCGGACAAGACTCCCACAGTAGAAACCAAGCCGGAATAGCGCTGGAATAGGGGCCGGTGGGGCAAAAATGCCCCACCGGCCCCGCGCTTAAACGCGCGGTTGTGCCGTCGCGAACAAAACTATGCCGGATTACGGGGCTGGATAGCGAACCTCCGACCATACAGAAAATCCCAAAAACAAAACCGCAGGTAGACTGCTTGCCGTTTTTCAAAAAAAGGCTGTATGGATGAGGACTCCGACTTTAGCCCCGTAATCCGGCATAGTTTTGAATTAGCACCATATCCGTAGCAGCCCTTGATCTCCCGTGGACAGAGGGAAACGGATCATTTTTGCCTCACGAGGGCTGTCGCGTGACCCGTCTGCCACGAAATGGGCCTATCTACTACGTTTAGGCGGCAGCTCTCGACCACGTCAAGTAATGCGAAATGAAAACCGCAGGTAGAACGCTTGCGGTTTTTCATGAAAAGCGGCTATGGTCGGGGGTATCGAGTCAAACGTAGTAGATGGCCCGATTTCGTGGCGAGCGTTACCAACTGATCTCCCGTGGACGGAGGGAAACGGATCATTTTGACCTGTTGGCTCCGAGTCGCATCCGTTTTCCTGCGAAAACTCTCGTGTCTCAACTTTAGTGAGACATTTGTCTCACGCCCAAAATCAAATCTGGAACGTGTGTCACCTGCCCTAATTGTGTCTCATTTCGTAACTTTAGGCTGATGCAAGGTCTGAGACCGCGAGAAGGGAGACACGATGGGTAAGTACACGAGGGGTCTCTTGGCGGTGATACTGGCCGTAGTGCTGGTGTTGCCAGCCGCAGCATTCGCCATGCCGCCCGAGGCCAACGCCAGGTCCAGCACAGGAATGGACGGACCGATAATGACCGGAAAGGTCGCCGACCCCGACACCAGCGGTCGCTGGGAAATCTGGGCGGCAGGCCACGGTGGCAATAAGGTAACGACCCAAAACGTCGGTCGAATCTGGACCGACAAGACGGTCAAGGCAACCGAGGAAAACGAAGAGTCGGACTTTTTGACCACGCTTTCGGCGATGTCCTCGACGTCTAATTCAACCGTGACGGTTACCACGCCGCTCGACATCGTGATGGTGCTGGATGCCTCTGGCTCGATGGATCATGAGATGGGCGGTGGAGATCCCACCAGGCGCATCGATGCGCTGGAGAGCGCTGCCAGCAGCTTCATCGACGCCATTGCCAAACAAAACGAGGGCATCGAGGGCGTGGATAGGCAGCATAAGGTTGCTATCGTTAAGTTTGCGGGCAAGACGTCCAACAATATCGGCAACGAGACGTATCGTGACGGAGGATACACCTACAATTACACACAGGTTATGAAAGACCTGACCGATTGCTCCGGCGGCAACGTGAAAGCTCTTAAGCATAGGATTGCCCAGATTACACCCGCTGGTGCAACGCGCGCCGACAATGGTCTGCAGCTGGCAGAGGGTATCACTTCTGGTCGCGCGGACGCCAAGAAGATTGTTGTGTTCTTTACCGACGGCACGCCAACGAAAATTGACAAGTTTGATCCTACGGTTGCTAACGCTGCCGTGGCGGCTGCCAAGAACATGAAGGACAGCAAGGCCACCGTTTATACTATCGGCATCTTTGATGGCGCGGATCCCAGCGCTGGTATCCAGGATTCGGGAAAAAGCCAAAAAGAGAACAAGTTCATGCAGGCCGTTTCGAGCAACTACCCCAATGCCACGGCATGGGATACTCATGGTGCACGCGCGGAAAACGCCGACTACTACAAGTCGGCGACCAATGCCGAAGAGCTCAAGAAGGTTTTCGACGACATCTCGCAGGCCATCACATCGGAGGCGCCTTATCCGACCGAAATCCATAAGGGCTACGACGAGACCAAGTCCGGCTACATCACGTTTACCGACGAGCTGGGCGACTTTATGCAGGTCGACAGCTTCACCGAGGTCGTCATCAACGGCACGCCGTTTACCAATCCGAGCAAGACGGTCAACAAAGAAACCAAGACCGATACGTACGAGTTCGATGGCAAGGCAAAAGACCTGCTCATTACCGCGCAGCGTGCCGGCGACGACAATCCCCAGAAGGGCGATATCGTAACGGTCAACATTCCCGCGTCGTTGATTCCGCTGAGTCACTTTAAGACCGTAGACGGCAAGCTTTCGGTCGATACCGTTAAGCCCATCCAGGTGAAGTATGCCTCGAGCGTGAAGAAGGTCGCACTCGACAACCTGTTTACGCCCGAGAAGGTAACGGGGCTCAAGGATTACATCGAGAGCAATACGGCTGTTGCCAACGGCACCAAGACCGTGAGCTTCTACGCGAACAAGTGGAGCGGTGGTGCGTTGGGCGATACGGTTGCGACCTTTGAGCCGGCCGACACCAACCGCTACTACTACTTCCAGAAGCAGACTCCCATTTACACGGACAAGGACTGCACACAGCCCGCAAAGAATTCACTGGCAGAGAAAGGCACCTATTACTACAAGGATGAGTTTGAGGAGCAGGGCAAGAACGGCGAGGCCAAGCCCACCACCGCCGTCATCGAGTTCATCGGTGGCGACGCTGCCAAGTTTGACGGCGCTATAGTTGCCGACAAGGACGGAAACCTGTCGTTTAGCGTGGGAACCGCGCGCCTGGCCTTTATCGATGAGCTCCACACCACCAAGAAGAGCGTGGGCGGCAACAACACCGGCACCGCGACCGACGTTCTCAACCCCAAGTGGAATAACGTGTCCGCCAAGGCGACCGCGACGCATGTCAATTCCTACCTGGGCAACAACGGCAAGATCAGCTTTGCGTATGACATGATGCCGGCAATGGTGAACACCAAGGCCAGCTTTGGTCTAACCAAGGTGCTCGAGGGCCGCGCTTGGACGGATACGGACACGTTTGAGTTTGGGCTGACGTCCGAGGGCAATGCTCCGATGCCTGCGACTACGACTGCGATCGTGCACGGGGCCGACCTGGACGACAAGGGCAAGGCTGCCATCGACTTCGGCACGATTGAATACACCGAGCCTGGCACGTACGTCTACAAGGTTAGCGAAAAGCACGCCGGGACCACGATTGACGGCATTGCCTACAGCGGTAGCGTCGCGGAGATCACCGTGACGGTGACGCCCAACAAGAAGGGTGAGCTCAGCGCCGCTGTGAAGGTGGCCTGGAGTGAAGCCGAAGTGACCGAGTTCAAGAACGTCTACGCTGCGGATCCTGTTGAGTCCAGCGTTACCGACAAGATTGACGTGACCAAGTCTCTGACCGGGCGCGACCTTACGGCCGGTGAGTTCAGTTTTGAGCTGCGCGAGGTTAAGGGCGAGGACTCTGAGCTTATCGAGACCGTTGCGAACGGCGCCGACGGCAAGGTGACGTTCAGCGCCATCAAGTACACCGAGATCGGCCAGCACATCTACATGCTGCGCGAGGTCAAGGGCGACGCTGGCGGCATCACCTACGACGATACGACCTACACCATCGTGACGACCATCAGCGATAACGGCAAGGGCCAGCTGGTTGCCACGCACGAGCTGAAGGACGCCAAGGACGTCAAGAGCATCGAGTTCAAGAACGCCTACACCACGAATGCTACCGAGGCATCGCTTGTGGGCATCAAGAACCTGCAGGTCGCCGACGGCTTGATGCCGGTCGACATCAACGGCAAGTTCACCTTTACCGTGACCGGTGAAGAGGGCGCACCCATGCCCGCGAACGCGAGCGTGACCAATGATGCCAAGGGCAAGGTCGACTTTGGCAAGATCACCTTTACGCTCGACGACCTTAACAAGGCTCTGGGCGAGAAGCCCGAGAAGCGCGAGCACACCTTTACCTACACCGTGACCGAGTCCGGCGAGGTCGCTGGCGTGACCAACGACGCCAAGCCGTCGCGCGAGGTTTCCTTCACCGTGACCGATGACGGCAAGGGCAATTTGAGCGTGTCCCGCAAGCCGGACGGCAACGCGGCATTTACGTTCACCAATACCTACAGCGCGACGCCTGTCGAGACGAGCGTCACCGACCAGATTACCGCGAACAAGGTTCTGACCGGGCGTGAGCTTGCTGCCGGCGAGTTCTCCTTTGAGCTGGTCGAGGGCGACAAGGTCGTCGCCAAGGGTACCAACGCTGCTGACGGCACGATTGCCATGGACAAGATTGCCTACGACAAGCCCGGCAAGCACACCTACACGCTGCGCGAGGTCAACGGCGGAACCACCAGCAAGGGCATCACCTACAGTGACGCCAAGTACGCCATCGAGACCACCATCACGGACAATGGCGACGGTACGCTCAGTGTCACACATGTTCTGAAGGGCACCGAGCCTGCCGAGTTCAAGAACACCTACAGCGTGACCCCGCTCGATGCGGAGCTCGACTTTGGCCTGAGCAAGGCTATTGACGGCCGCGACTGGACGGATGGGGACGAGTTTAGCTTTACCATCACCGCTCCCGAGGGCGTCCCACTGCCCGATCCCGCAACCGTAACCGTGAGCAAGGGGGACGCGGAGGACGGCATTGCCGCCATCAAGTTCGGCAAGATTCACTTTGCGGCTGCCGGAACCTATAAGTACGAGATTCGCGAGAACGCGGGCAGCACGGTCGGCATGACGTATGACGCGCATGTCGCAACCGCCGAAGTGACCGTGACCGAGGACGGCGAGGGCAACCTGACCGCCAACGTCACCAAGAAGGAAAACGGGCGCTTTACCAACACATACCGCACTGAGCTCGATGACGCCGCGGCCGGCGGCCTCAAGCTCAGCAAGACCCTCTGCGGACGTCCCATGACCGAGGGTCAATTCACCTTTACCGTGACGCCCGCCGACGATGATTCGGCTCGCGCACTTGGCCTGCTGCCCGGGGCCAACAACTTCGAGTCCCCCGCAACGATAGAGGGAACGGTCGGACTGATCGACATTCTGGCTGGTCATGAGGTTAAATTTACGCAAGCTGACGCCGGCAAGACCTTCAAGTACACCGTGGCCGAAAAGAACGACGGCCAGCCCGGTTACACCTACGATGACGCCGTACGCACGGTGACGATCGCCATCGTCGACGACACCGCCGGTACGCTCACTGCTACGACGACCGTTTCCGGTGGTCCCGAGGGCACGCATGAGACGGTCCACAAGAGTGGCGAGAACAAGGTCGAGAAGGCCCTGGTGCCGTTCCACAACAGTTACAGCGCTACGACCAACACGCCTGGTGGCACCGCTGCTCAGGTCGTTGCCACCAAGACTCTGACCGGTCGCCCGATGGCCGACGGCGAGTTCTGGTTCGGCATCGCCTATCAGGGTGAGCTTGTGGCATACGAAAACCTCAAGCCCAATATCGGCGGGCATGTGAGCTTTGATGCGCTGCACTACGACACCGAGATGCTTGCCAATCTTGAGGCGGCTGGGCTTGCCCATCGTACCGACAAGGACGGTAAGCTCGCTTGGACCATTAACTACACGGCCTACGAAGATTTATTCGGGCTGCCGAATGGCGTTTCCGCTACAACGTGGAGCTTTGGCTTTAAGGTTATCGTTGTCGACAACGGTGACGGTACCCTGACGGCAACGGTCGACTACGGTGGCGTCGAGCCCTTGTTCGAAAACGTCTACGGCGCCGAGGCCGTGGATGCCGCACTCATCGGCACCAAGAAGCTCCAGGCAGCCGAGGGCCTGACCCCGGCTGACATCGCGGGCAAGTTCACCTTTACCGTGACCGCTGACGAGGCGGGCGCCCCGATGCCCGAGCGCACGACCGTAACCAACGACGCAGCCGGTAACGTGGACTTTGGCAAGATCCACTTTACGCTCGAGGACCTCAACCGCGCCCTGGGCGTGACGGACGATGCAACCGATAGGGCCGAGGCAGACGAAGCTGACGAGGTCGAGGCCGACGAGGCAGAGGCTGAAGAGGCCGACGCCGACGTTGATGCCAACGCCGATGAGCCCAGCGACGAGTCCGAGCCCGCAGCCCCCACCGCCCCGCGCTCGCACACCTTTACCTACATGGTGACCGAGTCCGGCAGCGCCCCTGGCGTGACTAACGACGCCAACGCCACGCGCAAGGTTTCCTATACCGTGACTGACGACGGCGCCGGACACCTGAGCGTCAAGCGCGAAGGCGACGACGGTGCTGCCTTCACGTTCACCAACACCTACAGCGTGGCGCCTACCGATTCTTCCGTGACCGATCAGGTCAAGACGGTCAAGCGTCTGACCGGACGCGACCTTGCAGCTGGTGAGTTCACGTTTGATCTGCTCGAGGACGACGTGGTTGTCGCAAGCGGCGCCAACGACGCCAACGGCACTGTGACACTGAGCCCGATCCGCTACGAGGCACCCGGCACGCACACGTACACGCTGCGCGAGGCTTGCCCCAACGCGCTCGGCCTGTACAAGGGTGTCACCTATGACGGCACGACCTACACCGTCGTGACCACCGTTTCCGACAACGGCGACGGCACGCTGACCGCGACGCACAAGCTCGAGGGAACCACCGAGTCGGCTGGCTTTACCAACAAGTATCACGCCATGCCTACGCAGGTCTCCATCGGCGCCATCAAGGTGCTCGAGGGGCGCGAGCTCAAGAAGGACGAGTTTAGCTTTAAGCTCGTTGGCGAGGGCATCGAGTCCACCGTCACCAACGATGCCGACGGTAAGATCAACTTCGACAAGTTCGAGTACGACGAGCCCGGTACGTACGTCTATACCATCAGCGAGGTCAAGGGCGACGAGTCCGGTATGACCTACGACAAGTCCGTCTTTACCGCGACCGTCAACGTGGTCGATGACGGCGAGGGCAACCTCAAGGCGAACGTCGCCTTTACCAAGGGCGACAGGAGCGTCGAGGGTATCGTGTTCAACAACACGTACAAGAAGCCCGAGACTCCTACGCCGACACCCGATCCCGGCACGCCCAAGACCGTGACGAACATCGTCAAGACGGTCAAGGGTTTCCTGCCCACCACAGGCGACCAGCAGGCTGCCGCTCTGCTTATGGCATTTGTCATCGCCATGGCCGGCGTCGGAGCCCTGGTCTGGGGTATCCGTAAGCGCTAGGCACGCTGGCAGCGCCCGGGGCCAGAAGGCCCCGGGCGGCCGGCGGGGAGCCAGAACATAGCCCCACCCCCAGCCCCAGCCGCCACGGAGGTATCTCCCTCCTCCGTGGCGGCGCTTTTGTGCGTAGGCGAGAAGGGTTCGCCTCGAAACCGGCCCATCTACTACGTTTAGTCCCTTACCCCCAACCATGCCAAAAAACGCGAAAACAAAACCGCAGGTAGAACGCCTGCGGTTTTGTTCAAAACGAAGGCATGGTCAGGGGTATCGCGTCAAACGTAGTAGATGGGCCGATTTCGTGGCGGGCGGTTCCGGCTGATCCCTTGGGGACGGAGGAAAACGGATCATTTTGGTCCCGCGAGGCTGGCGGAGACACTCGTGCAGGGCCGCCCGAACAAAACTATGCCGGTTTACTACGATAAATTCGACATTCCCGACCATGACTGCATTTTTCTAAATATTGCAAGCGTTCTACCTGCGGTTTTGCAAGCGCGCAATTTACCGTGGTCGAAGGCGGGCGATTCATCGTAGTAAACCGGCATAGTTTTGAAATGGCATTAAATCGGTAGCAGCCATTTTGCTATGCCGGGGCGGTCGGACGTTGGGTAATTACCCTCGCAGATAGGCGATGGCGATCTGCGTTCGGTTGCGTAGGCCCATCTTTGCAAGGATCGAGCTGATGTGGTTGCGCACGGTGCCTTCGCCCATGTAGGCGGTGGCGGCGATCTCTTTGTTGTCGAGGCCGCGGGCGATGAGTTCGGCGACTTCGAACTCGCGGTCGGTCAGGCTGGCGAAGGCTGCGGGCTGGCGGGGCGTGCCCGCCTCGACGTCCGTTCCGTCAAAATCGATGTCCTCGATCGCCTTGCCCTCGAGCACGCGCTTGCCAGCCATGACCTGCGCCAACGCTGGTGGAATGGCGGCGACATCGGTTTTAATCAGGTAGCCGCGGGCGCCCAGTTTAAGCGCCGACACAATGTACTCGTCATCCGAGAATGTCGTCAAAAACACCACGCGTGCCGTGGGTTCGTGCTCAAGGATCTCGCGTGCCGCCGATAGGCCGTCGCGTTCCGGCATCTGAATGTCGAGCAGCGCGATATCGGGTGCGTGTTCGGCATAGAGCGAAACCGCGTCGTTGCCGTTGGCGCCGGTACCCACTACCTCGATCTGCGGCTGGGCGCCCAGGATAATCTTGAGCGAATCGACCACTAAGCGGTCGTCGTCGACAACGATGAGCCTCATCGGTCCTCATCTCCTTGCTGTTTGGGGACGGTGGCAAACACGCGCCAGCCGGGGGCGCCGGCGCGCAGGCCGGCGGTGAAGGTTCCGCCAAGCGCCTCGACGCGCTCGCGCATGGAGGCGAGCCCCATGCCTTCTACGACGTTGCTGCTGCTCGCCGGGGTCGCGTCCGCGCCATCATCGGTAACGATGAGCTGGTAAAACGACGGATGCTCCATGCATCGTACGGTGACGGTCTGGGCGCAAGCGTGGCGCATGGCGTTGGAAAGCGCCTCGCGCAGGACCGCCGCAAAACAGTTGGCGACGTTTGCGGGTGCATGCTCGGCCAAAACTTCAAGCTCAATCTGCGGGCCGCCGTCCGAGCGCGCGCCTTCAACAATGCGTTCGAGCTGCACGGAAAGGTCGACGGCGTTGTCGTTGAGCGCGTGGACGCTGGTGCGCACAAGCTGGAGCGCCTCGTCAACCGTGCGTTTGACGTCGGCGAAATCGGCGGCGACGCCGGGCTCGTCGGCGTGGACCACGCGCAAGGCTTCGGCCTGCAGTGAGGCACGCGTGAGCTGGTGCCCGACGTTATCGTGGATCTCGCGCGCGATGCGGGCGCGTTCGGCGAGCGTCGCGAGCTCGACTTCGTAGTCCTGGCGATCGGCAAGATCACGGTTGCGCGCCTCGAGCGCGAGGGCTCGTTCCTGCAGTTCGTCGCGGGTGCGGCGCATGCGCTGCTGCTCGCGCTCCAACTGGGCGGTACGTAGCGATAGCAGGGTGGCGGCAACCGAAAGGATGGCGGTCAGCAGGAGCGTTCGGGCGGTGAGCGCGTCGGTGCGAAGGTCCGCGATAAGCGCGCAGACAAACACTGCGCCAATCGCCAGCGCGGGCCAGGTGCGTTCACGGCGCACGCGCCGCGCGATGTCATAGAAGGCGAGGGGCGCAAACGGCACAAACGGCGGTACGAAGACGGCCGCGATGATGTAAGCGCAGCTCGCGGCCTCGCTCGCGCGCCGGGTGCGTTTCCCCTGTGTGACCTCGGCCAGCGAGGTGGCAATAATGCCAAGGCAAAACGCCACAACCAGACGAGCGTCCACGGCAAGGCCCATGGCGGCCGCAATACAGCACGCCAGCACGATCGATTTGTCGAAAAGCCTGTTCATACGGGTATTGTACGCGATGCCGCGCATGGGGGAGGCGCCACCCGGAGCAACCGTGACATTCCTCCCACGCGGCAAAGCGGGGGCACCGGCGGGCCGCGCGACCAAGCCCTACACTCGTGACAAAGCTCACTGGCGCGCGCCGGCGGCTCCTGCGATGATGCAATCGTACCGGGCTGCAATCAACGGAAGGGCCGCCTCATGACAGACATCGTCCACGTCGAAAACCTCGTCAAGCGCTACGACGACCTTATCGCGCTCGACCACTTTAACCTCAGCATCGCCCCCGGCGAGATCTTTGGCCTGCTGGGCCCCAACGGCTCGGGCAAGACCACGTCCATCAACTGCATCCTGCAGCTGCTCGCCTACGACAAGGGCACCATCGAGCTGTTCGGCGAGCCCATGACGCCCGCCCGCTACGACCTCAAGCGCCGCATCGGCGTGGTCCCGCAGCAGGTGGCGGTATTCGACGAGCTCACCGTGCGCGAGAATATCGACTATTTCTGCAGCCTTTACGTTAGCGACCGTAAGCGCCGCCGTGCGCTGGTGGACGAGGCGATCGACTTTGTCGGGCTGGGCGACTTTGCCAAGTTCCGCCCCGGCAAGCTCTCGGGCGGCCTGGCGCGTCGCCTCAACATTGCCTGCGGCATCGCGCACAAGCCCGAGCTCATCTTCTTTGACGAGCCCACGGTGGCAGTCGACCCGCAGAGTCGCAACGCCATCTTGGAGGGCATCTGCCGCTTGCGCGACGAGGGCGCCACGGTGGTGTATACCAGCCATTACATGGAGGAAGTCGAGCAGATTTGCAGCCGCATCATGATCATGGACGGCGGACGTGTGCTGGCGCAGGGCACCAATGACGAGCTCAAACGCATGATTCAAATGGGCGAGCGCGTGACTGTCGAGGTCGGCGCCGTCGAGACCGCCACGGTCGAGCGGCTGCGCGCCCTCGAGCACGTGCTCAGCGTCGAGCTGTCCGGCGGCGAGCTCGTCTGCACCTGCGAGACGAGTCCGCACAATCTGGTCGACATCCTCGACACGCTGCGCGCTGCCGACGTTGCGCTCGGCCGCGTGTGGAGCGAGCCACCGACCCTCAACGACGTGTTCCTCGAGATCACCGGCCGCGAGCTGCGCGACTAGGGGGCGGCCATGTTCAACACCATTATCATTACGGTCAAGACGCTGCTGCGCCGGCCGAGCACGTGGGTTTGGGGCGCTCTCTTTCCCATCGCGCTTTCCACGATGTTTATGTTTATGTTTGCGAACCTCAGCTCCGACGGCAAGATCGACCCGGTGCCAGTGGCTGTCGTAGCGGATGAGGCCTGGGACGCCTCGACCTTTAAGGATGCGGCGGCTTCGCTTGCCAAGGAGAGCGACAATCAGCTGCTCGAGATCCACGAGTGCGACGACGCAGCCGATGCGAACCGTGCGCTTAAGGCCGGCGAGGTCGCGGGCATCTATACGGTCGACGACGCAGGCGCACCCAAGCTCACACTGCTATCGAGCTACGACAGCTCGCGCGCATCATCGGTGCTCACCGATCGCAGCATCCTGGAGACGGTGGCAAGCTCGTATACACAAAATGCCGAGCTCATGTCCCAGATTGCCCAGGACAACCCGGCGGCACTCGCCGACCCCGAGGCGGTTGCGCGCGCTCTGTCGCTCGAGGGCGGCACCCGCCGCGTAAGCCTGACACGCACCACGCCCGATGGCACGGTCGTCTACTATTACGCGCTCTTTGGCCTGGTGGCGATGATGTCTGCCGAGTTTGCCGCCTTGAGCGTCGTCGATCTGCAACCCAATCTGTCGGGCCTTGGCGCGCGCCGCTGCGCGGGTGGTCTTTCCAAAACGGCGTCGCTGGCCGGTATCTTTGTGGGCTCGTGGCTGGTCTCCTTTGCCTCGATGGCGATCGCGATCGGCTACGTGCGTCTGGTCGTGGGCGTCGACTTTGGCGGGCGCGAGGGGCTGTGTTTGGTGGGCGGCGCCGCTTCCGCGCTTGCCGCCACGGGCTTGGGACTCTTTGTGGGCACGCTTCCCGTTAAGGGCGGCAAGGCGTCCAAGTCTGGCATCCTCACGGGCTTTGCCACTACGTGCGCCCTGTTCGCCGGCCTCTACGGCGAGCCAGCGATGGCGCTTGCCGACGACGTCGCCCGCGCCTGCCCGGCTGAGTGCTGGCTCAACCCCGTCAAGCTTATCTGCGACATGTTCAACCGCCTGTATTTCTTTGAAGACTTGGGACCTTTTGCCGTTCGCGCCGGCG
Organism: uncultured Collinsella sp.; assembly: GCA_902489665.1. Taxonomy (GTDB): domain Bacteria; phylum Actinomycetota; class Coriobacteriia; order Coriobacteriales; family Coriobacteriaceae; genus Collinsella. Next base: position 17,172 of record CABUAT010000005.1, on the reverse strand, counting down.
CGCTGGTCCTCATGACGCTGGTGTTTGTCGCCGCCGCTACGCTGATCTTTGGAAGGAGCCGCTATGAGCACCTTTAAGACCGCGCTTCGCATGGCGCTGGCGCACCCATTCTACCTGATCATCTACACGGTGTTCATTTCGCTCATGGGCGTATTCATCGCGGCCTCGGTGAGCTGGAACTCGTCGCAGCTCACCGAGTACAAGCCCTACGATGCCAACGTGATCGTGGTCGACCGCGACGGCAGCGACCTTTCGCGTGCGCTTACCAAGCATCTGGGTTCGCGTTTTGAGCTGGTCACGGGCATCGGCGATGACACGTACGATCTTGCGGACGCGCTCTCCAAGAGCAATAGTGCCAAGGGCAGCGCCGACTGCGTGTTCTTTATCCCGGAGGGGTTTGAGGACGACCTCGTTGCAGCCGCCCGCGTGGGGGAGTCCCTGCCCAAGCTCGATGTGACCTACGGTGCCGGCACCATGGCGGCGGCGCTTTCGTCTGCCGAGGCCTCGCGCTGGATCTCGCTCGCGGGCGCTGCGGCGGCGCTTGAGCCCGCTGCTTCTAACGGCGACGTTGCCAAGGCCGCCGAGCATGCCGCTGCAAAGCGCGCGGAGGTCCAGATCGAGCAGGTCAAGGTCGACTCGACTGCTGCCGCCACGCTCGAGTCGTACTTCAACTTTGGCGCGTACGCGATTATCTCGTCGGTCATCGTGTCGGTGGGACTGGTGTTCTCGGGCATGAACGAGCCCGAGCGCGTGCGCCGCATGGATGCCAGCCCGGTCTCCGAGCGTCAGCGTTCGCTTGCCGTGTTTGCGGCCGCCGCCGTGCTCACCGTCTGCATTTGGCTCGTGTCGAGTATGATGGGCGTCGTGGGCTTTGCCGGCGCGGTTGCCGAGGTCGGCGCGGGTCGTGTGTGTCTGGCGCTGGCGGCGACGTTTGCCCTGGCGTGCACGCCGTTGGCCGTTGGCTTTGCGTTGTCGAGCCTGGGTGCGCGCGAGGAGCTGCTCAACGGCGTGGGCAACTTACTCGGCATGCTCATGACGTTTTTGGGCGGTGCCTGGATGCCGCTGTCGCTCATGGGCTCGGCCGTGCAGACCGTGGCGCACTTTGTGCCGACATATTGGGTGAATGATGCGATCAGCAAGGCACTTGCCTCGGATCTGACGTCTGCCGTGCTGAGCGACATCGCCTGCGATCTGGGCGTCACGGTGCTCTTCGCCGCCGCCATTGCCGCCGTAGGTCTGGCCCTCGCACGCGCCAAATCCCGCGCCTAGCCACCTAGTCATTTAGAGCGTCCCCAATGACCAGTCTGAAATAAATCCCGAGCCTCGCTCCAAAATAGTTCGCCATGGTTTACTATTACGCTCATAAAGTAGCAATAGGCTAACAATGGGGGATAGCATGGCGACGAAGCAAGCCTACGTCCAGGTCAAGGGGCTCAAGAAGCACTACGGCGATGGAGATGCACGCCTGACGGTGCTCGACGGCATCGACACGTCCATCAACCGCGGAGAGATCTGCGTCATGCTGGGGCCTTCGGGTTCGGGCAAGTCGACGTTTCTTAACCTGATCGGCGGCCTGGAGGATGCCGACGGCGGCTCCATCATGGTGGACGGCTGCGACCTCACGGTGCTCAAGCCTACCGACCTGGGCGAGTATCGCCGCCGTGAGCTGGGTTTTGTCTTCCAGTTCTACAACCTGGTGCCCGATCTCACCATCAAGGAGAACATCGAGGTCACGGCGCACCTGTCCAAAAACCCGCTCAATGTCGACGACCTGCTGCGTTCGCTGGGCCTCTACGAGCACCGCAACAAGTTCCCGCGCCAGGTCTCGGGCGGCCAGCAGCAGCGCTGTGCCATCGGCCGTGCGCTCGTCAAAAACCCGGGCCTGCTGCTGTGCGACGAGCCCACCGGCGCGCTTGACTACAAGACGTCCAAGGAAATCCTGCAGCTCATGGAGGATGTCAACCGCACCTACGGCTGCACCATCATCATTGTCACCCACAATGCCGCCATCGCGCACATGGCCAATCGCGTGCTGCGCCTGCGCGACGGGCACATCGTCGAGGATGAGCTCAACGAGTCGCCCGTTGCGGCCGCCGAGCTCGATTGGTAGGCGGCGCCATGACACCTCTCGCAAAACGTCTCCCGCGCGAGCTGCGCCGCAATATCGGCAAATACCTGGGCATCTTTTTGCTTATGTGCGGAAGCACCGCTCTCACCTCGGGATTTTTGCTCGCAGCGCATTCCATCGGCTGCCTTATCGATGACATGCGCGATGCGTACGCGATTGAGGACGGCCGCGTGACCACCTCCTTCGAGGCTACCGACGATCAACTCAAGGCCGCCGAGGATGCAGCCGGCGACGTCGGCGGCGTCACGCTCTACAAGAATTTCTCCATCGACGCCATCATCAAAAAGGTGTCCGGCGACGACGGCACCAAGCGCACGCTGCGCACCTATGCGCACCGCACCAAGGTCGATATCGCGTCCTACTGTGAGGGCAAGGAGCCCAAAACGGACGATGAGGTGGCAATCGACCGTGTCTTTGCCACCAACAACGGCCTCGCCGTGGGCGATAAGGTCGAGCTCGAGGGCCGCACCTACACCATCTGCGGCATCATGACCCAGCCCGATAGCCAGGCGCTGTTCCTCAACAATTCGGACTTTACGGTGAACACCATCACGTACGGCGTGGCCGAGGTCACCGATGCCGGCTTTGCCGCGCTCGAGGATGCCGGCGGCGCGCCCGCCTACACCTACTCCTTTACCTTTGCCGATCGCGACCTCCCCACCGCGGATCGCATCGATGCGGAGCAGGATATGGTCGAGGCGCTGACCGACGCCGATGCGCGCGTGGATGACCTCATCGACGCCGATTCCAACCAGGGCATTGGCTATGCGCGCGACGACGTAGACGGCGACTCCATGATGTGGATGACGCTGCTCGACATCATCATCGTGATCATGGCGTTCGTCTTTGTGGTCCTTACCGACGCCACCATCGAGGAGGAGAGCGCCATCATCGGCACGCTGCTCGCCAGCGGCTATCGTCGACGCGAGATCGTGCTGCACTACCTTGCGCTTCCCGCTATCGTGGGCGTGGCCGCGGCGCTTTTGGGCACTGCGCTCGGCGTTGTGTTCTTTACCGAGCCCATGCGCAGCCTCTATTACGGCTCGTACAGCCTGCCGCCCTTCCAGGTGTACTGGAGCTGGGAGATCTTTGTGAAGTGCGCCGTGGTTCCCGCCGCTGCGCTCATCCTCATCACGCTGGTGGGTCTGCTTCGCAAGATGGGCAAGACGCCGTTGCAGTTTCTTCGCCACGAGGCGAGCGGCAAGTCTGGCACCAAGCGCGGCCTGCAGCTGCCGGAGCGCATGGGCTTTGTCTCGCGCTTCCGCCTGCGTATCTTCCTGCGCAACCTGGGCAACTTCGCCACGCTCTTCGTGGGCATTGCGTTCGCCTCGCTGCTGCTGCTCTTTGGCCTGGCGATTCTGCCCACGATGACGCACTACGCGGACAACCTCGAGACGAGCCTGGTCGCCGAGCACCAGTACACGCTCAAGGCTCCGCTGGAGCTCGAGGGCACTGCCGAGGAGCGCGAGCAGTGGTCGGCACTCGAGTGCTTGCAGTCGGTTGACGGCGCGCTGCTTTCTGCCGCCCAAGATGCCGATGACGAGCTCGACGACGCGGCCGATGCGGCGCAGACGGCAGCCGATGCCGCGACCGCATCTCCGTCTGCCGAGAGCCTGACTGCGGCGCAGGATGCGCTTACCAAGGTCCAGGACAAGAAGGATGCGCTTTATGCGCGCCTCGATGACCTTGCCGATATCCTCGGCTGCAACCGCGACGAGGCTATCGACCTGATTGACAAGGCCTCTAAGATCGACACCGACAACGACGACATTCACCCGGTCAACACGATTGACAACGGCGTGGGCGCAATCGCGCAGGCCGAGAAATACGCCGTTTACCAGCTGCAATACGACCGCGGCGATGGTAATGGCGAGGAGACGATTTCCGTCTACGGCATCTCGCCCGATTCGCGCTATTGGAAAGACCTCAACGTTGGCGATGGGCGCGTCGTCTTTGGCGGCGGCCTGCTCGACAAGTTTGGCTGGAGCGAGGGCCAGAAGGTCGCGCTCGGCGACAAGTACGAGGGGGAGCATTATTCCCTTGAGTACGCGGGCAAGGACTGTGCCTGGGGCTCCAAGTCGGACATGAATATCTATATGAGTATCGACGACTTTAACGAGCTGTTCGGCAACGACGCTGCCTACTTTAACGGCTATGTGAGCGACGAGAAGCTCGACCTCGATGCTCGTTACTTTGCCGGCGACACCACGCCCGACGACATGCGCGCCGTGGGCGACCAGTTCATCGGCATGATGAGCAAAATGATCGGCATGATGGTTGGCCTCGCGGTATTTATCTTCCTGCTGTTTATGTATCTGCTGACCAAGGCTGTGATCGACCACAGCGCCCGTTCGATTAGCTATATGAAAGTCTTTGGCTATCGCGATAGCGAGATCTCGCATCTGTACATCCGCTCGATCACGCTGTGCGTGGCGGCGTCGCTCGTGCTGAGCCTGCCGGTCATTATTGGCTCGCTCACGGCCATCTTCCGCTCGATGCTGCTCGCCTACAACGGCAATATCGAGATCTACGTGCCCGCTTGGTCTATGGCGGCGTGCGCAGGAATCGGCTTTGCAACCTACCTGGTCGTGGCGCTGCTGCACACGCGCTCCATCAAGCGCGTCAGCTTGGCCGAAGCCCTCAAAGTGCAGGAGTAATCATCCGGGACGTTCTTAAACGACTAGTCATCGGGGACAGTCTTTGCCGATTCGCCGGATAGCCGGCCGGGCTGACAAGGACTGTCCCCAGCTGCCGGCAGGAAAGGAACGTCCCCAGCTGCCAGGTGGCGAGGCACTCATTTAAGAACGTCCCCAATGACTAGGTGCCGTACTTGACTTTAACTCTGCTTTAACTGGTACCATCCTCTTATGTCTGTAACGCCATATAGACCGAGGGGATATATCTATGACCGCAACTGCACCCGCAGCACCCGCCAAGGTGTACTTCACCAACCTGCGCACGCATGCTCGCGAGAGCCAGCTCGACAAGCTCAAGCGCCTCATTCGTCACGCCGGTATTGAGCAGATCGACTTTGAGAACAAGTTCGTCGCCATCAAGATTCACTTTGGTGAGCTGGGCAACCTGAGCTTTTTGCGCCCCAACTACGCCCGCGCCGTCGCGGACGTGGTGAAGGAGCTGGGCGGCAAGCCCTTCCTCACTGACTGCAACACGCTCTATGTCGGTAGCCGCAAAAACGCGCTCGAGCACATCGACACCGCCTACCAGAACGGCTTTACCCCGTATGCCACGGGTTGCCAGATCATCATCGCCGACGGCCTCAAGGGCACTGACGAGGCGCTTGTCCCGGTCGAGGGCGGCGAGTACGTGCACGAGGCTAAGATCGGTCAGGCGCTCATGGATGCCGATATCGTGATTAGCCTCACCCACTTTAAGGGCCATGAGCAGGCCGGCTTTGGCGGCGCCATGAAGAACCTGGGTATGGGAGGCGGCAGCCGTGCCGGCAAGATGGAGCAGCATGCCGCCGGCAAGCCGAACGTCTCGACCGAGCACTGCGTTGGCTGCCGTGCCTGCGAAAAGATCTGCGCGCACAACGCCGTCTCGTTCAACGACACCCGCGAGCGCGAGCTTGCCAGCGGCGCTACTCGCACGGTGCACGTGGCCGCTATCGACCACGATCGCTGCGTGGGCTGCGGACGCTGCATTGCGGCATGCAACCAGGACTGCATCAAGCCCGGCTATGACGCCGCGGCCGACGTGCTCAACTGCAAGATCGCCGAGTATACGAAGGCCGTTGTCGACGGCCGCCCGAGCTTCCATATCTCGCTTGCCATGGATATCAGCCCCAACTGCGATTGCCATCCCGAAAACGACACGCCTATCGTCAACGATATCGGCATGTTCGCGAGCTTCGACCCGGTCGCCATCGACCAGGCCTGCGCCGATGCCGTCATGGCATCCGAGCCACTGCCCAACACCGAGCTTACCGACAGCGCCGCCAAGATGGAGCATAACCACGAGCATCTGGAGGGCGAGCAGGCCAAGGACCCCTTCTGCATCACGCATCCCGACACCGACTGGCGCGCGTGCATCGCGCATGCCGAGAAGATCGGCCTGGGCACGAGCAAGTACGAGCTCATCGAGGTCAAGTAGCGCCTAGCTATTGGACAAAATAAGCGCCTTTGTAGCGTAAGTTGAGCAAAAGCCGCCCACGAGCACAACGCTCGCGGGCGGCTTTTCGGAAGTGCGGTGAAAAAACGAATACCGCCGACCGCAAACCGATTTTTGGCAACAAAACCCCAGACGTTGCTTTTTGCCTAAAAATTCTTGTCGAGGAAGTCATCGACCGTATTCCAGTAGAGTTTGGGGTCAACTTGCGCACTCTTGGCGTGGGTGGCGCCATGGATAGTGAGCTTTTGCTTGACCTTGCTGGCGCACGCGTCGTAGTTTTGGTCGAGCATGCTGTACGGCACAAAGGTGTCCTGGTCGCCGTGGATAAACAGCATGGGAACTGTCGCGTGTTTGAGTTGCTCCACACTGCTTGCCTTATGAAAGTCGTAGCCCGCGCGCACGTTGCACACCAAGTTTGCTACATCGAGCAAGGGAAAGCTGGGCAGGCCGAACACGTCCTTGAGCTGCAGGGAAAACTCGTCCCAAACACTCGTATAACCGCAGTCCTCGATAATGCATTTCACGTTTGCGGGCAGAGATTCCCCCGCGACGTTCATGGCGGTTGCCGCACCCATCGACTCGCCAAAGACCAGGATGCGCGCCTCGGGGTCAGCCTGAACGATTTGCTCGATCCATGCGACGATGTCGAGGCGCTCGGGCCAGCCCATGCCGATATAGTCGCCGCCGGAGCGCTCGTGGGCGCGGGCGGCGGGTGCGAGTACGTTCATGCCGCGGTCGTGGAATCGCTTGACGTATCGGGCCATACCGATGGGCTCGTTGGTATATCCATGCAGGCAGACGGCGTAGTCGTGCGTGCTCTCCGACGCAGCAAAATACCAGGCGGCAAGCTTGGTCCCGTCGTCCGCGGTGAGGCTGCTGCTCTCGCGGTTCTCTTTAAACCACGCCCGTGCCTCGGTCTCCTCGGCATCCGGCTGCTCACCTTCTTTGTCGTTCTTGCTATCCTGCATCATCTTCATGGTGTATGGCGCGCGGGGATTCAGCGCGAAGTCAAACAGAAAGTTGCCGGCAAATCCGAGCAGCGCAACGACAACCACCAGTGCAACGATGCCGGCTATCTTGAGCTTTCGATGGGAACGTGCGTTTTGAGACATAAGAAGCTTTCCTATAAGATGTTAATACATCAACATTTAATGCAAGCGCATTATGGACGTTCGCCGTTGGTGCGTCAACAGACAAAGAATGGGTAAACAAAGGGTCACGTATGGTGCAAATTTCGCACGTACCTAGACGCTTTGATATAGTGTTGAAAACTCTTTACGTTGGAGGATGTAACCGGCATGTCCGATTCGAGCGACAGTTCTAAGCCGCGACCCAAGACCGCGGCCGTTCCACACTACACGGTGGGCGAGGAGATCATGAACTCCGTCACCCATGGTGTCGGCTGCCTGCTGGGTATCGCGGGCCTGGTGCTCCTGATCGTATTCGCTGCCCTGCGCGGCGGAGGCCCGGCCCACATGGCCGCGGCGATTGTCTATGGTGTCAGCATTATCCTCGAATACCTAGCCTCCACGCTCTACCACGCGATTCAGCCCGCGCGCGCCAAGCGCGTGTTTCGCATCATCGACCACAGCTGCATCTACCTGCTCATAGCCGGCAGCTATACGCCGTTTTGCCTCATCACGCTCGCAAACGACGGTGGCCCTGCGCTGTTCTTTGCCGTTTGGGCCATCGCCATCATCGGCATCGCCCTCGAGTGCTTTATGCGCGAGCGTCAGCCGCACTGGGTAAGCGGCCTGGTCTACCTGCTGATGGGCTGGCTCGTCGTCTTTAAGCTGCCCGAGCTCGTGGCGCTGCTGAACCTCGTCGCGCTTGCCCTGCTCGCCGTCGGCGGCGTGTGCTATACCGTGGGCGTGCCGTTCTATATCGCCAAAAACGTGCGCTATCTGCACAGTGTTTTCCACTTGTGGGTGCTCGCTGGCAGCATCTTCCAGTTCATGGCGGTGATCCTCTTCGTAATCTAGCGACCGCGCCCACGGCCCCGCTCGCGCGGGCGACCGGCGCAATTGCCGTATCCGTCATCAACGTTTTACCTTAACGTCCCGAATCTTGGAGGTTCGAGAAACTCCCGATGGACATAACCATCTCTCTTATTACCACGCTCGTCCTGACGCTTATCAACGGCTACTTCTCCATGTCCGAGATGGCTCTCACCACGGCTAAGCGCGCCGTGTTGGAGCACGATGCCGAGGAGGGCGATAAGCGCGCCGAGCGCGCCGTCCAGCTCGCTGCCGACTCCGATCAGCTGTTGGCCACCATCCAGGTCGCCATCACGCTCGTGGGCTTCGCCTCATCCGCCGTTGCCTCGACGAGCCTGTCCGACCCGCTTGCCACATGGCTCATGAGCTTTGGCATCGCGCCGCTTTCCGCCATCGCGCGCGGCCTGGCGCCGGTCATCATCACCGTCGCCGTCGCCTTTGTGTCCATCGTGATCGGCGAGCTCGTGCCCAAACGCATCGGCCTCGCTAACGCCGAGGGCGTATCCAAGCAGGTCGTGGGGCCGCTTTCCGTGTTCCAAAAGATCGCCCGTCCGCTCGTGTGGCTGACCGGTGCCTGCTCCGATGGCCTGGCCCGCATCCTGCGCATCAAGAGCGCCGATGATCGCCAGAACGTCTCGGAGGAAGAGATCAAGTACATGGTCTCGGAGCAGGACGACCTGCTCGACGAGGAAAAGCGCATGATCCACGAGATCTTCGACCTGGGCGACACCGTGGCTCGCGAGGTCATGGTGCCGCGCGTGGACACCACCATGTGCGAGGACGACGAGACGGTCGCCGACGTGCTGTCCACCATGCGCCAGACCGGCTTTAGCCGCATCCCCGTCTATCACGAGGACCCCGACAACGTCGCGGGCATCGCGCACATCAAGGACCTGATCCAGCCCGCGCTCGACGGCAAGGGCGACCAGCCCATCGCCGGCTATTTGCGCGACGCCGCCTTTGTGCCCGACACCAAGGACATCCTGCCGCTGCTGTCCGAGATGCAGACCTCGCACGACCAGATCGTGGTCGTCGTGGACGAGTACGGCGGCACGGCCGGCATCATCACCATCGAAGATATCGTCGAGGAGATCGTCGGCGAAATCGAGGACGAGTTCGACCCCGACAACAAGTACCTTACGCGCCTCTCGCGCCGCGAGTGGCTCGTCGATGGGCGTTTTTCGTGCGATGATGCGATTGAGCTTGGATGGCCGCTCGAGGAAAGCGATGATTATGAGACCATCGCCGGCTGGATTTTGGAGCTTTGCGACTCGGTGCCCGACATCGGAGAGGTGTTTGAGGTTGCGGGGTACAAGTTTAAGGTGCAGTCGATGCGTGGCCAGCGCATCTCGCTCATTCGCGTGATTGCTCCGGCCGAAACCGATAAGAAGGATTCCGAGTCCGCGGCGGACGAGCCGGCGGCGCTGGGTGCGGATGCTGCGATTCCGCACGACGGCGACGAGTAGGACAAGGAAGAGTAGGGGAGAGTTATGGCAGGCCTGTTCAACATCCTTAAGGTCACCGTCAGCGAGGACAAGATCTGCGCGCATGTGCTGGTGAACCCCGGCATGCCGCTCATGACCTCGGAGGATATCGAGGCCACGGCGCGCGTGTACTATCTGGTGCCGGCGATTGCCAAGCATCTGTGCCTGGGCGATTCCGGCCGCGAGTTCCAGGATTGCATGGGCCAGACCGAGCTCTGCCACTTGCTGGAGCACGTGTCGGTCGAGCTGATGAACGAGACCGGCCTTGCCGGCAATATCTCGTGCGGCCGCACCCGCGTGAGCGAGCATGACGAGCGCGTCTTTGAGATTGAGCTTTCGTGTCCCGACGATGCGCTGGCCATCGGCGCGCTGTCGTCTGCCACCTTCATGATGGATTGGGCCTACCTGCACGCCGACCAGCCTGCGCCCGACGTGGACGGTACGGTCGCGGGCCTGCGCAATCTGGTTTTGGGCATGCGCGCCGAGGCCGAGGGCAAGGATCCGCACGAGGCCGTCGCCGCCGCGAATGGCGAGGACGTTGCCGAGGATGCGGCCGAGGGCGATGCTCCTGCGGACGCCGACGTCGATTCCGTTGTCGATGCGGCCGCCGAGCCGGCAGCTGAGCCCCAGGGCGTTCCCAGCTTTGATGACGAGCCCCAGGTGGCGATTGATACCGAGGGCGCGGTTGTCGAGAATCACGAGGTCTCCGCGGCCGTCTTCGGCGGCGCGGCAACGGCTCCGACTGGATCGGCGCATGAGGGCGGCTTGCCCCTCGTGGACGGCGCCGGCGGGGATCCGGCTGCCACGGTTGCCATGCCCGCCATGCCGCAGGAGTAGGTTCGCTCGCTCAACAACATCATGTACCTGCGTCTTTGCCGTATGCAGATGAGCGGGGCGGCAAGTGTTGCGCTGCGGGTATAATGGACAGCATTCAAACGGTGGGCGCCGACGTGCCCGCAGGAGAGGAATGATCATGGGTAAGACTTTTAGCTTTGTCTCCGGTGCACTCTTTGGTGCCGCCGCCGGCGCTATCATCGGCGTTGCTCTGGCCCCGCGCTCGGGCGCCGAGACCCGCGCCATGGCTGCCGATATCGCCAACGACGCTTGGGATAACATGCGCGATACCTACGAGCACGGTGCCGAGGAGGCCCGCGCCGCGGTCAACGACTTCGGCCCGATGGTCGATGCCAAGACCGATGACCTGCGCGCTAAGGTCGACCTGGCCCGCGAGCGCATGGACCAGCTGCGCGAGCAGCTCAACGACGCCATCTCGGGCGGCAACGTGACGCCCGCTGCCGACGTCGTGGTCGAGAACGCCGCCGAGGCCGACACCGAGGCTGCGGAGCCCTCGACCGAGGCATAATGCGCGCCGGGGATTTTGTCGGCGCCAAGATCTATCGCAAGCCTTCCGAGGACAAGCGCACCAAAAAGGACGGCACGCCGCGCAGCCCTAAAAAGCTCGGGAAGATCCACTTTCCGGTCTTTACCCCGGGCGGCACGCGCGTGGCGGGCTTTATGGTTCGCCAGTCCGATATTGCGGGCATGATTGAGCGCCCCGACCGTTTTGTGGCGCTCGATGCCATCGGCGTCTATGAGGGCGCCATCGCGGTGGATGACGCCAAGGACACCTACGATGCCGCTGCGGCCAAGCGCCTCGACATTAACCTTGACGATTGCATCATCTGGGTTGGTATGGACGTGCGCACGGAATCGGGCGATGTCGTGGGCTATTGTTCGGACGTGGAGTTTAAGCCGCGCTCGGGCATCGTTCAGATGTTCTATGTGACCGCCGGTGCCGCTTCGAGCGTGCTGGTCGGTGACACGCAGGTGCCGCCGACGATGCTGCGCGGCTACGAGAACGGCGCGATGATCGTTTCGGACGAGGTCAAGACACTCGGGTATTCGGGCGGCGCGGCCGCCAAGGCTGCCGAGGCCAGTGTCGTGGTGGGCGATAAGGTCAAAAAGGGCGCCAAGGTGCTCGATGACAAGGGATCGGTCGCCGTGGACAAGGGCAGTCGTGCGCTGGGCAAGCAGCTCGGCAAGACGCGCGGCATGTTCAAGGCCTTTAAGGACGAATACCAAAAGGCGAGCGGTGGCTCGTCAAAAGCTAGCAAATAGCGACGTACCAAATGATGGGAGGCGAGCCGGAGACATGTTGCTCCGGCTCGCTGTGTTTATGGGGGAGGGCACATGCGCCAAAACGGATCCAACTTAAACGGGCACTCCGGTGCGCGTCCGACGGCGCGCCGCGACCTGGGGCAGCTGCCCAGCGGCCAGCGCAAACGCCGCCGTAAGCCCGGCGCGATGTACCTCAACCATAGCCGCGGTTTTAGCGACCGCAGTGCGCGCATTGGCAACGGGCGCTCGCCCCGCCGCCCATCCCGTCTACCCTATGCGCTCATCGCCGTGGGCTGCGCGCTCGTGCTGTTTATCGCTGCCGTTGTGGGCTACGTCAACCGCAGCGTTGACGTGGAGCTCAACGGGCAAAAGACCGCGGTGCGCGTGGGCTCTACGCTGCAGAATCTTATTGACGACCAGGAGCTGACCGACACCTATGACGCGGGTGACCTGCTGGCCGTCGACGACAGCGTGCTCAAGCGTCACGGGGGCGAAAAGCTGTCGGTAAAGGTTGACGGCAAGCGCGTGAAGCAGGGCAAATGGGACAGCCGTGAGCTTACCGGCGGCGAGAAGGTGACGGTCAAAGACGGTCGCAACATCTACGAGAAGCACGAGGTTCAGGCTACGGTTATCGAGCCCAAGCTCAAGGTCGAGCGCACGGGCGCTATCGAGTATGTGCAGACGTGGGGTGTCCAGGGCCGCTCCGAGGTGTGGGTTGGTGAGCAGTCGGGCAAGACGCAAGACCGCGGCGAGGTTGTGCCCGCCACCGATTGCGTTGTTGCGTGCGCCAGCGTGGCGCCCAAGGGCAACAAAAAGTACGTGGCGCTGACGTTTGACGAGGGTCCGAGCGGCGCTACCAAGCAGATCTTGCAGGTGCTCAAGGAAAAGGGCGTCACCGCGACGTTCTTCCTTTCGGGCGATGCGGCCGAGGCCTCGCCTGCCACGGCCAAGGCGATTGTCGATGCCGGGTGCGAGATCGGATCCAACAGCTACAGCGACGATTCGCTCAAGGGTCAGGACCGTGAGGCGGTACGCGAACAGATCACGAAAGGTACCGATGCGATTAAGTCGGCGACCGGCGTGAAGACGATGCTGCTGCGTGCTCCCTACGCTGCCTTTGACGAGCAAAACTGGATTGATGCGATGGACCTGGTCTCCGCCGTGGTCTCGTGGAATATTGACTCGGGCGACTGGCTACTCAACGGTGCCGACGAGCAGGTCTCGACGGTGCTCGATTCGGTGACGCCGGGCAATATCGTGCTGCTCACTGATAGAGACGAATGCGCCGAGCAGACGCTCGAGGCGCTGCCGCAGATTATCGACGGCCTCATTGCCGACGGCTACAAGATCGTGACGCTCAGCGACCTGGTCAAGACGGACACGGCATTGAGCAAAAAGCTCACCTCGCTCACCAAGGTTTCCATGCCCAAAAACGCCGTGTTCCCCCAACTCCCCGAGGACGACGACACCGCAGAGTAGCTCAAACGAGTGGCACGGTGGGACAAAATTATCAGTAGTGTTTGTCCCAGGTGCGAAAGGTGCATCGGGCTTGTCGTCGCAAGCGACCCTGGGACAAACACTACTGATAATTTTGTCCCACCACTTCGCTGCGGACGACTATGTCACGGATGCGTTAGCGTTTGGTATGCCTGCAATGTGCAGCGCATAAATTCGGTGCCGCAGCGCGATGCTGATGCTATAGTTACTGCGGTTAATGAGGGTCAAGAGAAAGGTTACAGGTGAAATCCAAACCTCGACCATACAGTCGATGACCCCATGCAGGTGCTTTTTGCGTATGCACGGGGTGTAAGCGTCGAGCGGCGTGCCGCCCGCGCATGCGTATACATATCAAACAGTCCACGGATAGCGTGCCCGTCCGGCCGCGGTCCGCAGGAATAATGATGGGGAGCACCATTGAATTATCTGAGTGAGATGCTCAAATTGCCGGTCTTGGACGTCGACGGCGAAAAGCTCGGCGTGGTCAACGATTTTGGTATTGCTACCGGCGAAGTTTTTCCGCACGTGACGTCGCTTGCGTTTCGCGGCCCCGGCAAGACGCCGTTTATGATCAGCTGGCGCAAATGGGTCGACCGTATCGACGAGACGGGCGTGTACCTCAATACGTCCGCCACTAATATCCGCTTCTCATATCTGCAGCCGACCGAGCTCCTGTTGGCGCGTGACGTGCTCAACAAGCAGATCGTCGACACGCAGGGCATGAAGGTCGTGCGCGTAAACGACATCAAGTTCTCCATGTCGGGCGAAAACCAGCTGCGTCTGCTGGGTGCTGAGGTCGGCGCCCGCGGTCTGCTGCGCGCGATTAGCCCCGCGCTCGAGCATGTCGTCGAGGGCTTTATGAAGCACCTGGGCAAGCCGCTCAGCGAGGACATCATCGCCTGGTCCTACATGGACCTGCTCGACCGCTCGACCAAGAACATCCAGCTCTCGGTGTCGCACAAGACGCTCGGCGAGCTGCACCCTGCCGACATCGCCGACATTATCGAGCAGCTCGACCCGCGCCTGCGCGCGCAGGTGTTCGCGCAGCTCGACACCGCCCAGGCCGCCGAGGCCATCTCTGAGTTCGATGACGACGAGCTCATGACCGAGATGCTCGAGGGCATGTCCGACACCGACGCATCGTCGATGCTGGCCATGATGGACCCGGACGACGCCGCCGACCTGATTGACGAGCTCGATTACGAGAAGGCCGAGAAGCTCCTGCGCCTGATGGGCGTCAAGGAGGAGAAGGCGATTCGTAATCTGCTGGGCTACGAGGACAACACCGCCGGCCGCATCATGACCTCGGAGTTTGTCTCGCTGCCCGCCACGGCGACGGTCGGCGACGCCATCGAGGCGATTCGCAAGCTCGACGAGGACTTTGAGAGCGTCTATTACGTCTATACCGAGGACCCGAGCGGCATGCTGACGGGCGTGCTTTCGCTGCGCACGCTGATCGTGGCCGACCGCGACGCCACGCTGGGCCAGCTCGCCTATCGCGATCTGGTCTACGTGTCACCCGACGAGGACCAGGAAGACGTGACGGACGAGATGACCAAGTACGACCTGGTTGCCATCCCTGTCTGCGACGAGAACCGTCATATCCTGGGCATCGTGACCTTCGACGACGCCATGGACGTTATTGCCGAGGAGCATCAGGAGGACCTGCAGATCGCCGGTGTCGGCTCGGGCGATAGCGCGTCCGACGACTCGACGAACGTGCTCAGCTGGTTCGTGCATCGTCAGTACTGGGTCGTCGTGTGGGGCATCGCCTCGTGCATCATGGCAACGGTGCTGGGGACGGCGCTGGGCTCCGCGCATTTGGTGGTGTTCCCCATGTGCGCCATGCCGCTCGTGTTGCTGGCTGCCTCGCGTATGGTGTCGTTCGTCAAGAACTACTTCCTGGAGTATGACGGTCACGACGACGAGCCCAAGCCGTATCTGGGGTTCTTCTTCCAGAGCACGGGCATGGGCCTGATTCTGTCACTCGTGACCTATCTGTGCGCCCAGCTGGTGCGCACCGCTGCGTTCCCCGATGCGCCCATGTTTGAGGAGCAACTCTTTACCGGGTGCTTTAATATCGCTGCCATCATTTGCCTGGTTGGCAACATGAGCGCCGTGATTTACCTGATGGTGCTGTTCTGGCGTGACGAGCATGACCTCAACACGTCGGGCACCGCCATGAACGTTATTGCCGTCATGATCTCGTGCGTAGCGTACTGCGCCGCTGCGGTGCTGCTCACCATGTCGGTCATGGGTTAGGTGGTCGCGTGCAAAATACCAAGCAAAAGTCGGGCACCAAGCAAAAGTTGACCATCGCGGCCATCTTTGGCGCTATGGGTCCCGGTCTGCTGGCGGCGCTTTCGGGCAATGACGCCGGCGGCATTGCAACGTATTCCAGCGCGGGTGCCAGCTATGGCTACAAGATGCTCTGGATGCTTCCCGTCATGACTGTGCTGCTCATCGTGACGCAGGAGACCGCGGCGCGCTGCGGCTGCGTCACGGGCAAGGGCCTGGCATCGCTCATTCGCGAGCGCTTTGGCGTGCGCAAGAGTGTACTTGCTATGGCGGCGCTGTTGATCGCCAACACGGCTGTGACCATTTCGGAGTTTGCGGGCATCGCCAGCGGCCTTGCCCTCTTTGGCGTGCCGGCGAGCATTTCGGTGCCGCTGGTGGCGCTGCTGGTGTGGATGCTTACCATGTCGGGCAGCTTCCAGCGCATCGAGAAGATTCTGCTGCTGGTGAGCTGCGTGTTCGTGACCTATATTGTCGCCGCGTTTATGGCTGGCCCCAACTGGGGTGAGGTCGCGGTCGACCTGGTCGTGCCTAACATTCAAAATGACCCCAGCTACGTGTCGCTCGTGGTCGCAACGATCGGTACCACCATCGCGCCGTGGATGATTTTCTTGGCGCAGAACAACGTGGTCGATAAGAACGCGGGCGAGGACGATATCGTGCTGCAGCGCATCGATACCGTGAGCGGCTCGCTTGCCGCCGATGTCATTGCCGGCTTTATTATCATCACGACCGGTACGGTGTTGTTCCCGGCGGGTATTCAGATTAGCGATGCTGCCGATGCCGCCCGCGCGTTGGAGCCTATTGCGGGTCAGTGGTCCACGGTACTGTTTGCCTCGGGCCTGGTCGCGGCGAGCTTCTTGGCTGCCTGCGTGCTGCCGGGCGTTACGTCGAGCGCTATCTGCGAGGCATTTGGCTGGGAGCGCGGTGCCGACCGCAGCTGGGACGAGGCCCCGGTCTATCGCGGCATCATTACGGCCATCATCGGTATCTCTGCCGTGCTGGTGCTTATGCCCGGCGTCGATCTGTTCCAGATTATGATGACCTCACAGGTCATCAATGGTGTGCTGTTGCCCGTGGTTCTGGTGTTCCAGGTGGTTATCGCAGCCGACCGTCACATTATGGGTGCCAACCGCAACGGCCGCGTGTGGAATGTGCTCACTTGGGCGACTATCGGTGTGATTACGGTGCTCACGGTCGTCATGTTTGTTCTGCAGGCGATGGGCTACAGCGCTTAACGCCCACTTTTGCTTCCGAACAGCCCGCAGCGATGGGCTGCGGCCTGTTTTTTGTCTGCTATAGGGTGTTAGTTATATAGCAATGGACAAAAAATGCCAAATATGAGTACTGTTGCTAAGTGAATAGCATTTACATCCTAAAAGATAATGAACATAGCCTTTAGTATGTTCATTAAAATTGGCTCCAATACGCCTTAAACCAGTCAGGTTGGCTGCTTTAGGGGGTTGTAGGGGTAGCGCGCAGAGATGTGGTGTAAGAGGCGGGGCATGCCCCGCCTCTTCTCTTT
>CABUAT010000004.1 GCA_902489665.1 uncultured Collinsella sp. | reverse complement strand
CCGCTGGGTCTCGGCGGGCTACGACGGCATGACTAACACAGGATGCGCGGGGACGAGAGAACGCTCGCCTACATGGCGAAGCGCAAGTCCGACGGCAAGACAAAGCGAGAGATCATGCGCTGCCTTAAGAGGTTCACAGCCAGGGAGGTTTACCCAACGTTGCGGCGCCCCATGAGGTTGAAGTACGCCCGGGGCTCGATACTAGCGGACATGCGAAAATCGCTCGGATTGACCCAAAAGCAGGTTGCCCGAGAGCTTAACGTGCCGAATGTAAGGCTCAGCGAAATAGAAAGAGAAGTATGCCCCCACGAGGAAATCAGACGCGAATACGACCGCTACTTGAATGCTAAAATGTCGTCCGATAAAGGACTTGACAGCCTATAGCAGCGTCATTCGGCACGCGATTCGTTAACCCTGGGGCTTAAAGCTGCCGAATGTCTACTTCTTTAGTGCTCCATTTACCTCCCCGTTCAATAATCTTCACTTGAAGCCTGACGGTGGCCCAATCATTGGATAACATATTCTGAAATGACAGTTAATCGTCAATCGAAGAGGTCAAAGCGGGGACGGAAAGTGTCGAAGACAAGCAGAAAGCCAGTCTCAGCATATGTCGAGCGAAGACTCTGGGCGGAGTCTGCCGGCAAATGCATGAATCCAGATTGTCGGGCCGATCTATTCATCAGCAATGGAGACATTGCTGAACGAGCCCATATCGTCCCATATTGCAAAAGCGCAGAGAACACGTTCGACAACCTTATTCTCATCTGTCCAAACTGCCATACGAATTTCGACAAAAACTCCGCTTTCACGGCAGATGAAGTGAGGAAATGGAAGTCGATTCGTCACGCAGAAATTGATCGCGTTTTCGGAAAGACGTTCAGTTCCTTCGACGACCTGCGCAAAGAGGCCGCACCTCTGCTCGCCCGAAACAAGTCGATATATGAGAATTACTACATGAAGGACAAGCGAAGACTGTGGGATGTTTTTGAAAAGGAAATAATCGTCAACAACCGAAAACTTTGCACGCTGTTCGAATCGAACTTGTGCCTGTTCCAGAACCACAAGGACAATTCCTTCTCCAACCAGGCCGCTGTCCGCGATTTTATCGACCATGCTAAGGAGTTCGAAGCCACCAGAGATAATACGGAAAGACAAAGGTCTATTCTTTTCCCCGAGGTCATCAACTCCATCTTCGGAATCCAGCCCATAGAAGGTGACCTGCTCCCCTCTGCAGAATCCCTAGAGCTGCTAATCAAAAAGCTTGACGAACAGGGGCGATTTATAGATGTTTCTCTAGATGCAGAACATCCATTGTTGCAAATAATAGAAAACGGGAAAGAGGCGGTAGTTTATCTTGACGATACGCCGCGTATCCGACAGATGTACTATGACGCCCGCTGCTTCAGGCGTGCCGAGATGAGGCTAGACAGCTTGATTTTTGCCCTAAAGTACTTCCGCCTGTGCGGAAAGAAAGCAACTCGCAAGTCGAAGACAAACCTTAGAGAATATATAGCGAAAGGAAAATGCTTCTTATTCGTATACGAATACTGTCTGAGCTATGCAGAGTTGGCCCGTTTAGCACCGGCAGAACATACCGTTGTCGTCAACTTGCATAGATGGAACGGTAAGCAATGCATCTCCGAAGAAGCCCAGGTGTTTGCGGGGCAAATTAACGTGAAGCTCCTCGATATGGATAGCTTCTTCCCATTCGTTCGCAAACTATGAACTATTTGAGACTCATAGACATTCTCGACAGCAGCCTAGAACTGTTCTCTCAGTTTGATCACGTCTATCTGTTCGGATCTGCGCTGAGTGGTTCAGAGCTCAGTGCAGACAGTGATATTGATTTGCTGCTACTGTACTCGAAATATTCCGATCAACTTGTCTCCGGATGCGAACAGATATCCCAAAAGTTAGGTAACGAGACCGGTAGAGTAGTCGACTTAACGGTCCTCGGCATCGATGAAGAGCGACATGTCGGATTCTTGGATAGAATCTCGCCTCATTATAGAAAGATAAAATGACCATTTGGTAGAACACCTGGCATAGCCTGTCGTACAGAATGCTTTCTGCGTGGATTCCGGCAGAAGAGAAGAAGGCGTCAACGGTCGCGCCTGCATGTTCGGCACACGGCGTATCGCACTCTGGCGGGACCCCGGCTCTGGGCGCCAATCCCGCATCGACAAGATGAGGTACCCTGAATTCATAATGAAGCTTGCGAACTGTCAGTGGTAGCGTGAAACTGAACAAGTGTTCAGTTTCACGCTACCACTGACACTCGGCGGCCCAAGAGCCTTCGCCCCGCTCGTAGGCCTGGTACCACCCCGTCGGGGATGACCCCTTATCGGGCGAGACGGCGAGCTCGCTGTCGAGGGACAGCCCGAAGCGATCATCCGATGCCGCACAGCAACAGGTCTCCGAGGAGCTCGAATGGACACCTGCCAGCGAGTCCAGCAAGCGGGCAAGAGTTTACGTGGCTGCAGCATACTACAACGTCGTAGGGGCTCAGAGCACCGCCACTACGGCTTTTGGGCAGAATGCGCCTGAGCTGCTCGTGGTTGCGCTCACATGCCGACTACTGGTTGGATCTCATCGCGTCGCAGCAGAACACGCGGCAGCGCCGAGCTCCGCTTTCGAGACACCAGCGCTCCAGGCCCTTCCAATCATCGAACTCGACTCCTCAATCGACTAGCAGGATGCCGAAGATAGCCTCGAAGGCAGCAACAGAGCCTATGAGACTCTCTATATGGTCGAGGCAGGCAACGATGGCTGCCGGAGCTGGCATGACGCTTGCGCAAATAGATTTGGAACGCCCGGGCCACGATGTGTGCGCTCAGGATGTCGTAGGTGTTGCGCTCGTAGCCCTCAACGGAGTCACATTGGACCACGCGCGACCTGTCGGCAAGCGAGAGCGCCTCGAATTCGGCGTAGGTACGGCCAGTGCGGTCAACCCCGTCGCGCCCAGCACCTTCGACATCCCTGCGCTTACGCTTCCTCATACGGTCCTTTCGCGGGAGAAGCAGGTAAGGCGCGCCTGTCCCTCTCCTGATAGGAGCAGGCACTGCGCACGCACACAGGAAGCTCGTCAGCATGTGTGGCCCATATGGTCTCGTAACTCTGCCCCCGCCTAAACAAAGGGACCGCAATCGCGACCATGGCGGCGAGCTCGTCAGCGGTGAGACATAACCCTTCACGGGCCGCGGACAGGCGGGTGCGATAGGCAGCGTCGTAGCGACACTTGGGGTAACCGCACCCACTCCTGTTCCGACAGCCGAGATGACAGGCGTAGGGCCATACCTCTGTGACGGGACAAACTGCGATAGAGCGTACGCGCGCGCAGCGTCTCGAAGGAGTGGCCACGCCCCATCATGTTAGTCTCGTTGATGAGGCGGTTCGCGCATTCCGTGTAACCGTTCGAGATGCGGCTCGGACAATCCCGGTAGTTAAATATGAACTCGCGGTGGTTCTCCACGGCCTTCGCAAGCCCCCGGAAGGGATCGTAGGCCTTGTCATCGGGGATGGATGCCTTCCACGCATCGAATGCATCCTCGGCATCCTCCCGCGAGAGCGGGTGCTCGTCGTAGATGTCGAAGAAGTCCTCTTTGAGGTCGTATGCGGTCATGAGGCTCGAGCAGCCCGCCTCCGATCGAAGCTGGCACAATGCCGATGCCTCGTAGGGGCCGAGGTCCCGGGCGCGCTTCCTCAAGGCGTAAGCCAGCGACCGCGGCGGCCACTACCGGTGGCAGGGCCGGATCGGCTATGCGCCGCCCAGGACCTCGCGCGCTCGATGTCGAGAAAGGGGTGCTCACCCGACAATTCAAGGACGGAGGGCTTCGGCAGGCTGAAGGTGGAGCTCTTCTACGGAAGGGGCTGGGACGATGTTGGCATGGGGGAATTCATGAAGATGCTGTACGCCTATCTGGTCTGGTATCGCGACAAGCGCTGCAAGAGCGACCTGGGCTATATGAGCCCGATGCAGTACCGAAGAAGCCTAGGTCTTGTAGCGTAGGAACACGGTCCAGGATTTCCACCGCGCTCCCAATTGACCGATTTCCCATGAACGGTAACAGGAGGCAGAGGCCGACGCGCTGACCTACCTGGACTTCCCCTACGAGCGCCACGCGAGGCTGCGCACCGACAACGTTCAGTAGCGCGTCAACCTTGAGCCATAGCACAGGCCCTTGAGAGGTTCACGAGCTCCCCCGCGATGCGGCAGATCCTCGGCTGCCCCTCAAAGAGAACGCAGAAGATACGGTCGAGGTCGACCGCGTCGACCAAACCGTAGTGACAGTCCGCATGCAGCGTACAGGCCCTTTCGCGCGGGTCGCCATCCGAGCCCTCGTCCGGTTTATGATGGCGCACCTCGACCCAGAGGCCCTCCGACACGTCGTCGAACTTGAAATCGAGCTCTACCTGAACGCTTTCACCGAATACGTCGCCCAGAGCGAACTCCGGCACCTTCGTCACAAGCCCGTCCATCCACTCAATCTCGATCATCGCGCGCACGTCGCAACCTCCTCCGGTAGGAGGCCGGCACCTTAAGCCGGCCATTATCCATACGGACAGAATGCGACAGCAGGGTGAAGCTCATTCGCACATCAGGGCGACGACCCCTCGCCTACCCCATGCATCGGAACCCCATGTTTCCGCAATCTGATCCGTCGGGCGATTCCCTGCTGGGACAACACGAAACTGGTCATCCTACGCATAAGACCAAGCGAAACCCGTTTTATCCCGAGAAGCCCTCCCCTAGATACCCATTAGCGATAAGGAACGCCGACAGGGACTCCACAGCGTCTTCGTCGCAAATCCGACAACGCCCCTCCCTATCGCACATGGAATCCAAGCCAGCTTCGGGGTCGCCGCAGAACTCATCCAGAGGGGTTATCCGAACGATCGACGACGGGGCACCCCGCCGCCAGCAGGCAGGGAGGCGATAACCTCGCGGGCACCCCGCACGCAGACCCCGAGCGCCTGGTAAACCAGATTATTGAATACGGACTCCTTCAAACCGCCGCCCTGCAAAAACCCATCCCATCGTCCGGCTGGAGTCGACACAGATCGAGCTCCTTCAAAGTCGCGGTGAACTCGACAACATATGGGCGCGCGGCGTCCTTCCATCTCCAAACCGCCTCGTTCCCATGCCCGACGACCTCTTCCAGAGCCCATATGGCCTCGGGATACCGCGAAAGCGTGGAGTACTCCCGGATGCACGACTTGTGGATGAAGGAGTTCACGAGGGAGTCTTCCGCCAGAATGTACAGAAGTCCATCTATCGGCTCCGAGGACTCCCGTCCGAGGAAGGCATCATCGACCAGGTCCAGGCTGAGCCTTCTCCCGTCGACAGACACGGTTCGGCTCGCCTTGTCGAAATGAACCCCGCAGCCCTCGAAAAGACGCGTAAGCGCACTAGGACGCGAGAGCACGTCCCCGATTCCGAGAATCCCGCTCTCGCGAATGGACGCGCAGCCATCCGTGTTGGCCGTGACGTGCCTGAGGTGCAGCAGCAGGTCGTCGGGGGCGAGGGACTCCCCCAGCCTCTCCCGGACATCGGCGTACGTCCCAACCTCGTCGCTGCGAAAACGCAGCTGCATATCTCCGAAATCGCACCCATCGATGCGCAGGGCGTCGAACAAGAACCTCTTCACCCCGTCAATGGTAAAGATGCCGAAATCGATCACGCTTATCCCTCAGTCCGATCGCAATCATTTGTTCTGCTAAATGGTGAATCTTCTCCCCAAAGGTTATAGTCTCAGCGAGCTGATCGTTGAGCTTCTTGATCTGCTTGTTCAACTTTACGCGTTGCGAGATATCAACTTGTGCCACGGCTTCCTCTAGGTGAGCGAGCTGCGTGCGGTACCGTTCTTGCTGTTCATGGACATAATTAGTGCGTACGCGGACCAGCAGGTCTGGCTGGTAGCGATGCATGTAAATAAGGCACTTGAAGCCGTTTTTCTTACCGAAATCAAGCATCCAGTAGATGGGGCGCTTCTGGTAGGTTGAGCAGTGATCCTTGTAGAAATCTTTGAGGAAGTAGTTGCGAATAATCTCACGCGGCGTGCACTTACCGTCCAGGGCATCAGACACAAAACGGAGATTCTCTTCCAGAGCATCCTCAGCACACACGTCGCGCACGAAGTCCACGAAGCGGCCGATCGCGTCGAAAATGTTGGTGTAAGGGTGACGCCCCAGCGGCCGCTTAACGAAGAGCGGCCCTCGTCCTAGAATCTGAAATCACCACAACAACAGGTTCTAGGAAAGGACGAGGACCGCTATGGAAATCTTATCAGACCCGACGCCGGACATGCTCGCCATGCCCCGTTTCGACGACGGCGCCATCGACATGCAGGAGCTGCTCAGGCGCCTCGCCGAGCAGGTCGTGAACGCGGTGATGGACGCCGAGGCCGACCAGCTGTGCGGGGGCGGCATCAGAGCGGGCGAGCCAAATAAATACTAATTTCCAGAAACGCTCAAGCGTTCCCTCACGATGGGATCGAAGTCCCTCAGACGCTCGGATTTGATGACGATGCCGAGATTCAACATGTCCTGAACGCTCACGTGGGCAATCGTGGATACGGTGATGTCTCCGAGAAGAGTTCTGATGGGCACAGCCCGAAGGATGCCAAGTAGATAGAGCCTCTTGCCCATGACCACAGCATCGTTCTCCAAATAAGTACCCTCGTTGTAGAGAAAGACCGGGGAACCGCTCGATCCCGGGTAGCACGCCATGTCAACCAGGAACTCTTTCTGCCCCTGATAGTCGTACCTATAGGGCGTCGCCGTGATACCCCGACGGACGATCGGCAGGTTGTTGGCCTCATCCCAAATGCCGTTGGGGTATCCGACCATGGTCACCTCGTCCATACAGCCCATGTCTTGAATCTGCTTATCCGTCGGCAGAAGCTCCAAGCTGAGCGGTATGGTAAGCAGATGCTTCCCCGCCCGGATAAAACCATTCAGTGCGGGACCGATGGGTAAGACGCACAGGTCAACACTTTCGTCAGGGTGTGCGATCCAGTCGCTCTCGGAGCCCCGCATGGTAAGTTGCTCGTTTATATTGAGCAGGTTTCCGTTCTCGTCAGATCTCGAAAAGATGACGCGATACTCGTACGCGCCCTCGACCACGTGCCTGTTGGTCACGATTGCCGGCACATAGGTCTTTCCGTCGTCGCAGAACTTGAAAAAGAAACCCGTTCCAACTGAGCAACCTCCCGAGGCCAACGAAGCTTCGATGCGAATCGTCGTGTGCAGAAGCTGCTCAGATAGCTGCATGGGTTTCCTTTCTTTTGGACAAATAGTATATCGATTGCACCCTGAGATGCCCTTCCGTAATCAATCAGTATTGCCGCTTTGGGCACGTCCTCGCGGGGGGGGGACGCGAGCCAAGTCGAAAAAGGCAGTTAACCGGCGGCTATTCATGCCTTGATTTAGAACCGCTCGAGAATCTCCGCGGCATTCTCTCGCAGATAGATATCTAGGTCCGGCACGGCAAACTGCACGTAGCCCCTCTGTGGAGCCTGAATAACCTCTCTTTGTAGCAGCTTAGCCCTAATAGAGCTGACCTCATTGGTCTTTTTACCCATACGTTTAGCAATCTCAGATGATTTGGACTGCTGCTTATCCTCGCACATGGCCAAAAGATATTTGATATCGTTGAGTCCAAGTCCAGAAATCGCGGGCTCGTGAACAACATCGTGAAAACGAGCCTCTGCCAGCGCAATGCCTTCGATAACATCGCGCTCGCTCACGTTGGCACTTTTGACACGATGCAAGTTGGCGCGCTGCCAAATGGAGTAACCGACCAGTTGCACCAAATAGGCATAGCCCTTCGTGGCCTTAGCGGCTCTCGACAGCAGATCGTCCTCTATGGTCAAACCAGTCGCTATAAAGCTATCGCCCATAGAGAGCGCTACCTCCACCTGGTTGATAGGCGCCAGATCTTCGGGGAGGGCACGACGCAAGAATGTAAGTGCCTTGCCGTTAATAAGATCCATAACACCAGCGGGCAATCCGGCAAATGCGAGAGCAATATCGACTTTCTCCCCTATTAGAAGCTGCACAGCAGAAGCAATAGCGCGCATATCGTCAATCGGGGCATCCTGCACCTCATCTATTGCAATAAACAGGCCCTTGGAAGACTTTGCGGCCGAGCCAAGCAACTTTCTAAGACTCGACTCTTTTGGCACAACGTCGAATTTAGCGGAAACAAAGCCGGCATTTACGCCGACTGAAGCATTGGTCGCAAGGGAGGATTCTGCAATCTGATCCTTCAGGTCCAGCAATAGGTTGGGACCAGCAGAAACAATAGCCGTCTTCCAGCCAAGCTCTCGTGCACGATCTCTAAGATCACAGAGCAAAACAGTTTTTCCGGAACCCCTTGGCCCGGCAACGCGCATGAGCCTCGCAGGTGCACCAATTCCCGAATTCAAACTCTCGGTAAACTCAAGGGCAATATCATCACGACCAATTATGCGCGGAGGCTCAGCGCCGGCAGTGGGACGAAACGGGTTATGGAATATTGTGGCGCTCACTTGTTTGCCTCTCAAGGAAATCGATTATCGGTCAATCTTAGCTTTATTAGTTTGTCGCAACTATATCGGATTATATCGAGTTGTATAAGCCTGTACAAACTTATCGTAGAAGTATCGAGCTATCGTAATGTAAACTAACAAATAGCCTAAACGCTGCCTTCTTCCCAACTCATGGCGAAGTCAAGCTGAGGGCCTTCTAACAACCATTGTCTAAAGCGAGAAGTACTCACTCTCGGAAGACAAGTTAGGCCCCAACCATGGATCACCCGTCAAGAAAAACTCCGGCCAGCGCTGCGTGAACAGTGCCTGTTCGCGCTTCCAACGGCGCAGCTTCTCCTCGTTGGCCTCTTCCCTGCCGCGCGAGGTGAACTCGTAGTGGTACAGCTCGGCATAGGGCGTAAAGATGGTGCGGTAGCCAGCTTCCCGCACGCGCAGGCAAAAGTCAGCGTCGTTAAAACCGACGGCAAATTCCTCGTTGTAGCCGCCGACCTGCTCAAATACGTCGCGTCGCACCATCTGACAGGCACCTGTTACGGCGCTAAAGTTACCCGGACGTACGGCGCGGGCAAGATAGCCCTCGCGCTTTGCCGAGAAATCCTGGTTGGCATGGGCAAGTGCGCCACGCACACCAACCAATATGCCAGCGTGTTGCACCAGATGGTCGGCAAAGTAGAGTTTGGCGCCCACCACGCCCGCATCGGGACGCTGCAGATAGCCCATCATCTCTTCGATAAAGTCGGGGCTTATGACCTCGGTATCATTGTTCAGCAACAGAAGGTAATCACCCTTGGCATGCTCCACGCCAAAGTTAATGATCTGGGAGTAATTGAACTCACCCGGCCAGTACGCAACGCGCGCGATGCCCTTGCCTTCGGATGCTGCAGCCACGCGCTCTGACAGGGTTTCGTAATACGCAAACGTCTCCGGGGCTTCGCTGTTGTTCTCCACCAAGACGATCTCGTAGTTGGTATACGTGGCCTTCTGGGCGATCGACATCACACAGGCGTCAAGCGTCTCAATGTGATCCTTGGTGGGAATCACAATGCTCACCAGCGGCGCAGGCTCCGGCAGCGCAAAGCGCATGCGGTAGACAAACGGCGTCTCGGTCTCCTCGACCGTTCCGCAAATGCCCAGCGCGTTAAAGTGGCGCTGCAGCGCAAGACGACCGGCTTCAATAGCATACGGCTTGCTATCGGCAGAGCCATCGGCGGTCGACCCCGGATGAACGCGCCAGTGATACAGCACGTGCGCAACATGTTCAAACCGCGCGCCCGCCGCAAGGCAGCGGAGCGTCAGGTCGTAGTCCTGGGCACCCGCAACGTCTTCTGGGGACGTGCCGATACGATCGATAAGCGCCTTCTCCACCATCAGGAAATGCGTCACGCAGTTATGGCTATAGAGCAAGTCTACATTGAGCTTGGTCTTAAAGACCGGCTGGCCCCACTCCCCCGTTTTCTGAAACATGTCCTCGTCGCAGAACAGGACCTGGGGACGCTCGCCCTCGGCAGCATTGTTCAGCGCGGCAACATAGTGGAACAACGCGTCCGGCTCCAGAATGTCATCGTGGTCCAAGAACGCGATGTAGTCGCCCATCGCTTGCTCAATACCCGCGTTGGTGTTGACCACAATGCCGCCGTTGCCGGGCAGCCCAAAGCGACGAACGCGCTCGTCGTGGGCGCCTGCCGCAAGGTCGGCAACCGCATCCCATTCAGGTGAGGCATCCATAAGGAGCAATTCCCAGTTGTCATAGCTCTGGGCTAGCACCGAGTCCAGCAGCTCGCGCAGGTAGACTCGATCGGTCTTGTAGCACGGCACCACAATGCTCACGAGCGGCCTATAGGCAAAGGCCGCCGAAGCGACACGCTGGCACGCCAAATCGCCCGGCTTTGCGCGATGCTGCTCAAACCAACGTCGATAAGCTGCGTCGTCTGCACGCGCGTCCTTCATACGGTTCCAGCTGTCGTCGACCATGCCGTTGTACAGGCGACCATCCATGGCGCAAAACCCGCTCTGGATCTGCTCTGTGGGATCGCTCACAATCGCGACAAAATCTCGTATATCCTGAGGCATCTCAACGCTCAGAAACGTTTTATTGACGCGGCATCCGTCCTGCTGCGGCACATCGACCTGCGACTCAAACACATGCACGGTGACATCGATGGCATTCATATGCGTATCGGAGATCTGGAACTCGGGTGCGCACTGGGGGTCTCCCGCCCAGGTAACCTCATAGCGCCACACCGCGCCGGAGTCTGCCGGCAAATAGCGAATGGCATCGATCTCGTAGCGACCGCAGCATTCGCCACGCTGCGCATCGCGGATAAGCGCGCACAGCGCAGGCTTTGCTTTGTAGTTAATCTTGGATTCCAGCTTGGCCACGCGGCTATCGAGGCGAATAGAGCCCAACCTTTGACCACCGGATGCAAAAACGACATCCATCGACGAGCCATCCAAAAACGGAAGCACCAAGACGGCGAGCTCGCGCTCGTAACCGGAAACGGAAGGGCAAAGCGCCAGCACACGGCCATGATCGACCGGGAGCACCAGCGACGGCACACGAGAACCGCTCGTCGTCGCATGGACAAACGCTTGAGAACCCTCCCGCTCAATAAGCGCGGCGACATCCTGACCGGCAAAACGAAGCAGCACAAACAGACGGCCCTGGCTGCGGCAAAGTGCCAAACGTTTGATACTCATCTACACTTCTCGCTTTCCCAGGGCGTTCGCTGCCATGCGTTTGCAGGCACCCAGGCGCCCAAACCTCAAGACGTCGTAATCGAACATGAGCTTTTTGCACAAACGAGCAGCAGGGGCCTTACCGATAAGTGCCGCGCGCACCATGGCGGCAACCGAAGGAGCACATTGTGCGAGCGCAGCATCGTTGTCCACGGCAGAACCGTTAAGCGCCGCGGCAACGGCAGCAAACACTTTGCCGCAGTCCGAACCCAGCAACCTCAGCGCATCGTACAGCACCAGATCACACAGGAAGTACGCCAGGTCATCAGCATGCTGTGCGTCGAGACCGTCGCGCTGCCAGTCAGCCAGCATAGCGGAGTAAATCTTCACGTGCTCCAGCAGACGTGTCTCGTCGTCGTAGCGCATGGTGTCCATGAGCGAACCCTTGCGAGCCACGCGATAGTCGTACAACTTGTTCGAGATAAGCGCGGTCTTGTGCGAACGACCGTACACGGCAAAGTCGAAGACCTGGTCCTCGCCATACTTAACGGTTTCGTCGAACACGATCCCGTTGCCCAGCAAGAAGTCGCGCTTGCAGGCGGTGCGCCATGCAAAGGGACGAGACGCTTCCTTAAACAGCAGGTCGGAGCTATAGCCCTCAAACGACACATCGCGCGGGCTAAGCACATAGTTAAGCCACGGATACCCCGCCTCCAGCGGATACGGGTTCGCGCCAAAGGTCAACACGTCGCAGTCCTCGCGCTCAAAGGCATCGACGATCACGCGGCATGCATCGGGCGTAAAGCGGTCGTCGGAATCCAAGAACGCGACAATAGGCGCCGTGGACGCGGCGATGCCTGCATTGCGCGCGCTCGACAGGCCCCCGTTCTCTTTATCGACCAACGTAAAGCGCGCGTCCTTTTCGCAATAGGCAGCCGCAATATCGCGCGAACCGTCCGGCGAGCCATCGTTGACCAGCACGCCTTCCCAATCGGGCATGTCCTGCACAAGCAGGGAGTCCAGGCACCAGGCCAGGCACTCCTCCACCTTATAGATGGGAACGACAACGGAAATCTTGGGGGTAGTCATAGCCAAGTGCTCCTACTGTGCGGCCGGCACGTCATCGGGATGCGGATTATCGCCGTAGGTGCGCTGATACGTCAGCACGCGCCAGACCAGCGGCAGGCCGCCAATCTTAAAGTAGTGCTTAAACGTATTGAGCTTGCCGGGCTTCTTAAAGTCAAAGCGCGAATCGATATAAGCACGGGGCGACTTGACCATCAGGCGCAAGTCGGTCTCGCCGCGCGGATCGAACAGCGACAGATCAAAGCGACCGGCATCCCAATCGGCCTTGAGCTCGGGCGAAGCCTTCTCCCAAAACTGCTCGCGCAGCTCATCGACCAGACGCTCGTCATTCCAGCGATACGTATCGACCTTCATGCGCATTAAAATGCCCTGGAGCTGAACCTTGAGCTCGGGACGTTCATCCAAAAAGCGCTGCATCTCGGCGTATTCGTCGCACACGCAAAATACCTTGTTGGGCGAATTAACTGAGCTCTTCTCGTTGTCTTGGCGATAGCACAAAATGGGGTCCGCGATAAACGCTGCACGCTCGGCGCATGCCCAAACCTTAAAGTTAAAGCCTGCGTCCTGATACGAGGCGCCCGGCGTGGGAAGGAACCGAATCTGATTGTCGTTGAGGAACTCGCGCCGATAGATGGCCGACCAAATGGAAGGTTTGCGGTAGAAGATGCCCGGGCGATCGACGGGGCGATACGCGGCGCCCGTCATATACTCGCCGATGATCCCAAACAGCTCACGGCGCTCGCTGGGCGTGGACCAATACAGATAAAAGTCGCCCTTTACCACATCGGCATGCTCAGCATCGGCCTTGGCGACCAGCTTTTGGAGCGAATCCTCAAACATAAAGTCGTCGGACTCAAGAATGCCCACGTACTCACCGCGCGCCATCTCCAGACCGCGGTTCATCGAGTCGCCGTAGCCGCTGTTGGCTTTGTCGATCATCTTTACACGGGGGTCGCGCTCCATGTACTCGCGGATGATATCCGGCGAGCTATCGGTGGAACCGTCATTGATACAGATGATCTCGATGTCCTTGAGCGTCTGCGCCACGGCGGAATCGAGGCACTCGCGCAGATAGCGCTCGACATTGCAAATGGGGACAAGCAGCGAAACTTTAGGGGTATCAGAGTTCTGCAAGAGAACCTCCTGTTGAATAGCGTGTAACAGGGTTATTTTAGCAGCCGGGTTGCGGCGGGCGGCAGCGCTTGGAATTAGATAAAGCGCTCCAGACAGGCTTTGAGACCGCGAGTCGAAAGATAGAACAGCGTGGCGTCTGCCATCGAAACGCCCGAGGTCGCCGCAACGAGCTTGTGGGCAACACGCCGAACGGCGCCCTTAGCAGGCATATCCGCCCACGCCGTTCCCAAAAACGTCGTGAGATCCATGTTGACGCGAGCCGCCACGCGATGGAAACCATCGGCATCCAAGCGCGCCAGGTCGAACACAATTAGGTCTAAAAACCAAGTTATCAGCTCGCCGGGGCACAGGTCCAAAAGACCGTAGGCCGCCCAGTCCTCCAAGACCTCCTCGAGCATCCTCATGTGGGCGTCAAGCTTTTTGGCGCGAGCATCGGCACTGTTGAACTCGTGCGTCGCCGATTCACTCTCCATCACGTAGTGGTAGAACTTGTCCGGCATGACGACGGTCTTGCGGGCAAGCGCATAAGCCGCAAATTGGAAGACGACGTCCTCGCCCAAAGCCAAACCGGGGGCGAAGCGAATGCCTTCGCGATTGAGCAGCTCGCGCGAAAAAGCCGCACGGCAGGCATAGGGCTGCGCATTCGAATGGAACAGCAGTTGGGGATCACGGGCGCCGAAGGTACCAGCTTTAGGGCTCATGAGTTGCTGGACGCGTTTGGGGGCAGCATCGGCAGGTTCACAGACGCCGCCAAAAACGGCGGCCTCGGCATCTGCAGACTCCATGGCATGCAGCACGCGCTCGACCGTCTGCGCATCGATGTAATCGTCGGCGTCCACAAAAAAGACGGTCTCGCCCTCGGCGGCATCGATACCGGCATTTCGAGCACACGAGACGCCCGCGTTTTCCTGGTCAATCACCAGCACGCGATCGTCAGACTGCGCGATTTGACGCAAGATGCTTAACGAATCATCAGTCGAACCGTCGTTGACGCAGACAACCTGAATCGAGCGCTCGGACTGGGCCAACAGCGAATCGAGGCATCGCTGAATGGAGCGCGCAGAGTTGTAAACGGGGACGACAATGGTGGCTTTAGGACACGAGGCCTCTCCCATGCCGACCTACCCCCTCAGCGATTCGATGAGGAAGGCGGCGACCACGCCAGGACCTCCAACCGAGGCGTAATACTTAGCGCGCCCCAAGGCACCATCCGTCGCAAAACTCGGATGCTCGTCAACCCAGCCCTCAGGATCTTTGAGAATGGCAGCGAGATTCGCGCGCTTCCACGGCTTGAGGTCGTCAAGCGAAAACTCCCCCGCGTCCAAGGCCGCCTGAAATTCCTTAGCCATCTGCACCAGGAACTCCTTATAGAACTTAGGCGCCAGGCGCACGTAGTTCCACATGTACGAATCGTACTTAATGAGCTGATTGAACTTGAGCATGCGCGCGACATCGCCGTTTGCGTGGTCGCGGGCATAATCCTCTCGAATCCAACGCTCAATCTCGGCATACTCGGTATTGACGCAAAAGACCTTAGCCGAAGAATTGACCGAGGAATTCTCGTTGTCCTGACGATACGACAACACGGCATCATGCAGGTAAACAGCCTTATCGGCGCACGCGATCACCTTAAAGGCGAATGACGTGTCCTGAAAGGATGCCCCCGGAGTCGGCAGGAACTTAATGCCGTTGCGCTCAAGAAAATCGCGACGGTACACGGCCGACCAAATCGACGGCTTTTGCTTAAAGAACTGAGTCGTATCGCTCGGGTGCACCGGCTTGCCACAGTCCTTGGCTTTAAACATCTCGTGCAGCGAACGGCGCTCCTCGGGCTTAGACCAGTAGAAATCAAAGTTCGCCTTCGCGAAGTCGGCATTATTGCTATCGGCGGCCGAGACAAGCTTTTCGAGTGCGTCGGGCGCCATAAAGTCATCGGACTCCAAGATGCCAACGTACTTGCCACGCGCCATCTCCAGGCCGTGGTTCATCGAGTCGCCGTAGCCGCTGTTGGCCTTGTCGATCATCTTGACGCGCCCATCGCGCTCCATATACTCGCGGATAATCGCCGGCGAGTTGTCGGTCGACCCGTCGTTAATGCAGATGATCTCAATATCCTTGAGCGTCTGCACCAGGGCGGAATCGAGGCACTCGCGCAGGTAGCGCTGAACATTGTAAATGGGAATAAGCAGCGACAGAACAGGGCTGCCAGAGGCGTTAGTAGACAAATGTGCTCCTTAGGAAATACCTGTCGTTTCATGGTATCAAAGGGTCAGCGCGCCAGCGGGCGTTTATATAATCTATGGAGCTCGCAGAGGCAAACCGATAAGAAAGGACGTCATGCAGCCCAAAGCCGCACGCAACATATCCATCGAAGCGCTGCGTTTGGTCGCGGTCGTCGGCATCGCGGTGTTCCACACCTTTCAGTGGACCTTTCAAGCCGTCTGCGTCGGCGCCGTGGAATATGCCCCACTTGCGATGTTCCCCTATTCCGGCGTGCTCGGTTTTATTAACTTGCTTGGCTGCTGGGCCAACGAGGTCTTCTTTATGATCTCGGGCTATTTTCTCATCGCTTCGGCCGCGCGTGCTTGGGACGGTGGAGCAACGTGGAAGTCGCAAATGCAACGGACGGCGCAGCGCCTTGGCAAGGTCATTATGCCCACTGCGTTTTATTGCCTCGTGGCGCTCGCGTGGTCAACGGTCGTCTCCCCCATTCCCGATGTTACCCTCAACACGCACTACTGGTACACGCTAAGCCTTGAGTTTATCTGGGCCTATGCCGCCACAGTTTTCATGGCGCCATGGTTTGGACTGGCCAAGAGCCGACTCTCCCAGAAAACCTACACGACGACGGTCATCGCCGTTGGAATCCTCGTATTCGTTGTTAACGGGTATTTGGCCGCCATGAGTGCGACAAGCGCCGGCGAGTTTTCTTGGCTCCAAAAGCTCATGAGCGCTACCACGTACGTAGTCGCGTTTTTGATCGGCGGACTGCTCCGCGACGTAACCGACGCCATGGATTCGGACAGGGCGGGCGCCTTGGGCATGCGCTCGCTCGTAACGGTTTTGGCGCTCGCCACCATCCTGGAAGGAGCACTCTCCTTCACCGGCAACCTCACGGCGATGGCAGTCCTCTCCTACAAATCAACCTCGTTGATCTCGTTTGCCCTCGCTGCCGCCTCTCTGCTCTTTGCGGCGACCCGGCGCAGGGCCTCAGGCAATCCACGGACCGCAGGTGTCATCGTCACCTTATCGACCGCCACGCTTGGTTTCTATGTGATGCAGTCGCTCACCAGTAGCCTGTGGCGTCCCGTCTTCAATACGTTGCTCGCAAACATACTGATCAGCCAAAACAGCCCGGCAGCTATATGTATCGTCACGGGTATCGTCATTAGCATCGTCTTTGCTCTGGCACTTCTCATCATCGATGCAACTAGAAGTCTTATTGAACGCAAGCTCAAGAGGCAATAGACACGCTGCCGTCAGACGCTAAAGCCGCTACAGCCGTGGCAGGTTCCTGCGTTTTATTCAAAGCTTGCCGCCAAGGTGCGCCGAGCCTTTACAATAGGACAGTCCCAAGGACGTATTCGATAGCTTCCGCGCTGCACTCACCCGCCGTGCGTGAAAGGATATATTGCCCCATGCCTTCAACCCTTCCCGCTCCCATCGATAAGCTCGCCATTGTCGTCGTTACGTACAAGCGCCAGGAACTCCTGGCCAACTTGTTCGACTCCATGACCGAGCTTACGGCAGCGCCCTGGCGCATCGTGATCGTCGATAACGAGAATTCGCGTGAGACCGAGGCCATGTGCACCGCATTCAACGAGCGCCTGGCCAACCTGTGGGGCACCGACATCGAACAGCCCGACGCGAAGGGCGGCACTGACCGCGTCATCTACGCACCACAGCTCGAAAACGGCGGCGGTGCAGGTGGCTTCTCCGCCGGCACCAAATGCGCCTACGACCTGGGCGCCCAGTGGTTCTGGGTGATGGACGACGACGTGCTCGTCATCCCCGAAGGCATCGAGCGTCTTGCCAAGTGGACCGACCGCTACGATGTCATCCAGGGTTCGCGCCTGGACTTTGACGGCGGCGCCTTCTTTTGGCAGTACCAGCTCATCCTTTCGCTTGGTATCCCCAACCCCATCGCTAAGTGGGACCTGGGCCCCGAGGGCTACCGCGCCATGAACCAGCTGTGCTTTGAAGGCGGCCTGTTCTCGCGCCGCGTAGTCGACAAGATCGGCCTGCCCGATGCACGCTTTTTCATCTACGGCGACGATGCCTGCTACGGCTATGTTGCGAGCCAGCACTTCCCCGCCGCCGTGGTTGCCGACGTGGTGCTCAAGCGCGCCCGCGCCGTCTCTAACTGGGACATCGCCGGCAAACGCCAGCTCAACTCCACGAGCGACACCAACCGCTACTACATCATGCGCAATCGCGGCTTTTTGGCCCGCTACATGCAGATCTACGGTGACTACCACCCCATGCTGTTCCGTCTGGGCAATGCCGCGACCTTTTGCAAGGAGTTCATTCGCCTGGCAGCGGTCGACAAGTGCTTTAAGACCGGCATCCCGGCGCTGCGCTGTGGCATGAAAGACGCCCGCAAGATTATCAAGGACCCCGACTGGGAGCCCATGCCGCCCATGAAGGACGCGGAGTAGTAAAGGGCTTTCGCCATCCCCTATAACCGCTGGCACACCACGGACACGCGCTGCCCATCAAACCCAAACCCCCAGCGTATGCGGCCAACGCCGGGTCGCGGCACACGGATTTCGTCGATACCGTCGCGCTCTATGTCGAGCAGCGCCTGCACGGCCAGCAATTCCAGGCCCAGCGCATCCACACCGGGGTCATACATCATGTTGATCGTTACCAGCGGACGTTCATCGAGCATACCGATCGTATCGGCTATGTCAAACACAGCGCCCGTAGGAAAAACCTGGATGTCCCAGCGATCCGCGCCACACTTTCGCCTCGAAGCAGGATTGGCATAGCCCGGCAATCCAAAGCAGAGTCCTTGCAAGAGTAGGTGATATGGCAGCGGTGTATCTGGGTCGGTCGCACCGATTCCCGCATCTCCCAAGATGCGGCTTAGCGCCCGCCTCACGGTATCCTCGTTCCCATGGCACAGCCCGTCGCGAAACGCATCGACGTCTCGAATGTCTTCCGCAGCGCACTCAAACCACTCAACAATCACTAGACGCAAGGCCTGTCTAAGCTCGTTATTGGGCAATCGCAAAGCACGGAGGCGATTGCCATGCTCTGGCTCCTCAGTCATATCCGTCGTGAGAAAACCGGACAGATACAGCGCTGTCCACATGCCATCGTCAGGCGAGACATCTGGCTCTGCAGTGCCCAAACAAAGCGGGACCTCAGCGCACCCATGGGCCTCGAGCAAATCAAACAAGACCGAAAGGCGGTCGAGATTCCAGTCACTAACTACCCTACTCAGGCAATCCGCATACCCATACAGATCGGCGCGCACAGGCGCCGTGCAGCCTCGGTCCAGAAAACCGATCACACGCTCTGGACTCGAGCAATAGGCCCTGCCAAACCGATACCCCTCGAGCCATTCACGCGCATCATCCAGGTATTCCTCGCGCCCAGCATGATTCAATAGAGCCTCGACCTCGGCATCCGAAAAACCGAAACATCGGTCACACCACGCCGACAGCGGCGTCGTCAGACAATACGAGCAGCCGCGCGAAGAAAGCGCCACTTCGGCAGGACTGGGACGCTCCCCCATCAGACACGTCAGCCGCAACGAATCACGCGCAGTGGCAATGGCGTCGAACAACACACGGTCAAGTAGTTCTGCCGGATCGGCGTCGGAAGCGTCCCTCGCGCTCGCACGGCGAGACCACGCCGCATCGTACCCATCAACGAGCAATACAACCTGCTCATCGCAGGCAATCTCCAGCAGCTCTATGAGCACACCGAGCACCGAGTCAACCTCGTCCGCGCTCGCCACGCCACGCGCGACACGTTCGATGTGACGCACCTTATCTCGAGCTAAATCCGGAGCCTCCAAGAGCGCCAACAAGCGAGCGCACTCGCCCGAAAGGGAGTCGCGCACGACGCCGGCAACAGCGGGGCCACACCTCGCAGCGCCAGAAAAGTCCAGCGATATCACCGGATAGCAAGCATACTCATCCCGATAGCGCCCGCCGTTCGCATCCCAAATCTGAGCATCGGCAAACGAGATCCGACCGGCGCGACCGACCGCCGGACGCTCCAGAAAAGCCCTGAGCATCGACAAGTTCATGCTCTTGCCAAAACCCTCGGGTCGACAGCACACCACAACGGACGCGTCGCAGTCCAACACATCAGCAATAAACATGGTCTTGTCAACCAGCATGCAGCAACCAAGGGCCTCCGCATAGTCGTGCATGCCAATGGGCAAAACCGCATCGTCGGCACAGCCGATCAAGCGCACGCCAAAGCCAGCAGCACAATCAACATTTGCCTGTTCAGACACCAAAACGTTCCCCCTAAATCGCAGCACGATGCCAATTGTAATGACCGCATCGCATGTACCGATGACGCCGCGCAAACATATCGGGCAACGGTAGCAACAAGAGGTGTGAGGGGGCACAACTAATCGTTGCACAACAAAACGGGGCCCGACGCATTCGCACCGGACCCCGTCCCAACTCTTTAGTTATCTAGCAACCAAGAGGCTACTCCTCCGAGCCGTCCTCCCCAGAAGCTTTCTTCTGCTGATCGAGCTTATGCTTACCACTTACGATAGACGTAGCGCCCAGTGTGGCCAAGCTTGCACTGGCAAGGCTCGCCATAACGATAAGGTCGCCCGTCTTGGGCATGTTACCGCCAGATGACTTGGTCGTTGTAGTCGTCGTGGTTGTAGTGGTCACCGTCTTGGAGTCATTTTGCTCTTGGACCTGGTTGTCAGCACCGCTCTTGTCGTCGTCTTCGGGCTGTTTCTTTTCGCCCTCGGTCTTGCTCTCGTCCTTCTTCTGAACGGATTTGTCGTCCTTCTCCTCAGAGCTAGAACCCTTATCAGATTCGGTCTTCTCGGAAGCCTTGTCCTTGGAGTCGCCCTTTGCGGCCTCGGTCTTTTCCGTGGAAACCTGATCAGAATTGTCCTTGTTCTGGGTCGAGCCATTATTGACGCCAGCCATCAGCGAAGAGCCCAGCGTAGAACCAAGCTGCACGGAGAAAGAAGGCTTCTTGTCCGGCGAAGCAACGGGAGCGTCCGGCGCCTTATTCGAGTCGTCCTTGGAAGCGTCGGAATCAGGGGTTGCGTCAGAGCCGGAGCCGTTGTTAGAGCCGGTGTCAACGGACGAATCGCTCGAGCCGGTGGATGAGTTAGAGGTGCCAGCGTCGGTCGAACCAGAAGCGTCGCTGTCCGTATTGCCGGCAGAGCTTGAAGACGAATCGCCCGCAGCAGAGCCGTTCGAATCGGAGCCGTTCGAGGTAGAGCCGTCGTTGGTAGTGCCACCAGCAGAGCCATTACCGTCAGCATCGGTCGAGGGCGCATCCATCCTGTCATCGTTGGCATCGTCACTCGAGTCGTCATTCGAATCAGGTGTCGGCGAGGGCGCCGGCGTAGGCTCGGGCTGCACGGGCGTCGCAGCGGCTGCCTCGTCCTCAGCGATATAAACCAAGCAGTCCTTTAGCTCGTTGCGGTAGCGGTTCTTCCAGCCCTCATGATACTGGGGCTGGCTCGAATACTTGGTCGCCACGTTATTGACCACGCTGTTGGAGAGCGCCGTCACAAACTCGCGGTCGGACATATCGTTGGAAAGATTCGCCCAGCGGAAAAAGTCCCTGCAGCCACCAGTGCCGCACATGTTGGTAATGCTCCATACCATGCCCTTGACGCAGTCGGCGCGGCCCGAAATATCAATACCCAGGCCGCTCTTGAGCCACGCCTCGGTCACCGCATAGTACGAGTTGTACGCATAAGCATCTTGAAGTGCTGAGAACTCAACAGGATCGGTGTTGTAAGCACCCTGGAAGGCCTCCTGCGCAATACGGCCCAACTCGGTGAGCTGACCGTTCTCGTACATGGCATTGCTCGTGTTGGAAATCTCGCTGCCGCGATCAATCGCATCCTTGAGCATGCTGTATTTTTCGGGGCTGTAGTTGTAGACCTGCTTCATAAACGGAATGAGCGACCAGCGGCGGTCGAACTGGTAATAGCCCAACGCGTTATAGCCGTCACCGTACGAAAAGCCCTGGTTGTAGTTACCATGGCTCTCGTACTTGGTAAAGTACTTCATCTCGGGAGTCACGTTGACAAACGAAACGCCCTGGACCGACCTCAGCACGCCTGAGAAGGACTGCTGGGTGTAGAGACCCTTATCGATATCGGTGGCATCCGAGGCAACGCCCGGCGTGGGCTCCTCGGCAGCGGCGGGTGCCGGCGCGGAAACGGCGCCAAACGAAAGCGCCAACGTCAGGCCCGCGACAATAGCAGAATGCTTGGGCTGCATAAGATCCTCCCTGCATTGGTGTAGTTAAAGTTCAGTTTGCAAAGATAAAAATAAGTATTGCAGCTCGCCCGTTGTTGCACAACAACCCCTCGGTAAACGGCAACAACCCTCCGCGAAATCTTAAGGAATTAAACAAACTGGTCGTCGGGCGCCATCAGAAGCTCGCCGTATCGCTCCATCAGCCCGTCCCTCAACTGACAGAAAGCGGGGATATAGACGTTCAAGATGCGCTGAATCAAATCTTGAGCGAGCTTGTTGTCGTAGATATGGACGTTCGTATTGCGGTCTCTGAGCATGTCTAGCCAGGCCGCCTCATCAATAAAGTCGTAGAATCGGTACGACTCCTTCACGATGGCACGAGGAGACCCCGACGCGGCAAGCGTGGCGCCCTCATACTCGAGCAGACGCTTAAGGAGCTTCCAGCTCAGTTCAAATTGAAGATTGAACTTATTAATCAATCCACTCTGAACAAAATCATTGTTGAGATCCTGATTGGGCGCATCCTCAAGATTCGCCAAGGCGCTAACAAAGTTCTCATATTTTTTCATACAGAATCACACCATCCCTGGCAATCTCATCGAGCAATTGCTGCGAGAGGGACTCGTCGAGATTGACGACATCTACATCTAAAAGAGTATCAAGATGTTCCTCGATCAAATATGAGAAACGGCCGAAATCCCGGCAACCTGCTACGGCGATGTCAATATCGCTCTTGGGCAAGTTGTCGCCTCGAGCACGAGAACCAAACAACACGACCTTCTCGGCGTCACATTCCCGAGCAAAAACTTCGATTTGCTTGTACACCTTGTCGAGAGATGCCATTTGCACCCCTACAGCTTAATGTCAAAGTTGATTTCGGGGACGGCGGCCAGGTCGGCCAACGTCACGCCGTCGACGTACTTTTCGATCACGTCGTCCAAACCGCGCCAGAACTTGACGGTCGAGCACAAATCGCTGCGGGTGCAGCTGTTGTCGATGCCATCGCACGCCACCGGAGCCGTGCTGCCCTCGACGGCACGCAGGATGTCGCCGGCGCGCACCTCGGCCGGGTCCTTCGCCATCATGTAGCCGCCGCCCTTACCGCGCACGCTCCTAAGCAGGCCCGCCTTCATAAGCGGACGAACCAGCTGCTCCAAATACTTTTGTGAAATATGCTCGCGGTCAGCGACCTCGCGAAGGGCAATCTTGCCCTCGGCGTCACCAAGCGCTGCGATATAGATCATCAGACGGAGGGCATAGCGGCCCTTAGAAGAAATGAGCATACCTACCCTCTCATCGTAGCCGAGACAAAATACCAGGCTTGTTTGTCCCAAATCTTATGCACGCGGGGCAAACAAGCCTGATTATTATGTCCCACATCTAAAAAGTCGAGTGGATTAGTCGGGTTTTCCCTTGACTAACGCCGAACCCATAGTAACTTTATTCCGAGAAGATTCCTAGGGTTTAGTACACCTATGAGTACACCATATACAGAGAGGGACAGCATGAGCGCAAATCCGCTGCTTTCCATCGAAGGTCTGACCGCCTCCGTGGACGAGAAGACCATCCTCCACAACGTCAACCTCAACGTCGCCGCCGGCGAGACCCACGTTCTGATGGGACCCAACGGCGCCGGCAAGTCCACCCTCGGCCACCTGGTCATGGGCGACCCCGTTTACACGGTCAACGACGGCCGCATCGTCTTTGACGGCCAGGACATCACTGAACTCACCACCGACAAGCGCTCGCGCGCCGGCCTGTTCCTGAGCTTCCAGGCCCCGGTCGAGATTCCGGGCGTGCCGCTGTCGAGCTTTTTGCGCGCCAGCATCGCCGGCCGCCCCGGCCTGGAGATGAAGGGCAAGGAGTTCCGCCGTCGCGTCAAGGAGCTCGCGGCAGAGCTCAACATGGATACCGCCTACCTCAACCGCGAGCTGGGCGTGGGCTTCTCGGGCGGCGAGAAGAAGAAGGTCGAGATGCTCCAGCTCCTGTTGCTGCAGCCCAAGCTCGCCATCCTCGACGAGACCGACTCGGGCCTAGACGTCGACGCCCTGTCCACCGTCAGCCACGGCATGGACGCCTACCGCAAGAGCTGCGACGGCTCCATGCTCATCATCACACACAACACGCGCATCTTGGAGCACCTGGATGTCGACCGCGTCCACGTTATGGTCAAGGGCCACATCGTGCGCGAGGACGACGCCTCGCTCATCCCCTGGATCGACAAGAACGGTTTTGAGACCTTCGAGCGCGAGGCCGCCGAGCAGCGCGCCCAGGCCGAGGCCGCCGCTGCCGAGCAGCAGGCGTAAAGGGGCGACGCAATGACCAAGAACCGCACCGAGGTCGCGGACATCGACCGCAGCCTCTACGACTTCACCTATGGCGAGGAGGGATTCGAGCGCCTCGACGCCGGCATCACGCCCGACATCGTGCGCGAGATCAGCGCCAAAAAGGACGAGCCGCAGTGGATGCTCGACCTGCGCTTAAAGTCCCTCGAAATCTTCAACCGCTTCCCGGATCCGACGTGGGGCCCCTCCATCGAGGGCCTGGACATGGACAACATCGTCACCTACGTCAAGCCCAACACCGACCAAAAGCACGACTGGCAGTCGGTGCCCGACGACATCAAGAACACCTTTGAGCGCCTAGGCATCCCCGAGGCCGAGCGTAGCTACCTGGCGGGTGTCGGCGCGCAGTACGACTCCGAGCTCGTCTACCACAACATGCAGGACACCGCGTCCAAGATGGGCATCGTCTACTCCGGTATTGAGGAAGCCCTGCACGATCCGCAGTGGGAACCGCTCATCCACGAGAAGTTTATGACACTCATCCCGCCCACCGACCACAAGTTTGCGGCCCTGCACGGCGCCGTATGGTCCGGCGGCTCGTTTGTCTACGTGCCCAAGGGCACCAAGCTCGATTTCCCGCTGCAGAGCTACTTCCGCCTCAACGCCAAGGGTGCCGGCCAGTTTGAGCACACGCTCATCATCGTCGAGGACGATGCCGACCTGCACTTTATCGAGGGTTGCTCCGCGCCCAAGTACAACGTTGCCAACCTCCACGCCGGCGCTGTGGAGCTCTTTGTGGGCAAACGCGCACACCTGCGCTACTCGACCATCGAGAACTGGTCCAAGAACATGTACAACCTCAACACCAAGCGCGCGCGCGTGGACGAGGACGGCGACATCGAGTGGATCAGCGGCTCCTTCGGCAGCCACGTGGGCTACCTCTACCCCATGAGCGTGCTCAACGGCCGCCGCGCCCGCTCGAGCTTTACCGGCATCACCTTTGCCGGCGCCGGTCAGAACCTCGACACCGGCTGCAAGGTCGTGCTCAACGCGCCCGATACCTCGGCAACCGTCGAGACCAAGGGCATCTCCAAGAGTGGCGGCATTCAGACCTTCCGCAGCTCTATTGTGGCGACACCCAAGGCCGAGGGCTCCAAGGCAACCGTGAGCTGCCAGTCGCTGATGCTCGACGACCAAAGCCGCTCCGACACTATTCCGGCCATGGACATCCGCGCCAAGAACGTCGACATCGGCCACGAGGCCACCATCGGCCGCATCGGCGACGATAAGGTGTTCTACCTGATGAGCCGCGGTATCTCGGAGGAAGAAGCCCGCACTATGATCGTCAACGGCTTTGCCAACCCGGTTTCCAAGGAGCTGCCGCTGGAGTACGCCGTCGAGATGAACAACCTGATCAAGCTCGAGATGGAAGGAGCGATCGGATAATGAAACAGGCCACGAACACCGCTGCTACCACCCTTGAGCAGGTCAATGCGATGCCGGCTGCCACTTGGGGTTGGCTCAAGATGAACCAGACCAAGCTCGAGCTCTCTGACGAGCTTGCCGCCGCTCCCGCCGAGGCCGTTGAGGCTGAGGGCTTGGAAGAGCAGTTTGCTGGCGTGGCAGACGCGTTCGACGCCGCCATGGACGCCATGGCCGAGCGCTTCCCCGAGCGCCGCGCCTCCGCCCCTGGCGATGCCGCCGACCGCGCCCGCATCACGCGCGAGACCGAGCTTGACGTGCCCGCCACCTCCATCTACCAGGCCGGTGCCATTAAGCTGGAGGAGGAGCTCTCCCCCGCTGAGGCCTTCGAGACTGGCATGGGCGAGGCTGCCTACACCTACCTGGCCGAGCACGCCACTAAGCGCGTCGTCATCGATGTGCCCACATACCAGCACGCCACGGTTACCGTGCGTGTGAGCGGTGTCGATGCCGCCGCGGCCATCGCCGCCATCGACGTCATCGCCCGTCCCCAGTCGACGCTCAATCTGCATATTGCCCTAGACTCCCCCGTTACCGGCGAGGGTGTCGTGGGCTCCGTGCTACGCGTGTGCGCCCACGAGTACGCCACCGTCAACGTGACCTGCACGCAGACGCTCGACGATAGCTGGATCGCGCTCGACGACACCGGCCTGTTCCTGGACGAGGGCGCGCGCGTCAACGTGCAACACACCGTCCTGGGTGCCGGCGCCAGCGCCACCGGCCTTGCCGGCGACCTACTGGGCGATACCGCCAAGGTCACCATCGATACTGACTACCTGGGCGCCCGCGAGCAGGTGCGCGACTTTAACTACGAGCTGCGCCACCGCGGTCGCAAGACCGAGTGCGAGATCGACGCCAACGGCGTGCTGACCGGCACGTCCAAGAAGGTCTACCGCGGCACCATCGACCTCGTGCACGGCTGCAAGGGTGCCGTCGGCACCGAGCGCGAAACCGTGCTGTTGGCCAACAAGGGCGTCGACAACAAGACCGTCCCCGTCATTCTCTGCGACGAGGACGACGTTGCCGGCAACCACGGCGCCACCATCGGTCACGTCCGCGACGAGCAACTGTTCTACCTCACCTGCCGAGGCCTTGACCAAAACGCCGCCGAGGACCTGTTCATCCGCGCCAAGCTGGAGGACGCCGCGCTTTCCGCCACCGACGAGCGCACCCGCGCCGCCGTCGTCCGCCTGGGCAACAACCTGATCGACAACTTTGAAGAGGAGCTCGCATGATCGACACCGAGCACGTTAAATGCGACACCTGTACTGCCCCCGAGCCCATGGAGCTCGACGCCAGCGACGAGGCTTCGCGCGGCTGGCCCACTGTGGACATCGAGACCAACCCCTACAAGGGCCAGTTCCCGCTGTTCCAGCAGCACCCCGAGATCGCCTTCCTCGATAGCGCCGCCACCGCGCAGCGCCCTGCCTGTGTGCTCGACGCCGAACGCGACTTCTATCAGCGTATGAACGCCAA
Source organism: uncultured Collinsella sp. (assembly GCA_902489665.1). Classification (GTDB taxonomy): domain Bacteria; phylum Actinomycetota; class Coriobacteriia; order Coriobacteriales; family Coriobacteriaceae; genus Collinsella. The sequence goes on along the minus strand of CABUAT010000004.1, from coordinate 65,238 downwards.
CCCCCTTCGCGGCCTGTACTCGCTGTCCGTCGAGGCCACCGACGCCATCGCGAAGGTCCGCCAACAGATCGCCGACCTCATCGGCGCCGCCCAGGCCAACGAGGTCGTCTTCACCCGCAACACGAGCGAGTCGCTCAACCTGGTCGCCAAGAGCTTTGCACCCACGGTGCTCGAGCCCGGTGACGAGGTCGTCATCACCATCATGGAGCACCACTCCAACCTAATCCCGTGGCAGCAGGTCTGCCGCGAAACCGGCGCCAAGCTCGTCTACCTCTACCCCACCAAGACCGGCCAGCTCACCACCGAGGAGGTTCTTACCAAGGTTGGTCCCAAGACCAAAATTCTGGCCGTGGGTCAGGTTTCTAACGTGCTGGGCGTCGAGAACCCGGTCAAGAACCTCGGCAAGCTCGTCCATAAGTACGGCGGCTATCTGGTCGTCGACGGCGCGCAGTCGCTGCCGCACATGCCGGTCGATGTGGCCGACCTGGGAGCCGACTTCTTTGCCTTTAGCGCACACAAGGCCATGGGCCCCATGGGCATCGGCGTGCTGTGGGGCAAGATGGACCTGCTCAACGCCATGCCGCCCATGCTCACCGGCGGCGAAATGATCGACTCTGTCACCGAGCAGGACGCCGTCTGGGCGCCCGTCCCCGAGAAGTTCGAGGCCGGCACGCAGGACGCCGCCGGCATCTTCGCCACGGGCGCGGCACTCGACTACCTGGTCAACACGGTGGGTTACGAGAACATTCAGGCCCGCGAGCAGGCACTCGTCCACTACCTGATGGGCGAACTCATGCAGCTCGACTTTGTCCAGATCATCGGCTCCATCTATTGGGACAACCACCACGGCGTCGTGAGCTTTAACGTCAAGGGCATCCACCCGCACGACGTCGCGAGCATCATGGACATGGACGGCGTCTGCATCCGCGCCGGCCACCACTGCGCGCAGCCGCTGCTTACCTGGCTGGGCGTCGAGAACCTTGCCTGCTGCCGCGCCAGCGTGGCCTTCTACAACGACAAGGCCGACATCGACAAGTTCATCGCCGGCCTGCATCACGTTTGGAGCACGTTCAATGGGTAATCTGTACACCTCCACCACATTTATGGAGCACAACTCGCACCCCGACTATAAGTACGAGATGGATGCTCCCACGCACGAGCACGACGGCATCAACCCCAGCTGCGGAGACGAGCTCACCCTGCAGCTACGTGTCGAGAACAACGTGATCGAGGAGGCCTCCTTTACCGGCCACGGCTGCGCCATCAGCCAGGCCAGTGCCGACATCATGGCCGACCTCATCACCGGCGAGACCGTCGAGGAAGCTCACCGCCTGGCAGAGCTCTTCCTCGCCATGATCCGCGGCGAGCAGCTCTCCGAGGAAGACCTGGAAGACCTGGACGAGGCCGCCCAGCTTCAGGACATCTCGCACATGCCCGCCCGCGTCAAATGCGCCGAGCTCGCCTGGCGCACCCTCGACGGCATGCTCGAGGGGCAAAATAATCAGTAGTACTTGTCCCAAATCTTAAGATTTTTGTTGGCCGAATCGCTTGACAAGAGTGGTTCGGCCATTTTCTATTCCGAGAGCTCAGCCTGTGCCTTCACCCGCGCATAAGAACGCACGATACGAGATACGGTACTCTTGCTGATTCCCGTATACCGTTCGATCTCGCGCACCGTGTAGCCGCCATCGTGCAGAGCGAAAATGATTCTGTCTCGCCGCGAGGGCTCAACGGTCTTGAGATCATTGAGCGGAACCCCGAGGCTCTTCGCCATCTTGTCGGCAAAGGCGTGGCGTTCCCACTCTGTCTCTTTCATATCGCACAGCGCTGGCTCGCTACCGTCGGGCGTCGAAAGCGAATAGGCAATAAAGCCCTCGGCAGAACCAAAAAGTTCAAGCACGCAAGAAGGATCAGAAAATCCCCTCGCGACATCGGCCGCGTCACCGTCGTAAGCGCACAAATGCTCCGGAAAGCTGCTCCAGGGATAACGCTCAATGAGACTGATGCCCACCTCCTGCGGATCGGCGTGTACGGAGCGAATAGCCTCCATCACCTGCCAGTCGGTATCGAGCGAGCGCCGGTCAAAACGGTTTTGGAACAGATGACCTGTGCGCCCCGTGCGCTTGTTGAACCGCCGCGCGTACGTCAAAAGCAGCCGGTGCATCGCCGCGCTCATCCTGTCCTCGTAATCTGCAAGCACCAAATGCACGTGATTGCCCATAAGGCACCAAGCGATAACCGTCACACCCTCCTCGCGGCAGCACTCGCGCATCAGCTCCAAAAACTCCCACCGGTCCTCATCGCCCTTAAAGATGAGCTGCTTGCCCGTACCGCGGGCACAGACATGGTAAAAGCCGGTAACCGTTCTCCAAACGCGCTGCATGGCGCTCCCTTCGCCGGGATCTGTTTGCCATCCAATACAGCACGATTGAAGCGTGCCATCAAAACATTCACTCAAAACAATACACTCGCGCGGCTAAAGGCAGTAAACAGGCGGCGAACGGCACCGTTGCAACAGGTCAACCCCTGCAACACTTACAGGAGCCGACCAAAAGCTTGCCCAAGACGGACCCCCTCTACGGAAGTTCACGACCACAGAACATAGCGTTAAACCGTTTCAATTAAAACTTCCGGACTTCTCGCTACGAAAACTGAGCCGTTCGCCGAATATTCCGTGCATTTCGCGGTATTATAGGGGCTGCATGTCATGTCCCTTTCGAAGGGTCGCCCGGCAATCGCCAGCCACGACCCCCAGACGGGACGCCAACACGATAGAGAGGAGAGGCATGCAGTACTCACAGGAAGTGGAGAACATGTGCCCCGTTGCCAAGGGTGCATACCACGGCCCCGCACCCATCCCCGAGGAGGGCAAGTGGGTCCAGGCTAAGGAGATTTCCGACATCTCCGGTCTTACGCACGGTGTGGGTTGGTGCGCACCTCAGCAGGGCGCCTGCAAGCTCACGCTGAACGTCAAGGACGGCATCATCGAGGAGGCCCTCGTTGAGACCATCGGCTGCTCGGGCATGACCCACTCTGCCGCCATGGCTTCCGAGATCCTTCCCGGTAAGACCATCCTCGAGGCCCTCAACACCGACCTTGTCTGCGACGCCATCAACGTTGCTATGCGCGAGATCTTCCTGCAGATCGTTTACGGCCGCAGCCAGACCGCGTTCTCCGAGGGCGGCCTGCCCGTGGGCGCCTCCCTCGACGACCTCGGCAAGGGCCTTCGCTCTCAGGTCGGCACCATGTTCGGCACCAAGGCCAAGGGCGCTCGTTACCTCGAGCTCGCTCAGGGCTACGTCACCCGCATGGCTCTCAACGACAAGAACGAGATCATCGCATTCGAGTTCCTGAACCTCGGCAAGTTCACCGACGCCGTCAAGGCCGGCAAGACCCCCGAGGAGGCCATCGCTGGCGCTATGGGCCACTATGGTCAGTGGGAGAACGCTGCCAAGTACATCGACCCGCGCACCGACGAGGAGACTCACTCCGTCGCCAGCGTGTTCCCGGTTCACGAGTAGAAAGGGAGGGAAATAACTATGACTGTTACGTTCGAAGGTTACGAGCGCCGCGCTGACAAGATCAACAAGTGCCTCGCCGACAACGGCATCGCCTCCCTCGAGGAAGCTCTGCAGATCTGCACCGACAAGGGCTTCAACCCGCGTGAGATCGTCAACAACACCCAGTCCATCGCCTTCCAGAACGCCGAGTGGGCCTACACCCTCGGTTGCGCTCTCGCTGTCAAGCGTGGCGCCAAGTCCGCTTCTGAGGCTGCCGCCATCATCGGCGAGGGCATCCAGGCCTTCACCGTTCCCGGCTCCGTCGCCGAGGACCGCAAGGTCGGTCTGGGCCACGGCAACCTGGGCGCTATGCTGCTCTCCGACGACACCGAGTGCTTCGCCTTCCTGGCCGGTCACGAGTCCTTCGCTGCCGCTGAGGGTGCTATCGGCCTGGCTCTGAACGCCAACAAGGCTCGCAAGAAGCCGCTGCGCGTCATCCTCAACGGTCTGGGCAAGGACGCTGCTCAGATTATCGCCCGCATCAACGGCTTCACCTACGTGAAGACCCAGTTCGACTACTTCACGGGCGAGCTCAAGGTCGTCGAGACCATCCCCTACTCCGATGGTCCCCGCGCCGCCGTCAACTGCTACGGCGCCGACGACGTCCGCGAGGGCGTTGCCATCATGTGGCACGAGAACGTCGACATCTCGATCACCGGTAACTCCACCAACCCCACGCGCTTCCAGCACCCCGTCGCTGGCACCTACAAGAAGGAGCGCCTCGAGGCTGGCAAGAAGTACTTCTCCGTCGCTTCTGGTGGCGGCACTGGCCGTACCCTGCACCCGGACAACATGGGCGCCGGCCCTGCCTCTTACGGCATGACCGACACCATGGGCCGCATGCACTCCGACGCCCAGTTCGCCGGTTCTTCCTCCGTGCCTGCGCACGTCGACATGATGGGTCTCATCGGCATGGGCAACAACCCCATGGTCGGTGCCACCGTCGCCTGCGCTGTCGCCGTCGAGGAGGCCCTCAAGGCCTAATCGCGCCCGCGCGATGCTCATATAGCTGAGCTTTGGAGCCGCTACCTTTCGAGGTAGCGGCTCTTTTTGTTTGCCCCGTCTCAAATTGGTTACTCTTATTAAAGGGTCCGATGTATCAGTTGTGGTGAAATACGGACTGAATTGCATCCATACAGGCCAAAACAGTCCGTATTCCACCGCAACTTATCAAATGGGCCGACCGAAGTGGCCGAGTCCACCTGACGCCCACCTGCCATATTTGCCCTTTACCGATTTGCCGAGTCTTTGCGGCCCCATTGCCGATCACCCGTGCGACAATGCGCCGGACGAGAAAGGAATCCGATGGAATCGACTGATGTACTGGTAATTGGATCTGGCATTGCGGGCCTTTGTGCCGCCATCGAAGCGGCACGCACGGGCGCAACCGTCGCTGTGGCAAGCGCCGGCAAGACCATGAGTGGATCGAGCTTCTTCCCTGGAACCTGGGGCCTAGGGCTTATCGGACCCGTTAACGAAGACGACGAACAAGACCTCATCGACACCATCCAGACCGTCGGCGGCGGTGTCGCCGACCCCGAACTCGTCCAAGCGTTCGTCCACGGCATTCCCCAAGCGATTGACTGGCTCGAGCAAGACCTGGGCGTTGAGCTCCAGCGTCCGCAAAGCGCCAAGAGTGCTCAACAAAAGCAATTTATCCCCTGCTTTGACCACAAGACGCGCATGTGGCGCGGCCTCACCCGCAAGCCCCTTGAGGACGCTCTGACGACCTGGATCGAGTCGCTCGGCATTCGCCTGCTCCCCCGCCATGAGCTTATCGACCTTGTTGAGGACACGAACGGCAGAATAACCGGAACCGTACTCTACGACCTTACCGAAAATCGAATCGTGCCCTTTGCTGCCAAGGCCACGGTCATCGCAGCCGGTGGCACGGGTGGCCTGTTCGAGCGAAGCCTCACTTCCGCCGACGTGCTCAGCTCATCACAGGCCATCGCGCTGGCGCACGGCGCATCGCTTACTAATATAGAGTTCATGCAGATGATGCCCGGCTTCATCGAGCCCAAGCGCAACCTTGTCTTTAACGAGAAGACCTGGCGCTACGTACATGTAGACCAGCCGGCAGATATTGCCGACGACAAGCTGGACGACCTGCTCGAGCAGCGCTCTGGATATGGCCCCTTCACGTCACGCTTGGCCTCCCGCGCTATCGATCTCGTCATCGATCAGGCAGGTGTCGAAGGCCTGGCACTCCACTACGACTTCCCCCGCGAGGATGTCCCAGAGTTTGTGCAGACCTTTGCCACCTGGCTGCAAGACGAGCACGGCATCGCCCCGACTGACGAGATGCGCGTTGCGATGTATGCCCACGCCGCTAACGGCGGCATCAAGATCGATAAGACCGCGCACACGGGCGTTGAGGGCCTCTACGCTTGCGGCGAGGCGACAGGCGGCATGCACGGCGCCGACCGCATTGGTGGCTTGTCAAGCGCCAACGGCATCGTATTCGGACGTATCGCGGGCGCATCGGCAGCCCTCACAGCGCAGAAAGAGCCTGAGGCGGCCCTGAAGGCGGATATCACCCTCCCCCAGTACGGCATTGCCACAACAGATGCCGAACGCCTGACACACAGCCTTAGGCACACGATGAGCACCTTTTGCATGATCAACAGGACCGAAACAGGCCTATCCGAGGCCCTGCAACAGCTTGAAAGCCTGCAAGACAAGGCCATGGCGCTGAGCAAGCCGCATACCGATGACAGCGAGATCGCAGCCCTCGCCCGCCTACAGTCGCAGATTCGACTAGCACAGGAAATGGTCAAAGCCATGCGCAAGCGAACTGAAAGTCTCGGGTCGCACTATCGAGCGGATTAAACCGGACACCTATCTAAAGCAGAACACAACCAATCGATATCCATGGGCCCCGTGAGCTCGAAGCAGCACGGGCCCATTCGTGTCCGCACGGCAGCGTATCCTTATTCTGAATACAGAGTGGGCAAAGCCCGCATAGACAATAGACCAGCGAGGAGGAGATATGGACAGTAGAGATATCGAGAAGTGGCGTGTCGAACTTGATAGCTACGCCAATGTGGAAGACGGCGTTGAATATTGGCTCGCACGCGATTTAATGGAACCCATGGGGTACACTCGATGGGAGAACTTCGCCGAAGTTGTTAAGAGGGCAAAAGTCTCGTGCGAAACAAACAAAACTCCAGTTGATTCCCATTTTCGTGACACCACGAAAATGGTAACTGCCGGTGTCGCCGCTCGCGCGGTTAAAGACTACAAACTTACGCGCTACGCATGCTATTTAATCGCCCAAAACGGAGATCCAAACAAGCCGGAGATCGCGCTCGCGCAGGCATACTTTGCCGTCCAGACGCGCCGCCAAGAGCTCATAGAGCAGCGCTTCGCAGAGATTCAGCGCTTGCAGGCGCGCCACTCGCTATCCGATTCAAAGAAACAGCTCTCGGGTATTGCGTTCAAACGCGGCGTTGACTCCAAAGGATTCGCGATCATCAAGTCGAAGGGCGATGAAGCGTTATTCGGCGGCAGAAGCACGGCGGAAATGAAGCAGCAGCTCGGCGTACCCAAGAGCGCGGCATTGGCGGACAGGTTAGCCGATGTCCTCATCAAAGCAAAGGACCTTACGAACTCGATGACGGCCTTCAACGCCGAGGAACACGACCTGTACGGCCTGGACCAGATCAAGCAAGAGCACGTCGAGAACAACACAAGCGTGCGTGGCAGCCTCATCGACCGCGGAATTGTCCCCGAGAACCTACCGCCTGCCGAGGATACAAAAAAGCTCGAGCGTCGTGTGAAGGCAGACGAGAAGAAACTCAAGGAGGGTACTGACGGTTTTACCGACCCCCAGGGTAGGCTCGATCTGTGAAAGCAGCTGTGCACCGACGGGTTCGACCCCATGCGAGGTCAGCAAAAAAGACGGCCAACTTTCGTTGACCGTCTTAACTTGCTTAGGCGGGCCCTCAGGGGGTCAGCCTGCTGCGCAGGCGACCGCTGCGGCGCCAAGGCGCCTTGCGCGCTGCACTGGCAAATGCTTACGCATTTCCTCAGCTCCGCGCCCCGACGGGTTCGACCCCATGCGAGGTTAACAAAAAAGCGACCAGCTTAAGCCAGTCGCTTTAACATGCTTTGGGTGGGCCGTCAGGGGGTCGAACCCTGGACCTTGGGATTAAGAGTCCCCTGCTCTACCAACTGAGCTAACGACCCAAAGCTAAAGTCCGTTGTGGCGGACTTTAGAGGAGATATCGTGTGGTGGGCCGTCAGGGGGTCGAACCCTGGACCTTGGGATTAAGAGTCCCCTGCTCTACCAACTGAGCTAACGACCCGATATCAACACGAAGCAAAAACTGGGGTGGGTAAAGGGACTCGAACCCTCGACCTACGGGACCACAACCCGTCGCTCTAGCCAACTGAGCTACACCCACCGTGTCCTGTGCGCTTCGCGCTCGACTATTATTGCAAGGAACGCCACGCGATGCAAGCCCCAATTTTCAAGAATTTTGAAAAGAGTTTTTCGAGACCATTTCGAGCAAATCCCACCGGTTTCATAGGAGTAAACTTGCGCCACTGCAAATCCTCGAAAGGACCGTCATGAAAGAACTCTCCAACCGCACGGCAAGATTTACCGATTCGGTCATCCGCCGCATGACACGCATCTCCAATAAGTACGGCGCTGTCAATCTCTCGCAGGGCTTCCCCGACTTCGATCCCCCGGCGCAGCTGCTCGATAGCCTCAGCGCCATCGCCAGCGACCCCAAGCCGCTCTATCACCAGTACTCCATTACCTGGGGCTCCCAGGCCATGCGCGAGGCGCTCGCCGCCAAACAGGAGCACTTTATGGGCATGCCGGTGAACCCCAACGAGAATATCGTAGTCACCTGCGGCTCCACCGAGGCCATGATGGCCGCCATGATGACGGTCACGAACCCCGGCGACAAGGTCGTCATCTTCTCGCCGTTCTATGAGAACTACGGCGCCGACACGATCCTTTCGGGTGCCGAGCCCATCTACGTGCCGCTCAACCCGCCTGCGTTCGACTTTGACCGTGAGGTGCTCGAGGCGGCCTTCCGCGACAACGATCCCAAGGCGATCGTCCTGTGCAACCCGTCCAACCCCTGTGGCAAGGTCTTTACGCGCGAGGAGCTCACCTTTATCGCCGACCTCTGCAAACAGTACGACGCCTACTGCATCACCGACGAGGTATACGAGCACATCGTCTACGCGCCCCATGAGCACGTCTATATGGCCACGCTGCCCGGCATGTTCGAGCGAACCATCAGCTGCAGCTCGCTGTCTAAGACGTACTCCATCACCGGCTGGCGTCTGGGCTACACCATCGCCCCGGCCCAGATCACCGAGCGTATCAAGAAGGTCCACGACTTTCTCACCGTGGGTGCCGCCGCTCCCCTGCAGGAAGCCGTTGTCACCGCCCTCAACTTCGACGACAGCTATTACGATGAGGTCCTTAACCTCTATACCGCCAAACGCGACCTGTTCTGCCAGGGGCTCGATAGCATCGGTCTTGAGCATAACGTGCCACAGGGCGCCTACTACGTCATGATGGACATCTCTGAGTTTGGCTATGACAGCGACCTCGAATTCTGCGAGGACCTCGCATCCAAGGTGGGCGTGGGCGCCGTGCCCGGCTCGAGCTTCTTCCGCGAGCCCGTCAACCATCTGATTCGTTTCCACTTTGCCAAGCGGGACGAGACGCTTAACGCGGCACTGGAGAACCTCAAGTCGCTACGTGATAAAATCAAGCCGCGCGGGTAATGACGGCCCGGCAACTAAAGCAACCAAAGAAGCCCCGCACCGCCCGCCACGTTGCGAGGCTTCTTTTTATAGCGCTTTCTTAAATGGTTTAGAGCCCTATACTTTAGTCACGGAGCAACTCGTCCCAGAGAGAGGAATACTATGGCAGAACAGCAGCTTATCGGAGCGCTCGAGGCCGGCGGCACCAAGATGGTCTGCGCCACGGGCTATGCAGACGGTACGGTCCTGGAGCGTGAGCAGATCGCGACCACGACCCCGCAGGAGACCGTTGAGGCCGTCAACGCATGGTTTGCGAACAAGGGCATCGCCGCGCTGGGCATCGGCGCATTTGGCCCCACCGCAGTCAACCCCGCTTCGCCCCAATACGGCAAGATCCTGGAGACACCCAAAACGGCATGGCGCTACTTTGACCTGCTGGGCACTATCCAAAACGAGCTCAATATTCCCTGCGGCTACGACACCGACGTCAACGTCGCCTGCCTGGGCGAGGTCACCTTTGGCTGCGCGCAGGGCCTCACCGACGTGGTGTACCTGACGATCGGTACCGGTGTGGGCGCTGGCGTGCTCTCGGGCGGTAAGCTCGTGCACGGCATGATGCATCCCGAGGCCGGCCACATCCTGGTCACGCGCGACCCGCGCGACACCATCGGCGAGCATAGCGCTTGCCCCTTCCATGACAACTGCCTCGAGGGCCTCATCGCCGGCCCCGGCGTCAAAAAGCGCTGGGATGGCAAGAGCGCCGGAGACGTGGCCGATGACCCGGAGGCCATGGACCTGCTCGCCGGTTATCTGGCACAGGCGCTCATGACCTACACGCTGTGCTACGCACCGCAAAAAATCATCATCGGCGGCGGCGTGGCCGACCACACCCCCATCGTGCCGCTCGCACGCAAAAAGTGTGCCGAAATGCTCAACGGCTATATCGTCACGCCCGAGGTCAACGACATCGATAACTACATCGTCAACAACAGCCTCGAGGGCAAGCAGGGCATTATGGGCTGCCTGGCCCTGGGCGCACAGGCGCTTCAGTAGCAGACGCACCCACAGGGCGTGGCGCGCCCGGCAAATCCGACCTACGGAACGACGCCACCACGCCTCATATAAGTCCTCAAATAAAAAAGGCCGCCTAGGACCAAACATACGTCCTAGGCGGCCTTTTTGGCACATATGAGCGATCGTAGTAGATATCTGAGCACAACGCCCGTTGCCGCTCCACAGCAGTCGATCATCACATCGGTGATCATGCCGGCGCGTCCCGGCACAAAGAGCTGAATCGTCTCGTCGATCGAGGGAATCAGCAGCAGGAACACCGCCGTGGGCAGCAGCACGTCAAAGGTGCGCCGGCCCTCAAAATCAAAGGCGTGCGTTGCCAGGATGCCGAGCACCATATACTCGGTAAAATGCGCGCACTTACGAACAACAAAGTTGGTCACCCATGCATATGGAAGTCCCACGCCGTGCAGAAAACCGCGGATAGCTTCCATGACCGTTAGGCTCAGCGAGCCCGACCCCGAGCCGGGAACCAGCGAATTGCCCCAGATCAAGAGCGCCATCAGGCAGGTCACGACCGCCCATTTTCGATTGATCTTAACCATGCAGAAGTTATGCCTCCGCGCGGAGCGGCGCGAAGCTGGCGGTACCGCCCTCGATAACGCTCAGATAGGCACGGCCCGTACGCTTGGCGGTAGAGGACTGCAGGCGCTCGATCTCTTCCTCGAGGATCTGATTGACGCGCTCGTGACGACGATTTTCCATAATGCCGGCGGCAATAGCCTCGGCTCGCTCGATGCTCTCGCGCGAGATGCGGGCAGTATCCTCGGGGAACACAGCGCTGTGACGGCCGACATAGGCGGGGGCAGCAGGCTGAGGGGCAGTGACGGGAGCGGGGGCTGCAACAGGAGCAGGCTCGTCAATCTCATCCAGAATCGCGGTGGCGGCGGCCCACATGTCCTCGTGGCCCGAGTAATCGGCCATAGGGACATCAACCTCGAGCGAGGCATCCGGAAGGTCGCCGGTGTCGATGCGATCTTGGGCATCAATCGATGCGGTGATGGCCACAGGCTCATCGAGGTCATCGAGATCGATGTCCGCGACACCGGAGATGATAGGCATGCTGGCGAGGTTTGCGTTGTACGGCGCAGCCTCAGCCGCCTGCTGCTGGGCAGGAGCGCCCCAAAGCGAGCTTTCGGCGGCACGGCGGGCGGCAACGGCCTCCTCGTCCGCGGTCATGTCTTCATCAACGTACGAATTATCGGCAGAAGCGTTCGCGTCCGCCGAGGTAGCGCTGTAGGCGTTATTGGCTGCCGCGTTGGCAACGAGTGCCACGAAAGCCGCTGTGCTGCCCGCAGGGGCGGCCTGGGAGCCCGACACGGCGCGTGCCGCGGCGGCGATGTCATCGCGATTGAAGGAGCCGGTCTGCCCGCCGTTGGTGAGCTCGTCGATGGCGACTTGATAGACGTCGCGCGAGCGTGCAGGGTCGCAGCTAACCGGCGAATCGTCGTCGAGCATACTGTCGATCATGGACCAAGCCTCGGCCTCGTCCATAGCATCTGCGGCTCGAGCGATGGTAGGGACACCATCATCGACATGACGGCGCTGGAACGCACCAGTCAGGCCGGAAAGGAATGCCGAGGTAGACTGCTCCGACTGAGCCTGAGAAGCAGAAGTCGCAGCGTAAGGAGTCGCATCCTGCTGCTGAGCTGGAATCGAGGCGGTCTTGAACTCGCTTTGATGCTGATTGAGATTGGCGGCACCGCCCATGGCATCGGGCTGGAACAGACGCTCTTCACGCTGCGCACGATACTCGGAGATACCCAGCGAGGCGGCATAGATGCCCACGCCCGCCACCGCGCCCACGGCGAAGGGAACCGCACCCGCCACGACCGTCTCGTTCACAGACGAAAACGGCAGCGTCGCGGCATACATAACCACGGGAGCGGCAAGGCCGATCCCGCACGAAAGTCCGGCAAGGACTGCTCGTTGTGTTGCATCAGAAGAAGCCATGAGCTCTCCCCATCTTCCAGCACCCAAATCGCATCATTCAGTTGGCTGCGCGAGAGAAGATGAAGCGGGGCTATGCCCCAAAGCAACGGTATATGGTTCGTTTCATCTGCGTTTTCCGTCGCGAAGCTTAAAAGCTATTATGCGAAACCGCCCTGCCGATTGCAAGCGACGATGTCGGATTGAAACGGGAAACCTGCTGCTCGTCGGTCTTACGGTCAAAAATAAGCGCGGAGCGGCGCTATGGAAAAGGGCCGAGGCTCAAAGCCCCGACCCTTTATCGCATTGATAACTATCGCTGCGCGTGGATGACAACCTAGAACGTCTGCTCGTAGTCGCTGTGTTTTTTGGCCGAACGCACCAGGAACTCCTGGTTGGTGTTGGTGCCCTTAAGACCCTTGATAAACGATGCGGCTGCGCGCTCGGTGTTGTTCATGCCGGCAAGAATGCGACGCAGACCAAAGACAAACGGGCGCATCTGCTCGTCGACCAACAGGTCCTCGTTACGTGTACCGGAGGCAACGGGGTCGATAGCCGGGAAGATGCGGCGGTCGGCCAGGTCGCGGTCGAGCTTAAGCTCCATGTTGCCGGTGCCCTTGAACTCCTCAAAAATGACCTCGTCCATCTTGGAACCGGTGTCGATGAGGGCAGAGGCCAGGATGGTGAGCGAGCCACCGTTCTCGATATTGCGGGCTGCACCCAGGAAGCGCTTGGGCGGATACAGTGCCGCCGAATCGACGCCGCCCGAAAGGATGCGGCCCGAGGCGGGCGCCGCCAAGTTGTAGGCGCGGGCGAGGCGCGTGATGGAGTCGAGCACCACCACAACATCGCCACCCAGCTCTACGATGCGCTTGGCGCGCTCGATGACGAGCTCTGCCACGCGGGTGTGGTTGTCGGCAGGCATATCGAAGGTCGACGCTACAACCTCACCCTTGATGGAACGCTGCATATCGGTGACCTCTTCGGGGCGCTCGTCGACGAGCAGGCAGATGAGGTGCACCTCGGGGTTGTTAATCGAGATAGACTGGCAGATCTTCTTGAGGATCGTGGTCTTGCCGGCCTTGGGTGGGGACACGATCAGGCCACGCTGACCCTTGCCGATCGGTGACACGATGTCGATGGCGCGACCGGTAATAGAGTCCTTGCCGTGCTCCATGCGCAGCGGCTCGTTGGGATAGACCGGGGTGAGGTCGCCGAACTTGGGACGGTTGCGAATCTGCTCGGGGTCAAGACCGTTGATGGTCGTGATTTTGGCGAGGCCGGCGCGCTTGTCGCCGCCGCGCGAAGGACGCAGCGAGCCCTCGATGACGTCGCCCGTGCGCAGGCGCGCGGAGCGGATGAGGTAAGCGGGCACGAAGGCGTCGTCGTTGGACTTCATGTAGCCATGGGCGTGGATGATGCCGGAGCTGTCCGGGCGAATCTGCAGGATGCCCTTGATGTCGCGGAAGCCCTCGGCCTTCGCGGCGGTGGTGTAGATTTCCTCGACGAGCTCGGCCTTCTTCTTGCCGGTCGTCTCGATCTCGAACTCCTTGGCCTTTTCGCGCAGCTCGGCGACCTTCATGGCCGCGAGTTCCTCGCGCGAAAGCGTGGGCTCGGTGGGGGCGGCATTACGCTCCTTGTTGCGCTGTTTGCGATCGCGCTGGCGGTTGCGACGGTCGTTGTTGCGGTCGTCCTTGCGCTCGTTGCGCTCGTCGTTGCGCTTGTGCTGGCGACGGTTGGGGCGAGCGCCGTCTTCGCCCTCGGCGGGGGCGGCACCATCGGTTGCAGCGGTATCAACATTGGCCGCAGCGGCGTCATTGGCCTCGGCGCCGGAATCGACCTGTGCTTCGACATCAGCCTGTTGCTCGGACGCCTTGACCTTAGCGGACTTCTTACGACCGCGCTTGGGCTTCTCGGGCGCAGGCTGTTCGATGTCCTGGGGCTCGGCGACATCAGTCGATGCACCGGTGGTCGTCTCGGCGGAATCCTCGGACGCACCCTTCTTGGCAGCCTTAGCCTTGGACGTGCGCTTAGCAGCAGTGCGACGGCTGCGACCGGGACGGACGTCGGCGGAATCGACATCGGCAGAAACGGCCTCGGAAGTCGTAGCATCCTGGACGGGTGCATCGGCAGCAGTTGAGGACTTGGCGGTCGCCGCAGCATCCCGAGCGGCGGCGGCTGCGGCTGCGGCCTTCTCGGCCTCGACAAAGGCCTTGGGCTTGCGACCGCGACGGTGCGGGCGCAAAGCCGGATCGACAACGGGAACTTCGTTGGCCTCGACAGGCGCAGCGGGCTCAACAGGCGATGTGCGCTCCCCTGCCGCGGAGCGGACCGAAGCCTCAGTGAGCTCGGGGGCTACCTGTTCCGCAACCTGCTCGGCCTTAGCAGCCGTGCGGCGGCGTGTGCGCGGTGCCGGCTTCTCGGTCGGCAGGTCGGCGGCAGGGGTCTCGGTGGCGTCAGGCGTCTCGGGCACAGACGGAGCTGCAAGCTCGGTCAGAGCCGCGGCCTCGCGCTCGGCAGCACGACGGCGGGCGCGCACCACCTGAGCCTCGCTAATCTGCGCCAACGCACGTGCCTGCGCGACCTCATCGGAAATCGGCGCCGAGGAGTCAGCTGCAACGGTGCGCTTGGCGCGCGTCGTGCGCGTGGTACGGCGCTTGGGCTTGGTGACCTCCTCGCCGTCAGCGGCAGGCTTGGCCGTGCGGCGCGTGAGCTTGGGCTTTGCCGGAGCAGTCTCCTCACCAGTTGCAGGCGCAGGCGTCGAAGCAGCCTTAGGCGTCTCAGGAGCCGAGGCTTGCGCGGGCGCCGCGACCTGGTCCGACGCAACCGGTGCAGCGGGAGCGGCCTGCGTCGTCGTTATTTCGTTTTCTTGCTGTTGATCAGACACAGTGTTTGCTCAACTTTCTTTTCAAGCCCTGTGATCACATGCTCCCTGCATAAACCTTCAGGGCGGCTAAACAGTCTAGTTCCGTTCGAAACGACGGACATCATTGATCTGTATCGAGATGATTGCGTCAACTACGCAGCGTTAGTGTAACACAACCGCCGCCACCTGCAACTTAGTCATTGGGGACGTTCTTAAACGACTAGTCAAAAGGTACATTCTTTGATTTACCGCCCACAAATCTGACCGCCTCCGCCAAAACTATGGCGGTTTACTACGATGAATCGCTCAACCGCGACCACTCCGAAGCTTGTTGAACTAAAACCGCAGGTAGATGCTTTGCACTTTTTAGAGAAAAGCCGGCGTGGTTGGAATTCCTCAATTCATCATAGTAAACCGGCATAGTTTCGTATTTCCAGCAGTTCCAAATTCGTCAATACGTCGGCGTTTGCGAAAAAAGCCCGACCTCCGTGGGAGATCGGGCTTATAGGGCTCAGTTAAACCAAACCTACACGGTCAAATGACCCGCAGATTACATCTGCTCGGGCGCGGAAACGCCAACGAGGGTAAGCACCAGGGCGAGCGTCACGCGGACAGCGTCGCAAGCTGCCAGACGGGCGCGCGAAAGCTCGGGGTCGACGGGACGGCCCTCGCTCGGCAGAACCTGGCAGGCAGCGTAGAAGCTGTGGAAGTCGCCGGCGAGCTCCTCGGCAAAGTGGGTCAGACGGAACGGGGCGCGATCGCGAGCGCAGCTGGCGATCAGGTCGGTGAGCTCATTGAGCTTGCGCGAAAGGGCGAGCTCGGTCGGGTCGGTCAGCAGCGAGTAATCGACGTTCTCACCGATGGCCTTGGCGGCAACGGCCTTCATACCCATCTCGTCGGCCTGCTCGGCGGTAACGTCGGCGGCACGGCGCAGGATGGAGCACACGCGGGCGTGAGCATACTGCACGTAATAGACCGGGTTGGAGTTGTCGCGCTTCTTAACGGCCTCAATGTCGAAGTCGACCATCTGGTTGGAGCTCTTGGAGATGAGCGTGTAGCGAGCGGCATCGGAGCCGACCTCGTCGACGAGCTCCTGCAGGGTCACCATGGTGCCCTTGCGCTTGGACATACGGACGGGCTTGCCGTTACGCAGTAGGTTGACGAGCTGGCCCAGTAGAACCTCGAACTTGCCGGGGTAACCCAGAGCGTCGCAGACGCAGCGGACGCGCTCGATGTAGCCGTGGTGATCGGCACCCCAAATGTCGATGACGTGGTCGACGCGCTGGAACTTGTCCCAGTGATAGGCGACGTCGGAGGCGAAGTAGGTGTACTCGCCATCGGACTTGATCAGGACGCGGTCTTTGTCGTCGCCCAGGTCGGTGGAACGGAACCACAGAGCGCCGTCCTTGGTGTAGAGGTAGCCCATCTTGTCGAGCTTCTCAAAAGCGCGGTCGACAGCGGAGGTGCCGGCGGTCTCGCCCTCGGTGTCCTTCACGTACAGCGAGCGCTCGGAGTACCAACGGTCGAAGTCGCAGTTGACGGCGTGGCAGAGGTCGCGCATGTTGTCGACCATCTTTACATAGCCGCGCTCGCGGAAGCTCTCCATGCGCTCCTGAGGATCGGCGTTGACCCACTTATCGCCGTCGGTGCGCCAGAACTCGGCGGCCTCGTCGATGATGTAGTCGCCGCCGTAGGAGTCCTTGCCCAGAGTCTCGGCAAAGTTGTCCTGATACGGATGGGTCTCGGGATGCTCGTCGTTCTCGTCGGCAACGAAGGCGTCACGGTCGGCGATCAGTAGCTTGTGAGCCTCGTCGATATCAACGCCCTGCTTGGCGATGATGTCGGCAAGCTGCATATAGCGCGTGCTGATGGAGTTGCCGAAGGTGTTCATCTGAGAGCCGTGGTCATTGATGTAGAACTCACGCTGGATCTCATAGCCGGCGTGGTCCATGACGCGGCAGAGCGAATCGCCCAGCGCGGCCCAGCGGCCGTGGCCGATGTGCATGGGGCCGACGGGGTTGGCGGAGACGAACTCGACCTGGGTCTTCAGGCCGCCGCCGACGTTGGACTTAGCGAAGTCCATGCCCTTCTCGCGAGCCTCGCCAAAGATGGCATTCTTGACGGCAACGGAGAGGTAGAAGTTGATGAAACCGGGGCCTGCGATTTCGACCTTCTCGATCGCGGGATCCTCGGGCATATGGGCAACGATGGCCTCGGCGATCTTGCGCGGGGCGCAGTGGGCCAGCTTGGCGGACTTCAGAGCCATGGTAGAGGTCCACTCGCCATGAGAAGTGTCAGCCGGTCGCTCGATAGCGCAATCGTCAAGTTCAAATGCGGAAAGGTCGCCGGCCTCCTGGGCCGCAGCAAGCGCAGCGCGTACCAGCTCTTCAATCTTCTCGGGCATAGATCCTCCTTGTGTTAAAGCCCCCGAGCTCTTGGTCACTCGTAGGGCAAAAGCCAGAGTTTGTAGCACTCTATCACAAGCGACGGGCACTATCGCAGGGTAAAGCCAATCGAAATTGCATATGCACAAAATTGACTACAGCTTGTATGGAGTCTCTCAAAGATGCCGGTCTGCCTGCAGATTATGCACGCGTTGAAAATGCATAAAGGTGTGAATGAGCTGTGTCTTTTATCGAATACTCTTACCTATCGGAGTTGTGTGCTTTTCCTGCATAAAGTAAGGGTTTCCGCACGTCAGCGTGGTATTCTAGACATACGCAAATTCGTATAAGTTGGAGGTAGCATGTTCTCAATCGGTCAACACGTCATTCATCCGGGTCAGGGAGTCTGCACCGTCGTCGGTTTTAGGGACGACACGCCGCAGCCCATGCTGTTGCTCGAGACCAAGCAGGGACATGCGCAGACGATCCTCATGTACCCCGTGGCGCAGGCCGATCGTTTGCACGCCGCCATCTCTCAGCAAGATGCCGAGCACCTGCTGAGCCACTATGACGAGCTGGAGTGCGACACCTTCACCGAGCGCAACAGCTCACTTGAGGAGACGCACTTTAAGCAGCAGCTCAAGCTGGGTGCGCCCGAGACGGTCCGCGTGGCAAAGACCATGATGCACCGCATTCGCCAGGCCGAGGAAGCTGATAAAAAGCCCAGCTCCTACTACATGCGCGTACTTAAGGAGGCCAAGCGCCGCTCCATAGAGGAGTTCGCCGTGGCCCTGGGCGTCACCGAGGAGGACGCCGAAGCCCGCCTAGCCCAAGCCGCCCTCAACTAACCTGCCAAAAAGGGACAGGTTTATTTTGGCAGGTTTTATCTGGCCAAACATCAACAAACAATCAGTAAATGCCGGGTGCTCCGTTTTGTTTGTGAGCGCCCGGCCATTTTTCTATCGCCGTAGAAATGCGTGAAGCCCATTTGCGATGACATCACGCGAGGACCATCCAGATCGACGCAACCAACACCCACATCCACAACAAGCGTGCCCGTCTTGCTCAGCTACCATTAAAAAGCATCAATTTGAAAACGCAATAACATTTCGGCAGGTAGCAGCTATTGTCGGTGAACTGAATCTCGACAACCGATGCCTGCGAATGAGGTATCTTCAGCCCATCCGAGCTAAAGGAGGGGCCATGCCGAGAAAACCTCGTTCAAAGTCACCAACCGGTTATTTCCACGTCACGTTGCGTGGAAACGGAGGGCAATTGCTGTTTGACGATGCCGAGGACCGAATCGCCATGCTTCAGATCCTCGATGTGATCCTCCCTAAACACAATATTGAGCTTATCGCTTGGTGCCTTATGGGAAACCACATTCATCTCCTCATCGACGATCCGGACGACCGCAAGAGCGACGCGATGCACGCGATAGCCGTGTCGTTTGCGGGTAGATACAATGCGCGGACAGGACATATCGGCCACGTGTTTCAGGAGCGGTTTTGGGATTCGCCCATTAAGTCGGAAGTATATTTACTTGAGGCAATTCGATACATTCATCTGAATCCACAAAAAGCAGGACTGGCGGCATACGACGAATATCCCTGGAGCAGCCATCGCGAGTATCTAATGAGTGCCAGGTCACGGCCGCATGTCACCGGCAGCGTTGTCGGCGTTTTATTCCCAACACCTCGCTCATACCTTCAGCTCATGGAAAGTGCGCCGTCGCTTCCCTATCGCCCCAGCGCAACAGCCAAGGTTCGTGAGGAAGATCTATGTGAATTTGGCACGGCAATCGTGCAGAGTGTCGTAGGATGTGCTCCGACGGAGCTCAAATCCGTCTCCAAAGCACTTCGCAATGAGGCGATACTCGCGCTTCGAAAAGAAGGGCTGACAATTAAGCAGGTTCAGTTGCTAACCGGACTGGGGGTATGGATTATCAAGAACGCCGCTTAGCAATGCGCATGCCGAATTACGAATACGGCAAAGCATGGCCGTCTGCCGCGAAGCGCCGCCATTCGCCGGCATCACCGCGTCAAAAAGAAAACGATTCCGCTGAATAACGTCCAACGGAAGCGTTTTCCCAGATAAAACCTACCAAAATAAACCTGTCCCTTTTTGGCAGGTTAGGCCTGGAAGGTGTCGCGGTCAGGCGCGAAGGACTGCATGGCCGCGATGGTGCGGTCGAAGAGCTCGGGAAGCTCCCAGCCCAACATCTCGGCGCCCTGCGAAATCACGTCGCGCGAGCAGCCGGCAGCAAAGCGCTTGTCCTTGAACTTTTTCTTGAGCGACTTGGTCGTAAAGTCCATGACGCTCTTGCTCGGGCGCATGATGACGGCAGCGCCAATCAGGCCGGTGAGCTCGTCGCAGGCAAACAGGATCTTCTCCATCTGCAACTCGGGTTTGGGCAGCGAGGTGTTGAAGTCCGACGTATGCGTCTGGATGGCGTGAATAAGCTCAGGAGAGGCGCCCTCGCCCTCGAGAATCTCGGCGGCGTAGACAGTGTGGTTCATGGGGTCATCCTCATGCTCCTCCCAATCCAGGTCGTGCAGCAGCCCGACGATGCCCCAAAACTCCTCGTTCTCGGGGTCGAACTCGCGCGCAAAGTAGCGCATGGTGCCCTCGACGGTCTCGCCGTGCGTGATGTGGAACGGATCCTTATTGTGCTCGTTGAGCAGTTCGAACGCGCGGTCACGGGTGATTCCGGCGGAAAGCGTCTGGGACATGGCAATACCTCCAGGTGGGTCGGTGTTAAGTCACGGTGCCACTATCGTATATCGCCGCGGCTCAAGCCGAAAGGCTGAATAGATATGCGAAGAAAAAAGCCGGGCGAACGTGTCACCCGGCAAAACCGCAGATAAAACCTGCCAAAATAAACCTGTCCCTTTTTGGCAGGTTTAGGGGCGGACTTGGCCGGTGCCGCGGAGCTTGTATTTGTAGGTGGTGAGGGCCTCGGCGGCAAAGGGGCCGCGGGCGTGGAGCTTCTGAGTCGAGATGCCGATCTCGGCGCCCAGGCCAAACTCGCCGCCGTCGGTGAAGCGCGTGCTGGCGTTGGCGTACACGGCCGAGGCATCGACCGCATCGAGGAAGCGCTCGCAAGCATCCGTGTCCTCGGCAACGATGGCCTCGGAGTGCATCGTGCCGTAGCGGTTGATGTGCGCGATGGCCTCGTCCTCGT
The DNA here is from genome assembly GCA_902489665.1 of uncultured Collinsella sp. Lineage (GTDB taxonomy): Bacteria > Actinomycetota > Coriobacteriia > Coriobacteriales > Coriobacteriaceae > Collinsella. Next base: position 44,508 of record CABUAT010000004.1, on the reverse strand, counting down.
TCGCCACGACCTTCACGCTCATCTCGAGCGCCAGATACTCGCGACCCCAGTCCTCCTCAGTCGCGGCAACGTAGTCATCGCCCTCGGCAAGCCCGGCGTCGGCGCATGCGGCGCACGTGGCCTCGTCGCCGTGAATGAGCACACCGTGGTCATGCAGCACGGCCACGACCGCGGGCAAAAACGCATCGGCCACGGCACGGTCGACCAGCAGCGACTCGGCGGCATTGCACACGCCCACGCGCTGCGTCTTAGCGTTGACGATAATATTGAGCGCTTTATCGAAGTCGGCGGATTCATGCACGTAGATGTGGCAGTTACCCGTGCCCGTCTCGATCACCGGAACGAGCGACTCGCGCACGCAGCGCTGGATCAGGCCCGCACCGCCACGCGGAATGAGCACATCGACGACGCCGCGGAGCTTCATGAGCTCGCCGGTGGCCTCGCGGTCGGTAGACTCGATCATCGACACGGCCTCGCGCGGGAAGCCCTTGGCCTCGAGCGCATCGGCCAGCAGTTCGGCAATCATGGCACACGAGTGATAGGCCAGCGAGCCGCCGCGCAGAATGCAGGCGTTGCCGGTGCGGATGCAGATGCCCGCGGCGTCGGCCGTCACGTTGGGGCGCGCCTCGTACACCATGGCGACCAGGCCCAACGGCACGCTCACGCGGGTGAGGTCCACGCCGCTTGCGAGCACGCGGTGGTCGAGCACACGGCCGACAGGATCGGGCAGCTCGGCGAGCTTCTCCAGGCCGACGGCCATGCCCTCAACGCGCTCGGGCGTCAGCAGCAGACGGTCGAGGAGTCCCGCCGAGGTCCCCGCATCGCGCGCGGCGGACATATCGAGCTCGTTGGCGGCGACGATGGAGTCGATACCGTTGCGCAGTGCTGCGGCCATGGCGCGCACGGCCTCCTGGCGCTGCTCGTCGCTCGCCGTGGCAAGCGAGGCCGACGCTGCCTTAGCGGCAACGGCAAGATCGTGGACATACGTGGCTATATCGACCGACATGGGCGGCCCTTTCTCCTAGAAGTTTGCAACCATGGTAGCCGATTTGCGCATGACCTCACCTGCGGCGGTAGAATTGGTCAACCCGAAACACCGCAACGAACGGAAGCATCACATGGCGCTCATCACTTCGTACCACGTCCCCGGCCTGTATGTCGAGGACCACAGCATCGATGTCCCCCTCGACTGGCGCGGCCTGGAGCCGATGCTCCTGGCCGTCGGCAGCACCATGCGCCGCGGCGCCATGCCGGCGCCCATCGCAGGTGCGCCCGAAAGCATCAAGCTCTTCTACCGCGTGGTTTGCGCGCCCGACCGCATCAACGACGATCTACCGCTGCTCCTGTTTTTGCAGGGCGGCCCCGGCGGCGAGAGCCCGCGTCCGCTGTCACCCACAAGCGACGGCTGGATCGAGGAGGCCGTCAAGCACTTCCGCGTCGTCCTGCCCGACCAGCGCGGCACCGGACGCAGTAGCTGCGTGGACGGACGCACGATCAAGGCACTGGGTGATCGCGCAACGGCCGCCGGCGCCGATACAGCACGCTCGCAGGCGGACTTCCTCAAGCGTCACCTCGCCAGCTCCATCGTGCGCGATTTTGAGTACCTGCGCCTGGTGGGCTTTGGCGGCAAGCCGTGGGTCACGCTCGGCCAAAGCTACGGCGGCTTTTTGACGCTGAGCTACCTGTCGCTCTTCCCCGAGGGCGTGGCGGCAAGCTTTACCTGCGGCGGCATCCCCCACGTACCGGCGAGCGCAAGCGAGGTCTACGCGCACACCTTCCCGCGCATGGCTGCCAAGACGCAGCAGTATTACAACCGCTACCCCGCCGACGTCGAGCGCGTGGCGGCCCTGGCAGATGCCCTCGAGGAGCAAAAGCCCGTGCTACCCGACGGCTCGCCGATGACGGTCGAACGCCTGCAGCTCATGGGCAGCGACTTTGGCATGAAGCCGAGCTTTGAGCGCATGCATTGGATTATCGATCATGCTTTTGTTGACGGCGACGGCACGCTGGCCTGCGGCGCCTCGGTATCTGACAGCTTTTTGATGCGCGCCTTCGAGCGCACCAACACGCGCACGAATCCGCTGTACTGGACGCTTCAGGAGTTCATCTACGCCGACGGCGACACCATGCCCATTCGCTGGGCCGCGGCAGAAGAGAAGGCCCATCGTGCCGAGTTCGACACGCTCACGCGACCGCTCATGTTTACCGGCGAGGCCATGTTCCCGTGGATGTTTGAGCAGATGCCCGAACTTAAGCCCTTCAAGCCGGCGATGGATCTGCTTATGGAAGACACAAGCTGGGACAAGATCTACGACCCGCAGCGCCTGGCGTGCAACGAGGTGCCCCTGCAGGCCGCGGTGTACTTCGATGACATGTACGTGGACTCGGGCATGCAGCTCGATACGCTCAGCCGCGTGGGCAACTCGCATGCCTGGGTGACCAACGAGTTCGAGCACGACGGCTTGCACGGCAGCGTGGTGTTCAAGCACCTCTTCGACGAAGCCCTCAACCGCGGAGACCTGCGCCAGATCTTCTAGCAAAGGAGTGTTCCCGTCTGCCGGCACAATAGGAACGTCCCCAAGTGCCGGCAACGACAATGCCGCTGGTAGAGGACAGAAAGCGAAAACGCCCCTAAGCGAGCAAGGTGACGTGAAAGAGGAGGGCATTGACCTTTTGGTCATGCCCGACGATTGAACGTCAGATTGCCGCTTAGGGGCGTTTGCAGCGTCAATTGGTTAGGCGAACACTATCAAGTTGTCCCTATGGATCGCGGGCTTCTCGGCCAGGTCTGCGAGCAGGCGGTTGCTGGCAATCTGGTCCTGGCGGCGGCCGGCGGCAAGCTCCAGCACGTCCGAATCGGCCTCGGCGATACCACGGGCGACAACCATGCCGCTCGGGTCGCACACGTCGAGCACATCGCCCTCGGCAAACTGGCCATCGACCTCGCGAATACCCACCGCGAGCAGCGACGAACCGCGGCTGACCAGCGCCTTCGCGGCGCCGTCATCGACCGTCACCGAGCCGTGCGCCTTGTCGCCCAGTGCAATCCACAGCTTGCGCGGCGCAATGTCCAGGCGCTCCGCCGGCGGATCGAACAGCGTACCCACGCTCTCGCCGCGGGCCAGACGCACGAGCGCATCGGGCTCCTCGCCCGAGCAAATCACGCTCTGAATGCCCGCCGTCATGAGAATGCGGCTCGCGCGGATCTTGGTGATCATGCCGCCCGTGCCCACCGATGTGGAAGAATCGCCCGCCGAGGCGATGATCTTGGCGTCGATCTTATGCACGACCGGGACGAACTCGGCCGTGGGATCCTCGTGCGGATTGGCGGTGTAGAGGCCATCGATGTCCGAGAGCGTCACGCACAGATCGGCAGAAACCAGGCAGCTCACAAGCGCCGCCAGCGTGTCGTTGTCGCCAAACTTGATCTCATCGACGGTGACGGTATCGTTCTCGTTGACGACCGGCACCACGCCGAGCTCCACCAGGCGAAGCAGGGCGTCGCGCGCGTGCAGGTAGGACGTGCGGCGCGCCGTGTCGTGGCGCGTGAGCAGCACGAGCGAAGTGAGCAGTTCGCGCGCATGGAACTCCTCGTCGTAGGCCGACGAGATGATGCACTGACCAGCCGAGGCGCAGGCCTGCAGGCTCGGCAGGTCACCGACCGGCTTGCGGTCGAAGCCCAGCACGGGATAGCCACAGGCAATAGCGCCCGAGCTCACCACGACCAGACGCCAGCCGAGCTTGCGCAGCGCTGCGGCTTGATCGGCAAGTCCGCCGATAAAGGCGCGGTTGACCTTGCCATCGGCGCCCACCACCGTGGACGAACCGATCTTTACCACCATCGTTTTATAAGAAGTCGTCATACGTCAAACCAATCGAATGTCGAGCGTTCGGGCGAGCTGGGGCAGTCGGGGCGCCTAGTGCGGAACGGACGAAAATGATCCGTTTTCCTCCGTCCCCTTCGGATCATTTTGCCCAGGGGAAGGCCGAAGCCGCAGCCATGTTCTTACGCACGAGCTCGTCGCGCACCTGAGCCAGGCCCTGCTCCATACCCACCACATAGGTCTGCGGGTACAGGAAGCGCTTGAAAGCTGCGTCCAGATGGTCGAGCGCCCAAGCACAGCGCTCGCGCGCGTCCTGGATGCTCTCACGCGGAGCCACCGCACTGCCATCGCGCACGATCGGCATCAGCAGCTCGCGATACTCGAGTTCGGACACGTCGGTCACCAGGGCGGCATCGTTCACGGCCACAAGGGTATTGCCGCGCGCGGCGCCCTCCCCCGCCAGATGGTCCTCGTCGTAGATCATGTCGCAGACCGGGCCGCCAAAGCCGTCGTAATAACGGCGCACGCGTTGCACACCCGGGATCGTGCGCTTGTAGGGCTGCTCGGAGAGCTTGACAACCGGCGTCCATGGATCTGCCTCGCTCGCACGGCGGGCGGAAAGCTTGTACACGCCGCCCAGCGCCGGCTGGTCGTAACAGGTCGCAAGCTTGGTACCCACGCCAAAGCTGTCGATGGGCGCGCCCTGGTCGAGCAGCGACTGAATCGTGTACTCATCCAGATCGTTGGAAACCGAAATCCCCACATAGGGCAGGCCCTCGGCATCAAAACGGCCGCGAACATACTTGGAGAGCTTGGCGAGGTCGCCGGAGTCGATGCGAATGGCCGACAGACGCTCGCCCACCGCCTCCATCTCCTTGGCAACCGTAATGGCATGCTCGCAGCCCTCGCGCACGTCATAGGTGTCGATAAGCAGCGTACAGTTCTTGGGACTCGACCTGGCAAAGGCGCGGAAGGCCTCGAGCTCGGAATCGAAGCTCATCACCCAGCTGTGCGCATGCGTGCCAAAGACGGGAATACCGTAGCGGCGGCCGGCGAGCACATTGGACGTAGAGGAGCAGCCGGCAACGTAGCTCGCGCGCGCAACGGCCAGGCCGCCATCGGGACCCTGGGCTCGGCGCAGGCCAAACTCCGCCACGGGGCGACCGTCGGCGGCGAGCACCACGCGCGCCGTCTTGGTGGCGACAAGCGTCTGGAACCCGACGATGTTGAGCAGCGCCGTCTCGAGCAGCTGGCATTCCAGCGCGGGACCGGTGACGCGCACCATGGGCTCGCGCGGAAAGACGAGCTCGCCCTCGGGAACGGCGTCGATGTTTACATGCGCTCGAAAATCGCACAGGTAGTCGAGGAATGCAGGCTTGAACATCGCGCCGCCGGCCGGGGCCTGGAGTGAGGCGAGGTAGTCGATATCCTCGGGTGTAAAGCGCAGATTCTCGACCAGCTCGGGCAGCTCGGCGGTGCCGCACATGACGGCATACGCGCTGCCAAAGGGATGGTCGCGGTAAAACGCCGTAAAACAACCCTGCTCATTGGCCTTGCCGTTCTCCCACAGGCCCTGGGCCATAGTGAGCTCGTACAGATCAGTGAGCATTGCAATGTCGGTGGGATGAGAGATGTCGGTCAAAGCCATGGGGCGACCTTTCGGATGCGTTGTGCAGAGGTTGAGGGTTGGAGAAGGGCAGAGTGTTCGGGCATGGCACCCGGCGCGAATCGGCTAGAGCAGGCCCATGCTGGTCAGGATCGTGTAGCCCATAAAGATGACAAACGCGATGAGGGCGAGTACGATGATGATTTTTTGAGCCGGGGCCATGCCCGGAATCTCGTTCTCGCCCGTAGGCTCCTTAGAAGTAACCATGCGTTGGGCAAACGTCATCTCATCGCGGCTCGGCTTAGGCTCGGAGGGTTTGGGGCGAGCGGCCTTCTTAGGCTGAGGCTTGGGCGCAGCGGGCACGGACTTCGCGGCGGCAGGTTTAGGTGCAGGCGCGGGCGCAGGCTTTGCGGCAGCCTCCTCGGCCTTAGCACGCTCGGCACGCAGAGCAGCCAGCTCTTCGCGCTCACGACGGGCCTCTTCCTGGGCCTCGCGACGAGCCTTCTCGGCGCGGAGCTCTTCCAACTCGGCACGCTCCTCGGCAGACAGTGGTTGGGACTCAAGCTCGGCCATAATTCAGCCCTTTCTTTTTAAAAAAAGCCGCCGACACAATGTCAGCGGCTTATCAAATCCAAGGGTGGAGACGAAGGGAGTCGAACCCTCGGCCTCTGCCATGCGACGGCAGCGCTCTCCCAACTGAGCTACGTCCCCAGGACAAGATGATATTTTACCTACGGCTCGCCAACTGTCAACGCCCAATAACCAGTCTTTTTGGGACGGGGCCAAATTAGCCCCTTTGGGCGCTCGTAAGGACCCCGGTGGTGTCGAAGGCTGGGGTAAAGCTCTCGTCTACCGCGCCGCCTTCTTGCCAGAACATCGTCGTAAAGCCCAGGTCGTCGGCATGGTCGAGCACCTGCTCGTACTCCTCGCGCGTCACGGCGCGCGCAAGGTCGCCGCCCTGCTCACGCATGAGCGCATTGGGCGTGTACTGGTTCATGACCGAGATCGGCACGTCGCCCACCGTCTGCCACACCAGGTCCAGCACGCGACATGAATCGTCCGCATGCCCCGGCAACACCAGGTGGCGCACGATAATGCCGCGCTTCATGAGGCCATCGTCGTCCACCAGCTCTCCCCCGCGGCGCTCAATCTCGCGTGCCATCTGCGCCAAGCCCGACACGGTCACGCGCGGGTAGTCCTTAATATGAGAAAGCGACTGCGCAAGCCCGGCATCGGCATATTTAAAGTCCGTAAGCCACACGTCGACCAGGTCGCCCAGCGCCGCCACGGCACTCGCCCGCTCATAGCCGCTCGTGTTGTAGACGATCGGGATGTCCAGCCCGCGCTCCCGAGCTGCGGCAATCGCGGCCGGCAGCAGGTGAGCATAATGCGTCGCCGTCACCAGGTTGATGTTATTAGCGCCCTGGTCCTGCAGCTCCAGCATAATCTCGACCAAGCGCTCGGGCGAAATCTCAAGGCCAAAATTGCCCGTTGAGATCTCGTGGTTCTGACAATAGATGCATTTGAGCGAGCAGCCACTAAAGAAAATCGTGCCCGAGCCGGCCTCGCCCGAGATAGGCGGCTCCTCCCACATATGAAGCGCTGCGCGGGCCACCTTAAGCGTGTTGTCGGCGCCGCACACGCCACGCGCGCCCTCGTCGCGCGCCGCACCGCAACGGCGCGGACACAAATGGCAGGCGGGCGAAAAAAGTTCGGTCAACGACGTCGGCATAAAAACATGCTCCAAAACAACGATTCAGCAGCTCAAACGTAAAGGGCCAGGCCGCGGAGACGGCTCCGTCCCTAAGGCGCCGTAATCGTCCGACACGATTTTTGTAATGTCAAGACTGGAATCGATAAAGTGCCGCTTTATGATGTAGGTATTCCGCCCCCCGCGGAGCAACTGGGTGAACCGTCGCGTTTATTTAGGGAGCCCACACAGTCGTACCTAGTACAGGTATCCTTCGTTGTTAAGGACGCTGGAACAGTCGATGAGGGCACCCACCTGTTTTAGGTGGGTTCATTTTCGTAACGTGGGGGGTGGTTTTCTTTTGCCGAAAATCACCATTACAGTCCATATGGATCCCCGCCGGCATCCCGACAAGCCATCGACAACATCCCAATATCTGGTAAGCGCGTGATTATCGCTGCGTGCAATTCCATGCACCCCCTTGGTCGAGTATCATGATTCGACTATGCCCTTTGCGCATGGCGTTTTTCTGACCTTTCCCTTCGACGCTTGGCGGTTTTTAGATTCATGGCTTCATCCCCGAGCTACATACCGTACCTATGCGTGGCAGCGGCGGCCTTTATCACGACCTTCCTCACGGTGCCCCTGGTCAAGCGCTTGGCAATTAAGCTCGACGCCGTCGACTATCCTTCTAAGCGCCGCATCAACACCAAGCCCATCCCGCGTTTGGGCGGAACGGCGGTGTTTTTGGGCCTGGTCGTTGCCTGTATTGTGCAAATCCTAGGCACCTGGCACCTAGGCTGGCCGCCCGTCCTGGTACCGCACCCGCGCCTCCACATTAGTTATCCCATGCTGGCACTCTCCTTTACCGTCATCTTTGCGACCGGCGCTATCGACGACGTCTTCCAACTCAAGCCCAAGCAAAAGCTGGCCGGTCAGGTCCTCGCCGCGCTCATCGCCTGTATCGGCGGCCTGCGAATCGGCGTCATCGTCAACCCGTTTGCCCCCGGCGAGATCATGCTCGGATGGCTCGCCTACCCCATAACCGTGATCTATCTGGTGGCATTCACCAACATCATTAACCTCATCGACGGCCTCGACGGCTTGGCCACGGGCATCTGCGGCATCGCGTCGTTCACCATGTTTTCGATGGCCGTTCTCTCGGGCCGCATCGACGCCGCCGCGCTCTCCATTGCGCTCTTTGGCGCCTGTCTGGCCTTTTTGCGCTACAACTTCAACCCCGCAAGCATCTTCTTGGGCGACTCGGGGTCGCTGCTTCTGGGCTTTGCGCTGGGCTCCATCTCGCTACTCAACGTGAGCCGTACCGCCGCGCTCACCTCGCTTATCATCCCGCTCATCGTTGCCGGCGTGCCCATCATCGACACGTTTAGCGCCATCGTGCGCCGCAAGCGCGCCCACATTAGCATCGGGCAGGCCGACAAGGGCCACATCCACCACCGCCTGATCCAAGAGGGCTACAACCAAAAGCAGGCAGTACTCCTCATCTACGCCTGGTGCATCATGCTTTCGGCCGGCGCCGCCGCGATTAACCAGGTCGAGGTGCCTATGCGCGTGCTCATCTTTACCGTGCTCGCCATTGGCTCGGCGGCCTTTGCCAAGCATCTACATCTGTTTGAGCCCGTGCTGCGCCACCATTACAACAAGCGCACGCACGAGGACGAGCTCGTCACCCCCGACGATCCCGCCTTTAAGCAGGAGGAGCAGGCGGCAGAAGAACGCAAGGAGGAGCGCCACCACAGGCGCTAGGGCAAGCTGCCGAGGATGCGTCCAGACGCCGCCGGCCAAACGCGCAGCCACGCCGCGCCCATCGCACAAGCCGCCGCTCTCCCGCCCCTCGCCTACTTACGACCCGCCCCTCCAATAAACGCGTTATCATCTTGACCCATGAACATACGTTAGGAGCAATCATGCCAAACGAGAACAGCTACGAAGTCGCGCTGCAAAAGAGCAACGCCATTCGCGAGGGCCTGGCCAAAACGCCCGAAAAGTTCACCATGCTCACCGGCGACCGCCCCACCGGCCGTCTGCACCTGGGTCACTACTTCGGCACCCTCAAGGGCCGTGTTGAGCTGCAGAACATGGGCGCCAAGACCAACGTGCTCATCGCCGACTACCAGGTCATCACTGACCGCGACACGACCGAGCACATCCAGGACAACGTGTACAACATGGTCATGGACTACCTTGCCTGCGGCATCGACCCCGACAAGACCATGATCTACGCGCACTCCGCCGTGCCCGCCGCCAACCAGCTCATGCTGCCGTTCCTGTCGCTGGTCTCCGAGGCCGAGCTGGCGCGCAACCCCACGGTCAAGGCCGAGATGGAGGCCTCGGGCCACGAGCTCACCGGCCTTCTGCTCACCTACCCGGTGCACCAGGCCTGCGACATCCTGTTCTGCAAGGGCAATGTAGTGCCCGTCGGTCGCGACCAGCTGCCGCACATCGAGCTCACCCGCACCATCGCACGCCGCTTTAACAACCGTTACGGCAAGGTGTTCCCCGAGGTCGACGCACTGCTGTCCGAGACCCCGCTGCTGCCGGGCCTGGACGGTCGCAAGATGAGCAAGAGCTACGGTAACGCCATCAACATCTCGATGACCGCCGAGGAGACGGCCAAGCGCATCAAGAAGAGCCAGACCGACTCCGAGCGCATGATCACGTTCGATCCCGAGAACCGCCCCGGCGTGTCCGGTCTGCTTTCGACGGCCGCCATCTGCACCGGCCGTTCCGAAGTCGAGATTGCCGAGGAGATCGGCATGGGCGGCTCCGGCCAACTCAAGAAGTACGTGACCGAGGCCGTCAACGAGTACTTCGCGCCGATCCGCGAGCGTCGTCAGCGCTATGAGAACGATCTGGACTATGTGAAGGACGTCCTGCACGAGGGCAACCGTCGTGCCAACGAGATCGCCGAGCAGACCCTGGCCGAGGTTCAGGACGCCATGGGCATGGTGTACTAGACCGATCTGCTGGCTTGAGCTTTCGATTGTTATGGGGCGGGCGCTACGGCGTCCGCCTTTTTTGGAGCCCGACCGCTTCGGCTCCGTCCATCGCACTCCCCCGACAAACAGGAACAGGCCCGCTGGCAGTTAGTTGCCAGCGGGCCTGTTCCCGAAGTACACCGTTGAATCGCACAGAGGGGAGGAATGCGAATCAAACTCAACTGGGCAGGCTTTTTCATCGCCTATTGCCTGCTCCGTTGCTGAAACCAATATAGTTCACCGTGGTTTACTTTGCAGCATCAATATCCGCCGCCATAGCTTCTCCATAAGTTAGCCCAAGTAAACTAAACCACCACAAAGGGGGCAGGCACCTTTGTGGTGGTTTTGGCCACGGCAGAGCGCTAGAGCCCTGCTGGCCAGCGACAGGCGGGCAAGTCGACGTGCATGTCGTCCTTAAACGCCACACCCTCCCCTAGCAAAAGCTCACGTTGAGCATCGGGACCGCCAAAAGCGAAGCCCTCGCATATGTGCCCGTCGGCAAACACCACGCGGTGACAGGGAATCTCGCCGGGACGCGGATTACTATGCAGGGCATACCCCACGTACCGCGCACTTCGTGGACGACCGGCAAGCAGCGCCACCTGACCATACGTGGCGACCATCCCCTCGGGAATCTGCTCGACCACCTCGTACACCCGTTCAAAAAAGCCCTCAGACGCCATTGCTCGCTCCCTTCCACCCGGAAAAGCATAAACCACCACAAAGGTGCCTGTCCCCTTTGTGGTGGTTTATGGCGGATCGGTTAGTTGGCGGGCTGGAAGAAGGCTACGGCGACGGCGCCGGGGCCTACGTGGGTGCCGATGGTGGCGCCGATGGTGTGAACGGGCAACTCGCCTTCGGTGTGGCCAGCCCAAAGTGCCGCGCTGTCCTCGATATACTTCTTGAGCACCGCATCCGAAAGGCCCGTATAGCCGAGCGCCAGCGGCATGGAAAAGTCGATGCCGCCCGCTTTTTCGACCTTCTGATTGAGCAGATTGCGGCCGTTCTTGGAACCGCGCGCCTTACCCAGCTGCACGATCAGACCGTCCTCGACAGCCACCACGGGCTTTACGTTGAGCAGCGTGCCCACGGCGCCGGCCGCAGCAGACAGACGACCGCCGCGCACCAGGTACTCCAGCGTCTCGAGCAGGCCGATAACCACCACACGGTCGCGCACGGCCTCGACGGCCGCCGCGATCTGAGCTGCACTACGACCCTCATCCACCAGGCGCAGGGCATACTCGACCATGACACGCTCGCCCAGAGTGACGTTATTGCTATCCACCACGTAAACGTCGCCGCCTGGCGCCTCGGCAAGTGCGGTACGGGCACTCTGATTGGTGCCTGATAGCTTAGCGCCCACGGTAATAATCACAGCCTCATCGCCGGCTTCACGAACCTTGGCAATCGCCTGCGAAAACGCGTACGGGTTGACCTGGCCGGTCTTGGGCAGCTCATCGCGCTCCACGAGCATCTCGTAAAAGCGCTGGTGATCGATGTCGATGCCATCCATGTACACATCGGTGCCAAAGGTGACGGACAGCGGCAAAACGGCCAGCGCTGGGTGCTCGACCGGCGACATATCGCTTGCGGAATCGGTAATAATGCGGACGGACATAGCGAATCCTTTCTTGCGCAGGTCCCGCGCAGGGAATTTTGACAGCAAGGCCCCGGCACGGTATACGCGCTCAAACAGGACTATGCAGTTGTTAATTGGAAGCAAAAGCCTTGGCGGCCCTACAGCTCGCGCAGGGTGTTGAGAATCGTGCGCAGCGACGCATACATCTGCTCGCGCTGCTCCACACCCATAGCCTTACCGGTGGTATCGAGCACCTCGCGAATGATGCGGTCCGCTTCGCTCATGCTCTCGCCGCCCAGAGCGGTCAGGCGCACCGGAGCACGATACTTAACGGCGGCATCGCCCGAATCGTCGACCTCGACGTAGCCGCCCTCCTCCAGATGAGCGAGCGTACGCGAGACGGCGGCGCGGGTCACGCCTGCCATGCGAGCCAGGTCAGCGCCAGTCAGGCCGTCCTTGCTGCGCTCAAGATAGTAAAGGCACATAACGTCGGAGCCCTTGAGGCCCAGCCTTGCGCCCTCGGATGTCTTAATGCGCTGAATCTCCTTGTAGAGCCCGCTGATCAGTCCGACAAAGTCCTCGAAACGTGTCTCGTCGTTCTGCTGCATGGGAGACGACCGCCTTTCGCTTGCATAATGCTTACGGGTAAACATCTTAGTCGCATAAGGCGACACCCGTACCCAAATACCCCATTTGTTAACCCATCAACATAAAAACCACCACAAAGGGGACAGGCACCTTTGTGGTGGTTTTGACCGGCGAACATGATCCGCAGGCGTCGCTACAGCTCCACGCAGGGATTGTCGCGGGTCACAAGCGTCTTAACGACAAGCGTCGCTCCCAGATAGCGCTCGAGCAGCTCGGCTAAGCGATCGATCGCGGCCTGGCAATCCCCCATCCGCTCGGGCTCCACGCACTCAATCGCCAGGAACGCATCGGCCGAATCATCGGACAGCGCCGTGCGAACGCCGTCGCGCCAGTTCCAGCAGCGGCACACAGCGCCCGCATCGTCGATGTAGGCGAGCTCGCCGGGCAGCGTCGGATCGTCCGCCTCCTCGCCAAGCGGCAAGAACGCATCGCCACCGTCGGTCACCTTCAAGCGAAGGTCTCCCTCGATCGCATGCAGATCCTCGCCTCCCACGGGCAGCGCGTAGGTCAGCGACACCGTGTTGTAAATATCCACCGCGGGCGTAATGTGGCCCACCGGCTTGCCTTTGAGCACGCGTTTGAGCAAGTTCTCGATCGAGCAGCGCGCGCCTTTCTTGGTCTTGAACAGACGATAGGCCTCGCGCCATGCCTTGACCGGTGCGTTCTCGCTGATAGTGTCGCTGGTCAGATGACGCTCCGCATCGATATTGGCGCGGTCGAGCAACGCCGCAATCGCATCCACGTCCTCTTGAGGAATCTGAGCCGTGGGCTTCATGCCCTCCACGATCACAACACCGACCGCTGCCTGCGGAAACAGCTCCCAGAATGAATCCTCGGTAATAAAGCTCTTCATACGCTCTCCCTTCATTGTGCGCGCCCGAGTGAGGGCGCCTAAACAAAAAGCGCCCTTACAACGGCCACCTTCAAAGTCCTACGGTGCCGTCACAAGAACGCTTGCGCTGTCCCCATCCGGAGAAGGGGACGATATGTCAGGCGTATTGTAACCCGAGTCATCCACGCGAGCAAAACCACCACAAAGATGCACTGGCCCCTTTATGGTGGTTTTGGGTCTGAGGCGACGCTAGTGGCGGAGTCCCAGCAAGCCGTGGCCGCGATGACGGGCCTCGGCGGACACCTGGGCGTGCGGGCCGGCGGCTTTGACGGACTCGGGCAGGTGCGAGTACTTCTTCTCGAAGTTCTCCTCGAACATCACCGCCAGGTTGTGCGCGGCCTCGTCGTAGCGCGCGGTGCTCTGCCAGTATTGGCGCGGCACCAGGATGCCATCGGGCACGCCGTGGCACGTCGTGGGAATGTCAACGTTAAAGATGTCGTCGTGCACGAACTCGCTGTCCTCGATGGTGCCGTCGAGGGCGCGCGCGACCAGCGAGCGCGTGTAGGCCAGCTCGATGCGATGACCCACGCCGTAGCCGCCGCCAATCCAGCCGGTGTTGACCAGGTACACGCGCGTGCGGCCGTCGGCAATGCGCTCGCCAAGCATCTTGGCGTAAACCATGGGGTCGAGCGGCATAAACGGCTCGCCGAACAGCGAAGAGAACGTGGGCGTGGGCTCGGTGACGCCGACCTCGGTGCCGGGAATCTTAGCCGTAAAGCCCGTCACAAAGTGGTACATAGCGGCATCGGCCGTCAGGCGTGAGATGGGCGGCAGCACGCCAAAAGCGTCGCAAGTCAGGAACAGCACGACACTCGGAGTGGTGCCCATGCCCTTAGTCCACGCGTTAGGAATGTGCTCCACGGGATAGGCCACGCGCGTGTTGTGCGTGATCGAGACGTCATCGTAGTTGGGCTTGCGATTCTCGTCGAGCACCACGTTTTCGCAGATCGCGCCAAAGCGGACAGCGTTGAAGATCTCGGGCTCGTGGAAGGCGTCCAGGCCCTCGCATTTGGCGTAGCAGCCACCCTCGATGTTGAAGATACCCATGTCGGACCAACCGTGCTCGTCGTCGCCGATCAGCAGGCGCGTGGGATTGGCCGAAAGCGTGGTCTTGCCGGTGCCGGACAGGCCAAAGAACACGGCAGTCTCGTGCGTGACGGGATCCATGCTGGCCGAGCAATGCATGGGCAGCACGTCGTCCTCGACGGGCAGCAGATAGTTCATGACGCTAAAGATCGACTTTTTAATCTCGCCGGAGTAGCCGGTGCCGGCGACCAGAATCACGCGTTCCTGGAAGTTGATGACCACGGCGGCGCTGGAGTTGAGGCCCTTGATGGCGGGGTCGCACTGGTAACCGGGCGCTGCGAGCACGCAGAAGTCGGGCTCGCCGGTGCGCGCGATTTCGCGGGCGAGCGGGCGGGCGAGCATCTGCTTGATAAAGAGTGCCTGGCTGGCACGCTCGCAGGCAACGAGCAGTCGACGCGTGTGGTTGCGGTCGGCGCCTGCCATGCCGCGGGTGACGAACACGTCGCGCTCGTTGAGATAGTCGACGATGCCGGCCTTGATGGCCTCATAGCTCTCGACGGACAGCGGGCGGTTGACCGCGCCCCAGGCAATCTTGTCGTGAACATCGGGGGTGTCAACGATAAAGCGATCGTTGGGTGAACGGCCGGTGCGCTCCCCCGTCTCGATCACCAGCGCGCCGTTGGATGCCATGCGGCCTTCTTCGCGGCGGATGGCGTGCTCGACGAGCTCCGCGGCGGGAAGATCGACCAGCAGGCGGGGCTGATTCTCGGCGGGATCTTCGACCAGCGTAATACCGAAGTTGGACAAAACTTCTGCAGGGGTAACACCAGGCATGGGGCCTCCTTTAAAAACGCGACACGTGGACGCGGCGCGCACTTTACTCACGTAAAGCCCGTTGTACCCGATATGCAAAAACGTTTTTGCGGCAAGGGCGGCAAGCCCGCCCAACGGTCAAAAATCGCAGACAAGCGGCCTAGTCATTGGGTGTTCCTATAGTTTTGTCAACCGTCGGGGCTACTCCCGGTAGGGCACCCGGTCGCGCATCACGGCGTATATCGCCCTGAGCCGCTTCCTCGCGACGGCCTTGAGCGCCCGCCCGTGCCCCATGCCCCGCGCCCTGCAGGCCCGGTAGTACTCGCCGTAGCGCCCCGAGGACCTCACCAGGCTGTTGCACGAGAAGATCAGCAGGGACTTGAGCCTCGCGTCGCCGCGCCTGGACGCCCTGACCGACCTCACCGACGTGCCGGAGCTCCTCACCCTCGGGGCTATGCCGCAGTACGAGGCCAGGTGGTCGTGGTCCGGGAACCTCCCGATGTCGACCGACACCGCGAGCTGCGCCGCGGTCCTCGGGCCGATGCCGGGCACGGTGAGCAGGCACGCGTAGGTCTCGTCGCCCTCGAGCAGCGCCGCCGTCTCGGCCTCGAGGGCCCCGGCCTCGTCGAGGGCCTCCGATATCCGGGCGGCCAGGAACCTGACCTGCCTGTTCTCGGCCTCGACGAGCGCCGGCGGGGGCGCGGTGGAGGCGGCCGCGGCCTCCCCGGCGGCCTCGGCCCGCGGGCCCTCGGCCCCGGAGCGGGCGATCCCCCACGCCCCGCCGAACCCGGCGAGCAGCTCCAGCCACCGCCGGTCCGACAGGTCGACCGCGGCCTCGAGGGCCGGGCAGGACTCGAGCAGCACCGCGCGCAGGCGGTTCTTGTCCCTGGTCGCGCAGGCGACGACGTGGTCGCGCTGCGACGAGAGGGCGCGGGCGGCCTCGAGGGCCTCGCCGCGGCCCGGGACCCCCGACAGGGAGTCCGGCACGCCCAGGGCGGTCCGCGCGATCACCGCGGCGTCGCGCTCGTCGGTCTTGGCCTCGCCGGCGAACAGGCCCGCGGCGCGGCTGGCGGCGAGCCCGGGCAGGTGGGCGACCCCGAGCCCCGCGGCGCGGGCCCGCCTCACGGCGAGGGACCCTATGTTGCGGAACTGGTCGACGACGACGAGCGTGCCGGCGGGCGCGGAGGCGAACAGCGCGTCGAGCTCGGCCTCCCTGTTGCGGACGGGGGCGCTGGCCAGCACCTCCCCGTCGCGGTCGATCAGGCAGGCCCAGTGCGATGACTTGCCGACGTCCAGGCCGAGCACGGCCGCGGGTCTGGTGGATGGCGCTTTCACGGTGGTATCCTTCCGGTAGTCGTTCGACCGGATGGCCTCCCCCTCGGCACTCACATTACCAGCCGCGGCACCTGCCCGGCACTTTCCTATCAGCCGTCGGGGGCGGCGCGCCCCGCGCCGGCAGCACCCAACGGGCCCTCTCGGGGCAGGGACGTTCGGCCGTGCGCGGGCGCCCGGTCGGCGGCCCGTTCTGGACGCGCCTCAATCGTAGCCCGAGACGGTCCCGGGCTGACAATTTCGACTGTAATGGACGTTCTTAAACGACTAGTCGTTGGGGACACTCTTGAACAGGCAACATTCAAGGAGTGTCCTCGGATGCCGGCACTTAGGGACGTTCCCAAAGTGCCGGCACATAAGGAACGTCCCTAAGTGCCGACTACCGAATGGCGCCGCCGAAATTATCGAACAACCTGTTCAAAAACACGAGCGAACACCGCGGTGTCTATACTAGAGCGCAGCAATAGAAAGGACTCCGCTTTGAGCATCACGCCCCTCGATAGCATTCGCCGCGCCATCGCCCGCCGCAACGGCACCTCCAACCCCGCTGCATCGAGAGACGGCGCCGCGAAGGCCCAGGGCGGCCGCATCGAGAACGGCCTCTTCCCTGCCTCGCACACTGCCGAGGAACTCGCACGCATCCAAGAGCTGAGTCAGCGCAACGCCGGCGGGCCCGATAGCAGCCAAGCCACACGTCGCCGGCGCGAACGCGATCGGGAGCCCGGCCCCGTCCGCCGCATGGCCAACGCTTGGTGGAACCGTCTGCTCGGCGCCGTCTACGGCGGTGGGTTCTCCACGCAAGAGGCTGAATACGAAGAGCACGCCACCAGCCGTGACTATCTTTGGAACACCCTCGGCACCGCCGTGTGGGGTCTGGCGTTTCCGTTGCTCACCATCGTGTCTACGCAGCTCGTGGGCGCCGAAGAAGCCGGCAAGTTCTCCATCGCCTTTGTCACCGGCACGCTCATCATGATCGCGTGCAACTACGGCGTGCGCAATTTCCAGGTCTCGGACATCGACGAAAAGACGTCCTTTGCCTCCTACCAGCTCAACCGCTGGCTTTGCGGAGCGCTCGCCCTAGGCTGCGGCCTCATGTACAGCAGCGCCCGCGGCTATGACACGCAGATGGCGACGATCGGCCTGGGCGTCTACCTGTATAAGGTCATCGACGGCGTCGCCGACGTGTACGAAGGCCGCCTGCAGCAGGCCGACAAGCTCTACCTGGCTGGCATGAGCCAAACGCTACGCTCCGTCGGCGTCATCGCTGTCTTCAGCGTGGCGCTGTTCCTCACGCGCAGCATGCCCATCGCGGCCATGGCCATGGGCATCGCCGCGATCGCCTCGCTCGTGCTGGTCACCGCGCCGCTCGCCCTGCTCGAGACCGAAAAATCGCGCCGCGTAAGCCTGCGCGAGGTCGGCCACCTGTTTGTCCAGTGCGCCCCACTCTTTGGCGCGCTATTCCTGTTCAATCTTATCGAGAGCATGCCCAAGTTTGTGATGGAAGGAACACTGGCCTACAAATACCAGCTGTACTTTAATGCCCTGTTTTTTCCAGCTCAGGCTATTCTGTTGAGCATTGGATTTGTCTATAAACCGCAGCTCCTGCGCTTGTCGAGCATTTGGGCTAATCCTCGCAAGCGTCGTCGCTTTGACCTGATTATTGTTGCCGTTATGGCGCTGATCGTGGTCATCACCGGCATGTGCGCCGCATTTATGGCAGGTCCCGGTATTTCCCTCATGAGCTTTATGTACGGCCTCAGCTTTGAACGCTACCGTACGCTGGCGCTGCTGATGGTCGTCGCCGGCGGCGTCACCGCGGCCATCGACTTTATCTACGCCATCATCACGGTGCTGCGCCACGCTGGAGACGTCACCAAGATCTACCTGATCTGCTTCGCCGTAAGCGTGGTGCTGCCGGTGATCCTGATTAAGCTGCTGGGTCTGATGGGCGCTGTGGTGAGCTACCTAGCCATCATGGCCCTACTCCTGGTGCTACTGATTATCGAGTACGCCCACATCCGCCAACGCATCGAACGCGACCGCAACCCATACGGCGCCTAATTAGCTGCCCGGTCACCGGAATTTGCGATGGAATCACCCCGTCTGGGGTCTCGTTGCGGACAATATTCATCACGCAAAACTAAGTGAGTGGACTTTTACCGAATCCCCGACCACACCAACAGAGCACAAGTCTGTGACCTGCGGTTTTATTGAGGCAAATATGTTGGGTGCTCGGCATTTCCAAAAAAGTCTACTCACTTAGCCAGCGGGCAGCCAAATGATTATTTAATCCCCGTCCCAGAGAAATCAATTAGCGGGCAGAAGGGCAAAAGTAGTAAAAAAGCCCCGTCCCAAATTAGCTACCCCTTGCACCGATTATTCGCCCGGGTTGATGTTCGCGTAGAACTCCGCCCCGTCGTCCAGGCGCAGGATGCCCACTCGACCGAACTCGGAGCCGGTGGCGGCGGCGCAGTCGATGTCGATGCGATCGGGCACGCCGGCAGTGTCCTCGCCGCCCAAGCGCACGATCTGCCCGCGTCCCGATTCCTCATCGAGCCCCGCCAGACCACCGACCTCGCAATAGCGCCCAAGCGATACCGTGGGCGTGTGACCGCTCACCACGACCGGGCCCTTGCCCTCGGCAGAAAGCAGCCCGGTCGGCACATCCCAATAGCCGTGACGAATCCATAGCAGGTCATCGGACGACTGCACCGCGAGCATCTGCTGCAACAGCTCGCGATCGGCACCCACCGCTCCGACGCCATCGGCACAATCGACGCCATGCTCAAGCAAAAACGCGCGCGCCGCCTTCATCTCGATTCCAGCATGTACCAGCAGATACGGGCGCTCCTCGGTCTCGACCACTGCGTAGAGCGGCAGCGCGGCCATCCATCGCACGAGCTCCTCGTATGCCTCAAATTCCATGTCGTTGAGCTGCTCGCGCGTCGTCCAACCACCGTTGATATCCCAGGTCTCGGCATCGAGCGGATCCTGGCCAATGATGGCATCGAGCATGATCTGCTCGTGATTACCCTTGAGCACGTGGGCGTTGGGCAGCGAGCGCACGAGCTTAATAACGCCGACCGGATCGGGCCCGCGATCGATCATGTCGCCCAGCACGTACAGCGTGTC
Source organism: uncultured Collinsella sp. (assembly GCA_902489665.1). Classification (GTDB taxonomy): domain Bacteria; phylum Actinomycetota; class Coriobacteriia; order Coriobacteriales; family Coriobacteriaceae; genus Collinsella. The sequence goes on along the minus strand of CABUAT010000004.1, from coordinate 24,967 downwards.
GTCGGACGTCAACGAGATCTTAGACAGGGCTTCGTCAAGCGCACGCACGTGCCCGTGAGCATCAGATGTCACATAGATCGCCATGGTACGCCTCTCCTTGCATTGCGGCCGAAGCCCGGCGCCGCAACTAAAACTTCAAGTTGAACTTAAACGTTACCCATTGTACTCCGTTGCAATAAAGCTGGAAAGGGTTTCCGAGCAGAGGCAAAGACGGCAGCCGTCTATGACGATATCGCGCACGCCCGCAATCCAACCCCATAAACCCACCATCTTTGGGTACAAATAACCGCAGACAACTGACCGTGCCACGCCAACCACCCAGGAGCGGACACCATCTATGAACCAGATCCTTCTCTTTATCGGCCTCGTCATCATTTTGTGCCTGACCATCAAACCCGTCGGCAAAAAACTCCCCTTCCCCACCCTGCTCATCTTTATCGCGCTCGGCATGCTGTTGGGCGTCAACGGCCCGACGCATATCGACTTTAGCGACTACGCACTCACCGAAACCGTCTGCAGCACGGCGCTGCTGTTCATCATGTTCTACGGCGGCTTTAACACCAATATCGACCGCGCCAAGCCCGTCGCTGCGCCGGCGGTGCTGCTGAGCACGCTCGGCGTCGTCATCACTGCCGGCATCACCGGCGTGTTCGCCCACTTCGCGCTGGGGATCGACTGGATCGGCAGCCTGCTGCTGGGATCGGTCGTGGCATCCACCGACGCGGCGAGCGTCTTTAGCGTACTGCGTGAGCACAGCCTGTCGCTGAGAGGTGGCACCGACTCGCTGCTCGAGGTCGAATCGGGCTCCAACGACCCCGTCGCCTACATGCTCACCGCCGTGCTCGCTACACTCGCGGCCGGCGGCGACATCAACATTCCCGCACTGCTGGCCAAGCAGATTATCCTGGGCGTGGGCCTGGGCCTTGCCATCGGCTGGGCGGCGGGCCGCCTGATTGAACGCGCGCACGCAACGGCCAAGGACGCGCAGACCATCTTCTTGTTCGCCGTGGCCATCGTCGCCTACGCGCTGCCGAGCCACCTGGGCGGCAACGGCTTTTTGGCCGTGTACCTGGCAGGCATTGTACTGGGCGCCAGCGACATCACCGGCAAGGTCGAGATGGCGCACTTCTTTGACACCCTCACCGAGATGGCCGAGATGACAATCTTCTTCTTGCTCGGCCTGCTCGTGACGCCCGCCCGCCTGCCGCAAATGCTGCTGCCGGGCCTGGCGCTCATGGCGTTTATGCTCTTCGTGAGCCGTCCCATCGCCGTCGGCGTGCTCCTGGCGCCCTTTAAGACGAACCCCCGCCAGGTCGCGCTCGTAAGCTGGGCGGGCCTGCGCGGAGCAGCCTCGGTCGTCTTTAGTCTCCTTGCCGTGGTAGCCGGCGTTCCCGGCGGACACGACCTGTTTGACCTGGTATTTGTGATTGCCGTGTCGAGCATTGTGGTGCAGGGCTCGCTGCTGCCAGTAGTGGCGAAGAAGCTCGATATGATCGATACGACCGGCGACGTGCGCCGCACCTTTAACGACTACCGCGACGAGGACGGCATGTCGTTTGTAAAGCTCAAGGTGGGCGCTGGACATCCGTTTGCCGGACGCTCGCTCGCCGACATTGGCAGCGCAACGGACATGCTGGTGGTCTTGGTGCTGCGTGACGGGGCGCACCCGGTACTGCCCAACGGCGATACCGTGATCCAGGAAGGCGATCTGCTGGTGATGGCCGCCCCAACGTTCGAAGAGCGTGCCGAGGTTACGCTGCGCGAGGTCACCGTGACGCCCTACGGTCGCCTGGCCGGCCAGCGCCTGCGCGATGTGCCGCAAGGCAAGCATCCGTTTATTGTGGTGATGCTCAAGCGCGAAGGCCAAACGATCATCCCCGACGGCAACACCCTCATATACGCCGGCGACGAAGCCGTCATCGCCACGCTGGCGTCGTAGTGACCAGGAGGTGGCTAATTTGCGACGAAGAGATCAAGCGCCTAGAGAACCTTATGTCTTCGCTCGCTGATTTGGATTTGCCTGAGGAGTAAAGCGCCCCTCCCCCATGTAACCATCCTGTAAATCATAGCGGCGTAGTCGAGTTTTACCGTGATGCGGTCGCGCCTACCGCTCCACTGTGCTAAAGTATCCCGAACGTTCAAACGACTACGAGGGGAACCAGAAGATGGCACGTGTGCACAACTTCTCAGCTGGCCCGGCCGCACTGCCTACAAGCGTGCTCGCCGAGATCGCCGACGAGATGATGGACTACCGCGGTTGCGGCATGTCCGTGCTCGAGATGAGCCATCGATCTAGCATGTACCAGCAGATCATCGACGACGCCGAGGCAACCCTGCGTCGCCTGCTGAGCATCCCCAACAACTACCGTGTCCTGTTTTTGCAGGGCGGCGCCACGCTGCAGTTTGCGGGCATCCCCATGAACCTCATGCGCCGCGGCCGCGCCGGCTACATCGTGACCGGCAACTTTGCCAACAAGGCATACAAGGAGGCCGCCAAGTACGGCGAGGCCGTGCTGCTCGCGAGCTCCGAGGACACCAATTTCGACCGCATTCCCAACATGGCCGACATCAATGCGCGCATTGCCGCCGAGGCCGCAGGCGACGGGCTCGACTACGTCTACATCTGCCAGAACAACACCATCTTTGGCACCATGTACCACGAGCTGCCCAGTTGTGGCGATGTGCCGCTGGTCGCCGATGTCTCGAGCTGCTTCCTGTCGCAGCCGCTCGACGTTGAGCGCTACGGGCTCATTTACGCCGGAGCGCAGAAAAACGCCGGCGCCGCGGGCGTGACCGTGGCCATCGTGCGCGACGACCTCATCGCAGATGGCTCCGCCTTTGCGCAAACGCCGCAGTACATGGACCTCAAGGCCCAGGCCGCCAAGGGCTCCATGCTCAACACGCCCAACACCTTTGGTATCTACGTATGCGGCAAGGTGTTCCGTTGGGTTGAGAAAACCGGCGGACTTGCCGCCATGGCCGAGCGCAACTGGGCCAAGGCCAATCTGCTCTATGACCTGCTCGAGCACAGCGAGCTGTTCCATAGCACTACGCAGGCCGACAGCCGCTCCATCGCCAACGTCACCTTCCGCACCGGCGACGCCGAACTCGACGCGGCCTTTGTCGCAGGCGCGGCCGGGCACCAGATTCAAAACGTCAAGGGCCATCGCCTGGTGGGCGGTATGCGCGCCAGCGTCTACAACGCCGTAACCATGGAAGACGTGCAGGCACTGGCCTCGTACATGAAGGACTTCGAAACGCAGCGTAGTTTGAGCCCGCGATCTAACTAGCCCGCAACGCGCGGGCCGACCAGCCACTTCAAACCACCTGTTTAAACCAAACCTGCTAAGGAGTTTTTCATGCGCAAGATTAAGACCATCGACGACATCACCAAGGACGGCAAAGTCGAGTTTGGCGAGGGCTACGAATTTGTGAGCACCGCCGAGGAGGCCGACGCCATCCTGATGCGCTCGACTGACCTGCACGGCTACGAGCTGCCCGAGGGCATCCGCGCCATCGCCCGCTGCGGCGCCGGCGTCAACAACATCCCCGTCGAGGAGTACGCCAAGAAGGGCGTCGTCGTCTTTAACTCCCCCGGTGCCAACAGCAACGCCGTTAAGGAGCTCGTCCTAGGCATGCTGGTGCTCTCGAGCCGCGGCGTGGTGCAATCGATGAACTGGGTGCGCGACAACGCCGACGACCCCGAGATCCAGGTCGATGCCGAAAAAGCCAAGAAGGCCTTTGTGGGCCGCGAGCTCAAGGGCAAGCGCATCGGCGTCATCGGTCTGGGCAACGTGGGATCCAAGGTCGCCAACGCCTGCGTCGATCTGGGCATGGACGTCTACGGCTACGATCCGTTCATTTCCGTCGAGCACGCATGGGTGCTGAGCCGCGAGGTGCAGCGCGTGGGCACGCTCGAGGACCTCTGCCGCGGCTGCGACTATCTCACCGTGCACGTGCCCAGCAAGGCCGACACCATCGGTATGATCAGCACCGAGCAGATCAACCTGCTGGCCCCGGGCGCCGTGCTGATCAACTACGCACGCGAGACCATCATTGACGAGGACGCCGTTGACGCCGCACTGCGCGAGGGCAAGCTCAGCTGGTTTAGTTGCGACTTTGCCACGCCCAAGACCGTCAATATGCCGAACACGTTTATCACCACGCACTCGGGCGCCGGCACCGGCGAGGCCGAGGCCAACTGCGCCGATATGGCCATCAGCGAGCTCAAGGATTACCTGGAGAACGGTAACATCGCCCACAGCGTCAACTACCCCGCTTGCAGCATGGGCAAGGCGCGCGCTGCAAGCCGCATTGCCTGCCTGCATGCCAACGTGCCCAACATGATCGGCCAGATCACGGCCATCCTGGCCAAGGACAACGCCAACGTGCAGCGTATGACCAACGAGTCTGCCGGCGAGAACGCCTACACCATGTTCGACACCGACGAGCACCTGGACAGCAGCACCATCGAGGCGCTCAAGCAGATTCCGTCGATGTATCGCGTGCGCGTGATCAAATAGCGCCGGCTGATCTGACGGGCAGTTCCCCATGTGGCCTGCCCGTCGCTGACATTGAATGCCCGCGGGGGCGCCTTTCGCACGAGAGGCGTCCCCGTTTTTGTGAGCCCTCCATTAAATGCACCGAGCCGCTTCTTGGCATACAATCTGTATGTTGACCTAACTATCTGTGAGGTGCCTATGGTTGATACAGATTTTGCTTGGCGGCTTACGCAAGGGCTCGTGCGGATCGACAGTTCCGACCCAGGTGCGTATGAGGGCGAGATTGAACGCTATATCAAAGCGTTGGTTGAGGAACAGTTGGCGCAGCTGAGCCATCCGGTACTCGATGCCGTGCAAATTGCAGAGCTCGAAGTACTCCCCGGGCGCCGCAACCTTATGGTCACCGTGCCGGGCCAAAGCGACGAGCCGCGACTCGTCTATATCTGCCATATGGATACCGTTACGCTGGGCGATGGCTGGGACGCGGACATTCCGCCGCTCGAAGCGATCGTGCGCAACGATAAACTCTATGGCCGCGGCGGCTGCGATATGAAGGGTGGCCTGGCCTGCGCCATTGCCGCACTGGTCCATACACTCGAGCGCGTGGCGGCAGAAGGCGAGCTGCCCCGCCGTGGCTTCTCACTCATTTGCTCGGTCGACGAGGAGGACTTTATGCGCGGCTCAGAGGCCGCGATCGATGCCGGCTGGGTCGGCTCGCGCGAATGGGTGCTGGACACCGAGCCCACCGACGGACAGATCCAGGTGGCACACAAGGGGCGTACGTGGTTCGAGATTGAAATGGCTGGCGTGACGGCGCATGCGAGCCAGCCTTGGAAGGGCGCGGATGCCGTCGCCGCCATGGCCGAGGTCGTGTGTTCGCTTCGTCGCGCGTTTGCGGCGCTGCCCGCGCACGATGAGCTGGGGTCTTCGACCATCACGTTTGGCCAAATCGAGGGCGGATATCGCCCCTATGTCGTACCCGACCGCGCCAAAGTCTGGGTCGACATGCGTCTGACCCCGCCGACCGATACGGCCGCCGCGACGCGCATGGTAGAGCAGGCCATCGCCGTCGCCGAAGCCGCCGTTCCCGGTTGCCATGGCAGCTACACCGTGACGGGCGACCGCCCCGCCATCGAGCGTGACCCGAACTCTCCCCTTCTAGCAGCGCTCAAGCGTGCCGCCGATGACGTGATGGACGCGGACACGACCGTCGGCTTCTTTACCGGCTACACCGACACCGCCGTCATCGCCGGCAAGACAGGCAACCGCAATTGCATGAGCTACGGTCCCGGGTCGCTCGCGCTCGCGCACAAGCCCAACGAATATGTGCCCCATGCCGATATCGTTCGTTGTCAGCAGGTGCTAATCGCGCTCGCCGATAACGTGCTCTGGGACGCGAGCGGCCAAGTTGGGGCATAATAAGCCGCGAACAAACCGACTCGTGCGTTAGGACCGCCCATGAAAGCACTTCCGTTTCCCTGCATCCGCCCGACTCAGGACCGCGTGCTCGAGGCGCTGCCTGCAATGGGCAGCGTCCTGAGCGGCAACGATGCTTTGCGCAGAGCCATTGCCGATGGTCTGATGCTCAAGGACCCGGGTGCGGCGTATTACGTGTACGAATGCTCGGGCGAGCCGGGACGTGTGACGGGTGCCGTGGCGATCTGCCCGGTTAACGTGCTGACGGGTAGCGACGAGGCTGCCGCCGAGAGCGTCGACGCACTCGCCGCCGCGCGCGCGATCACCGAGCTCAAGGTGCAGCCCCGTCCCGTAACACTTGCCTACGAAGCCTCGCCCGTCATGGATATCATCCTCGGCGCCGCAAAAGAGGGCGCTTCACTCTATGCCGTCACCGACCCCGCCGGCATTACGCACCGCGTGTGGGAGGTCAAGCGCGAGGACGCCGTCGGGGCCATCCGCGCCATGCTCGGCCAAGCACCGGAGCCGGCACTGGCCGACGACCCTGCCTACGCTGCCGCACTAGTCGGGGCATCACAGCTCCTGGCCGACGATGCACGTGCCGCCGGCACCTACACGGGCAAAGAGCCGTTCAACTTTGCCGTAGCTGCGCTCTTCCCCGCCGCGCAGGTCAGCGGCGCCGCGCCGCAGGTTCCAACGGGTCTGCTCACGCACCAGGTCGCGCGGTTCTAGCAAGACCAGACCGCCCAGCACAAAAATCGGCAGCTCAACAAACAGGGGGCGGAGATGCAGCAGGTACATGCATCTCCGCCCCTTTTGCGTCGAGAAGTTATGCCAGCGACCCGTGCCGCCACGCTCGCGTTATCCGCGCTGCGGACCTGCAGTAACCACAAGCGGTTCAAGCCCCAGCTCGCACGCGTAATCCTCCTGCGTAAAGACTTCGACCAGCTCAAACGTGTCGGATTCGTCGTCAAACGCAAAGTGCAGCACCGAGCAGTTGCCCGGCACGCGTTCGCGCTCGTCTGCCGCCGCGCCCCGCACGTGGTCCAAAAACTCCTTGATAGCCGAGCCGTGGCTCACCGCGAGCACGCACTCGTGGTCCGGACGTCGCATAAGCTCGGTCAGCGTCGCCACCATGCGCTCACGCACCTGCATCTGGCCCTCGCCGCCAAACTGACGATAGAAATCGCGCCACGGGCGCTCGGGCATGAGCATCACGCGCTCGGCCTCAAAGTCGCCAAAGAACCACTCGCGCAGACCGTCCAGGCGCTCGTACGCCAAGCCCGGCCACAGGTTGGCGATAGTCTGCTCGGTGCGATGAAGCGTGGAGGTGTAGGCATGATCGGGCTCAATGCCGCGCGCACGTAAAAACATGCCGGCGCGCGCCGCCTGGTCGCAACCCAACTGCGTAAGCGGCGAGTCACTCCACCCCTGAATGATACGCTTAAGGTTGAATATCGTCTGTCCATGACGGACCAGATACAGATCTTTATTCATAGGGGTCCTTTCGTTCGTTACCAATCAAGGAGCGAAAACGCACCGTCGCAATAGCCAAAATGAAGCACGGCACCGTTGTCGGGTAGCTCTCCCCTGCCAGTCACATACTCAAGAAACTCCTGGCAGGAAGAGCCGTGGGAGACTGCCAGCACACAGTCGTGCTGCGGCCTGGCCATGATGTGGGACAGCGCCGCGACCATGCGCGACTGGAGCTCGCCTTCAGACTCGCCACCAAAGGCCACCGGATAATCACCCCAGGGCTGCGGCGGCATCTCGCGATTTGATGTACCCTCCAGCGAGCCCAAATGCCACTCGCGCAGGTCATCGACCAGCTCTATCGAGCAGCCCTCACCAGCAATTAGCTCAGCCGTATGCCGCGCCCGGCCCAACGGCGAGGAATACACACGGTCAAAGGTCACGCCACGCGCCTCAAACGCCGCGCGCGTCGCCAGCGCCTGCTCGCGCCCGCGCGCCGTAAGCAGCGAATCGTGCCCACCCTGCAAAATGTTCTGCACATTGAGCTCAGTCTGCCCATGCCGCACCAAATACAAATCTGCCACACGTCCTCCCCTCGCACCACCGCAAAGGGGACAGGTACCTTTGTGGTGGTTTACCGCCGGATCACACCGCGGTGACACTCAACTACACCAGCACGTCGGCGAGCGAACGCTTGGGTACGTGGTGCACCTGCGCCTCGTCGCGCCAATAATTGATGGAGCCGTCGGGGTTGGAATCGATCGCATCGATCACCTGTGTCTCGGCCGGAACGCCAAACGCCATGATCAGCTTGAGCTCATATTTGTCGTTATCGAGCCCCATGGCATCGATCGCGCGGGGCGTAAAGGCCTTGAACATACAGGCTGCCACCTCGGGCGTGGCGCTACGGGCGGCAAGCATCATCGTCTGCGCGGCAATGCCCGTGTCGACCTCGGTAATGGGAGCGGCAGGCTTGCCCGGAACGGCGCGCTCGGCCAAAATCGCGATGTAGCCGGTCGGGCGCTCGCCCTCGGCAGGACCCGGCCAATCCTTAAGCGCGCCGGCCCATGCAAGCTCATCAAATACGCGCGCACAATCCACGGCACCGCTCACCACGTGAAAACGAAGACGCTGAGCATTGGCACCACAGGGAGTCAGGTGAGCCAGCTCTGCCAGCTCGAGCAAAAACTCGCGCGGCACGCGCATGGACTCGTCAAAGCGACGGCACGTACGGGCGCGGCGGACCAGCGCGTCAAACGTGTCCAGGCCGAGCTTTTCGCAACCTTGCTTTGCCATCGACTCCGCGCTAGACGGCGCCGCGGGAACTGTTTCGTTCATAGGGACCCCCAATTTCGGGCAATTGTTCTTAGGAAAATCTAACCTAAAACGTAGGCAATAACGAACAGGGCTGCAATGTTCTACACCTGTTGAATAGAAAATCGCGACGTGGGGAACAACGGAAACAATTCGGGGCCTTTGGGTTACGTTTCACCCTCCCCGACCCATACGTCAGCGCCTTTAGGCGATACTGGTCGTAACGATCAAGGCTTACGCCGCACGGAAAGGAGACATTATGGGCATCTTTAAGAACGATGACCAAAAATCGAGCCAGTTTGGATTTGACGAGAAAAGCATGGCAGGCAAGGCCGTCAAGGCCGTGCGCTGGATTTACGCCATCACGGGCGTCTTGGCGCTCGTCGCCGGCATCGCACTGCTGTTTGCGCCCGCCAAGTCCCTCGTCTTCTTAACGACCGTCTTGGGCTTCTACTTTGTGATCACGGCCGCGATCAGGCTGTTTACCGCTGTTTTCGAGCCACTGCTGCCCACCGGCTGGCGCGTGACGAGCATCATCTCCAACCTACTCATTATCTTGGGCGGCGTCATAATCCTGCGCAACCAGGCCTTCTCGACCGCGACGCTCACCACGATGGTGGTTATCGTGGCCGGCTTTGGCTGGATCGTCGAAGGTGTCATGTCCATTCTGGAGTCCGAGCTTTCGTCCAACCGTGCCCTCGCCATCCTGAGCGGCGCGCTCTCCATCATCGCCGGCATGTTCGTGTTTATCTATCCGCTGTGGTCGGCCAAGATGCTCGTCATCTTTAGCGGCGCCGCACTGCTGGTGTTTGGCGTAACGCTGATTGTTCGCGCTATTCAATTTGGCAAACTGGTGCACTAGATGCCGCGAACGCTCTTTATTGATGCAGACGCCTGCCCGGTCACGCGCGAGTCGATTGACTGCGCGCGGCGGGCGGGCGTCGCCGTCGTTATCGCCGGCAACAGCACACAGAACCTGGAACGCCACATTCGCCGCGACGATCCGCGCGACGTCGAGCATGCGCGACGCGGATTTTGGGTCACGACGCTCGATGTGAGCGTGGGCGCCGACAGCGCCGACTTTGCCATTGTCGAACGCCTGCAGGCGGGCGACGTAGTCGTGACGCAGGACATTGGCTTGGCGAGCATGGTGCTCGGGCGCGATGCCGCCGCCATCGGCGTGCGCGGGCGCGTCTACGATAAGGCGACCATCGACATGCAACTGTTTATTCGCCACGAGGGAAAGAAGGTGCGCCGCGCCGGCGGTCGCACTCGCGGTCCGGCGGCATTTACCAGCGAAGACCGGGCCCGCTTTAAGCACAACCTCACCGAGCTGCTGCGCTAACCAAGGTAGATTTTTGGGACATGTCCGGAAATCTGCTTTTTGCTTTGGGCGGTGTGAACGCTCAAAATCCATGGCTCAACAAAAAACGGGCTTCAAAATGCCATGCGTCGCCGCATTGTGCAGGCGCCGAGCATGGCTATTTTGAAGCCCGTTTTGTTAGGCCCACTTAGAGGCCGAAGGCGGATAGGATGAGGCCCCAGCCCGCGCCGATGACATACATCATGATCAGAAACACAGCGTTTTCGCGGGCGCTGCGGTTGGTGCGGAACAGCACCAGGTAGCCCACGCCGGCGGAAATGAGCGTGCCGGCGAGCATCGGTGCCAGCTGCAGCGCGCCTTCCAGGTACAGTTGCGTGATGACGACGCTGGCCGAGCAGTTGGGGATCAGGCCGACGAGTGCCGAGCCCAGGACCGTAAGCATCTCGTTGCCGCGCAGGAACTGCTCGATCGCCGACTCGCCAAAGGTCTCGAGCACGGCGACCAGAATCAGCGTCACCAGGAAAATGAATACCGACACCTGCACGGTATGCGAGATCGCGCTGCGGATGATCGACACGATGGGCGCGCCCTCGTGGGAGTGGCTGTGGTCGTGGTGGCGCTCGTGCTCGTCCGCGTGACCATGATCGTGGCTGTGGTCGTGCCCGTGCTCGTCCTCATCCTCGTCACAGCCGCAATGATTGCGTTCGCACAGCTCGTGGATGTGATCAGCACTTACTCCCGCCTCGGCCACTTCATCAATGATGTCGCCCCCGGTATGGTCGTCGTGCGCGCAGTTCACATGAGCCGGATTGGCAGCGGTCCCCAGCACGGTACGGCGAATCGCCGCATGCGCGCGGGCATTACGACGAAGGCCGCGGATAGCCGCATCCACGATAAAGCCCGTGACCAGCGCGATCAGCGCCTTCGAGGCGAGCAACATCGCCATGGTCTGCACGGGTACCTGCTCGGCGAGCAACAGCGGCAGCATCTCGTCGGAGGTCGAGAGAAACACCGCCACCAAGGTGCCCAGCGTCACGACGCGACCGGCGTACAGTGTGGCCGCCATTGCCGAAAAGCCGCACTGCGGCACCATGCCCAGCAACGAGCCAACCACGGGACCCGCGGCGCCGGCGCGCTTGATGGCCCCGTTAACGCGGTCGCCCGCGACGTGCTCCAAGGTCTCGAGGGCCAGATACGTCACCAACAAAAACGGCACCAGCGAGAGCGTGTCCTTGCCGGCGTCGAGCAGAATATCAATCAGCAAATCCATGACGGATGGAACCTTTCGTGTCTTTCGGCAGCATTGTAAAAGTCCTAGCGGTCAACTAGGGTATTGTAGTTGTCCTAGGCGCGATGCCAATAGTTGCCCATGGTAAACTATCATCTCGCCATAACTCAATGCCACCGAGCCGCGCGACGCGGCCCGTCCAAGGAGCAGTCTATGAACGTTTCACAAGCACTCGAATACGAGCGCCAGCCGTTTATCCCCATGTTTATCTACGGCGACCACGGCGCCATGGAGTCCGAGCGCCAGAAGGGCGAGGAGGCCCTTAAGGTGCTCGAAACCGAGTACTTTACCGCCGAGGGCGACCCCAGCTTCGACTTTGCCACCGTGCGCGACCTGGCCGACCGCAACCGCGACCTGTGCGACCAGATTGGCGAGGCGCGCCTGCGCAACGTGACGCCCGCGACGCTTTCGCGCGGCCTGTCCGATGCCGACACCTGCACCGCCATCGGTAAGATGCAAAAGCGCACCGCCGCGTCGGTCATGCGCGAGATCCGCGGCGACCGCGACGCGCTCGGCGTGGCCTACGCCCGCAAGCCCATCCAGGGCACCGTGCTCGGTATCGACATCGAGACCACCGGCCGTGCACCCGAGCGCGGTTATATCATCAATGTGGGTTGGGAAATCATGGAGCTCACCAGCGACGCCGTCCCGCACGACGCCGAGGCACACTACTGCGGCCTGCCCGATATCTACCGCGGCGAGGATGTGCCGTTGTCGAATATCCACCACATCACCTGGGACGACATCGACGGCAAAAAGCCGTTCCGCGAGAACAAGGAACTGCAGAAGCAGCTGCTCAAGCTTATGAAGAAGTACCCGTACATGGCGCATAACGCCGCGTTCGAAGACAGTTGGTTCAAGATCCACCTGGACGGTTACGCCGAGGCACGCCGCGCCGGCAAGATCATCGTCATCGACTCGCGCCAGATCTGCCGCAGCCTGGATGCCGACGTCCGCTCGCTCCCCCGCGAGTCCGCGCCCGCCGCGCTCGAGAACTGGGCGCGCCGCCGTGGCACCCTCGCCGCCGACGCCAACGAGCAGCACCTGGGCCTCGACGACACCGACCTCATGCTCCGCACGGTTCAGGCCGAGTTCAACCTCAAGAACCTATTCGCGAAATAACCGATCCATCTGCGGGAGCGCCTGCCAGGCACAGCGCAATCCGTCTGGGCACACCGACACGCAGTAAACTAGGGCGCAGCCTTATGGCTGCACCCTAGTTTTCATCAAAACGAGCAAATACGCGTGCTTCACATAGTCGGCAGGTTGGCCCACCTACATTTTTCGAGTTGTTCGGCCAGCTGAACCACTAGTCAAGGCCCCTTGAACCGCAATCGAAGCTAAAATCGCCTTAATTTCGCAACCAAGCCCCATAAATCTACCTGAATCAATTCGAATAGGACGTTGCGATCGCACCATTTGTATAGGATAAGGCCGAATAACTCAAATTATGTTGGTGAGGCATCTGAGCGGTCGGCAAAAACGCTTAGAAGCTACGAATCCGCAACTAAAGTTCATCAAAAAGGGGCAGCCGGCAGAAACCTCCCCAGCCAAAGCTGCTCCCTCAATACGACAGCTCAAAAACCCACCGTTCGCAGAAGATAAGCCGCGCCCCAATACCGTTGCCCGAAGTTTCGGGCGTATGCGGCGTCCGCTATGCCATCATGCGCGTATGGGAATCATTCTGTCACATACCACGGCACGCGCTGTATACCAAACAGCCAACTCGCTCGCAAGCTACGCGACCGGTCCCATACCTATGGAAAAGATCAGGGTGTCTGCGCCGACCACGTCCGACCTGGAAGCGGCACGAGCATGGCTCAACAGAAAGAATGTCGATTCTGAACGTATCCATGTGCTGACGTTTTCCAATAATGCCAAAAGGCACCGCAAGGGCTGCATCTGCCACTGCACGCGCTATACGTTTGATGCAGAAAGCTACCTAGAACTCGAGCCGAACGTCTACATCGTCGATATCAAGCTGTGCGCGTTAGAAGCAACAGCCGACCTCAACCTTTCGGAGCTCGTTGAGTATTACTTTGAAATCTGCGGCTCCTACGCGCTTGGAACGTCCGACGAAACTCAATATCGCGAGCGCCCAGCCCTAACCAGCGTTGAAGAGCTCAGAGCCTTCTTTTCAGAGGCACCGGGGTATCGTGGATCTAATAAAGCACTTAAGGCACTTTCTTATGTACACGAAGGCTGTCGCTCCCCACTCGAAACGGCGTTTGTCATGATGCTGACAATGCCCAAGTCAATGGGTGGCTTAGCCATACGCGCTATCAAAACGGATTATCCGATCCCAGTCCCCAAAAGATACGCCGCCCTAACGCGACGGACGGTTTTCTACCTCGACGCGCTGCTCGAAAATTCGATGACCGATATCGAACACAACGGCTTTTACCACGACGAACCCGAGCAGCAATCAATTGACGAGGAGCGCCGAAACACGCTGCGAAACATGGGATATGCCGTTATCACAGTTAATCGTCATTCGTTTTTCAAGCAGTCCGCTTTTAAACGGGTCATGGAAGCGATTCGCATTCGCGAGAAGATATGGCCCGGTCGACTCCCGGATAACTTCGCCATCCTGCAAGAAACTCTTCGTCAATTTGTCTTGCGGCGCTACTTCGAATACGGTCGCCGCGTCCTGGAGACACTCAAAGAAGAAGAGGCCGCCAAGCGCGAAATTGCAAGCCAATATCCGCAAGCTGATGACCCGAGCATCAACGATGTGCCCGAACCCGACGACATGCAACACGTCGGGGCCCTTGCTGAGGAAATCAATGGGGCTTGGGAATGCGACATGTTCGCAAAAATCGATGAAAACCGCACGGAAGACGACACGATTATTGATCTAATTGAGAATTCGCTCTTCTAAAGGCGATCTCTGCGGATGTCCACCTACATTTTTCGACTTATTCGGCCACCGATGTGCCAGATTGGCTGCAGCAATGCTCAATATAACTTTAGATAAAACTGATTCTGCAGGAACTCCCGTAGAGGAAGAACTGATTCTCGCGGTATTTGACACGATAAAGTACAAATATGAACAGTTCTAATGCTTCTCAAGGTGGCTTTCTTAGCATGCTAGCCGAACATCTCGAAATATGTTGGCGAGCATTGCGTCGATGTCTCCCAACCCACAGAAAATCGCAGAGGCGGCAAGCAGTCATCGAAATTAACGCAAATTGTATTGACATATGAACATACACTCATATAATCGAAAGCAAGTTATATGAGCGCATGTTCATATGAAAGGATATTGCAATGAGCATCCGCGTTGATGAAACGAAACCCGACATCGAGGCCACCGAACCCGCGATCCCCACCACCTGCTCGCCCGAGGACCTTCCCGACGAGGAGCTTCTCTACGACCTCGCCGACCTGTTCAAGGTCTTCAGCGACACCACGCGTATCAAGATCCTTTACGCCCTCATGGGCCGCGAGCTCTGCGTGGCAGACATCGCCGAAGCGACCGAAACCTCGCAGTCGGCAGTATCGCACCAGCTGCGCACACTCAAGCAGTCGCACCTGGTTAAATTCCGGCGCGACGGGCGCAATATCCTCTACTCGCTCGCCGACGACCACGTCTACACCATGCTCAACCAGGGCATGAGCCACATCTGCGAATAGCAGCCAACCACGGTACCAGCGCGGCCTGCACCCAAGCCGCAAATACAGGGAAAGGAACCCACCATGAAAAAGCAGTTTAAGCTCGATGAGATCGACTGCGCCAACTGTGCGCGCGAGCTTCAGGACGAGCTGGCCAAGCTCGAGGGCGTCAAATCCGTGTCCGTCAACTTTATGACCCAGAAGTTGACGCTCGAGGCCGATGACGCCGAGTTCGACGAGGTCCTCGACCGCGTTGTGGAGTTCACCGCCGACGCCGAGCCGGACTGCGAGATTATTCTCTAGCCCAGGTTTACGCCAACCTGCAAGGCCGCGCTTGCCGCGGCCTTTGCTCGCGAAATTATATGAGCGAATGTTCATACATTCAAATGGGAGGATACGAGTCATGGCCACCGCCGACCCCAAAAAGAAAAAGAAGAAGCGCAAGAAAAAAGAATCACTCGAGCATAAGCGCAACCGCATCCTGGTAGCGCTGGGCATTTTTGCCGTGGTGTACGCCCTCGATGAGTTCAGCACCCTTACCGCCGCATTCGGCACCCCGGGCGACATCTACGCCAGCTTTGTGCTGTTCCTCGTGCCGTTTTTGATTGCCGGCTACGACGTACTGCAAAAGGCATTCAATAACATCCGCCGCGGCAAGGCCTTCGACGAGAGCTTCCTCATGGCCGTCGCGACCATCGGCGCGTTTGCCATGGTGCTCTTCCCCGATACCGACCCGCACATGGCCGAAGGCGCCGCCGTCATGCTGTTCTACCAGGTCGGCGAGCTGTTTCAGGCGTACGCCGTGGGCAAGAGCCGCAAGTCGATCAGTGCCATGATGGACATCGCGCCCGACTACGCTAACGTCGAGCAGCCCGACGGCACACTCGAGCAGGTCTTCCCCGATGACATCGCCGTCGGCACCGTGATCGTGGTCAAGCCCGGTGAGCGCGTGCCTATCGACGGCGTCATCGTCGAGGGCGAGACACAGCTCGATACCGCCGCCCTTACCGGAGAGTCGGTCCCCCGCCCGGCCAAAACTGGAGACGATATCATCAGCGGCTGCATCAACATGACGGGTCTCCTCCACGTGCGCACCACCAAGCCCTTTGGCGAGTCCACCGTCGCGCGCGTCCTGGAGCTCGTAGAAAACGCTAGTGAGAAGAAGGCACGCACCGAGAACTTCATCACGCGCTTCGCCCGCGTCTACACGCCCGCTGTCACCGGCGCGGCCGCGGTACTCGCGCTCGGCGGTGGCTTGGTCACCGGCGCCTGGTCCGACTGGATCCTGCGCGGCCTGACCTTCCTCGTCGTCAGTTGCCCATGCGCGCTCGTGATCAGCGTGCCGCTCAGCTTTTTTGGCGGCATCGGTGGCGCATCCAAGCTGGGCGTCCTCATCAAGGGCTCTAACTACCTCGAGACGCTCGCGGATGTGGACACCGTCGTCTTTGACAAGACCGGCACGCTCACCAACGGCACGTTTTCGGTCGTGGCGGTACACCCCGAGGCAGGCTATACCGAGCAGTCGCTGCTCGAAGTCGCGGCCCTTGCCGAGTCATTCTCCGACCATCCCATCGCGCAGTCGGTACGCACCGCCTTCCAGGGCGAGCTCGATCCCAAACGCGTAAGCGACTCCACCAATGACGCGGGCCATGGCGTGACGGCGATTATCGACGGCAAGCGCGTCATCGTCGGCAATGCCAAGATGCTTGCTGTGGCCGGTATCGAAGCGCCCAATTGCGAGATCGTCGGCACCATCCTCCACGTGCTGGTCGATGATACGTACGCCGGCCACATCGTAATTGCCGACACCATAAAGACCGATGCCGAGCAAACGATTCGCGACCTGCACGCCGCCGGCGTCAAGCGCACCGTCATGCTCACGGGCGACCGTGAGGAGGTTGCGGCGTCTGTAGCCAAGCAACTTGGTCTCGACGAGTTCCACGCGCAGCTGTTACCGGGTGATAAGGTCGAGCGTGTCGAGGCGCTGCTTGCAGCAGAATCGGGCAAGGGCAAGCTCGCCTTTGTAGGCGACGGTATCAACGACGCACCCGTGCTTACCCGCGCAGACGTTGGCATCGCCATGGGCGCTATGGGCTCGGACGCCGCAATTGAGGCGGCGGACGTCGTGCTCATGGATGACAAGCCGTCCAACATCTCCCGCGCGATCCGCGTGGCGCGCAAGACCATGTCGATTGTTTGGCAGAACATCATCTTTGCGCTGGGCATTAAGTTGCTGATTCTGGTGCTTGCGGCACTGGGCATCGCCAACATGTGGCTTGCTGTGTTCGGCGACGTGGGCGTGGCGATTATCGCCATCCTGAACGCCATGCGCGCGATGGGTGTCAAGAACCTGTAGCGTCCGTAGTCCCTCCGGCCGGGGTCGGGCTTGGTTTTGAAAACGTCCTCGACCAATGAAGTGCCCCCGTTCTGCTCCTACGGAGCTACGAACGGGGGCACTTCTGGTCTGCGGAATGTTTTCAAAACCAAGCCCGACCCCGGCCTGCGGTGACGTTGCTGGCGGTTCTTGGGCATCGCTTGCTGGCGGGGTTCCTTGTCTGAATTGAACTTAGTTGGTGGGGCTACTGGTCCCGGTCGCTGGCTCGCGCTTTGCGCGAACTCCGCGCTACTGGGGATCAATTAGGCTTCCGTTGCTGGGCCCGCCACATCTTCCCGCCCCAGCATCGACCTCAGCTTCTCAAAGCTCTCCTCACTCAAGCAATGCTCCATGTGGCAACCCTCTTGCGAGGCAACATCGGGCGCTACACCTGCATCCTCTAGCAGCCCCACAAAAAAGCAATGGCGCTCCCACATTTGACGGGCAACCTCAAGACCGCGTTCCGTCAGATGCACATCGCGTTTGCCCATCTCCACGTAGCCGGTGCTCTCCAAGGCCGCCATGGCTTTAGAGACGCTTGCTTTGGTTACGCCCAGGTATTCGGCAACGTCAATTGATCGAACGATGCCTTGGCGCTCCGAGAGCACATAAATAGATTCGAGATAGTCTTCTCCGGATTCACGTAGGGCCATGGGCCGCCTTTCGCGATGATTGCTAGTTAGCCTTTGGATACTTTCCACGGCTTACTTTACCGCAAAAGTTGCCCATGTCTTACTACTTTGCCTAAAAGTTAGCCGTGTTTCACAAAACGAGCGGGACGAAAACAAAATGGGAACACGCCCCGCAAGGAGTGTCCCCAAGTGCCGAGCCGCAGCTATAGCAGTCCAAAGTACTTCGCGGCGTTGTAGATCCCATCGTCGTCCACGGCGGTCGTCACGTAGGTCGCCGCAGCTTTCACCGTGTCCTGCGCGTTGCCCATGGCCACACTTGTGCCCACGGCCGAGAACATCGACAGGTCGTTCTCGCCGTCGCCAAAGGCAATCGCTTCACTCGCGTCGATGCCCAGGCGCTCCAGCGTCGCCGCCACACCCAGGTCCTTGCCGCCGTTGGCCGGAATAATGTCGCAGAACAGGTCGCACCAGCGCGTGGTGAGCGAATGCGACACGGCATCGGTCACGATATGCTCGTCAACTGGGTCAACAAAGGCACAGAACTGATAGACCGGCGCGTCAAAGGCATGCTCAAACGGCTCCTCGTGGTAGACGATTCCCGCGTTGCTGCCAGCCGTCACCACGCGCTCGGACAGGCGGTTCACAAACGAGTTCTCGCCCTGCATGCACAGTGAGTCGTAGCGCCCCTGCGCCACCTGGTCCACAATCACCGCAACGTCGTCCGGATCGATCGGGCAGCTGCGGTAGACGCCCTTGGCATCAAAACAGTGCTGGCCCGAAAGCGTAATGTACGCATCCCAGCCCAAGTCGAACAGCCAGTCCGGCATCTGGTAGGTCGGACGGCCCGTGGCGATCACGCACGCAATCCCCTGCTCGCGAAAGCTGTCGAGCACCTGCTGCGCCGACGCCGGAATCCGGTGGGTCTTAAAGCTCAGCAGCGTGCCGTCGATATCGAAAAACGCGGCTTTGATCATTCTCGCCTACTCCTCGCCCTCGAGCTTTTCGCTCGCCTCGAGCCACGCCATCTCCAGCTCGTCCATGGCGGCGTGAGCCTCGTCGATCTTTGCCTGCTGCTCGCCGAGCGCCGTGTAGTTGGTGGGATCGACCTGGGCCATGGCGGCCTCGGCCTCCTCCACGCGGGCGCGCTGCGTCTCCATCTTGCGCTCGAGCGAGCTCACCTCGCGGCGGAGCTTCTGACGCTCGGCGTTGGAAAGGCCGTTGGGCTGACCGCTCGACTTGGGCTTGTCGGCAGCAGCCGCCGCACCGGTGTCGAACGTGCCGGTCTTAGCGCTCGGCGCGCCCACGGGCTCGCCCTCGGCGGTAGCGTTGCACAGGCGCAGGTACTGGTCCACGCCGCCGGGCATATGCGTCAGATGGCCATCGAGCAGTGCCCACTGCTGGTCGGTCACGCGCTCCATCAAAAAGCGATCGTGTGTCACCAGGATCAGCGTGCCGGGCCAGCCGTCCAGCAGGTCCTCGACAATCGCGAGCATGTCGGTATCCAGGTCGTTGCCCGGCTCGTCCAGGATGAGCACGTTGGGCTCGTCCAGAATCGTCAGCAACAGCGACAGGCGACGGCGCTGGCCGCCCGAAAGATCGCCGATGCGGCTCCAGAGCTGCTGCGTCGTAAAGCCCAGACGCTCGCAGAGCTTCTCGGGCGAAGTCTCCTTGCCGTCGATGACGTAGTACTTCTTATAGTTGCCGAGCACCTCGCGGATCGTGTCGCCCATGTAGGGTTCGAGCTCCTCGAGCTGCTGCGACAGCACGCCAAAGCGCACTGTCTGGCCAATCTTCACGCGGCCGCGCGTGGGTTCAATCTTGCCCTGGATCACGTCGAGCAGCGTCGACTTGCCGGCACCGTTCTCGCCCAAAAGGCCATAGCGGTCGCCCGCACCAATGAGCCAGGTCACGTCAGAGAGCACCTGCTTGGGCGCGCCATCGGTATCCGCATAGCCGGCGTCCACGTCGACCACATCGATAACCTGCTTGCCCAGGCGGCTCACGGCGAGGCGCTTGAGCTCCAGCTCGTCACGCACGGGCGGCACGTCGGCGATCAGCTCGCGAGCGGCATCAACGCGAAACTTGGGCTTGGTGGAACGCGCCTGGGCGCCGCGGCTCAGCCACGCGAGCTCCTTGCGCGCCATGTTGCGACGGCGTTCCTCGGTAACCGCGGCCATGCGGTCGCGCTCCACGCGCTGCAGGATATATGCGGAGTAGCCGCCCTCGAAGGGATCGACCTGGCCGTCGTGGACCTCCCACATGCTGGTGCAGACCTCGTCCAAGAACCAGCGATCGTGCGTGACCACGAGCATGGCGCCCTGACCGCGCTGCCAGCGAGCCTTAAGATGGCGTGCAAGCCAGTTGATGGTGCGCATGTCCAGATGGTTAGTGGGCTCGTCGAGCATGAGCACGTCGTAGTCGCCGATCAACAGGCGCGCGAGGTCCACGCGGCGGCGCTGGCCACCCGAAAGCTCGCCCACCGTGCCCTCCCAGGGCACATCGCTAATGAGACCGGCGAGGATCTGGCGCGTGCGGGGGCTCGACGCCCACTCATACTCGGGCGTGTCGCCCACGACGGCATGGTGCACGGTGTCGGTGTCGACAAGCTGGTCCTTTTGGCCGAGCAGGCCGATCGTGGTGCCGCGACGATGCGTCACGCGGCCGTCGTCGGGCTCCAGCGTGCCGGCGAGCACGCTCAGCAGCGTCGACTTGCCGTCGCCGTTTTTACCGACAATACCAATACGGTCGCCCTCGCCCACGCCGAGCGTCACGCTATCGAAAATATGCTTGGTGGGAAACTCTAGGCTGACGGAATCGCATCCCAAAAGAATCGCCATATGCCCTGCTCCTTCGTAGAAATTCAACGTTGTCCATAATAGCAGCGAAAAGGCGGGCCGCACACGACACAAAAAGGCGGGCCATCTCCCAAAAGAGATGACCCGCCTCTCCAATCAGTCCCGTGGCAACCGTGGCCGCCGCGGGCCTCAAGCATGTCCCGGACTAGGAGAACATGCCGGTGAGGTAATCATTCAGCCGCTTATCCTTGGGCCGTTGGAAAATCTCGTCAGTCTCGTCGTACTCGACCATATCGCCCATGTAGAAGAACGCCGTGCGGTTGGACACACGCGACGCCTGCTCCATGTTGTGCGTCACGATGACGATGGCGCGGTCGGCAACGATCGATGACATCAGGTCCTCGATCGCCAGCGTCGAGATGGGGTCGAGCGCCGAGCAGGGCTCGTCGAACAAGATCACGTCGGGGTTGAGCGCCAGCGTGCGCGCGATGCACAGGCGCTGCTGCTGACCGCCCGAAAGCGCATAGGCGCTCTTGTCGAGCTTGTCCTTGACCTCGTCCCACAGCGCCGCGCCGCGCAGGCTCTCCTCGACCATGCGGTCGAGTTCGTCGCGGTCGGTGATGCCGTGGCGCCTAGGCGCAAACGTGATGTTGTCGCGAATGGACTTGCGAAACGGGTTGGGCTGCTGGAACACCATGCCAATGGAGCGACGCAACTCGTAGGTGTTCTCGGTCTTGGTGTTCACGTTGCGCCCGCGATAGTTGATCTCGCCCTCCACGCGGCAGCCGCGAATCTCGCGATTCATCAGGTTGAGGCTACGCAAGAAGGTCGACTTACCGCAGCCCGAAGGCCCGATGAGCGCCGTGATCTCGCCCTTGTGAAAGTCGAGCGACGTGTCGTGCAGGGCATGGTGGTCGCCATAGTACACGTTGACGTCCTTGGTGGAGAGCACGACCTCGTCGCTCACGGCCTTGCCGCTCACGCGCACGCGCTTCTCGCTCTCCCCCACACTCGATAGAAAGTCCTGGGTGTCGGACGCGGCCGCTTCGGTTGCGGGCGTTGCATTTATCTCGCTCATTCGGCCGTCATCTTCCTTGCCAGTTGCTTGCCCACAATGCGGGCGATTACGTTAAACAGCAGCACGCAAATCATCAGCAGCGCCGCGGTGCCCCAGACGATCTGCTGGGCCTCGGGGCTGCCTTCGCCATAGATCTTGTAGATGTGCACGGCGAGCGACTCGCCGGGGCGGAACACGTTCCAGGCGCAGGTGGGGCTCGACAGGTTAAAGCTCAAGAAGTTCAGGCGAACCGGCGAGCTCATGCCCGAGGTAAAGAGCAGTGCTGCGGCCTCGCCAAACACACGGCCGGCCGAAAGCACGATGCCGGTCACGATAGCGGGCATGGCCTCGGGGATCAGGATGTGCAGCGTGGCCTCCCAGCGAGTGAGGCCCATGGCCAGGCACGCATCGCGCTGGGCCTGCGGCACGTCCTCGAGCGCCTGCTGGATCACGCGCACCAGGATGGGGATGTTGAACATGGTGAGCGCGACGGCGCCGGAGATGATGGAGTACTTCCAGCCCAGCTGCACCGAGAACACCAGAAAGCCGAACATGCCGACGACGATGGAAGGCAGCGAGGACAGCGTCTCGATGGCGGTAGAGGCGATGTCGCGGATAGGGCCGTTCGGCGCGTACTCAACCAGGAAGACCGCTCCGCCTAGGCTGATGGGCACCGAGATGATCAGAGTGATCAGCAGCAGGTAGAACGAGTCGAACAGCTGGTAGAGCACGCCGCCCTGCGTTCCGTTGGCGCGCGACGGCTCTGTGAGAAAGCCCGGCTGGAACAGCGTCGAGATGCCCTCGAACAGGATATAGGCCACCATGGAGATGACGATGAGCATGACGATGGCGACGATCGCCGTCAGCACGCCCGTGGCGATGCGATCCTGCTTTTGGACACGCCCGAGCCTCGCCTCGTCGATGTGGATGCGCGTGCTAGCCACGAGCCTTCGCCCCCTTGCGGCCAATGAGATGGATGATCAGGATGAAGATGAGGCTCATGCCCATCAGCAGCAGACCGAGTGCCCACAGGACGTCGTCCTGGGCCGAGCCCTCGGCGTAGACCGCCATGGACGTGGTGAGCGTGGTGGTGATGGTCGAAGCCGGCGACAGCAGCGACGTCGGCATGGCCTCGATGCCGCCGATGACCATGCGCACGGCGAGCGTCTCGCCAAAGGCGCGGGTCATGCCCAAGATAACCGCGGTCATGAGCGACGGCATGGCGGACTTGAGCACCACGTGCCAGATGGTCTGCCAGCGGGTGTAGCCCAGCGCGAGCGAGCCCTGTCGGTAGCCGTCGGGCACGGCGCGCAGGCCATCGACCGAAAGCGTGGTCATCGTCGGCAGAATCATGACCGCCAG
The DNA here is from genome assembly GCA_902489665.1 of uncultured Collinsella sp. Classification (GTDB taxonomy): domain Bacteria; phylum Actinomycetota; class Coriobacteriia; order Coriobacteriales; family Coriobacteriaceae; genus Collinsella. The sequence goes on along the minus strand of CABUAT010000004.1, from coordinate 1,815 downwards.
CACGATGGCGCCGGGCAAGATGCCCAGGCCCGTGCTCACGTGGAAAACGCTCTTCATAAGACCGACGACCACGTGAAAACCGATCAGGCCAAAGACGACCGAGGGGATGCCGGTCAAAAGCTCAATGAGCGGCTGAAAGATCTTAGAGCCAAACTTAGGGCTAATCTCGACCGCAAAGATGGCAGAGCCGATGGCGATGGGCAGCGCGATAAGCGTGGAGAGTACCATGACCGCAAACGAGGTGACGATCAGGGGCAGGGCGCCGGTATAGGGCAGGCCGTTTTCGGCTGTGTTGGCCAGGTCCCACTTGGTGCCGGTGAAAAACTCGACGACCGAGACGCCGTCCTTGACAAAAGCCGAGAGGCCCTTTTGGGCGACCATAAAGATGAGCGCGGCAACGACAAGCGTCACGAGCGCTACGCACGCGCCCGTGACGCCCAGGCCCACGTTCTCAAGGTCGCGCTTTGGCAGCTGTTTTGCCATTGCAAACCTTTCCGGGGCGATTACTTATTTAGCAGAGACCTTGCCGCTGGCGTCCTTGACGACCTTCATGGCAGAGACGGGGATGAAGCCCTGCTCCTCGACGAGCTTGCCCTGGACGTCGTCGGAAAGCATGAACTCTAGGAAGGCCTTGGTGGCCTCGTCGGCGTCCTTGGAGCAGTACATGTGCTCGGTAGCCCAGATCTTGAAGGAGTCGTCGGTGACGTTTGCGCTCTTGGGCTCCACGCCCTCGACCTTGATGGCGTTGAACTTGGAGTCATCGAAGTGCGAGAAGTCGAGGTAGGAGATGGCGTTATCGGTGCTGCCCATCTGAGTCTGGACGTCGCCGGACTTGTCGAGCTCGGCGTCGCCCTTAAAGTCGACGGTCTCGTCGCCAAAGACGGCGGCCTCGAAGGTGGCGCGGGTACCGGAGCCGGCCTTGCGGTTGAGGACGACGATGGTGGCGTCGTCGCCGCCGACCTCCTTCCAGTTGGTAATCTGACCGGAGAAGATACCCTTGAGCTGCTCGAGGGACAGGTCGTCGACCTTGACGTTCTTGGAGACGACGGGGCCCATGCCCACGACGGCGACCTCGTGGTCGACGAGGTTCTTGACTTGATCGGCCTCAAGCTTGGTCTCGGCGAAGACGTCGGAGTTGCCGATGGTGACGGTGCCGGCGGCGACAGCGGTCAGGCCCTTGCCCGAACCGTTACCCGAGCCGGAGACGGAGACATCGGGGTTGGCGTCCATGAACTTCTCGGCAGCGGCCTCGACGAGAGCCTGGAACGAAGAGGCACCGTCGTAGGTCACCTCGCCGGAGACGGACTCGGCAGCAGCGGCGCTACCCTTGTCGGCGGCATCGGATGCGCCGGAGCCGCCGCACCCAACGAGACCGAGACCGACGATGCTGGCAAGACCACCAGCGAGGCCGAGGAACTGACGACGAGAATAAGCCTGATCGAGCATGATCTTCCTTTCATACATGCGATTCGCGGGCACCCTGCCCGCTTTGCTGTTTGGAAAGATACGGCCTCGATCGGGCAGTGCCCGCGCCAACTGCGGTTTTTTACGGGCATCTGATAGACCCTTACCGCAAGCGCAGCACGGCCTTTACAAACGAATAACAATCCAGCGCCGAACATGGCGCACCTTTTACACCAGAGGAAGGTAGTTGTTGGGGACGTTCTTAAACGACTAGTCGTTGGGGACGTTCTTGTTTGACTAGTCATTTAAGAACGTCCCCAAGGACTACCTTGGAAACCCCGCAGGTTGAGCATAAGTCAGACACTATGACCCAATCCAGGGGCACGGAAACGACAGGAGCCCCCGCTCGTG
>CABUAT010000003.1 GCA_902489665.1 uncultured Collinsella sp. | reverse complement strand
TTTCAAACCGGGCTCGAACGAACATGCCTATTGACAATGGCTTTCTCATATTAGATTTAGGCCCGGTGACTTGAATCAGCGGTCATCCCGGGCCCATCAGAGCTCGTAGAGCTCTTGGTTGCTTTGGTCTCGCTCTTCACGGCGCTTATCGAACTTTCCGAGGCACTCAAGCAGCATTCGAAGCATAACAAGTCGCTGCCATTAAGGCACTGACCTCTTGACCAAGCAACGGCGCTGCCCAGCTATCACCCTTGGGCTGCCGTCAACTTTATTCTATCCGCGAGCATCTGGTTTACCAAATGGATTTTCGGTAAAGGAAGCACGGCACGCCCGCAAAACCACTACGCCCCAAGTGCCGCCATGGGAATCACCGCCACGCCGTCGTCGCGTGTATAGGCAATGCTCCCCTTTCCAACCACGACCGCCAAAAACGCCGGCGCGGCATTCTGGGCGGCAGGATTGGAGAGCACTTTCCTCTCCAGCGCCTTGAGATTTCTCGCTCCATCGTCTGCTTTCGCATCACTCAGCTTGACCTCGATGGCTCCCCAGCGCCCGTCGTGCTCAACGATCAGATCGACCTCAAGGCCCTTCTCATCTCGGAAATAATGGACACTGTTGTCGACACCGCCGTAGGTGGAAAGGAACACGCGCACGTCGCGCAGGACGAGATTCTCAAAGAGCATCCCCAGCGTTTGCATATCGCCAAGCAGCCGCTCAGGGGTAGCCCCCAGCAACGCCGCCGCAAGTGACGGGTCACAGAAGTAGCGCTTGGGGCGCACGCGAACGCGGGCCTTCGAGCGCATGGGCGGCTCCCATCCGCACAGGTCCTCGGTCAGCTTGAGCCTGTTGAAGAGGTCCAAGTACGCAGCGATGGTCCTCTCGTCGGGGCCCGCCTCACCGTACGAGGCGTCCTTTACGAGCGTCTTGTACGTGACAGCCTGGCTCTCGTTCATGGCAAGAGCTCGCAAAAGGCCGTGTGCAAGCTCGGGCGACATGCCCTCGTCCAGCACGTTGACGTCGAGCACCGAGTGCACGTACTGGCTTGCCGTCTCTCGCGCAAGATTTTCCGAAAGCCCAAGATTTGCAGGCCAACCGCCCCTGCAGCACCAGCGGGCGACGTCATCCACCGTGCTCTCGCGACGCTGAGGGGCAAAATCCTCGCCCTTAAAGAGGCTTGCCAGTGACACGAGCGGCTCGCCGTCGCCCGACTCACACAGGGCCATGGGGCGCATTGACAGACGGGCGATCCTACCCGTGCCGGAATGACGAACATGGCTGCGCTCCTCGCTTTTGAGCGCGGTCGAGCCCGTGAGCAAAAGTGTCCCCCGTTCGTTGCCGCTCGCGTCCACGAAACGCCGGGCGGCATCCCAAACCTCGGGCACCTCCTGCCATTCATCGACCAGGTGTGGCGCATCGCCGATGAGCGCCAGGCTTGGGTCGACCTCTGCCGCCGCACGCTGCGCAGGCTCATCGAGCCTGGAGACGCTCGCCGAGCGAGAGAGCGCCGTCCAGGTCTTGCCGCACCATTTGGGGCCGTTGATCTCCACACAGCCAAACGCCCGCATAAGGGTGTCGAGGCGCTCCTCTATGAGCCGGGGCCTATATCCCTTTTGGGTCAATCTCTTTGGTGCATCCATAGACGGCCGTCCCTCTCTATCACGCGATATGCGAAATTACGCCATTCTCAATGCTGATTTTACGCTACTTTCAATGTAGTTTTTACGCCATGACAGATGTAGTTTTTACGCCATTTTCATTGAAGGTTTTACGCTTGGCATCCTTAGCGCGACCCATTCCGAGCATCACATCAGAGCGTGCTTGGTTATCTCCGCTCGCACATCTCGGCAAACGAAATCAGCTTGGCATCTCCCCTGCTCGCCGCAGCTTCCTGACATCCTTGCGTAAAGCCTCGCTTCGAGAAGATCGCATAGCTTTTGTGCTGCCGCCTAAAGAGCTCGCTTCGATGCACGAGCTTTTGCAGCACGTCTTCGCCCACCGGTTCATTGCGCCATTTGCATTCCGCAAACAGCGCAGTGCCCTCGCCATCGTCAACAATCAAGTCGATTTCTTCCTGCGTATGCGTGCGATTATCCGTCCCCCACCAGCGCCCAACGCTTGCCGGAACCACATCAAGCTGGCCCGCCCGCGCGAGTTCGTACACGTATTGTCTGCATATAAGCTCAAAGACCGTACCCATGTAATCCGATACGTGCGGCTCAATGCGCTCATACGCCATCTCGGCCATATCGTTTTGAATCAGCCCGATGTTCTGCGGAACAAACTTGTACCAGAACCTAAACATCTGATCGCTCAGCAGATACACGGCTCGCTTATTGCTCGTCTCGTTTAGGGGCAGCTCGCGCTCGACAATCCCAAGCGACGCCAGCTTATCCACATAGCTCTTTACGTTGCTCGCAGGGATTCCCGTAGAGCTCGCAATCTCCGAGATCTTCGAGCGCCCCTGGGCAATTGCTTGCACGATCGCATCATATTGCTCGGGATTGCGGCACTCCTGCAATAGCAGGTTACTCGGCTCCTCAAAGAGATGGCCCGTAGGAGTTAGAAAAAGACGTTTGATGTTGTCCTTGAGCGGTGCGGCAGGATCGACTTTCTCGATATATGCAGGAATGCCACCTGTCATGCCATAGCAAACTGCAGCGTCTTCGCGACCCATGCTCTGCCACAACCCGAGGGTCGTCGTAAAATCGAGCGGCATGATCTTAAACTGGGCCGTACGCCTACCGTATAGTGGGCTCTCGTAGCCCAACACCTGTTCCTCCATAAACGAAAGAGACGAGCCGCATAGGATCAGCATTAGCCTGGTCTCTTTGTATAAGTGGTCGATCTTGTCTTGCAGCAACGAGCTGATCTCGGGATTCGATTGGGCGAGATAGGGATACTCGTCAATCACGACAATCAAACGCTCCGTTCGAGCCATGGTGACCAATGCATCGAACGCCTCGTCAAAACTACGAAACGACACGCCTGCAGCACCAACCGAGCCTGCAAGTATCGCCTGGCTAAAGCCGTGCAGGTTTGCCTCCGCATTGGTACGACGAGCTTGAAAGTAAATAGCCTTCTTGCCTTGGATGAACTCTGTGATAAGGCGCGTTTTACCCACACGACGGCGGCCGTAAATCACAGGCATCTCAAAGGAGTCCGTGCCATACAGTCGATTGAGCTCGGACATTTCCGCTGTTCTTCCGACAAACATAGACCATCCTTCCTTTACGTTATAGCTAGCTATATTATACCTTCCTATAATATAGCTAGCTATAACGTAATTCGACAAGCGGCGCACACGAAAGGGGCGGTACACCACCGCACGTGGACCGTTCCGGAAAATGCATCCCGTTCTGGAGCCAAAAACTGGGCCGTAGTTTCCGCCAAGCATCCCATCCGGAAAGCGTGTCCCGTTCTGAGCGCCAAATCCGGGACGCAGTTTCCACTCCAAACAAAGGGCCCCGGCTCGCGATGGAGCCGGGGCCAAAGGTGCAGCATATACAGTTGGTGTTGTGCGCGAACAGCCCATCAGCAATGCCGTCTGCGCCCTACCCACGGTGACGGGCGCGGCTGTACGGCGTATCCACCATGGGCAGATCCGGACGCAGCTTGCCGTCGAATGCGCGATAGGCGTTCTGCACGGCGGGCGCCGTGGGGATCGTTGCGATCTCGCCGATGCCCTTGCCGCCGTATGCCACGGGCAGCAGTTCGTCCTTCTCCACGTAGATGGCGTGGATATCCGGAATCTCGGGCGCGCGGAACAACCCGAGCGTGCCGTACCTTGCCTGGGGCACGCAGTCCTTGAGCGGCCAGTCCTCGGTAAGCGCATAGCCCATACCCATGAGCACGCCGCCTTCGATCTGACCCTGGATGGAGATGGGGTTGACCACCTTGCCGGAATCGTGCGCAGCATAGACCTCGCTCACGCGGCCGTCATCGTCCAAAATGACCACATGCGTGGCAAAGCCGTAGCAGATGTGGCTCTTGGGGTTGGGAACATCCGCACCCAGCTTGTCGGTCGGCTCCAAGTACACGTAGCCAAACTCGCATCCCTCGAGTGCCTTGATGGCGGCCGCGGGATCCTGAGGATGCATACCCTGACCAGCGACGAGCTCCTGCGTGTGCAGCTGATAGGCGCGACCGTCGTCGTACTCGATCTTGACGCCGTCGCCATGTGCATTCACGGGAGCGGCGGGCGCAGACTTGCCGGCCTCGATGTCAAGCATGGCATCGCGCAGCAGGAAGGCGGCACCGCGCACGGCCTCGCCGGTCACGACCGTCTGACGCGAGCCAGACGTGGTGCCGGAGTCGGGAGCGTTCTCGGTGGAGCACTCGCCGTTGGCAATGCAGCGAAGCGGCAGACCGCAGGCCTCGGCAACGTCCTGCAAAAAGACGGTGTTGCAGCCCTGGCCGATGTCGGACGTGGCGGCATAGACCACGGCCACGCCGTTCTCGACGCGAATCTTGCAGCGGCCGGCGTCGGGCAGGCCAACGCCCACGCCAGCGTTCTTCATAGCGCAGGCAATGCCGGCGTGGCCGGGATGCGCGTAGTAGGCATCCTTGACCTCGAGCAGTGTCTCCTTCAGCGCCGTGGAGCAGTCGGCAATCTGGCCGTTGGGCAAAACCTCGCCCGGCTCGATGGCGTTACGGTAGCGGATCTCCCACGGATCCAGGCCGACCTTCTCTGCCAGCAAGTCGATCAGACTCTCGAGCGCAAACTCGGACTGGCAAACGCCAAAGCCGCGGTACGCGCCGGCGGGCGGGTTGTTGGTGTAGTAGCCAAAACCGCGAATGTCGGTGTTCTGGTACTTGTAGGGGCCGACGGCATGCGTGCAGGCGCGCTCGAGCACCGGGCCGCACAGCGACGCGTAGGCGCCGGTATCAAAGTTGATCTCGCAATCCAGACCGGTAAAGTTGCCCTCGGCGTCGCAACCCAGTGTAAAGGTACCGTCCATGGCATGGCGCTTGGGATGGAACGCGAGTGACTCGGCACGCGTGAGCTTGCACTTCACAGGACGCTGGAACTTATAGGCGGCGAGCGCGGCCAGATGCTGAATGGACACGTCCTCCTTGCCGCCAAAGCCGCCACCCACGAGCATGGTCTCTACAACCACACGCTCGGGCTCGTTGTCCCAGCCAAACATGTGGGCGCACTCTTTGCGCGTATCGTAGGCACCCTGGTCGGTCGACTGCACCTTGACGCCGTTCTTGTACGGGAAGGCGACGGCGCACTCGGGCTCCAAGAAGGCATGCTCGGTAAAGGGCGTGGTAAAGCGCTGCGTCACGGTGAATGCGCTTTCGGCCAGCGCCTTGGCGGCGTCGCCGCGCGTCACATGACGGCTCTGGCACACGTTGTCCTTGAGCTCCACCGTGTTGCCAAAGGCAAAGAAGCTGTCGTGCAGACGCGGGGCGTCGGCGGCCCCGGCCTCGACAATGTTGCGCACGGGCTCCAGCGGCTCGTAGTCAATCTTTACGAGCTTCTTGGCCTTCTCGAGCGTCGCCTCGTCCTCGGCGACCACCAGCACGATGGCATCGCCCACGCAACGGGTGATATCGCCCTGAGCGATCATGACGTCCCAGTCCTGGATAAGGTGGCCGACCTGGTTGACCGGCACGTCCTCGGCGCGCAGGATGCCCACCACACCGGGCAGGGCCTCGGCCTTGGAGGTGTCGATGGAGAGCACGCGGGCGCGCGGATACTTGGAGCGCACGGCGCTGGCGTAGGTCAGGCCCGGCTGATCGAGCTCGTCGATGTCGTCGGGATACTTGCCCTCACCGAGCACCTTCTTGCGCACGTCGACACGGAAGGCGCGCTTGCCCACGCCGTAGTCATCGCCGCGCTCCAGGTCCTCGTCGATCTGCTTTTCGCCGCGGAGCACCGCAGCGGCCAGCGAGATGCCCTCGATAATCTTTTTGTAGCCGGTGCAGCGGCAGACGTTACCGCGAATGGCGTACTTGATCTGTTCCTCGGTGGGCTCGGGGTCCTCGGCGATGAGCGCTGCGCCCGCCATGACCATGCCGGGGATGCAAAAGCCGCACTGCACGGCGCCCACGGCGCCAAAGGCGTACACAAAGGCCTCGCGCACGTCCTGGGGCAGGCCCTCGACGGTCACGATGTTGCGGCCGGCGGCAAGCGCGGTGGTCAGTACGCACGCCTTGACGGCCGCACCGTCCACGTGGATGGTGCAGGTACCGCACGCGCCCTCGGAGCAGCCGTCCTTGGCGGAGTGAATGTGCAGGTCGTCGCGTAGGTAGCGCAGCAACGGCTTGTTCTGCGTCGTCGTGCGCTCCACGCCGTTAACGGTAAAAGTGAATTCCTGTGCCATGGTGATTCCCTTCTACACGCCGGCGGCGATGCCGGTGCGGTCGTGGATGGCGCCATGCGGGCAGACGACGGCGCACATGCCGCACGACAGGCAGTCCGCGCCGTCGATATGGGCGCAGTTGTCCTCGATGCGGATAGCGCCGGCAGGGCACTTTTTGGCGCACATACCGCAACCGATGCAGCTCGTGTCGCAGATCTTGCGCGCAATGGCGCCCTTATCGGTGTTGTTGCAGCGCACCAGAATGTTCTGGTAGCCGGGAACAAAGGCAATCACGCGCTGCGGGCACGCCATGCCGCACAGGCCACAGCCCGTGCACTTGGAGCGGTCCACGCGGGCGACGCCGTCGACCAGCGCAATGGCACCGTGGGGGCAGGCCGTGACGCAGGCGCCACAGCCAATGCAGCCTTCGCTGCAGCGGGCGTCGCCGCCTGCGGAGGCGCAACCGCTTCCGCAGGCAACGTAGGCCACATTATGTTGAATGGATTTGGCCATAAGAGACTCGCCTATTTCTTAAGAAGGTACGAATAGTTGTCGCGCACAGCCCTGATGGTCAGGCGGACGGCCTCGGGCAGACCGGTGTTGACGGCATCGACCGAGACGGTGCGGACCGTGCCGGCGACGCGGACCTTAAAGTGGTCCTCGTCCACGGCCAGGAAGCCCTCGTTCTCGGAGTTCTCCATGTCCTGCTCGCTCCAGAACAGGGTGAGCTTGTCCTTGTAGGGACGACCCTCCTGGTAGGGGCAGAACACGGCGCAGTTGCCGCACTCGTTGCACATGCCATCGACATGGACGACCTGATGCTTGGCCAAGCCCGGCACCTTAATGGCAACGTTGGCGCGGTTGGGGCACACGTCGCAGCAGACCTCGCACACCGATCCGCAGCCCAGGCAGCGGGTCTTGGTGCAGTTGCGCTTGTCACGGCACAGTGACCCCTTGCGCTCGTAGCAGGTGTCCTCGCGACCGGCCTGCTCGTTGCAGTCGGCGTACTTGTTAAAGTCCACGCCGGCAATGGCACGGGCAACCTCGGCGGCGTCGGCGATAGCCTCGACCACGGTGGCCGGACCGCGGCGGCAGTCGCCCGCAGCCCAGACGCCCTCGACGCCGGTGGAGGTGGCGGCAAGGCGACCGCGACGGTCGTGCTCGACGCCCGCGGCATCGTACAGGCTGGCATCGATGCCCTCGCCCACGGCGCAGATCACCGTGGTGGCGGGCAGCTCGACGGTCTCGCCCGTGGCGACGGGACTGCGACGGCCGCTTGCATCCGGCTCGCCAAGCTCCATAACGTCGCAGGTCAGCACGGCGCCGTTGAGCGCCTTGGGCGCCAGCAGCTCGCAGAACTCAACGCCGTCGGCAAGAGCAAGATCGAGCTCTTCCTCGTCGGCGGGCATCTGCTTCTTGGTGCGGCGATACACCAGGCGCACGTTCTTCACACCAGCCAGGCGCTTGGCCACGCGGGCAGCATCCATGGCGGTGTTGCCGGCGCCGATGACCACGACGTCCTCGCCCAGCTCGAGCTTCTCGCCCTTCTTGGCGGCCTCGAGGAACTCCAGCACGTCGAGCTCGGCACCCTCGCCCAAGCCTGCAGAGCCGGGCATCCAGGCGCCGGTGGCCACGACCACGTCGGTAAAGCTCTGGGCCTTGAGCTCGTCGATGGACTCCACGCGGGCGTTGAGCTGAACCTTGGCGCCAAAGGCCAGGCAGAGCTCGGCATCGTGCGAGATATCGTCGCTGGCGATACGGAACTCGGGGATCACGTGACGGACCACGCCGCCGAGCGAATCGCGGGCCTCAAAGATGGTAACGGGCACGCCGGCGCGCGTCAGGAAGAACGCCGTCGCCAGACCGGCAGGGCCGCCGCCGATAACGGCAACGTTGCGCTCGCCGTCGTTGGCGATGGCCTGGGCGCGCAGCTTGGGCAGCACGGCGGTCATGGCCTCGCGGGCGGCCTTGAGCTTGCTGGCGCGGATCTGGGCGCCCTCGGGCTCGTAGAACGCACGCTCGCAAGCACGGCCGCAGGGATGCGGGCAGATGGTGCCGGTGATAAACGGCAGGGCGTTGCGCTCGATGATGATGTTGAGCGCGTCCTCGTAGCGGCCCTCATCCACTGCCGCCAGGTAGGCGGGAATATCCTGCTGGATGGGGCAGCTCGTGCGGCACGGCGTGGTAAAGCAGTCGGAAAGCGGGCTCTTGCCGGCAACCTTGCGGTCGGGCAGCGGGCGCAGCGGCTTCTTGTAGAGCGGGTTGGTGAGCGAGTCGGTCTGGATCGCGGTCACGGCGTCGAGCGAGACGCCCTCAAACGGCTTGCCGTCCAGGTCGGTAAACTCACCGGCCATCTGGCTAAAGCGCTCGTAGCCACCGGGCTTGAGAACGTCGGTCGCCAGGGTGACGGGCCAAATGCCGGCATCGTACAGAGCGCGGATGTTGTAGACCGTGGCACCACCGGAGTAGCTGATACGCAGCTTGCCATCGAACTGCTCGGTAATGCGGCGGGCAGCCTCGATGGTCAGCGAGAACAGCGAACGGCCCGACATGTACATCTCGGTGGAGGGCAGCTCGTTTCTCGTCACGTCGACGGGGAACGTGTTGGTGAGCTTGACGCCAAACTCCAGGCCGCGCTCGGCGCACAGGGCAATCAGGCGCTCGAACATAGGCACGGCATCGGCCCACTGTAGATCCTCGCGGAAGTGCGTGTCATCGAAGACAATGTAGTCAAAGCCCAGCTCGTTGAGGCGCTGGCGGGCAAACTCATAACCCAGCAGCGTGGGGTTGCACTTGATGTAGGTGTTGAGGCCCTTCTCGGTGATGAGGTAGGTCGCGATGCGCTCGATCTCCGCCGGCGGGCAGCCGTGCAGGGTGGACTCGGTGATGGAGTTGGAGACGCGTGCCGGGATGGACTCGACAAACGCGGCGTCGACATGCTCAAACTTGTCCAGGTTGGCAAGCGCCCATGCGCGGCACTCGTTCCAGACGTCGGAGCCGCTGGCATCCTTCATGCCCTCGATGTAGGCATCGACCTTGGGGCTCTTGATGCCCTCCAGGTCATAACCCACGGACATGTTGAAGACAAAACCGTCCGGGCTTCCCAGGCCGTACTCGCGAGCGATCAGGTGGCAGGCGAACCATGCCTTCACGTACTCGGCAAAGGCCTGCGGAACCTCGAGCTCGGTCGACCACTCGCAGTTGTAGCACTCGTCCTGCGCCACGATGCAGGGCTTGTTCACACACTTGGAGAGCTCCTCGCCGTCCATAACCTGAACGGTCTTGAGCTCAAAGAAACGAGAACCGGCCACATAAGAGGCCACGATGTTCTGGGCAAGCTGCGTGTTGGGGCCGGCGGCCGGGCCAAACGGAGTCTCGATGCGCTCGTCAAAAATGGGAAGCGCACCCTCCTGGTTGGTCGTGACCATCTTGCGCACGCCAAAGATGGCGTCCTGGGTCTTGTGCTCCTCGATGATCCAGTTCATCAGCTGCGAAAACGGGATCGGCCTCATGATGTCGCTCATAATGAGCTCCTCTCTGTAACGCCCGGCGAGACCGCGCGGCGGGCGCAAATACGGTGTAGCGCTAGCACAGCGCCGGCGACCCCGCGGAGGCCGCCTATACGCGCGTCAGATGCGGCGAAACATCCGGCGCGCGTGAATCTACTTGTGAATTAGTAGGTGCGATCGTTGAGCGTGCTCCAGAGCTTCTTGGACTCAGCCATGGTCCACGCGTTGATCTTGTCCTCATCGATACCGACAAACTCGCGATCCTTGTACAGGACGCGGCCGTTGATGATGGTGGTGCGGCAGTTTTTGCCCATCATGCCAAAGAGCATGTGGCCGTCGATGTTCTCCTCGCTCAGCGGCGTAAAGGGCTTGTAGTCCATAACGATGACGTCGGCGGCAGCGCCGGGCTCAAGCACACCGAGCTTGCGATCGAAGTACTTGCTCGCCATCTTGGCGTTGTTCTCGAACAGCATCGTCATGGCCTCGCACCAGCCCACGTTGGGCATAGCGGCGTTGTGGCGCTGAATGATCAGGAAGACCTTAAGGCTCTCGAGCATATCGTGGGTGTAGGCGTCGGTGCCCATGCACACGGGGATGCCGCGGCGGAAGAACTCGAGCACGGGGGCGCAGCCCACGGCGTTGCCCATATTGGATTCGGGGTTGTTGACCAGCCAGGTGCCGGACTCCTTGACGATATCCATCTCGGCGGGCGTCACGTGGATGCAGTGGCCAAGCATGGTGTCGGGACCGAGCAGGTTGTGCTGCAGCAGGCGCTCGACGGGGCTGATACCACCGCGGTTGAAGCGAGAATCCCACACATCGTTCATGCCCTCGCACACGTGGATGTGGAAGCCGGTCAGGCCGTTGTTGGCCTCGGCCATCTTGTCCATGGTCTCGTCCGACAGCGTAAAGGTGGCGTGACCGCCAAACATGGCGGCGATCATGTGGTTGTCGTTATCGCGACGCTCCTTGGCGGCCCACTGGGCAAACTCGGCGTTCTCGGCAATGGCCTGGTCGCATTTTTCCTGGCCGCGGCGATCGGAGACCTCGTAGCACAGGCACGAACGCATGCCCAGCTCCCGAGCGGCGTCCTTAATGGTAAAGAGGCTTCCCGGGATCTCGCAGAAGCTCGCGTGGTGATCGAAGATCGTGGTGACGCCATCGCGGACGGAGTCCAAGATCGTGGCATAGGCGCTGGCCTTGGTGCCGTCGAGCGTCAGGTTGTCGTCGATCTTCCACCACTGCTGCTCAAGATTCTCCAGGAAGTTGGTGGGGTTGCAGCCCTTAATGGCAAGGCCGCGGGCCAGACCCGAGTAGATGTGGGTGTGGCAGTTGATGAGTCCGGGCATGATGAGGTTGCCCCGGGCGTCGACGTACTCGGCATCCGGGTACTTGGCCTTGAGCTCGCACTCGGGGCCCACTTCGACGATCGTATCTCCGTCAATGGCGACCGCACCGTTGGGGATGAACGGGGCCTGAGCGTTGCGGGTAAAGACGGAACCGTTAGCGACCAGAAGCATGGATGCTCCCTTCGACATCAGAGGCGGGGTTTGACACCTCTGACATGGCGGAGTGCGAAGCGCCGGCCTACACCGGAAACGGGCCCTCTCCCGTCAACGCTTCACCAAAGGGACAAACCCTTTGAAGTGCGGCTTGGCGCCGCATGACGTCGGCGGACGAGGCGATGCGTCCGCCGACGAATAGCACCGAATTGGTTACTTCTTGCTCTCGGGCAAGACCAGATCCACGGCAGCGTCCTTGGCGGCATCGATGTGCTGAGCCACGACCGGCGTCTGCGGAAGGATCAGGTTAAGGACAATGGCCATGATGGCGGTGGGGGTTACGGCATTGGAGCCGATGACGGTGGACACCCAGGCAGGCATACCCTCGCCGGCAAGGCAACCGCTGGCCATCCAGATACCCAGGCCAAAGACAACGGAGGTACCGACGATGGTGGTGGTGCGCTGCGTGAGGCCCTCGCGGGTGAACATGCGCACGCCGTTCATGGTGATGGTGCCAAAGACGCCGACGGTCGCGCCGCCGATGACGGGCTGCGGGATAGCGGAAAGGACGGCAGAGAGCTGCGGGAACAGACCGGCGATGGCAAAGACGGCCGCGATGATCACAAAGACCCACTTGTTGACGACCTTGTTGGAGCAGATGATGCCCACGTTCTGGCCAAGGGCGCTGGTGGGAAGACCGCCCAGCAGGCCGCCGACCATAGAGGTAAGGCCCTGGGACACGATAGCGCCGGAGAGCTCGCGCTCGGTGGGCATACGGTCGATGGAGCCCAGGCAGGCGGCGGAGACGTCACCGATAACCTGGATGGCAACCATGGGGAACACGACGGCGAGGGTAATGCAGACCTCGGGATCAAACTCGAGCGCATAGGGCATGAGCTTGGGAAGGGCGAAGACCTGAGCGGTGGCAACGCTGGAGAAGTCGATCATGCCAAAGGGAATCGAAACGATCATGCCAACGATCATGCCAAAGAACACGGATCCCAGCTTGAGCGTGCCCTTGCCAAAGTTGGCGAGCGCAAAGACCACGGCGAAGGTGATAAGAGCGACGCACCAGGCCTGCGGAGTGCCCCACAGCGGCGTGCCCATGCCACCGGCCATGTACTTGACGGCCGTGGGATAGAGAGAGACGCCAATGGAGAAGATGACCGTACCGGTCACGACAGGCGGGAACAGCCACTTGATCTTGCTGTAAGCCAGACCAAAGAGGACCGCGACGGCGCCGCCGACGATCTCGCCGCCCAGCAGTGCACCAAAGCTAAAGCCCGAGGCGCCCATGGCCTGGAGGGCCGGGAGGAACGCGAACGAAACGCCCATGACGATGGGCAGGCCGCCGCCGATGCGACGGAAGGGAGCGAAGGCCTGAAGGGCCGTGTCGATTGCCGAAAGAATGAGCGCGACCTGGATGATGTCGGTGCTCTGCTGGCTATTAAAGCCGTAGACGCCAGCCATGATGACCGCCGGGGTGATAATACCGGCAAACGAAGCCAGTACGTGCTGAAGGGCACACGGGATCATTTCCTTAACGGGCGGCATGCCTTCACGAGTGAACAGGGCTTCAGTGCCGTTCGTAACCGTCTCCTGGGTCATTTGACCACCAATCCTCGAAATAGTTGTTTTCGCATCTAACGCTCTATTGTGACGCAGTGCGGGGTTGAGGTTGTGCCTTCGTTGCATATCGTATTAAAGATGATTCTCATTCTCAATAATAATTTTTTGTTATCATACTATTCTTGAGCTGAGACAATGCATTTCCGCAGGTCAGGAAAGTGTCTGGTCAAAATAACATCTAACTTTTCTTTTGGTCGACCGTTTACCGCCAAATTCCTACCGTTCGTCTGTATTACGCAATGTACCTGCGAATATGCGAGATGAGGAATGGCGTGTTACCATGAGAAAAAATTGTTATGAACATTTCCGATTTCACCCCAAGGAGTTGCCCGTGAACGAGACCGTACGTCGCTTTTTGCCGATGGTCGATTTCCTGGAGCAGATACTCGGTAAGAACAGCGAAATCGTGCTGCACGATTTCTCGGATCCCGACCACGCCATCGTCGATATCCGCAACGGTATCGTGAGCGGCCGCAAGGTCGGCGGTCCCGCTACCGATCTGGCACTCAAGATCATGCACGACGCCAAGTATCGCGACCTGCCGTTTATTACGGGCTACGAGGGCCGCGGTGCCGGTGGCAAGACATTGGAGTCAGCGACGTACTTTATCCGCGAGAATGACGAGATCGTCGGCATGCTCTGCGTCAACACCGATCTTTCCACGATACGCTCCATCAACGCCATGACTCAGCAGCTCATGGCCTGCTTCGACGCTGTGCCAAGGCAGGCGGAGCCCGCGTCTATCGAGGTCGAAAGTCTTTCGGAGTCTACGCAGGAGCTCATCGACCGCAGTATTTCCGAGTTGCTGAGCGCGCGCGGGCTGGATGTGGCGTCGCTTGGTCAGAGCGACCGCGTGGACGTCATTCGCCACCTCAACGGCAACGGAGTGTTCATGCTCAAGGGTGCCGTGGCCTGCGCCGCCACCGCACTGGGCATCTCGGAGCCCAGCGTCTACCGCTACCTGCAAAAAGTCCGCAAGGAAGGCTAACGAGCAAAATGGAGCGCGGCTCCACAAGCGATCCGTCACTTAACAAAAGACCCTGCAGCTCGCACGCGCTGCAGGGTCTTTTTGCATGTCATGTTTAGTTGTTGCCAACGCCTTAGAGAGCGGCGACGACCTCGATCTCGACCAGACCGCCAGCCGGAAGGGCGGCAACCTGGAAAGCGCTGCGCGCGGGGAACGGGGCCTCGAACTTGGAGGCGTAGATCTCGTTCACGGCAGCGAAGTCGGCAATGTCGGCCAGGTAGACCGTGGTCTTGACGACATCGGCAAACGTAGCGCCGGCGGCAGTCAGCAGGGCCTCGACGTTAGCAAGGGACTGCTTGGCCTGGGCCTCGACGCCCTCGGGCATCTTGCCAGTTGTGGGGTCGATGCCCAGCTGGCCGGACAGGAACACCATGTTGCCGGTCTGGATACCGGGGGAATACGGTCCGATGGCTGCGGGTGCGTTATCGGAAGACACGACGGTCTTGCTCATGTTTTTCTCCTTACGATCAGATAGAGAGCGTGAGCGCGGCGTTCGCACCGGGAGGCACAATTCGGTCTGAACACCGCGCTTGATTTGGGATAGTACTCAAGGTTTCTGTTTGATGCAAGAATATTATCAGCTGGAGAGAATATTTTATCGCCCAACGGCGCCCGTTGGCAGCTGAACGGTTCTCCACGGGGTCAGCCAGCCTAAGCTGCTGAAGACTTTATCCCGCTTGGAGCACGGGCATCGCCTGCCGCAACGGCACCACTATACTTTTGAATATCTGAGCATTTTGAAAGGCAGGATATGACCGCAACCGCCAGTCGAACCACCAACCGCAGACCCGAGCTTTTGGCGCCCGCCGGAGGGCCCGAGCCCTTTGCCGCCGCGCTCGCTGCCGGGGCAGACGCCATCTACTGCGGCATGGGCAGCTTCAACGCCCGCCGCAAGGCAACCAACTTTACCGACGAGGCCTTTGAGCAAGCCTGCCGCGCCGCGCATCTAGCCGGGTCGCGCGTCTACGTCACGGTCAACATCGTCATCAAGCAGTCCGAGATGGGCGATGCACTGCAGCTCATCCATCGCTGCTCCACGCTGGGCGCCGACGCCTTTATCATCCAGGACTGGGGCCTGTTCTTTGAAGTCAAGCGCACCATGCCCGGCATCGAGACGCATATCTCGACCCAGGCGAACATCCACGACGACCGCGGAACTATCTGGTGCCGCGAGCAGGGCGCCGACCGCGTGACTCTCTCGCGCGAGCTCTCCATCGACGAGATCGCCGCCATTCACAACGCCGCGCCCGATGTGGACCTCGAGGTCTTTAGCCACGGCGCCATCTGCTTTTGCTACTCGGGTCTGTGCCTGCTGTCGAGCTTTGCCATGGCGGGCCGCTCGGCCAACCGCGGCATGTGCGCTCAGCCCTGTCGCCTGCCTTACGAGCTGATCGACGAGAACGGCCGCTCGCTCTCCCCTGCCGGTCGCGAGCGTGCGCTATGCCCGCGCGACACCAACACTTCGCAGCTTGTTCGCCGTCTGTATGACGCCGGTGCCGCATCGCTCAAGCTCGAGGGCCGCATGAAGGCGCCCGATTACGTGTACTCCATCGTTGATGTGTATCGTCACGAAATTGACGACATGCTATCCGGAGCCACCGTTGCCAAGGACGAGGAAGCCGCCCGCCAGCGCCAGCTCAAGCGCTGCTTCAACCGCGACTTTACGCACGCCTATCAGGACGGCACCTCGGGCGACGAGATGATGAGCTACGAGCGCTCCAACAACCGCGGCCAGATCGTGGGCACGGTACTGGGCAGCCGCCCGGCCAACCGCGATGTGCGTGGCCTCAAGCCCGACGACCGCCGTCGCCGCGCCGCCATCGCTCGCATTGAGCTGTTTGAACCCGTGGGCAAGGGCGACTTGTTGGAACTTCGCCACGATGACGAGTTCGACCAGTTCCTAACCACTATCGCTACCGATGATGCCGCCGCCGGTGACATCATCGAGTGTCGCGTGCCCCGCAGCATGCCCGAGGGCTGCCGCGTGCGCGTCATCCGCAGCCAGCGCGCCATCGATGCCGCCGGCGCCGCGCTCAAACGCGATGTGCTGCGCCGCCGAGCTGTTGATGTGTCCGTCGTGGCGCGTCTGGGCGAGCCGTTTACTGTCACACTCACCTGCTGTGACAACCCCGCGCTCATCGCCACCGCCACGGGCTTCACCGTCGAGGCCGCCAAGACCCGCGCCGTCGAGGCGGCAGACCTGGTGGAGCATGTAGGCCGCATGGGCTCCTCGCCCTTTGAGGCAGCAAGCTTTGATGTGGCGCTCGATGAGGGCTGCGGTATGGGCTTCTCCGCCGTGCACAAGGTGCGCGCCGCCGCCTGTAAAGCCTTGGAGGAGTCCATTCTGGCGCCGTACGAGGAGCGCGCGAAAACGCTCGAGTTGCCGGTGCTCGACAAATGTACGCGCGCTATGCCCGAGCACTACCGCGATGAGCCGCAGATCTGCGCCACCGTCACCACGCTCGAAGCCGCCGAGGCCGCTCGTGCCGAGGGCGCCGCGCGCATCTATATGACCACCGATGCACTCGAGACTGTCGGACTCTCCCCTGCCGATGCATTTGAGCAGGGCATTGTGCCCGTACTCGACGAGGTCTGCCGCGCCGTCGACCACGAGCGCGTCGATCCCTGGATCAATGCCGGAGCCACCGTCGCCGTCGGCAATATCTCCGAGCTCGCCGTAGCCGCGCATGCCGGCGCCACGGCCGAAATTCGCTCTTGCCTGCCGGTGCATAACACGGCCTGCATGGAGGCGCTTGCCGAGCGCGGAGCCGGTGCGTTTTGGCTCTCGCCCGAGATTACGCTCGACGAGATTGTCTCGCTCGGCGCCGCGGCGCCCGCGGCTCTGGGCATCACCGTCTTTGGCCGCCCGCGCGTCATGACAAGCGAGCATTGCATTCTGCAGGTTGCCAACGGCTGCATCCACGATTGCGCCAACTGCCGCCTGCGTGTCCGCAAGCTCTCGCTCAAGAATATCGACGGAAAGGTCATGCCGGTGCGTACCGACATCCACGGCCGCTCTCGCCTGTACGATGCTTACCCCATCGACCTCACGCCGCAGGTTCCTCAGCTGCTCGATGCCGGCGTGCGTCGTCTCATGGTGGACGGAACGCTGCTCGAGACGGATGAGGTGGGCCGTGCCGTCGCCCGCGTCCGTCGCGCCGTCGAGGCGGCTCAAGCCGGCCGCAAGCCCGCCGCCCGCCTGCGCGGCGCTACCTCGGGCTGCATGTTTGTGGGAATTAGCTAACCGAAAGGCTTACACGTGAACGAAGAACCTCAAGTCCTCTACTGCGATGCCTGGCTCATGGCCATCGACAAGCCCGCCGGCATGATCGTCCACGGCGACGGCACCGGTGAACGCACACTTACCGACTACGCCAGCGACCTGCTGCTGACGATGGGCGACGGCTTTGCCGCGACCGACATGCAGCCGCTCAACCGCCTGGACCGCAACACCACCGGCGTTGTGCTGTTCTCGCTCGACAAGCAGACGCAGCCCGCCTTTGACCAGATGATTATCGACCACGCTTTCGAAAAGCACTACCTGGCGCTCGCCGAGGGCAAAATCGACTGGAACGAGAAGCTCATCGACAAGCCCATCGCGCGCGACCGCCACGACAGCCGAAAGATGCGCGTCGGCGCCAGCGGCAAGCCGTCTCAAACGCGCGTGAAGGTGCTCAAGCGCCTTAAGAGCCGTCGTGGCCTGCCCGCGCGCTCGTATATCGATGTCGAGTTGCTCACCGGCCGCAAGCATCAGATTCGCGTGCATCTGGCGAGCGAGCGTCATCCCCTGGTTGGCGACGACCTGTACGGAACGCCGCGCCCCTGCGGCCTGATGCTCCACGCCCACAGCGTGTCCTTCACGCATCCCGTAACCGGCGAGCATATCTATATCGAAGCCCCCTGCCCCTGGGAGCCCTAAACCACCACAATGGGGACAGGCACCTTTGTGGTGGTTTTGCCGCAATGGCTCAGCCGCGGTCCCAAAACGTCTCGATCTGTAACAGTTAGAACCCATTTTCCGGTCTATTTGTTATAGATCGAGACATTCGAATCCCTCTCAAGGAAAAATCTCAATCTGTAACAATAACTCGGCAAAATCGGTCCCAGATGTTACAGATCGAGACAAAGGGACGGCGCGGTTCGGAAGAATCTCAATCTGTAACATCTAACCCACTTTTAACGGTCTAGTTGTTACAGACTTAGACAAAACGGCAGACAACAATAGCGGCATCGCCCGTAATGGACGTTGCCGTTTTTCTATTGAGAAAACTACTCAGTTTTCGTTACTAACCACCAAAATGGGGACAGGCACCTTTGTGGCGGTTTAGGCCTTAGCCCGTACCCTACTGTTAGACCGTGATGACGTTGTCCATTGCCCGGTACTTGGCGGGGACCTCACCTGCGGTAATAATCGTTGCGTCGCGGAAGTCCGCGAACTTGACGGGCGCCACCATGCCAAATTTGCTGGCGTCCGAGATTACGAAGCGTTTGGCCGTATGGCGCATCGAGATACGCTTTACTTGCGCTTCCTCGATATCGGGCGCCGTGAAGCCCTGCTCGGCGGCAATGCCGTTAGAACCCCAAAAGCCACAATTGAAGTTGTAACGGTCCAGGGTTGCCAAAGCATCGGGGCCAACGAGTGCCTCGGTCTCGGGCTTGAGCTCGCCGCCCAACACCACGGTGCGCATGCCGCGCAAAGCGAGGTGCTGAGCATGGAGCACGGAATCGGTCACATAGGTGACATCTTCAAGGTGTGGAAGATGCTCGATGAGCTTGAGCGTCGTCGAGCCTGAGTCGATGTATACAAAGCTCTCGGGCTCCACGAGCGCCGCCGCACGGGCACAGATACGCTCCTTGTCGTCGTTATGGAGGTCGCTGCGCTCATTGAGCGTTAGGTCACGCGTCACGTGCGCGCGCTCAAGACTCGTCGCTCCGCCGTGGACCTTGGCGATGCGGTGTGCTCGATCGAGCGTCTGCAGGTCGCGCCGAATGGTAGACGCCGTCACGCCCAAGGCCTCAGCAAGCTCTGGCACAGTAACCGAGCCGGCCTGCTGCACCATCGACACGATCGCGTTGAGCCTATCTTCCGCAAGCATCGCTTACTCCTCCTCGGGGTACACGACTCCCCAGTCGGCGCGGAGCTTGGTCATCAGCTCCATAACATCAGAAGCATAGCCCAGAAGCTCGCGCTTCGAATCATCGCCGGCAACGGCCTGCTCGAGGTCAGCCATCTCGTAGCACAGAGCGTATGCCTCGGTGCCAGCGTGGACCTCCTCACGGTGACCGTCCGCAGTCCACACGATGGTCGCATGGTCGGCGCGCGGATACTCGTTGACCTCGATATAGCACTTGTCGAAGCTGATGACCGAGCGCTTGGGCTGCTTGGAGTGGAGTGTAAGGCTCACGACGCCCAGCTGCTGCTCGGCGTTACGGCAGACAATGCCGCCCGCAACGTCGACACCGGTCTCACAGGTGTTGCCCAGAGACACGACCTCGGCTGGCTGGGTGGCCATAAACAGGCGCATGACGGACAGGGCATACACGCCAATGTCGAGCATGGCGCCGCCGGCAAGGCTACGGTTGTAGAAGCGGTTGGTCAGGTCGCCGTACTCCTTATAGCTGCCAAAGTTGAGCTGGGCGAGGTTCATGCGGCCAAAGTCGCCCGCATCCATTCGACGGCGCAGCTCTTGATACAGCGGCATGTGGAGCACCGTGGTGGCGTCCATAAGGACCACGTTGTGCTCGTCGGCGATGGCACGGGCCTCGTCGAGCTCGGCAGAGTTGAGGGTAATGGCCTTTTCGCAGAGCACGTGCTTGCCAGCTGCCAGAGCGGCTCGCAGGTAGGTGATATGCGTGTTGTGCGGCGTGGTGATATAGACGGCGTCGATATCCGGATCGGCGTAGAGGTCCTCGACCGTCTCATAGACCTTCTCGATGCCATACTGCTCGGCAAAAGCTTGAGCCTTGGATAGCGTACGGTTTGCGACGCCCGCAAGCTTGCGGCCGGCAAGAGCTAGAGACTGGGCCATCTGGTTGGCGATAACGCCGCACCCGATCACAGCCCAACGAAGCTCGGGAGCCGTAAAGATATCATCGGGGAATGGCTTACCCTGGACCGAAGCGAACGCTGCCTTTGCGGCTGCCGCGGCGTCGAGTGGAGCCTGCTTGGAATCTGCCATTATGTGTCTCCTGTGTCATAGAACGTCTTGCATTTCTGACAGCTCTATATTCGCACAAACACGCGCGTCTGTGCGCGTTTTTGCGTATCTCACCGTTAAACGGTCATTATTGCCCCGTAAACGGTGCATATATACGCATAGGTGCGTAATTAAACGCAATCTAACGCGCATAAACGCGCACACAAGCAATTTATACAGCACGACCCGCTCATTTATGCTTACCCAGTTAGGGTACTCATTTAAGTCTGTCCCCAATGAGTATAGGGTACTCATTTAAGTCTGTCCCCAATGAGTAGGGATAGAAAAAGGCCCGGATGCCGTGGGGCATCCGGGCCTTTGCTGGCAACTTGTTGTTGCGGGCAGCTTAGAACTTGTGGCCGCACTTCTTGCAGACGCGCAGCTTGTTCTTGCCGTCCTTCTCGTGACCGACGCGGGTAACCTTACCGCACTCGGGGCAAACGAGATTGACGTTGGAGGCGTCGATGGGAGCCTCCTGCGAAACGATGCCGCCCTGCTGGTTGGCAGCGTTGGGCTTGACGGCCTTCTTGACGACCGAAACGCCCTCGACAACGACCTTGTTCTCGGCGGGGAGAGCACGCAGGACAACGCCCTGCTTGCCGCGATCCTTACCAGAGAGAACCTGGACCTTATCGCCCTTCTTGATATACATATATCTCCCCTAACTACAGGGTCTCGGGAGCGAGCGAGACGATCTTCATGTACTTCTTGTCACGAAGCTCGCGAGCGACGGGCCCGAAGATACGGGTGCCGACGGGCGAACCATCGTTGTTGATGACAACGCAGGCGTTCTCATCAAAGCGAATGTAGGAGCCATCCTTGCGGCGGATCTCCTTAACGGTGCGAACGACGACGCAACGGACAACGTCCTTCTTCTTGACGTTGGCGCCAGGGGTAGCCTCCTGGACAGCACCGATGAACACATCGCCGATGCCTGCATAACGACGCTTGGAACCGCCAAGCACCTTGATGCAGCGAATCTTGCGAGCGCCGGAGTTGTCGGCGACGTTCAGCATGGTTTGCATCTGAATCATGGTAGATGTTCCTCCGAACTAAGAACCGAAGAGAGGTGCGCAGCCTTTAGACGGCCTGTGGTATGCAAACCAGGCATACGCACATCTTCGGAAACGTACAAGTCGTAAGAGCGACTGCTTATTTAGCGCGCTCGACGACCTCGATGAGGCGCCAACGCTTCATCTTGGACATAGGACGGGTCTCCATAACGCGGACGGTATCGCCCACGCCAGCCGTGCACTCCTCGTCGTGAGCGTGCAGCTTCTTGGAGCTGGTCATCATCTTGCCGTACTTGGGGTGACGCTTGCGCTCGGTGATGGTGACAACAATGGTCTTGGCACCGGAGACGGAGGTAACGACACCCGTACGGACCTTACGCGAGTTACGCGAATCAGTCATGTTCTCTCCTTAGGTCCTACTCGGCGACAGCGGACTTCTCCGCTGCGATCTCGCGGGCGCGCTGCTCCGTGAGGACGCGAGCGATGTCCTTCTTCACGGTGTTGACGCGAGCGGTGTTGTCCAGCTGGCTGGTGGCCATCTGGAAACGAAGGTTAAAGAGCTCGGCGCGCATTTCCTTCAGCTTCTCAACGAGCTGAGCGTCCGAGAGCTCACGAATCTCTGCGGGCTTCATTAGTTCTCCTCCTTGGCGGCGGCGGCGTCCTCAGCAGCCCACTTGGCCTCGAGAGCGGCCTCCTCAGCCATCTCCTTCTCGATGCGCTGCTCAGCGTTCTTGGCAGCAACAATCTTGGTCTTGATGGGAAGCTTGTGCTGTGCAAGACGCAGAGCCTCGCGAGCGACCTCCTCGGGCACGCCCTTGACCTCGAACATGATGCGGCCGGGCTTGACGACGGCCACCCACTCCTCGGGGTTACCCTTACCAGAACCCATGCGAGTCTCGGCAGGCTTCTTGGTGATGGGCTTATCGGGGAAGATCGTGATGTAGACACGACCGCCACGCTTCATGTAGCGGGTCATGGCAATACGAGCGGCCTCGATCTGACGGTTGGTGATCCAATGGGCCTCGAGAGCCTGGATACCAAACTCGCCGAAATGCAGCTCGGTATTACCCTTGGCCTGGCCCTTCATGGAGCCACGCTGCACCTTGCGGTGAAGAATACGCTTAGGGGCAAGCACTACTGACCCCTCCTCTCGGAGTTACGACGACGAGGACGGGAAGAGCCCTCGAGTGCAGGGTTGGGAACAGGCTGGCCCGGGAGCTTCTCGCCCAGGTAGATCCAGACCTTCACGCCGCAAGCGCCCATGGTGGTGCTGGCGACAGCCGTGCCGTAGTCGATCTTGGCACGGAGGGTGTGCAGAGGCACGCGACCCTCGCGGTACCACTCACGACGGCCCATCTCGGCACCGCCGAGACGACCGGAGCACTGGATACGGATGCCCTTAGCGCCGGCCTTGCGGGCGGACTGGACAGCCTTGCGCATAGCGCGACGGAAGGCAACGCGGCCCTCGAGCTGCTCGGCGATAGACTGAGCAACGAGGTTGGCGTCGAGCTCGGGGCGCTTGATCTCGACAACGTCGACGGAGAGCTGGCCCTTGGAGACGCCAGCGACCTTCTCGAGCTCGGTGCGGAGGGTATCGATCTCAGCACCCTTCTTACCGATGACAACGCCGGGGCGAGCAGTGAGGATGATGACCTTCACCTTGTCGCCAGCGCGCTCGATCTCGACACGGGAGACAGCTGCGCGGGAAAGACGCTTCTCGAGGTACTTGCGGATCTCGAGATCGTTACCGAGGGTCTTAGCGTAATCCTTCTCTGCGAACCAGCGGGAGCGCCAGTTCTCGGTGATGCCAAGACGGAAGCCGGTGGGGTAGACTTTCTGACCCATACAGCTTTACGCCTCCTTTCGAGGAGCAACGACGACGGTGATGTGGGAAGTACGCTTCAGAATGCGAGAAGCGGAACCCTTGGCGCGGGGACGGATGCGCTTAAGCGTCGGACCCTCGTCAACATAGGCAGCGGCGACAACCAGGTTGTCGGCACGCAGACCGTTGTTGTTCTCGGCGTTCGCAACGGCGGAACGGAGAACCTTCTCGACATCCACGGCGACGGCACGGTCGCAGAAGTGGAGGATGTCGAAGGCCTGAGCGACAGGCTTGCGGCGGATCAGATCGACCACCAGGCGGGCCTTGCTGGGGGAAACACGCACGTACTTAGCGACGGCGCGAACCTCGGTGGCCTCAGTTTCAATAGACTTAGTTGCCATTTACGGTTAACCCCCTATTTGGCCTTGTGGCCACGGAACGTACGAGTCGGCGCGAACTCGCCGAGCTTGTGACCAACCATGGACTCGGTAACATACACGGGCACATGCTTGCGGCCGTCGTGGACGGCGATGGTGTGACCAACCATCTCGGGGAAGATGGTGGACGCGCGGGACCAGGTCTTCACGACGTCCTTCTTGCCAGCCTCGTTCATCGCGGTGATACGCGAGAGAAGGCGAGTCTCCACGAACGGGCCCTTTTTGAGACTTCTGCTCATAAGTGCTTTCTCCTAAAACTCGGTATCCGAAATTACTTCTTACGGCGACGAATGATGTGCTGGTTCGAGACCTTCTTCTTCTTGCGCGTACGAAGGCCCTTCGTCGGCTTACCCCAGGGGGTAACGGAGGGACGACCAGAGGTGTGGTTCTTGCCCTCGCCACCGCCGTGCGGGTGGTCGACAGGGTTCATGACGGTACCGCGGACGGTCGGGCGCACGTTCATGTGACGCTTACGGCCGGCCTTGCCGATGACGATGTTGGAGTGATCGGCGTTGCCGACCTCACCGACGGTGGCGCGGCAGGTAACGAGGATGCGGCGCATCTCGGAGGAAGGCATACGGACGATGGCGTACTTGCCCTCCTTACCCATCAGCTGGCAGGAGTTACCGGCGGAACGGGCGATAGCAGCGCCCTTGCCCGGCTGGAACTCGACGGCGTGGATGAGCGTACCGACGGGGATGTCGGCGAGGGGCAGAGCGTTGCCCGGCTTGATGTCGGCGTCAGAACCGGACATGATAGTCTGACCGACCTCGAGGCCCTTGGGGGCCAGGATGTAGCGCTTCTCACCGTCAGCGTAGTGCAGCAGAGCGATGCGAGCGGAACGGTTCGGATCGTACTCGATCGTGGCAACCTTGGCGGGCACGCCGTCCTTGTTGCGCTTGAAGTCGATCACGCGGTAACGACGCTTCACGCCGCCGCCCTGGTGGCGGGTGGTGATGCGGCCGTTGTTGTTACGACCGGCCTTCTTGGGCAGGGGCTCGAGAAGAGACTTCTCGGGCTTGGTGCAGGTGATCTCAGAGAAGTCGGAGATCGTCTGCCAACGCCTACCAGCGGAGGTCGGCTTAAGGTGCTTTACAGCCATTACAATCCCTTTCAATAGGAATCCGTTAGCCATCGCAGACAGGGATTCGAGGTTCTGCCTCGGGTGCGATGACACCGGACGTATACACGGTTCCGGGCGTGTCCATTTAATACGCCCAAAACCTTGAGCTCTCGCCTCCCCTAGTTGGGAGGCATGAGCTCACTCAACAGCAGCGAGTCTTAGGCCTGGTTGCCAAAGACCTCGATGGTGTCGCCCTCGGCCAGCGTGACGATGGCCTTCTTCCAAGAACGGGTCTTGCCGGCGACATAGCGCACACGCTTGGTCTTGGGCTTGACCGTCAGGGTGTTCACGCGAACGACCTTGACGCCGAAGATCTCCTCGACAGCGTCCTTGATCTGATACTTGTTAGCATCCTTGGCGACCTCGAACGTGTACTTGTTCAGCTCCATGCCGGAGAAGGAACGCTCGGACACGATCGGACGGATGATGATCTCGTGGGCGGTCATTTATGCAAGCACCTCCCCGAAGTGAGCGGCGATGTCGGCGGGCATCAGCACAGCGTTGTTGTTGACGAGATCGTAGGTGTTGGCCTCGTCGGCAGTGATGATGAACGTCTTGGGAATGTTGCGGAACGACAGGTAGGCGTTGACGTCCTCATCGCGAACGATGATGGTCAGACGCTTGCCCTCAAGGCCGAGAGCCTTGAGCATGGCAACGGCAGCCTTAGTGGAAGGCTTCTCGAAGCCGTAGTCGTCGACGAGCACGAGCTCGCCATCGGCCAGCTTGGCGGACAGCGCGGAGCGCATAGCCAGCTTGACCTCCTTGTTGTTCATACGCTTAGCGTAGGAACGGGGCTTGGGGGCGAAGACAACGCCACCGTGACGCCACTGGGCAGCACGGATGGAACCCTGGCGGGCACGGCCGGTGCCCTTCTGACGCCAAGGCTTCTTGCCGCCACCGGAAACCTCAGAGCGACCCTTAGCAGACTGGGTGCCCTGACGCCAAGAGGCCATCTGGCACTTGACGATGTGGTGCATAACGTGGATGTTCGGCTCGATGCCGTACACCTCAGCGGCGAGCTCGGCCTCGGCGACCTTCTTGCCCTCGCTGTTCTTTACTTCAAACTTTGCCATTTAAGTGTTCTCCTTGGTATGACGCTGGGCTAAATGGGCTGGGCCCTTAGGCCATACGGATGGCGACGAGACCATTCTTGGCACCCGGGACAGCGCCCTTGACCAAGATGAGGTTCTGCTCGGCATCGATGCGGACAACGGAAAGGTTCTTGACGGTAACGCGCTCGTTACCCATGTGACCGGCCATCTTGACGCCCTTGAGGACGCGCGCAGGATAGGCGCACTGACCGATAGAACCGGGGTGACGCTGGAAGTGAGAACCATGCGTCATAGGACCGCGGCGCTGACCCCAGCGCTTGATGCGACCCTGGAAGCCCTTACCCTTGGAGGTACCGATGACGTCGACCTTCTCGACATCAGCGAAATCAGCGACGGTGACGACCTCGCCGACCTTGTGCTCCTCGCCGTTCTCGACGCGGACCTCACGAAGGAAGCGGACAGGCTCGACGCCGGCCTTAGCGAAGTGACCAGCCATGGGCTTGTTCACGTTCTTGGCCTTGATGTCGCCGAAACCGATCTGGACGGCGTCATAGCCGTCGGTTGCCTGAGTTTTAACCTGCGAGACAGCGCAGGGGCCAGCCTGGATGACCGTGACGGGAACGACGTTGTCGTCCTCGTCCCAAACCTGGGTCATGCCAATCTTGCGGCCGAGAATCATGCTGATCAAGATATGATCCCAACTCTCGCGTGGTCTTGGGACAATGCGTACACCACCGAGCGTACGCCCCTAGAGGACCACTACTTACACGACGTGCTCCCCAGCCTTGTATTGCGTCCGGACTACCTGACAACCCTATTAAGCAGGCATTTTGTCCAGCCAGAATACTCCCCTGGTTACACACAGCTGTTTAGTATACACGGCTGCGGGCGTATCCATCGAGATTCATATTTCACTCACATTGTTTACGCAGGTAAAGTGCGTGGATGTCTCCTGGGCACGGCGGAGGGTCGGAGAAATATATTAAGGTCCCTGCTCTACAGTCCTGCGCAAGACGGAGAGCACATTAAGTGCTCTCCTTTGCGTGCGGAACTCGCGATGACCTTAATATATTTCTCCGACCCTCCGCCGTGCTCGGGAGACGACACGTTGATGTCTGCTTAACTCTGCTCGCTCAGCTAAATACTTTGTTGGGGATCTACGATTTGCTGGAGGGTGAACTTGCATTGGGGCTTGTCGCCTTCTCCTCCTGGCTTTTCCTCATCGAAATCAAAAATCATGATGGCGCAGTTGGGGAGTTTGGCTGGGAGCTTGAAGTCTGCTGGGGCGGCGGCTTTTATGAATTGGCGGCTGGCGCTACCGTGGCTTACTGCTAGTAGGGTTTTGGTATCCTCGGCGCTTATGAGATTGGTGAGGGTTTCTACCATGCGTTTTTGCAGGGCTTGGC
Organism: uncultured Collinsella sp.; assembly: GCA_902489665.1. Taxonomy (GTDB): domain Bacteria; phylum Actinomycetota; class Coriobacteriia; order Coriobacteriales; family Coriobacteriaceae; genus Collinsella. The sequence goes on along the minus strand of CABUAT010000003.1, from coordinate 77,198 downwards.
TTCCCTCTCCTCCAAAGGGGACTAGGTCCTCGCCCGGATCCCAGACGTCGGTGGGCAGGGCGTCGTGGGGGCCTTCTTCGAAGGTGCCGTAGCTGCACTCGATGATGCCTTCGCAGGGCTCGACTGCTGCATCCGGACCGAGGAGTTCGCATGCGACGAGACTTGCCGTGTCCATGGCTCGGCCTAAGGGTGATGAGACTACTTTGTCGGGGACGACGCCATGGACCTTGAGCCATGCGGCGGCTGTCTGTGCCTGTTGACGACCCAAATTGGTGAGCGGTGAATCGCAGCGACCCTGGACGAGCTTTTTGACGTTGAATTCCGTCTGGCCGTGGCGGAGCAGATACAGCTTCTTCATAGTCTCCCCTTCTGTATAACTTGCTTTGCCGGCACAGCCCTACTCGTGGGTATGCCCTACGTAGTCCTCGTCGATCGTAATCTTGGCAATCGACTTGGGATATTCCGATTCGACCCGTTGTGCCAGCGTGTGCTTTAAGTCTTCGGCACTCATCTGCAGGTCCGAGGGTCGCACGCAGTCAAAGATCACATTGGTGTGCGTAGGGCCCGGCACGCAGCGCAGATCGTGAATGGAAAGACGGCTATCGATCTGTTGAGCCATGGCGTTAATGCTCAAACGCATGCTCGACACCTTGGGGTCGTCGGTCACGATGGGGTCGTAATGGAGTGTAACGATCATGCCGTCTTCGTTCCTAAATGTCTGCTCGATGTTATCGAGCGTGTCGTGACTTTCCAGCGGGCTGGCCTCGGCTGCCATCTCGGCGTGAGCGCTTGCGAACTTCCTGCCCGGGCCGTAGTCGTGAACCATCAGATCGTGAACGCCCAAAACGCCGGGGTAGCTCATGATCTTGTCTCGAATATGCTTGACCAGCTTAGGATCGGGCGTCTGGCCCAAAAGCGGGCTCACCGTATCCTGGATGAGTTCAAAACCGCTCCAGCCAATATAGGTGCCAACGGCAAGGCCGACCCATGCGTCAAGATTGATGTGCGTCACCTGCGAAACAATTGCGCACGCCAGCACGGCGCCTGTGGCAAGGACATCGTTCTTGGAATCCTGCGCGGTCGCATGCAGCGTCTCGGACTCAATGCGATCGCCGAGCTTTTGGTTGAGGGCCGCCATCCAGAGCTTTACGACCATCGAAAGCACGAGAACTGCTACCAGGGCAAGCGAGAACTCGACAGGTTCGGGGTGGATGACGCGCTCGACCGAGGACTTCACCAGTTCAACGCCAATCAGCAGCACGAGCGCCGCCACGACCAATCCCGAGAGATACTCATAGCGACCGTGGCCGTAAGGATGCTCGGGGTCGGCCGGCTTGCTCGCCAGCTTAAAGCCCAGCACGCTCACGATATTCGAGCTGGCATCGGACAGGTTGTTCATGGCATCCGCCACAATCGAAACCGATCCCGAAACCACACCAATTGCGCCCTTCGCAGCACAAAGCGCAACATTGGCGACAATACACACCATGCCAGCCAACGTGCCCACACGCGCACGATCGCCCTGTGCGCGCTTAACAATCCACTCGACCATCTACATCCGCCCCCACGGTTCTACTTATATATCTATTGCTCAAACGGATTGTAGTGTAGCCACTTTGTCTCCCAGATACAAAGAGGCCGCAGCCCGCACGGGCCACGGCCTTGGAGCATGACAAAAGAATCGTCCTTTTGTCGCACAGGTTTATGCGCTTACTTCAGCAGCGCTCGCCACTGTTTCGGGCGAATCGGCTCCGTCCTCCGTCGTCTGTTCCTTCGTCGGCACCACACCAAAGCAGTAGCTCAGCGCCGCAGACACCGCAAATGACACACCGCCGGCAGCGCAACACCACAGCAGGTTCGAGATACCGCCCGTGGCAAAGCCAATGACCATGAGGACATTCGTCATGCCGATGGTATAGGCCGTAACGTGGCCCACGGCCGCAACAAGGCCTCCGACGGCGCCGCCAATGGCCATGCACGTCAGGCACCTGCCATATTTAAAGCCGCAACCGTACAGCGCCGGCTCGCTTACGCCGCCAAGAACACCCGAGATTGAATAGCCCAGCATGAGCGCCTTCTCGTCCTTATCCGCAACGCGGAGCGACGCGCCAAAGGGCATGCCCCAAACGGCAAACGTTGCCATCGTCGCGGCGATCAGGATGCACGAATCCGTTCCCACACTCATAAACTGCGCATAGGCGAGCGATAGGACAACGTTGCTGACGCCCGCGATCTTAAGGAACTCCCAGCCCGCGGCAAGCCCCATGAGCGTGAGCAGCGACACGATGCCACCGGAATTGCCAAGCATAAACATAAGCTGGCCCAACAGCATGCCCAGATAGCTGCCCGCCGGCGCCGTAATACACAGCGAAACCGGAACCATGACAAGCATGGTCGCAAACGGAACGAACGAAAACGCCACGGCCTTAGGGATAACGCGCTGAAAGAAACACTCCACTTGCCAAAGCACGGGTACCGAGATGAGAACCGGAATAACAGTCGTCGTGTAATCGTTGACCGGCGCGGGAAGCAGGCCATACACAGAAGTCATCGATGCCCCCGTCGTCGATGCGGCATCGACGAGCTTAAGCAGATCGGGCGCAATCAATACGCCGCCCAGCATCATGCCCAGCTGCTCCGAGCAACCGAGCTGGCGGGCGGCCGCCCAACCAAGATAAACGGGCAAAAAGTAGTAGCCGGCGTTATAGAGCCAACTGTAGAACAGGCGATAGATTTCGGAATCGGCAGACCACAGGCCCAGCATGCCTTCGCCCATAATGACGGCAACGGTGCGGAACAAAGCCGCGCAGACAATAAACGGCAGCGCCGACATCATGCTTTTGGACAGATAGTCCACCACGGCCATGGCGTTTGATGAGACCGTCGTTGTAAACGAGGTGTTAGAAACTTGTGACACAGGAACCCTTTCCCAATGTGACATGCGGACTGTCCCTTTGTCACATCGTGCGGTACTGACCGATTGCGCGGTACTTTTCGTAGCGGAGGTTTGTGAGGGTCGCGTCGTCGAGCCGCCCAAGTGTATCGAAGGCATCAAATGCCGAGGACATGACGGCACCGGCGATCTCCTCATGCGACAGACCCCTATCGTCAACAATGCCGTCGATGATGCCGAGCGCCAACAGGTCGGGAGCCGTGAGCTTAAGCGCCTCGGCGGCCTCATTCGCGCGCTCGGTATCCTTCCACAGGATCGACGCACAGGCCTCAGGGCTCACGACCGAATAGGCCGAGCTCGAAAGCATCAGGATGCGGTCGGCCACGGATAGCGCCAGCGCGCCACCAGAGCCGCCCTCGCCTGTCACCACCGAGACAATCGGCGTCTTAAGGCCGCTCATCTCCATGAGATTCTGGGCAATCGCCTCGCCCTGGCCGCGTTCCTCGGCACCGATGCCGCAAAACGCGCCCGAAGTATCGACCAGGCACAGAACCGGTCGACCAAACTTTTCGGCCTGGCGCATCAGACGACGCGCTTTGCGGTAGCCCTCGGGATGCGCCATGCCAAAGTTACGGCGCATACGCTCTTTGGTCGTGGTGCCACGCTCGATGGCGATGACCGTTACGGGGCGTCCGTCTTTCCAGCCAATGCCAGCCACCACAGCGGCGTCGTCGCCAAAGTAACGGTCGCCGTGCAGCTCCACAAATCCATCCAAGCCCAGCGAGATCATCTCGCCCGCCGTGGCGCGATCTGCCGAGCGGGTCTGCTTGACAATCTCGAGTGCCGTTTTTGGCGCGGCCGTGCGCTTAAACAGATGTCCCAGCTTCTTGCCGCGGCGACCCGTATGCACGATCTCGTGCGGTGCCCCCAGGCCGGGCGCGTGCCCTTCGTGCAGCGCCAGCAGCTCGCCTACCGTGAGCGCGATCTCGCCACGCGGAACAACGGCATCGCAAAAGCCGTGCTCCAGCAAAAACTCGGAGCGCTGGAATCCCTTGGGCAGGCGCTTGTGCATGTTCTGCTCGATCACGCGCGGGCCGGCAAATGCCGTCAGGGCATCGGGCTCGGCCAGGATAATATCGCCCTCCATGGCAAAGCTCGCGGTTACGCCTCCGGTCGTGGGGTCAGTGAGCACCGTGATATACAGGCCGCCCGCCTCGCTATGGCGCCTAACCGCCGCAGAAATCTTGGCCATCTGCATAAGCGATGTCACGCCCTCTTGCATGCGCGCACCGCCCGAAACGGTAAAGCCGACAACTGGCAATCCAAGCTCGGTCGCTCGCTCAAATGTGCGACAGATCTTCTCGCCCACCACGGAACCCATCGAGCCCATCATAAAGTTGGCGTCCATAAAGAAGAGCGCCGTATCGCAACCGCAGATTTTGCCCTTGCCGCACACAACGGCATCGCGCTCGCCCGAACGTTCGCTCACGCTCTTGAGCTTGTCGGCATAGCCGGGAAACGAAAGGAAGTCCTCCGGCACCAGACTGGCATCCCATTCCTCAAACGTGCCCTCGTCAATCGTCATGCGCATGCGGTCGCGCCCGCTCACGCGAAAGTGTTTGCCGCAACGAGGACAGACCTCGAGGTTGTCGTGCAGGCGCGCCTCATCGATCACGCGGCGGCACTCCGGGCACTTGATAAACACGTGACGCGCGGGAAACTCGGCGCACGACTCGGTTATCGGCCCCTCAAGGACATTGACCGTCTTCGCTTTTCTATTCATCAGCATAGATGATGCCCCATCAGATCGGTGTGATACATGCCCGACAAGAACTCGTCGTTTGCCAGCACGTCGAGCTGAAGCTCGCTGTTTTCGCTCACGCCCTCAATCACGAGCTCGCCCAAAGCCGAGCGCATCTTGCGAATGGCGCCGTCACGCGTGGGCGCACACACGATGAGCTTGCCGAGCATGGAGTCGTAGTACGGCGGAACGTTCGCACCGGTAAACATGGCAGAATCCCAGCGCACGCGCGGACCACCCGGCACACGCAACGCGGTGACCGTTCCGCATGACGGCAGAAAGTCTGGCGTTTCGGCATTGATGCGGCACTCCATGGCGTGGTTGTGGACCGGCATGTCCTCTTGCTCAAAGGGCAGAGGCTGGCCGGCTGCCACGCGCAGCTGCCACTTGACCAAGTCGGTATCGGTCACAAACTCCGTAACCGGATGCTCCACCTGCAAGCGCGTGTTCATTTCCATAAAGTAGAAATTGCCGTCGTCCGAATACAGGAACTCGATGGTACCGGCTCCTTCGTAGCCGACGGCACGAGCCAGGTCACGTGCCGCCTTGTGCATGCGAGCACGAATGTCGTCGTGTCCGTCGAGGCACGGCGCGGGGCTCTCCTCGATCAGCTTTTGGTTGCGACGCTGCACCGAGCACTCGCGCTCGCCAAGCGAAAACACATGGCCCTGCTTATCGGCCATAATCTGCACCTCAACGTGGTGCGCCGGCGCGACGAACTTCTCCATGTAGCACTCGCCGTCGCCAAAAACGGCCTCGCCCTCGGCACGCGCCTCGATGAACGCCTTTGCCGCATCTTCCACGCGCTCGACCTTGCGAATGCCGCGACCGCCACCGCCGGCACGCGCCTTAATAAGCACGGGGCAGCCAATGCGCTCGGCCTCGGCCGTCGCCTCCTCGGGACTTTTGAGCAAATCGCAACCCGGTACGATGGGCACGCCCGCGGCGGCAGCCGTTCGACGTGCGGCATCTTTGTCGCCCATGCTGTCGATGACCTCGGCCGAGGGACCGACAAACGCCAGGCCATACTTGTCGCAGTCGCGCACGAAGCTCGCCTTCTCGGAAAAAAAGCCATAGCCGGGATGAATTGCCTTAGCTCCCGACTTTACGGCACAGGTGAGCACGGCATCGTCGTTGAGGTAGCTCTCGGCAAGACGCGGGCCGCCGATGCAATATGCCTCGTCGGCAAGTTGCACGTGCAGCGCGTCCGCATCGGCCGTGGAATAAACGGCGACGGTCTTGATGCCCATATCGCGGCACGCGCGGATAACACGGACCGCGACTTCGCCGCGATTGGCGATGAGCACTTTGTCGAACATGAAGCCTTCCTTAACTTTCGTGCATGAGTGCAAAAGACATATCGGCGCGGCAGCAAACCTCACCGTTGACGCTCGCGGTGCCCGTCGCAAAGCGGAACGGCCCGCGCGCACGCGTGATGGTGCACACCAGATCAACCGTGTCGCCCGGGCGCACCGGACGCTTAAAGCGCACCTTATCGAGGCTCGTATAGAACGGCGTCGCGCCGCGCGTCTCCTCATCGCCCATCAGCAGCACGCAGCAGTTCTGGGCGAGCATCTCGCACTGAATCACACCGGGGACGACCGGGTTTCCCGGAAAATGCCCCTGCAAAAAGTACTCGTCGCCCGTAATCGTGATCTTGCCGTGGGCCTCGTCGCCCACCAGCTCGGCTTCGTCGAGCAAAAGCATCGGCTCGCGATGCGGCAACAGTTCTTTAAGCTCTTCTTTGTTCATGGATATCACCTATCCGATCCTCATGAGGCAGCTGCCGAACTCCACGAGGTCGCCGTCGGCCACGCAGATCTCGAGCACCTCGCCATCCGCCTCTGCCGTCACCTCGTTGAGAACCTTCATGGCCTCGATGATGCAAAGGGTCTCGCCAGCCTTGACCTTGGAGCCCACGTGCACAAATGGCTCGTCGCCCGGCGCCGGGGCAGCATAGAAAACGCCGACCATGGGAGCGGTCACCTCGGTGCCCTTGGGCTCCGGTGCGGCGGCAGGTGTCTGCGCGGCGGGCTCCGGTGCGGCAGGCGCGACTGTGGGGGCTGCAACTGGAGCGGCCATAGCGCTCGGCATGGGCATGGGCACGGCAACCGGCTGTGCGGCGCTCGCGCGCTCGAGTTCGACCGCGGTGCCATCGGGCTCCTCAACGCGCACGCGCGTGAGGCCGCGGTCCTCCATCACATCGGCTATCTCGGCAAGTCTTTTGGAATCCATGCTCTAGCTCCTCGTATATCTACGCAGCGCGATGGCGGCGTTGTGCCCGCCAAAGCCTAGGTTGGTCGAAAGCGCCCAGGTAAGGTCGGCGCGAACTGCGCGATTGGGCGTGTAGTCAAGATCGCAGGCGGGATCGGGCGTGCGGTAGTTAATGGTCGGCGGCACCACGCCCTGCTCGAGCGCCATGGCGCAGGCCATGACCTCGATGGCGCCCGTGGCACCGATCATGTGGCCGGTCATCGACTTAGTCGACGAGACGTGCGCGGCGCGCGCCGCGTCCTCGCCGAGCGCACGCTTAATGCCCGCCGTCTCGGACGAATCGTTGAGCTTGGTCGATGTGCCGTGAGCATTGATGTAGAGACCCTCGGAAGGCCTGACGTCGCCCTCGGTCACCGCCAGCGATATCGCGCGGGCAATGCCGGCAGCCTCGGGATCAGGGCTCGTGATGTGATAGGCATCATCGGTGTTGCCGTAGCCAACGACCTCGGCATAAATGTGCGCACCGCGCGCCTGCGCATGTTCCATGCTCTCGAGCACGAGCACGCAGGCGCCCTCGCCCATCACAAAGCCATCGCGGTCTGCATCGAACGGGCGGCAAGCCGTCGCGGGATCAGGGTTGGTGGTCAATGCGCGGCAGGACGTAAAGCCCGCAACGGCATCGGGGATAATTGCGGCCTCGGCGCCGCCCGCGAGGATCGCGTCGGCATAGCCGTGCTTGATGGCGCGGAACGCCTCACCCACCGCATGGGCAGAAGTCGCGCAGGCAGTCACGACGGGCAGGGTCGGGCCCTTTGCCTTATGGCGAATCGCGATGTTGCCCGAAGCCATGTTGGGAATCATCATCGCGATCATGTAAGGCGATGCGCGACGAGGCCCCCGATCGGCGATCGTGTGGACGTTGTCGACGAGTGTCTGCATGCCGCCCACACCCGAGCCCACGTAGACGCCCAGGCGCTCTCGATCGATGGCGCCTTCGACATCAAAGCCCGCATCGTGCATAGCCTCGTCCGAAGCCGCCATCGCAAACTGAACGCAGGGGTCCAGATGCTTTGCATCACGCTTGCCAAAGTACTCGTTGCCGTCAAAGCCCTTGACCTCGGCCGCCACCTTGACGGCAAACGCATCGGTATCGAAGTGCGTGATCGGGCCGATGCCGCACGTGCCGGCGCACATGGCCGCCCAGGTGGCAAGCGCCGTGTTGCCGAGCGGCGATACGGCACCGATGCCGGTGATTGCAACTCTCTGTTCCATCATGGTCTCCTCATCCAAGCCGTTCTTCGGCCCTGGTTTCTACATCGCCATTCCGCCGTCGACGCGTACGACCTCGCCCGTAATGTAGGCAGCCGCGTCGCTCGCCAAAAAGCGCACCACGCCGGCCACTTCCTCGGGACGCGCCATGCGCCTCAGGGGAATCTGCTCCTCGCATGCCGCACGCACCTTATCCGATAGCTTTGCCGTCATATCGGTCTCGACAAACCCGGGTGCGACCGCGTTCACTCGTACGCCGCGGGGCGCAAGCTCGCGCGCTACCGCCTTGGTCAGGCCGATCACGCCCGCCTTAGAGGCAGCGTAGTTGGCCTGCCCGGCATTGCCCATCAGGCCCACAACCGAGCTCATGTTGACGACGCAGCCGCCGCGCTGGCGCATAAAGGTCTTGGTGAGCGCGCGCGTCGTGTTAAACGTTCCTTTAAGATTGACATCGAGCACGCGATCGAAGGCGTCATCGCCCATGCGCATGAGCAGGCCATCGCGGGTGATGCCAGCGTTGTTGACGAGCGCCCAAATGGAGCCAAAGTCGTTGAGGACCGCTTCCACGCACGCGTTGACGGCAGCGGGGTCGGCCACGTCACATTGATATGAGCGCGCCGTGGCGCCAGCCGCCTCGCAGGCGTCGCACGTCTCGCGCGCCGCATCGACGCTGCCGGCATAGACGACGGCGATATCGTAGCCATCCTCCGCCAGACCGATAGCGCAGGCGCGGCCGATACCCCGCGAGCCGCCCGTGACCAGTGCCACGCGACGTGAGTCGTTGCGCTCGAGCGCGCCATTGTTCAAGTTGCCCATGTCATTCCTTTCGGGTTACAGCCCTGTGGACTATGCGAGCTCGTCGGCAATAGCTGCGACCTGCTCGGCCGTCTCGCACAAATACACACGAACGTCGCTCAACGTACGCTTGACCAGGCCGGACAGCGTTTTGCCGGGGCCGACCTCAATAAATGTGTCGATGCCTTGATCCTGCAGAGCATGCAGCGTATCGACCCAGCGCACGGCATGGCTCACCTGATTGGCCAAGACATCCGATGCCGCTCGCGGGTCCGCCGGATAGGGCGCCGCCGTCATGTTTGCCATGACCGGAATCAGCAGCGGAGACGGCGCGTGGCCGGCTTGGATATACGTCGCCAGCCCCTCTGTCGCCTCGGCCATATAGGGGCTATGAAATGCACCCGACACCGCGACCTTCATGGCGCGGCCGCCAGCCTCTTTTACTAGGACGTCGAGGGTCTGCAGCGCATCGGGCGCTCCGGCCACAACCGTCTGCTGGGGACTGTTGTAGTTGACCGGCCAGCAGTCCTCGCCGGCCTGCGCAGCCAGGTTCTCGACTTGCGCAGCATCAAGTTTGATGACGGCGCGCATGCCGCCGGGGTGACGCTCGGCCGCCGTGGCCATCAATGCCGCGCGCTCACACACAAGCTCAAAACCCGCTCGCGTATCGAATGCCCCCGCAAAGGTGAGTGCAGCGACCTCGCCCAGCGAGAATCCCGCACAGGCGGCAGGCACCACGCCGCGCTCGCGCAGGGCGACGGCGACAGCCAAGTCGTGCACGAACACGCAAGGCTGCGTGTTCTCGGTCTGCGAGAGCTCCTCCTTGGAGGCGCTCCGGCACTGCTCGCTGGTCCCCGGGCGCACCTCGTCGGCGATCGCGAACACCTCGGCAGCCGCCGGCGATGCCTCGACCAGGTCGACGCCCATCGCGGGGTGTTGGGCACCCTGGCCGGCAAACAGAAACGCTACGCTACCCATGCGGACGCACCCTTCAGGACGCGCTCGGCGCCATCGACCAGATCGTCAACGATTTCGCGTGCGCTCTGACGCTCGTTGACCATGCCGGCAATCTGTCCACACAAAAACGAACCCTCTTCGTAGTTGCCGTCCTTGGCGGCCTTACGCAGCGCACCGGTTCCCATAGTACCGAGCTCCTCGGCACTCGCGCCGGAACCCTCGCTCTTGGCATAGGCGTTGGTGAAGGGGCTCTTGAGGGCGCGCACTGGATGTCCCGTCGAGCGACCGGTCGCACGCGTCGAAGTGTCGTTGGCCTTCAGGACCATCTCTTTGTACTGCTCCGAGACGGTGCACTCGTCTGCGACCAGAAAGCGCGTACCCACCTGGACGCCGGCAGCGCCCAGCATAAAGGCGGCCGCCACGCCGCGGCCGTCGGCAATACCGCCGGCAGCCACGACGGGAATGTCGACCGCATCGACGACCTGCGGTACCAGTGCCATCGTCGAGGTCTCGCCAATATGGCCGCCCGATTCGGTGCCCTCGGCAACAACCGCCGTGGCTCCACGACGCGCCACGAGACGGGCGAGCGCCACCGAAGCCACAACGGGGATGACCTTGATGCCCGCATCGTTCCAAGCTTTCATGTACTTGGTGGGATTACCGGCACCCGTCACGACGACCGGCACTCGCTCGTCAATCACGACCTGCGCGACCTCGTCGGCAAACGGGCTCATGAGCATGACGTTGACGCCAAAGGGTTTATCCGTCCTGGCGCGCAGCTCGTGAATCTGGTCGCGCAGCCAGTTGGCGTCGGCGTTCATGGCCGCGATAATCCCTAAGCCACCCGCCTCGGATACGGCCGATGCCAGCGAGGCGTCGGCAATCCAGGCCATACCGCCCTGGAACACGGGCTTTTCGATGCCGAGCAGATCGCAGAGAGGAGTCTTGATCATCTCTACTTCTCCAATGCCGCCTCGACTGTATCGGCGAACTCGCCGACCGTCTTGGGGTTCTCCTCGGTATCGAGCTGAATGCCAAACTCGTCCTCGACGGCGACGAGGATCTCGACGGTACCCAGACTGTCGAGACCAATCTCCTCGAGCGTGGACTCGGGCTTCATCTCGACATCGTCAAGACCGGCGGTCTCGCGGATAACGTCGCAAACGCGCTCGAAGGTCTTCTGATCTGCCATGGTAGTTCTCCTTTGGTTGTGCCCTAGGGCGTTTTTATTTCCTATGTGCGACTACTTCCAACGAAGCAGATAGCCACCTATATCCAGACCGGCGCCAAATCCAACCAAGGCGATGGTGTCGCCTGTGTGAAGTGCACCGGCGTTTGCCAGCCGGTCGAGGGCAAGCGGAATGCATGCGCTCGAAATGTTGCCGGTCTCGCGCAACGTGCGAACCACGCGCTCGTCCGGCACGCCCAGGCGCTTGACCGCCTGGCTCAGGATTCGTTCGTTAGCCTGATGGAATACAAAATGATCGATGTCTTCGACCAAAATGGCCGCATCGATCGCAAGCTTATGGACCGTGTCGCAGATGGCGTTGACGCCGAACTTGAACACGCGGCGGCCATTCATGGACAGCACGCTCGCGCTATCTGCGGAAGCCTTAAACGGCGAGGTACCGACCAGACCGGGAACGCGCAACGTCTCGACGTCGGGCGCCGTCGAAAGCTCAACGGCAAGGGGACTGTCTCCCCCAGCCTCAATCACTGCGGCGCCTGCCCCATCGCCAAAGAGCACGCAGGTGGCACGGTCGGTCCAGTCGAGCGCGCGCGTCATCTGCTCGGCAGCAACGACAAGCACGCGCTCGGCGCGACCGCGGGCGATATAGCCCTCGGCGACATCGAGCGCAAATACGAAGCCGGCACAAGCCGCCGAGACATCGAAGGCAGGGCACGTCGCGCCTAGTCGCTCAGCAACGGCACACGCCTCAGCGGGAACAAGGTGGTCACCCGTCGTCGTCGAACAGACGATCAGATCCAGCTGGCTCGCGTCGATTCCGGACACCTGGAGTGCCCGCTCACTCGCCGCTACGGCAAGGTCGTCAAGTGACTCGGTGGTGCAGACGTGGCGGCTCTTGATACCCGTGCGGGTAAAAATCCACTCATCCGAGGTATCGAGGAACTCAGACAGCTCGTCATTGGAAACACTGCGTTCAGGAAGCGCCGAGCCTGTTCCAAGAATCGTGAAACCCATCACTAACCTCCTTTGAGTTGTTGACGTGTTTACATCGACCAAGAGAGGATAACGCATTTCAGTCTTTGTTGACGTGTTAACATTAAATTGTCCAAATGCGACAAAGGCTTCACATTGTGTCTATCTCTCGACACCATTGCGTCATTCACTTATTCAATAAGGAGGTAGCAGCCGCTATGGATGCCCAATTAACGATTGTCGACGTAACCGGATCGACCAACGATGACCTGCTCGAGGCAGGAAAACAGGGTGCGCCGCACGGCACAGGACTTGCCGCCCGCGCGCAAACGGCAGGACGCGGCCGGCGCGGCCACAAGTGGGATTCAACCGCCGGCAACCTATTGCTTTCGATTGTCCTGCGTCCATGCGTTAATCCCGCAAAGTACTCTGGTCTTGCCGCCGTCAGCGGCCTAGCGGTGCTCGAAGCACTCGAAAAGCAGGGTCTTGCAAACGAGATTGGCCTCAAATGGCCCAACGACCTGGTCGCGCGAGGACGCAAACTCGGCGGCATTCTGGTCGAGGCCGCACGCGATAACGAAGGCAACCCTTTCGCCGTCTGCGGCATTGGTGTCAACGTAAACTACACGCCCCAAGAGGTGCCCGATGGCGACCTGGCGGCAATTGGCCTCTCGGACCTCAACGAGAGCGTTCCCGCCGTCGACATGCTCTTCGATGAGGTCTATCACGCAGTTATAGACGCTGTAGATACCTGGGCAGAGCGCCTCAACGCCAAGGAAGAAGACGCCGGTCCGCTCGCGCCCGTCCACGACGAATATATCGCTCACCTCAATTGGATCGGGAAGCACGTTATCGCCCGCTCCCCCGCTGGAGACGAGCTGGCACGAGGCATATTTAGAACGGTCGACGATTGCGGCCGCGCATGCATTGAGACCGAGAGCGGCTTGTGCGTCTTCCACTTCGAAGAAGCATCCTTGCGCCCCCTGAGCGAATAGGGCGCCGCAGCCGCCGGCTCGGCAGACGAATTCGCTATCCCAAAATCTAAACTCAAAACAAAAGGGCCCCGCTACCGTAATGGCAGTGGGGCTCTTTAAGCTATGAGCGATATCGCTTAGAGCTTGATGTCGATGTCGACGCCAGCGGGAAGGTCGAGACGCATGAGCGAATCAACGGTGCCCGAGGTGGGGTCGAGGATGTCGATGAGGCGCTTATGGGTGCGCATCTCGAACTGCTCACGGGAGTCCTTGTTCACGTGCGGCGAGCGGATAACCGTGTACAGGTTGCGCTCGGTGGGCAGGGGGACAGGACCGGAAACGCGAGCGCCGGTCTTCTGAGCGGTCTCGACGATGAGCTTCGCGGACTGATCGACGACCTCGTGATCATAGCCCTTGAGGCGAATGCGGATCTTCTGGGTAGCCAACTTAAACCTCCAAAGAGTGCGAGAGATGCTCTCGCGGATTACGTAACAGGGAGCTCGAACTTAGGCGTTCTTGCTCATGACCTCGTCCACGATGGACTTGGGCGCGGGCTCATAAGAGTCGAACTGCATCGTGTAGGATGCACGGCCCTGGGTCTGGGAGCGAAGGTCGGTAGCGTAACCGAACATCTCGCCCAGCGGCACCTTGGCACGGATGAGCTTGCTGTTCTTGCGATCCTCCATGCCCTCGATCTTGCCGCGGCGACCGGAGAGGTTGCCCATAACGTCGCCCATGTACTGCTCGGGGGTCTCGACCTCGACAGCCATGATCGGCTCGAGCAGCTGCGGATCGGACTTCTTGAGGGCGTCCTTGATAGCCATGGAACCGGCGATCTTGAAGGCAGCCTCAGAGGAGTCGACCTCGTGGTAAGAACCGTCGAACAGGGTGACCTTAACGTCGAGGACCGGGAAGCCGGCGATAACACCGGTGTTCAGGGCCTCCTGGATGCCCTTGTCGATGGACGGGATGTACTCCTTGGGCACGACGCCGCCGACGATAGCGTTGACGAACTCGTAGCCGAAGCCCTCCTCCATCTTCTCGAGCTTAATGACAGCGTGGCCGTACTGACCGCGACCGCCGGACTGACGGACGAACTTGCCCTCAGCCTTCTCGACGTCGTGACCAGCGGTCTCGCGGTAGGCAACCTGGGGCTTACCAACGTTAGCGTCAACCTTGAACTCGCGGAGCAGACGGTCGACGATGATCTCGAGGTGCAGCTCGCCCATGCCGGCGATGATGGTCTGGCCGGTCTCGTGGTTGGTGGACACCTGGAAGGTCGGGTCCTCCTCGGCGAGCTTGGTCAGAGCCAGGGACATCTTGTCCTGCTCGGCCTTGGTCTTGGGCTCGATGGCAACATCGATAACGGGCTTGGCGAACTCGATCTTCTCGAGGACGATCTCCTTGCCCTCGGCGCACAGGGTGTCACCGGTGGTGGAGTTCTTGAAGCCGACGCAAGCGACGATGTCGCCGGCGGCAGCGTCGTCACGGTCGATACGCTCGGCGGCGTTCATCTCGAGGATGCGGCCGAGGCGCTCGCGCTGACCGTTGGAAGCGTTGACCACGTAGGAGCCGGACTCGGCGCGGCCGGAGTAAACGCGGACATAGGTGAGCTTACCGACGAACGGGTCGGTCATGATCTTGAAGACCAGGCCGGAGAAGGGCTCGTCGAAGGAAGGATGACGCTGGATCTCCTCGCCGGTGTCCGGATCGGTACCGGTGACGGCCTCAACGTCGAGCGGGCTGGGCAGGTAGTCGACGACAGCGTCGAGGAGCTCCTGAACGCCCTTGTTCTTGTAGGCGGAGCCCACAAAGACGAGGTTGAGCTCGTTGGCCAGAACGCCCTTACGCAGAGCAGCCTTGAGCTCCTCGACGGTGAAGTCCTCCTCCATGAGGATCTTCTCCATGAGCTCGTCGTCAAAGCTGGCAGCAGCGTCGAGGAGCTCCTCGCGCTTGGTGGCAGCGATGTCGGCGAACTCAGCCGGGATCTCGTCCATCGGCTCGGGGTAGGTCATGCCCTTCTCGTCGGCCTTGAAGTCCCATGCAGTCATGGTGACCAGGTCGATGACGCCCCAGAAGTTGTCCTCGGCGCCCATCGGGACCTGAGCGGCCACGGCGTTAGCGTCGAGACGATCCTTCATGGTCTCGATAGCGTTGAAGAAGTCAGCGCCCACGCGGTCATACTTGTTGATGAAGGCGATGCGGGGGACGTTGAAGGTGGAAGCCTGACGCCAAACGGTCTCAGACTGGGGCTGAACGCCGGCAACGGCGTCGAAGACGGCGACAGCGCCATCGAGGACGCGCAGGCAGCGCTCGACCTCGGCGGTGAAGTCAACGTGGCCCGGGGTGTCGATGATCTGGATGCGATAGTCCTTACCGTCCTTGTTCCAGAAGCACGTGGTAGCAGCGGAGGTAATGGTTACGCCGCGCTCCTGCTCCTGAACCATCCAGTCCATGGTGGCAGCGCCCTCATGGACCTCACCGATCTTGTGGGTCTTACCGGTGTAGTAAAGAATACGCTCGGTCGTGGTGGTCTTACCGGCATCGATGTGGGCCATGATGCCGATGTTACGGGTATCGGAAAGCTTGTACTTAGGCTTAGCCATGTTAGTTCCTTACCTTAACTTACCAACGATAGTGAGAGAACGCGCGGTTGGCCTCGGCCATCTTGAAGACGTCCTCACGCTTCTTGACGGAAGCGCCCAGGCCGTTGGAAGCGTCGAGGATCTCGTTGGCGAGACGCTCGGCCATGGTCTTCTCCTTGCGAGCGCGGGAGAAGTTGACGATCCAGCGGATACCCAGAGCGGTGGAACGACGGGAGTTGACCTCCATCGGGACCTGATAGGTAGCGCCACCGACACGCTTGGGCTTAACCTCGAGCGTGGGCTTGACGTTGTCCATAGCCTTCTTGAAGGTAGCGAGAGCGTCGCCACCCTCGGACTTCTCGGCAACGATCTCGAAAGCGGTGTAAACGATGCGCTCAGCGGTGGCCTTCTTGCCGTCAAGAAGGACCTTGTTGATGAGCTGAGTCACCAGGCGGTTGTTGTAAACGGCGTCAGGCTGAACCTCACGACGATTAGCTGCTGCACGACGCGGCATGTGAAATCTCCTTAAGTGTCTACCGTGCGGCGCTTAGGCGGCACACGGCGAAAGTATCAAAACGTTATCTGGCTTATTTGGCCTTGGGGCGCTTAGCACCGTACTTGGAACGGGCCTGCATACGGTTCTGGACCGGAGCAGCGTCGTAGGCGCCACGGATGACGTGATAACGGACACCAGGGAGGTCACGGACACGACCGCCGCGGACGAGCACGATGGAGTGCTCCTGCAGGTTGTGGCCCTCACCCGGGATGTAAGCAGTAACTTCGATGCCGTTGACAAGGCGAACACGGGCAACCTTACGAAGAGCCGAGTTCGGCTTCTTGGGGCTCGTGGTGAAGACGCGGGTGCACACGCCGCGCTTCTGGGAGTTGTGCTGCAGAGCAGCGTTCTTGGACTTCTTGGGCACGGAACGACGGCCCTGGCGAACCAGCTGGTTAATAGTAGGCAAAGCGTACTCCTTCTCGAATGATTCCAGCTTTCTGTAAAGTGCAACGGCTTGAATCGAGGGGTCAGCATCCCCCTACGAAACACGCAGTTCGATAGGATACGTGCCGTTAGCTGTGCCGTCAACAGACCACGCCGCCGGGCGTATCCCAAAATTGGCACATTTCCGCAAAGCCTACACAAAAGGAATCCCCTCCTGTGCGCGGGGGTGGATTCCCGGACCGGGCGGCCCAGGTTTTAAGTTTGCTGCTCTACAGTCCTGCGCAAGACGGAAAGCACATTAAGTGCTTTCCTTTGCGTGCGGAACTCGCGACAAACTTAAAACCTGGGCCGCCCGGGCCGGGGATCCGACGTGCTCGTCGGGGCAACGTTCCCTGCCAAAAAGGGACAGGTTTATTTTGGTCGGTTTTATCTGGGGAAACGTCGCGCTCCAGCGGTAATCTGCTCTCATCTGTCGCATGGAAATCGGCGGCGTTTCCATTTGACGCAAAATAGGCCGCTTCCCCTAGTAGGAAGCGGCCCCAAATCTTACGAATAGACGATGGTAAAGGGCTCTTTCGTTTCGGTCTCCCCTGTTGATGTATACCTCACAATTTCAAGGGTTACCGAGACAACTTGATCGACATCAATCAACTTCGTTGGCACCCAGATGTTCTCTCCGCTATTGCGCCCATAAGAAAAATATAAGTTGAACACCCCTGCGTCGTCATCTTCGATAATCTGCTCCGATCCATCCTTGTAGCTGACGGTCAGCTTATTATCAACTGCTTCATAGCCCAAATCATCGATGTGCGTCTGGATGGAAAACGGGCTAATCTCAAGAGGCGAGTCACCGGAGCAGAGTTCCTTTGTATCGACGTACGCTCCAATATTGAACTCGGGTGTCGACGCCTCAAACCGCCTCGCACTCTCACCTTCACCCTCGGTCCAGTGGATATTCCAGGTGACAGCATGTTGCAAATCTCGCTCGCGATCCATAGCGGCAAAGTACATCGTGCCATTAATGACAGTATCGCTTGATGTGTCCTTATCAATTGTGCTGCGTGTGTCAGGCCATTCCTCGCCGAACTTCATATCGGGCGTGCCGATGCCCTGCTCTTCTTCACCATAGAGAACAAGTTCGCCAATCTCTGCTGCTGGCTTGTAGTAGTTAACTCCATTTGGATTGGACAACGTAAACGTCACGGCTCCGCAGCCGTTTTGGTCGATTGCCATCTCATGGATATCAAGCGTATAGCCGTTGCCCTCGACGGACAGATTAACCTCCTGGACTGCGCCTTCCAGGCTTTGGGGCGCGATGCCATCGCCAAACTCTCTGGTGTAGGTATATTTAGTTCCCGATGAGCCGCCGTTGGTCCAGGTAATGGAATCCCCGTTGCCGTGGTTTCCCCAGGCAGAGGCAAAATAGCTGGAATTGACGACGGCGTAGGCGACCCCTCCGGTCGCCAGCACTCCGGCAAGGCATCCGATCACGGCAACATACAGAGGCTTCGCGTGACCCTTTCGGCGAAGCGGCTCACCAGCAGCGGCATAAAGAACACGGTCAGCAAGATCGCTATCGGCTTGGACGGACTCGAAGGCCTGCTTGATTTGATTGGATTTCACGGTCGCCCTCCTCTAGGATGAACTTGAGCTTCGATCTGCCGCGAGCCAAACGCGTTCGAACAGTCGCGGCTGGCACATGCAATAACTCGGCAATCTCTGAGGTCGAAAAGCCCAGATAGTAATAGAGCATGATGGGAACACGGAATCGTTCCGGAAGTCGCATAACGTCTGACAGGACCGCCTTGGTCTCCTCCTGCGCCGTCGAAAGCGAATCGGCCAGGTTCTCAATATCCTCCACACGCCTCCATGGCTTTCGAAAGAGAGATTTGCATTCATTGATCGTGACCCGGATAAGCCATCGACGAAGATGTTCCCAGCTTTCAAATTGGGCATCGCTTTTGAGTAACTTCAGAAAGACGTCTTGAGCGACATCGTCGGCATCGGCACGATCGCGCAGATACGTCAATGCGATTCGAAACACGACATCACGGTGATCCTCGACCGCCTGTCTAAATGCTTGTTCTTCCATAATCACCTCCCGGTGATGCTGATGTTTCTTGCTGAGGCCCTCACCATAGATACGCTTTGACCGAACGAAATGTTTCAAATTCAAGCAGGAATAACCTACCAAAATAAACCTGTCCCTTTTTGGTAGGTTTTCTTCAACAAAAAAGACCCGCTCCCCTGTTGGGAAGCGGGTCTTTGGAAGGACGGTTAACGTACTAGGAAATTACTCCTCGTCGTTGTCCTTGGCCTCTTCGGCGTCGTCGGTGTCCACGAGCTGGTTGAGCAGCTCGTCGAGGGAAGCCATGTCCTCGTTGATGGCACCGTTGGCGGGAGCCTTCTTGTCGTCGATCGGGGCACCCAGGAGCTCCTCGTCGGCGTCGGCGTGATGCGTCGGCGCGGCGGAGGTGCCCAGCAGGATGTCGTCCGGACCGTCGGGGCTAAAGACCATCTGCAGCAGCTGCGAGAGGTCTTCCTCGTCGGCAACGTCGTCGTTGTTCTCGAGGATGTAGAGCAGGTCGTGGGCCTCCAGGCCGTCACGGAGCTCCTCGATCGCCTTGGCACCGATGCCGTCGATGCGCAGCAGATCCTCCTCGGACTTGCCGACCAAGTCGCCGACCGTCTCGATGCCGACCTCGCTGAACTTGTTGGTCCAGCGCTGCGACACGCCCAAGTCGTCGAACAGGTACAGGCGAGCCTTCTCGGCGGAGATGGTGTGGCCGTTGCGGGTGAACGAACCATCAGCACCACCAAACTCGTCGTAGCCGGCCCAGTCGAGCTGCTGCGGGAGCTGCTCGTCCAGGTCCTTGAGCTCAACCGGAGCCCACTCGGGCAGCGACTTGGCGTTGGGCGAAGCCGGGCCGTCGATGTCCACGTAGCCGTCGGCCGTGCGATACGTCAGCTTGGCATTGGCGTACGGCTTGAGGCCGGTACCAGCAGGGATCTTCTTACCGACGATGACGTTGGACTTAAGGTCGAGCAGGTGGTCGACCTTGCCCTCGATGGCAGCCTCGGTAAGGACGCCGGCGGTACGGATGAACGAAGCGCTCGACAGCCAGGAGTCGATGTTGGACGCGACCTTGAGCGTACCCAGGATGACGGGCTCGGCCACAGGAGCCTGACCGCCCAGACGGGCAACGCGCTCGACCTCGTCGGCGAACTCGTAGCGGTCGACGTACTGACCAAGCAGGTACTTGGAGTCACCGGGGTTGGTGATCTGAACGCGGCGCAGCATCTGACGTGCGAGCACCTCGATGTGCTTGTCGTTCAGGTCGACGCCCTGGCTGGTGTAGACGTCCTTGACGCTCTCGACGAAGGTGTGCATCGTCGACTCGATGTCGGTCAGCTTGCGCAGGTTGCGGAAGTTGACGAAGCCCTTGGTGATCTGGTCGCCGGCGCGAACCTCGCAGCCGTCCTCAATCTCGGGCATAAAGCGCACCGAAGCGGGGACGCGACGCTCGTCGAGGACACGGGTGTGATCCTCGGAGTCGGTGAGCGTCAGCACGTACTCGGACTTCTCGGGCTTAATCGAGAGGTGACCGGAGTACGGAGCCAGCTCGGCCTCGCGACCCAGGATCTTCTCGTTGACGTTGCCGACGATATCGAACATACGGCTGACCGTAGGCAGACCCTGCGTAATATCGTCGACGCCAGCGACGCCGCCGGAGTGAATGGTACGCATCGTAAGCTGCGTACCGGGCTCGCCGATGGACTGGGCGGCAATAATGCCGACCGCGGTACCGATAGCGACCGGACGACGGGTGGAAAGATCCCAGCCGTAGCACTTCTGGCACACGCCGTACTTGGAGCGGCAGGTGAGCAGTGCGCGAAGCTTGACCTTCTTGAGGCCCGCATCGACCATCTTCTGGATGTCGGCGACCTTCTCGATGTAGCCGTCCTGCTCAAAGAGCACGGTGCCATCGGGGGCCACGACGTCCTCGATGAAGCAACGGCCGACGAGGTCGGTGTTGAGGTCGGTGGTGCCGGGGATGATGAGGTTGTAGGTAACGCCCTCGTGCGTACCGCAGTCCTCCTCGCGGACGATGACGTCCTGGGCCACGTCGACCAGACGACGGGTCAGGTAACCAGAGTCCGAGGTGTGGGATGCGGTATCGACCAGGCCCTTACGGGCGCCGTAGGTCGAAATGAAGTACTCGAGCGGCAGCAGGCCCTCGCGGAAGTTCGCCTTAATGGGAAGGTCGATCGTCTCGCCGGACATGTCTGCCATCAGGCCACGCATGCCGCCGAGCTGACGCAGCTGGGTCTTAGAACCACGGGCGCCGGAGTCGGCCATCATGTACAGCGGGTTCTCCTCGTCGAACATGTCGAGCATGAGCGCTGCAACCTTGTCGGTACAAGCGGTCCACTCGTTAACGACTTCGATGTGGCGCTCCGTCTCGTTGATGAAGCCCTCCTCGAAGTACTCGTTGATCTGGTCGACGTTGGCCTGAGCACGGTCGAGCAGCTCCTGCTTCTCGGCAGGGATAAGAGCGTCCCACACCGAGATGGTGAGGCCGGCGCGGGTAGCGTAGTGGAAGCCAGAGTACTTGATGGCGTCGAGGATCGGGCCGACCTTGGCCTCGGGGTAACGATCGCAGCAGTCCGCAACCAGCTTGGCCACGTCGCCCTTGACCATCTTGTAGTTCATGAACTCATAGTCTTCGGGCAGGCACTGGCGGTTGAAGATGATGCGGCCGATAGAGGTCTCGAAGCGCGCGGTCTTGTTGCCGGTGACGTCGTAGTCGACAAACTCGTTCTTGCCGTTCTTGACGCGGAAGATACGGGTGCCGTCCTCGTTGATGACGTTGGCATCGGCAGCGGACACGCGGACCTGGATCTTGGCCTGCATGTCGACCTCGGAGCGGCAGTCATAGGCGTGCAGCGCGTCGTCGAAGCTCGAGAACACGTGGTTCTCGCCCGGCAGACCCTCGCGAACCTGGGTGAGGTAGTACACACCGATGATCATGTCCTGCGAAGGGATGTTGACCGGCTTGCCGGATGCCGGCGAGCGCAGGTTATTCGCAGAGAGCATGAGCACGCGAGCCTCGGCCTGAGCCTGGCTGGACAGCGGCACGTGGACAGACATCTGGTCGCCGTCGAAGTCAGCGTTGAAGGGCGAGCAGACCAGCGGGTGCAGGTGGATAGCCTTGCCCTCGACCAGCACCGGCTCAAAGGCCTGGATGGACAGACGGTGCAGGGTCGGTGCACGGTTGAGCAGCACGACGCGGCCGTCGATGACCTCTTCGAGGATGTCCCACACAAAGGTGGCACCGCGGTCGATAGCGCGCTTGGCGCCCTTGATGTTCTCGACCTTGCCGAGCTCGACCAGGCGCTTCATGACGAAGGGCTTGAAGAGCTCCAGCGCCATGGTCTTGGGCAGACCGCACTGGTGCAGCAGCAGTTTGGGGTCGGTAACGATTACCGAACGACCGGAGTAGTCGACACGCTTGCCCAGCAGGTTCTGACGGAAACGACCCTGCTTGCCCTTGAGGGCCTCGGCGAGCGACTTGAGCGGGCGACCGCCACGGCCAGAGACCGGGCGACCACGACGGCCGTTGTCGAACAGGGCGTCCACGGACTCCTGGAGCATGCGCTTCTCGTTGTTCACGATGATCGCAGGGGCGTCCAGGTCGAGCAGGCGCTTGAGTCGGTTGTTACGGTTGATCACGCGACGATACAGGTCGTTGAGGTCGGACGCGGCGAAGCGGCCGCCGTCGAGCTGGACCATCGGGCGCAGATCAGGCGGAATGACCGGGATGACATCCAGGATCATGTTCGCGGGGCTGTTGCCGCCCTTCAGGAAGGCGTCAACGACCTCGAGGCGCTTAACGGCCTTCTCGCGCTTCTGCTTCTGGGAGTCCTCGTCAGCGATGATGGCCTTGAGCTTCTCGGCCTCGGAAGGAAGGTCGATGGCAGCGAGCAGGTCGCGGACGGCCTCGGCACCCATGCCACCCTTGAAGTACATGGAGTAGTAACGGGTCATCTCACGGAACAGCGGCTCATCGGAAATGAGGTCGCGCTCGCTGAGCTTCATGAAGGCGTTGAAGGCGTCCGTGCGGAGCTGCTTCTCGTCCTTGCACTCTTCCTCGATGTCGACGATGCCGGAGGCGATCTCCTCGGGGGTCAGCGGCTCCTCGTCGGAGAACTCGTCAAAGTTCTCGGGGTTGCCCTGCTCCTTGAGGGACTCGATCTGGCGGGCGCACTCGGCATCGATCTCTTCCAGATCGGCGGCGAGCTCCTCGCGCAGGTCGTCGGCATCGGCCTCGCGAGCCTCGTAGTCGACCTCGGTGATGATGTAGCTGGCAAAGTACAGAACCTTCTCGAGGTCCTTGGACTTGATGTCGAGCATACGGCTCATCGGGAAGCTCGTGGGGCTCTTGAAGTACCAGATGTGGGACACGGGAGCGGCGAGCTCGATGTGGCCCATGCGGTCGCGACGCACCTTGGCCGAGGTGACCTCGACGCCGCAGCGCTCGCAGACGATGCCCTTAAAGCGGATGCCCTTGTACTTGCCGCAGGAGCACTCCCAGTCCTTGGCGGGACCGAAGATCTTCTCGCAGAACAGGCCGTCCTTCTCGGGCTTGAGGGTACGGTAATTGATGGTCTCCGGCTTCTTGACCTCACCGTGCGACCAGGAACGGATCTGGTCGGCGGAGGCAAGGGAGATCTTTACCGAGTCAAAATCAGTAGCTTCGAAATCTGCCACAGTCAACTACTCCTTATCAGTGGTCGTGGCGGCGACAGCCTCGGGCGCCTCGGCGGTCTCGGCATCCTCGGCCTCGACGTCGGCGTCAACGCCGGCGAGCGCAGCCAGGTCGTCGAGAGCGGAGGTCTCCTCGGCGGTCACAGGGACGGAGGCGTCCTCGTCGGCATCGTGCATGGGCTCGATATCCAGTGCGAGGGAGCGAATCTCCTTGACGAGAACCTTGAAGGACTCGGGGATACCCGGGACAGGAACGTTCTCGCCCTTGACGATGGACTCGTAGGTCTTGACGCGGCCCACGGTATCGTCGGACTTGACGGTCAGGATCTCCTGCAGGACGTTGGAAGCACCGTAAGCGTACAGTGCCCAAACTTCCATCTCGCCGAAGCGCTGGCCGCCGAACTGAGCCTTGCCGCCCAGAGGCTGCTGGGTAACCAGGCTGTAAGGGCCGGTCGAACGGGCGTGGATCTTGTCGTCGACCATGTGGCCGAGCTTAAGGATGTAGGACGTACCCACGGTAATGGGCTCGCGGAACTCCTCGCCGGTGCGGCCGTCGAACAGACGGGTCTTGCCGCGCTCGTCAAGCTGGGTGACGAACTCGGGGCGCATGTGATCGCCAAAGGCAGCGGTGGCCTTGTTGAGCATGTTCTTGTTGGCACGACGGATGACCTCGGCGATCTCGTCCTCCTTGGCGCCGTCGAAGACGGGCGTCGCGGTGAAGAACGGACCGGGGACGTACTTGTCGGAGTCGGCCTGCTCGGTATCCCAACCGCAGGCAGCAGCCCAGCCAAGGTGGCACTCGAGCAGCTGGCCGACGTTCATACGCGAAGGAACGCCCAGCGGGTTGAGGATAACGTCGATCGGGGTACCGTCAGCCATGTAGGGCATGTCCTCGACCGGCAGAACGTTACAAATAACACCCTTGTTGCCGTGGCGGCCGGCGATCTTATCGCCCTGCTGGATCTTACGACGCTGGGCGACGTAGACGCGCACCTGCTCGTTGACGCCGGGGGCCAGGTCGTCGCCGTTCTCGCGGCTAAAGCGGACAACGTCGATAACGCGGCCGTAAGCGCCATGAGGCATCTTAAGGGAGGTGTCGCGAACGTCGTGAGCCTTGGCACCGAAGATGGCGCGCAGCAGGCGCTCCTCGGCGGTCAGAGCGCTCTCGCCCTTAGGCGTGACCTTGCCGACCAGGATGTCGCCAGGGCCGACCTCGGCGCCGATGCGGATGATGCCGTCCTCGTCGAGGTTGGCAAGCATGTCCTCGGAGAGGTTCGGGATCTCGCGGGTGATCTCCTCGGGGCCGAGCTTGGTGTCGCGGGCGTCGATCTCGTGACGGGTGATGTTGATGGTCGTCAGCAGGTCCTCGGCCACCAGGCGCTCGGACACGACGATACCGTCCTCGTAGTTAAAGCCTTCCCACGGCATGTAGGCCACGGTGAGGTTCTGGCCCAGTGCGAGCTCGCCGTGATCGGTCGAAGGACCGTCGGCCAGAGGCTCGCCCTGCTCAACGGTGTCACCGACGCGAACGAGCGGACGGTGGTTGATGCAGGTGGACTGGTTGGAGCGCTGGTACTTGGCCAGATGATACTCATCCATGCCGCCGGCATGCTTGACGATGATCTTGGCGGCGTCGGCAAAGATGACCTCGCCGGCGTTCTTGGCCAGGGTGACCTCGCCGGAGTCCAGAGCGGCGCGACGCTCCATGCCGGTACCGACATAGGGAGCGGCAGGGTGAACCAGCGGCACGGCCTGACGCTGCATGTTAGCGCCCATCAGCGTACGCTTGGCGTCGTCGTGCTCCAGGAACGGGATCAGCGTGGCTGCGACGGAAAGCATCTGACGCGGCGAGACGTCCATGTAGTCGACGTCCTCGACGGGCACGTCGGCGGGAGCGCCGAAGGAGCCGTCGAAGTCACGGGTACGGGCGATCACGGTGTGCGGACGGACGATCTTGCCCTCGGCATCGGTCGTGATGAACTCGTTGGTCTTGGGATCGAGCGGCGTGTTGGCCGGCGCGATGACGTGCTTCTCTTCCTCGTCAGCGGTCATCCAGTCGATCTGGTCGGTGGCAACGCCGTTCTCGACGCGACGGAACGGGGCCTCGATGAAGCCGTACTCGTTGACGCGAGCGTAAAGGGCGAGCGAGCCGATCAGGCCGATGTTGGGGCCTTCGGGGGTCTCGATCGGGCACATGCGGCTGTAGTGCGAATTGTGAACGTCGCGGACGGCCGTCGGCACGTTGGTGCGGCGGCTGGAGCCCGACTTGTGGCCGGCAAGACCACCAGGGCCGAGTGCGGACAGACGGCGCTTGTGGGTCAGACCGGTCAGGGGGTTCGCCTGGTCCATGAACTGCGAGAGCTGCGAGGAACCGAAGAACTCCTTGATGGAGGCCACGATCGGGCGGATGTTGATGAGCGACTGCGGGGTGATCTCGTCGATGTCCTGGGAGCTCATGCGCTCACGGACGACGCGCTCCATACGGCTCATGCCGATACGGAACTGGTTGGCGACGAGCTCGCCGACGGTACGGATGCGGCGGTTGCCGAAGTGGTCGATGTCGTCGACCTTGAAGCCCTGCTCGCCGGCAGCGAGGGACAGGAGGTAGCGCAGCGTCGCGACGATATCCTCGTCGGTGAGCACCGTGACCTCTTCCTCGGTGGTGAGGTTGAGCTTCTTGTTGACCTTGTAACGACCGACGCGGGCCAGATCGTAGCGCTGCGGGTTAAAGAGCAGGCCCTCGAGCAGGCTGCGGGAAGCGTCCACGGTGGGAGGCTCGCCCGGGCGCAGGCGACGGTAGATCTCGATGAGGGCGTCCTCGCGAGTGAGGGCGGTGTCGCGCTCCAGGGTGCGCTTGATCACATCGGAGTTGCCGAGCAGCTCGATGATGTCGTCGTTGGTGACGGCGATGCCAAGGGCGCGCAGGAACATCGTGGCGCTCTGCTTGCGCTTACGGTCGATGGAGACCATGAGCTGGTCGCGCTTGTCGACCTCAAACTCGAGCCAGGCACCGCGGGACGGGATGATCTGGGCCTTGTAGATCTGCTTGCCCGAATCCATCTCGGAGCTGTAGTACACGCCCGGGGAGCGGACGAGCTGCGAGACGACGATACGCTCGGTACCGTTGATGATGAAGGTGCCCTGATCGGTCATCATGGGGAAGTCGCCCATGAAGACGAGCTGCTCCTTGATCTCGCCGGTCTCCTTGTTGGTGAGACGGACGTCGGTCAGAAGCGGAGCCTGATAGGTCATATCCTTCTCGCGGCACTCCTCGACGGTGTGCGCGGGGTCGCCGAACTGATGCTCGCCGAAGGTAACCTCGAGAACATGGTTCTGGCTCTGGATGGGGCTGGATTCCTTGAACGCCTCACGAAGGCCCTCGTCCTTAAAACGCTCAAAGGATTCCCTTTGAACAGAGATAAGGTTGGGGAGCTCCATGGCCTCCGGGATTTTCCCGAAGCTGACGCGCTTGCGCTCAGTGGCAGTGTATGCGTAGGTCACCAGGTTTTTCCTCCTTCACGGAAATGCTCGGTGGGTTGGCGAGGCATAGCTTCGCCAGTTATCGCAACCTAATAGTTTATCAGGTACCGACCGTTGGGCAAGAAAAGCCTTGACGCGATTGAGTTTTTGGAGTAGCAAAGTTTTTCGACAGAAAATGCGCAGGTAGATAGGTGTGCATCGAACATCTGTTCATATATTTTCTGTGAACGAGACTGCTGGTGCCGACCGCTGAATGGCGGAATGGCGGCGAGGGTTGGCCGGGCGGAAACTGCGTCCCGTTTTGAGGCCTCAAACTGGGTCGCAGTTTCCTATTGAGCCCTGTTTGGGAAACTGTATCCCGTTCTGAGCCGATATTCTGGGTCGCAGTTTCCGCTAGGGGCCCCGACCGGAAAGCGCATCCCAGAATTCGGCCAAATAGTGGGTCGCACTTTCCGGAGCTAAGCAGTAGCTCGCATAAAAAACGGGTGCAGACCAAAGTCCGCACCCGTACATGTCGATACCCGAAGGCTTACTTGCGCATCAAGCCGCCGCGCTCGTCGATGGCGTCCCAGAAGGCGCCGGCAAAGCGAGGATCGCTTGCGGCCATGAGGGCGTTGGTGGCCATCCAGCCAGACGGGGTGCCGGTGTCGTAGCCCGAGAGCGGGTCGATGACGACAGCGTACATAGCCTCGCGGTCGAGCGAGCGGGCCATGGCGTCAGTGAGCTGAATCTCGCCGCCCTTGCCGGCCTGCTGATCGGCGAGCAGGTCCATGACCAGCGGGCTCAGCAGATAACGGCCGACGATGTACAGGTTGGACGGAGCCGCCTCGGGAGCAGGCTTCTCGACCAGACCGCCGATACGCCAAACGGCACCGGGCTCGTCGTCGGCGGCATTCTCGAAGCCCTCGAGGGAACCCACGCGATCGCCGGCGATGACGCCATAGCGGCTGACTTCCTCGGGAGCGCACGCGGCAACGGCGATAACCGAAGCGCCACCGTGCTCCTTGGAAACGGCAAGCATCTTGTCGCAGATGTCACGGTTGGGCACAACGTAGTCGCCCAGAAGAACCAGGAAGTTCTCCCCTGCCACGGCGTCGGCAGCAGAGCGAATGGCATGACCGAGGCCCTTGGGCTCGTACTGATAACGGAAGTCGACCGGCATGCCGCCCGCGTGGGCAACAGCGTCGGCGTAAGCATCCTTACCGCGCTCGCGCAGCAGATTCTCGAGCGAGCGATCGGGCTGGAAGTAGCTCAGCAGCTCGGGTTTACCGGGCGAGGTAACGATAATGGCGTCGTCGACCTCCTCGGGGTCGAGTGCCTCCTCAACGACATACTGAATGACCGGCTTGTCGAGCACCGGCAGCATCTCTTTGGGCGTGCACTTAGTGCCAGGCAGAAAACGCGTGCCAAGACCGGCGGCGGGGATGATTGCCTTCATGTTATTCAAGGATCCTTTCGCAGGCGCAGAATGCGCCCTGTGCGTGCGGCGCGACGGCCGCAGACCAAATTGCGATACCGAAGTATCTTACCGCCGGAGACATACGTCGCCGTAAGGCAAACGCAATTCTTCAGCAGGTCAACGCAAATTATTGCTCGAATGGTGCAATTTTACGCCCCAGCGGTAACGGGATTGGCACGGCGAAGACAACGGTGTTCTGCGTGCCGAGCAATGGGAATGAGGGGCCAAAACAAAAAAGACGGGGCCCGCAATGCGAACCCCGTCTGCAAAGAAATCTGGCGAGAGAGCCTGATTACTTGAGGGTGACAGCAGCGCCAGCAGCCTCGAGCTTCTCCTTGGCAGCCTCGGCGTCCTCCTTCTTGGCACCCTCGAGAACAGCCTTGGGAGCGCCCTCGACGACCTCCTTGGCCTCCTTCAGGCCAAGGTTGGTGAGCTCACGGACGGCCTTGATAACCTGGATCTTGTTGTCGCCGAAGCCCTCGAGCACGACGTCAAACTCGGTCTTCTCCTCGGCCTCAGCAGCGCCAGCAGCGGGAGCGGCGACAACAGCGGCAGGAGCAGCGGCGGAAACGCCGAAGGTGTCCTCGATAGCCTTGACGAGCTCGGAAGCCTCGAGAAGGGTCATTTCCTTAAGAGCATCGATGATCTCATCGGTGGTAAGCTTAGCCATTTCTAAGTCCTTTCGGTTTCCGTGCGGATGCACGGAGATCAGTTAAAACACGGCGCGAATGCGCCAGGGGTGCAGCGTTGCCGCCGCGGGTGAAAACAGCAACTAGGCTGCCTTCTGCTCGGAGACCTGCTGGATCGAACGAGCGAGACCAGAGGAAACGCCGTTGACGCAGACAGCGATGTCGCGAGCGAAACCGGAGATGAGACCGGCGATCTGGCCGAGAAGCTGATCCTTGGTGGGCAGCTCGGCGATAGCCTTAACATCATCAGCGGAAACGGCCTTGCCGTCGGAGATACCGCCCTTGATCTCAAGGACACCCTTGGACTTAGCGGAGAAGTCCTTAAGGGTCTTAGCGGCCTCGACCGGCTCGGTCTCGTAGAACACATAAGCGACGGGGCCGGCGAGGATCTCGTCGAGCTCGGGCTGCTCCTGGTTCTTGAGAGCGATCTTGACCAGGTTGTTCTTGTAGACCTTCATCTCGGCGCCGCACTCGCGAAGCTGATGACGCAACTCCTGAGCCTGCTTAACCGTCAGACCGTTGTAGTTGACGACGAACAGACCGGCGTTCTCGGCGATACGGGACTCGATCTCTGCAACCTTGTCGATTTTGTACTGCTGGGGCATGAATTACACCTCCTCGAATTCTTTCCGGGCACGGTCCGCCACAAGGACGTGACGGGGGCATGTCCAAAAAGAAAGCCCCCGCGCTGCATGAGCGACGGGGGCGAGAAGACATATCTACTCGACCACCTCGGCTGGCGGGATATCCCATTAAGCTCGCGGGCGATGCCCGTTTGCACCGGCTGTCTCTGGCAGCGGATTCGTGCGTGAACCGAAAGTATTATGGCGGGGACCCTGGCGTCGGTCAACGGAAAACCGGGCTGCACACAATTCCACCATCCGGCACGCGCCGCCGAAGGCCAGGCGCAAGGTTTCCGCTCGGTCAGGTCCTGGGCTCGCTCGGAAAGCACATTAAGTGCTTTCCGGCTCGTGCGGAATCTACGGAAACCTTGCGCCTGGCCTTCGGCGGCGCGTGCCTGCGTTGACTTTGGGTAGCCCGGGTTTTCGTTGGCTGACGCCCCCACTCATAATGCTTGGGTCGGTGGGCTGATGTGTTGCGTCCCGTTGGGCTATAAGGTTGAAATGAAGGTGGACAGGCGATTTAGGCCTTCGTCCAGATCTTGGTCGGAGACGCAGTAGCTTAGGCGGATGTGGCCTTCGGTGCCGAAGCAGTCTCCCGGGACTAGGGCTACGTTTGCCTCTTTGATGGCTTTGATGCAGAAGTCTTCGCTTGGTAGTCCGAATTGTTTGATGCTCGGGAAAGTGTAGAAGGCTCCTGCGGGCTCTACTACGTCGAGGCCCATGGCGTTTAAGGCCGCGAGCACGCGTTTGCGGCGGGTTCGGTAGACTTCGAGCATGGGGGTGGGGTCGACGGTCAGGGCTCGAGCTGCGGCGTCCATTTCGAAGGAGACGGCACTCGATACTAAGTATTGGTGGGCCTTTGCGATCTCGGCGAAGACGGGGGCTGCGGCTGCGAGCCAACCCAAGCGCCAGCCGGTCATGGCCCAGGGCTTGGAGAAACTCTCGATGACCACTGTCTGCTCGCGTAGCTCCGGGTGTCGCTGGGCAAAGCGCTCGTAGCCGTCCACATAGACGAGGCGGTTGTATACGTCGTCGCAGACTACGTAGATGCCCGCCTGCTCCGCTACGCGCGCCACGGCGTCGAGCGATGCCGCGTCGAGGATGCAGCCCGTGGGATTGTTGGGCGAGCAGATAACGATGGCCTTGGTCGCTGGGGTCACACAGGCGCGAAGCGCTTCCTCGTCAATCTGAAATTGCGCGGGCTCCGTATCCAAAAAGACCGCCTTGGCGTGGTTGGCCACGACGATGCTCTCGTACAGGCCAAAGGCCGGCGTGGGGATGATGACCTCGTCACCTGGATTGAGCATAGCCATAAACGTAGCCGACAGGGCCTCAGTCGCACCATCGGTCAGGATGACCTCGTCAGCAGAAAACGAAAGGCCCGCGTCGCCCATATATGCGGACAGTGCCTCGCGCAGGGCAGGGCGACCGTTGTTGGGCGGATAATGCGTGTCACCGCGGTCCAGCGCGGCGATCACCTCGGCGCTAATCACGTCGGGCGTGGAAAAATCGGGCTCGCCGAGCGCGAGCGCAATGCATCCTGAGTACTGGGCAGCGAGCGCGTTAATCCGACGGATGCCGGAGGGCTTGAGCGTGGCAAGCGAGGTGTTCATGGGCAGACGCATGACGTTCCTTTCGTAAGGGTTGCACTAGGATAGCGCGGCGAGGCACCGCCAGACGGTGTAACCTAAACGGAAACCAACCGGAAAGGAGGCGGCATGGAGACGACCACACGCGGCGATGTACCAAAAACGTTGCGAACCATTGCGTATATCAGCATTCCCGATAGCGCCGATCTTGAGTTTTTGCTCTGGGATCTGCAGGATGCCATCGCCGCCTATACTCAGCTTTCTGGCACCACGCTCCCCCGCCCGATCGATTTGGAAGAGGATGATGCCGGTGCAGTCGATGGCATCGTGCTGGCCATTGAAGATGTGGCTGACGATGAGACGTTGACAGCTATCGAGCAGGCGCTTGAGCGCTTTGGCGGTACGGGAACGCGCGTCTATGCCGCGATTCGAGCCGCACAGGAGGGCGCTAAGCAGGCGCGCGGGACCGCCGTTCGTCTGCATGAGGCGTGTGAGCGCCATGGCCAATTGTGGTGTGGCGGCGTTGTCGTCTGTGCCGGCAGCGGTATTGCGGCGCTTCGCCATTCCCCACGCATGGGCCTCTTGCGCCGACCATTTTCGGAAGCGATGGATAAGCTTGTGGGCGCTGTGCGCATGGGATGCTCCATTGAGCATGCGCAGCTGCTTGGCGGTGGCAATGCCGGTAGCGTCGATGCCGACGGCATGGTGCGCGCCAAGCCCGCGCTGCCCGCACCGATCTGGCATGCCATCATGAAACGCCTCGGCACCCGCGCCCAATCAGATATCTAAATTACAGAGCGCCCCAATCAACGGCTTTGTGCCAACGCTCAACAAGACGCTCCAGACGCCAGGCGGCATTGGCGGGACTTGTCGAGGGCAGGACGATGGCGGGCAGCCCGGTGCGTTCTTGTAGAAAGCGCTTGTAGAGCCGGCCAGCTGTACCACCGTTGCATATCACCTGCTCAATGGAAACCGCGTCGGTAATGCACTCGATATGTGCCGGCACAACGTTGCGAATGCTCGCGTCACTCGAGCCCTTGATGTCGCAGCTCTCGATCACATCCCACAGGGCCACGCCACCGTTCAGCAGCATGGAGCGCTTGGCGGCAATCGAGGCGTCGAGCGTCGCAGGCTCGCTGCTTGCCAAAGGGTCGCCCTCGTTGGGCGGCACGGGCACACCGAGGCATGCGGCCATCACGCGCCAAAAGCGATTCTGAGGGTTACCGTAATAAAAGGCATTGGCACGCGAAAGCACCGAGGGAAACGACCCGAGCACCAAAACGCGCGAGTGCTCGTCAAACACGGGTTCAAACCCATGCTCAATATGTTGATAGCCCTCGTCCGGCGCGGCCACGAGCTAGGCCCTCAGCAGATAGCGCACCTCGTAGGGTGCAAGCTCAAGGGTACCCGGCAGCTCGACCGTGGGCGCATCGTCGGCAAGTAGGTCGACGAAGGAGCCGTTGAGTTCGCCGGCTCCAAAGGTATAGGGCTCGTTCACGGCATTGACCGCCACAAGCACCGTCGCGTCGTCGCAGGCGCGCTCGAACAGCAGCTGCTTGTTCTGGATCACCACGTTGCGGTACGCACCGTAGTTGAGGGCGCGTGCCGCCACGTCGTCGGCCGAGCGCAGGCGCGTGAGCTGCTTGACGAAGGCCGTCAGCTCGTTGGGCGCAGGCCCATCGAGCGCAGGTCGCAGCGCCCAGTCGCCATCGGGGCCGCCCTTTTCGCCAGCAATTCCCCACTCGCTGCCATAGTAGACGCACGGGATGCCCGGCATGCCAAAGAGCATGCCATAGGCGGGACGCAGGCACGATTTGTCGGTAAGGATGCTTGCCAGGCGCGGCACGTCGTGGTTGTCGACAAACGACAGCAGGTGCTTGCCGCGGTAGATGCACCAGGGGTCGCCGCCAAACTGACGGTGTAGCGAGTGCGCGATCTCGAACATATTGACCGAGTTAAAGCTAGAGTACAGGCCCTTGTAGCACTCGTAGTTGGTGCAGGAGTCGAGCATCTCGTCGTTGACGATCTGGTTATAGTCGCCGTGGAGCGTCTCGCCGATCAGCACGAAGTCGGGCTTGAGCTCGCGGGTAAAGGCATGTAGGCGGCGCATAAAGTCGCGGTCGAGCATATAGGCGACGTCCAGACGCAGACCGTCGACGCCAAAGACCTCGGCCCAGCGGCGCACGGACTCGAGCAGGTAATCGACCACGGCAGGGTTTTGCAAGTTGAGCTTCACGAGCTCAAAATGGCCTTCCCAGCCCTCGTACCAAAAGCCGTCGCCGTAGCAGGAGTCGCCGTCAAAGCTGATGTGGAACCAATCCTTGTAGGGCGAGTCCCGCTTACGCTCCTGCACATCGCGGAAGGCCCAAAAGCCACGGCCCACATGGTTGAAGACCGCATCGAGTACCACGCGGATGCCGTGGGCGTGCAGCGTCTCGCATACGGCGGCAAAATCGGCATCCCCACCCAGGCGGCGGTCGATATGGCGCAGGCTACGCGTATCGTAGCCATGGCTATCAGACTCGAGCGGTGGGTTGATGAGCACGGCGCCAACGCCGAGTTCCTGCAGGTAGTCGGCCCATTGGGCGATTTTCATGATAGGAGCATCGGGGTTGGGCGCGGCGTTGGCAGCCTGGGCGAGCTCATCCTCGGCAACGGGCGCGGCGTTTTCACGCGGAGCTCCGCAAAAGCCCAGCGGATAGATCTGATAGAACGTCGTCTCGTATGCCCACATAACAACCTCCCGGTAAGCTCAACACAACGACATTCATTGTATGCCCAGCTTGTATCCTCTTCCCCAAAATAAGTTGCGGTGGAATAGTTCCTGCTTGAGCCTTCAGAGGCCTTAAACAGGAACTATTCCACCGCAACTGATGGGGGAACGTGATTAGGCGACGGGCTTTGCGCGGCGAATGGCCGGGAACATCACCGTGATGGCGAGGATGACGCCCACGACGGCAATCGCCCCGCCCGCGAAGCCGATCCAGGCGATACCGGGGCCCGAAACCACGGCTCCGCCGATCGCGGTGCCCGTGCCAATGCCCAGATTGAACAGGCCCGAGAAGATCGACATGGCGACGGCCGACGAGTCCGCCGGCGTGTGCTTGATGAGCTCGGCCTGAAACGCCACATTGAAGGCCGTGGCGCAGCAACCCCACAGTGCGCAAACAGCGAGAACCGCAGCGAGCGACGATGCGGCCGGGCCCATGAGCAGCAGGGCCACCGGCACGCCGGAGAGCGTGATCGCAAGGAACGGAAAACGGTGCCCATCGAACAGCCGGCCGAACAGCCAGCTTCCGAGCAGACCAGAGCAGCCGAACGCCGTCAGCGTCATAGTGATGGCGCTTGCGTCGACATGCGCGACCTGAGCCAGGAAAGGCTCGATATAGCTATAGCCCGCGTAATAGCCGGTCGCCATGAACACCGTGACCACATAGAGCGCGATGAGGAACGGGTTCTTGAGCAGCTCGGGCAGCTGCTTGAGCGTAAAACGCTCGCCCGCTGGCATGGTGGGGAACACCGTGGCCTGGTAGACGACCGCGACAGCAGACAGCACTCCGACCACGGCAAACGTCATACGCCAGCCCACGGCCAGGCCAATGGCGCGGCCGAGCGGCAGGCCGAAGATCTGTGCGATGGAAGAGCCCGTGGCGATCATGCTGATGGCGAGCGCACCGTGGCGAGTGTCAACCAGGCGCGAGGCCATAATCGAGGCGACCGACCAGAACACGGCATGCGCGCAAGCGACCACCAGGCGCGCGCAGACCAAGATGGGATAGGTGGGCGCCACGGCGGACAGAAACTGGCCGAGCGAGAACACGGCGAGCACGCCCAGCAGCATCCGCTTGAACTCAAAGCGCGAAGCGAACACCATGAGCGGCAACGACAGCAGCATGACGCCCCAGGCATAGACCGAGATCATGATGCCCGCCTGGGCCTCGGTGAGCGAGAACGACGCGGCGATATCGGTCAGCAGGCCGATGGGCATGAACTCCGACGTGTTGAACACGAACGCGCAGCAGGTGAGCCCGATGAGCGGGAGCCACTGCCTGAGCGTGATGCCGTCTTGCCTTGCCTGACTCATATATAACGTCTCCAATCATTTTGAGCGGAGGCGATTATATAGCAACGGCCCCGCATCCGTCAGCAACAGATGCGGGGCCGAAAACAATTCGATACACAGAGGTTGCACCGTCAATAAATAACTAAGCCAACCCCAGCAATATGCCCGCCGAATGCACGACAAACGCCACGATCCAGGCAACGGCGACCTGAAACGCGAATACGGCCACGGCATAGCGCGCGCCCAACTCGCTCTTGACAGCGCCGATAGCGGCCACGCAAGGCGGGTACAGCAGCGTAAAGACCAAGAACACGTAGGCGGTAAACGGCGAAAACATGGTCGACAGCGCCGCGGGCGACGTTGCGCCCAAAAGCACCGTGAGCGTCGAGATGACGCTCTCCTTGGCAATGAGCCCCGTGACGAGCGCCGTCGAGGCGCGCCAGTCGCCAAACCCAAGCGGCGTCAGCGCCGGCGCAATGATGCTGCCGAGACCCGCAAGCAGACTCTGCGACTGATCGGCGACCACATTAAAGCGGATGTCGAACGTCTGAAGGAACCAGATGACCACGGTAGCGGCAAAGATAATGGTAAAGGCCTTGGTAATAAAGTCTTTGGCCTTATCCCATGCCAGCATCACCGTCGTCTTGACGCTCGGCAGGCGGTAATTGGGCAGCTCCATGATAAACGGCACCGGGTCGCCCTTAAATGCCGTGCGGTTGAGTACCAAAGCCGCGATACAGCCAACCGCAATGCCGATCAGATAGAGCGAGACCATGGCGGGAACCGTCGCCTGTGGGAAAAACGCCCCGCACAGCAGACCATAGACCGGCAACTTGGCCGAGCAGCTCATAAACGGCGTGAGCATGACCGTCATCTTGCGGTCGTGCTCGGATGGGAGCGTACGGGTCGACATGATAGCCGGCACGGTGCAGCCAAAACCGACGAGCATGGGCACGAAGCTGCGGCCCGACAGGCCAAAGCGACGCAACACCTTATCCATGACAAAGGCTACGCGTGCCATGTAGCCGGAGTCTTCCAGAATGGAGAGGAACAAAAAGAGCACGACGATAATCGGCAGGAAGGTCAGCACGCTGCCCACACCCGTAAGCACGCCGTCGACAGCCAGCGAGCGCACTACGTCGTTGGTGCCGAACGCCTTGAGGCCCGCATCGGCCGAGGCGATGATGGCAGCGATGCCGTCCTCCATGAGTCCCTGCAACGCCGCGCCGATCACGCCAAACGTCAGCCAAAAGACGAGGCCCATGATCACCAGAAACGCCGGAATGGCTGTGTAACGACCTGTCAGGATGCGGTCAATCTTGACGGAGCGCACGTGCTCGCGGCTTTCGTGCGGCTTGACGACGCAACGCCCGCACACGTCGCCGATAAAGCTAAAACGCATATCGGCCAACGCAGATAGGCGGTCGGTGCCGGCCTCGCCCTCCATCTGGGTAATGATGTGCTCGATAGCGTCGAGCTCGTTGCGATCCAGGTGAAGCGCCTCGGTTACCAGCTCATCGCCCTCGACCAGCTTGGTCGCCGCAAAGCGCACCGGGATGTGCGCCGTCACGGCATGGTCCTCGATCAGGTTAGCAATGCCGTGAATGCAGCGATGCAGTGCACCGCCGTCCGGACCGTCGGGCGCGCAAAAGTCCAGGCGACCGGGGCGCTCGCGGAACCGTGCCACGTGCAGGGCGTGGTCCACCAGCTCGCCGATGCCCTCGTTGCGGGCAGCGCTAATGGGGACAACGGGCACGCCCAACAGGCTCTCGAGCAAGTTGACGTCTACGGCGCCGCCGTTGGCGGTCACCTCGTCCATCATGTTGAGCGCGATGACCATAGGACGGTCAAGCTCCATGAGCTGCAGTGTCAGGTACAGGTTGCGCTCGATGTTGGTGGCGTCAATGATGTCGATGATGGCGTCCGGACGCTCGTCGAGGATGAACTGACGGCTCACGACTTCCTCGCCTGTGTACGGCGACAGGGAGTAAATGCCGGGCAGGTCGGTAACGCTCGCCTCGGGATGGTTACGGATGGTGCCATCTTTGCGGTCGACCGTCACGCCGGGAAAGTTACCGACGTGCTGGTTGGAGCCCGTCAGCTGGTTGAATAACGTGGTCTTGCCGCAGTTTTGGTTGCCGGCGAGGGCAAAGTGCAGCGGCGCGCCCTCTGGCACGGCCGTCTTTGCCGCACGGGGCGAATACGTCCCCTCGCCCAGGGCCGGATGCTCCGTCGTGCCGATTGCGGCGTTAGCGCGCGGACCCGTATCGGTGTCGTGAATACCCACGAGCTCGATGCGAGCGGCATCGTCCTTACGCAGTGTCAACTCGTAGCCACGCAGGCGGATCTCGAGCGGGTCACCCATGGGGGCGTACTTCATCATGGTGACTTCGGTGCCCGGCGTTAGACCCATGTCCAAAATATGCTGTCGGAGTGCCTGATCGTCCGATGCCACCGATGCGACAACGGCGTCCTTTCCAATCTCGAGTGTATCGAGCTTCACGTCCGTGTTCCTCCCCCGGCGCCCGCAGGGCGTTGTATTTATGTTCACCATGGCTAACCGTTTGCCATGGCTAACCAATTTTAAGCTTACATGATAGCGTGAACACACAACGACGTTCAATCGACAGATCGGTGCAAGGGGAATTCTGGGCCATTGCTTCCCAGACGGGCCTGTTGCGGAAACCGAATCCCACTCCGGAACACCTAAACGGGACGGGCTTTCCGGTTGAGGCATCTAGCGGAAACTGCAGCCCGGAATCGGCGCTCAGACTGGGATGCGATTTCCCGATCGAGCCCCTCGGGGAAACTGCGACCCGGAATCTGCGCCCAAAACGGGTCACGATTTCCCAAACGGGACGTGGTTTCCCGCGGGAGCAGAAACAGCCGCCCGCTCCCTCGACAAAATGATCCATTTTCCTCCGTCTCCAACAGATCAAAACGAAGTTGCGGTGGAATAGTTCCTGTTTAAAGCCCCGTGACTTTAATTGGAACTATTTCACCGCAAGTTATGAGGGACGGGATGGGGCTGGCCCTCTTACTCTTACAGATGGCGCTCCAGGAAGCGGAAGGCTAGGCGGATCCAGGGACGGACTGCCACCTGCTTGTCCTCGTTGTCGACCGCGGTGTTGGCGTTGCCGAGCGAAAGGCCGTGACCACCCTGGTCGAAGACGTGCATCTCGCATGCAACGCCCTCCTCGGCCATGCGCTGCGCAAACGGGTAGACCTGCGCGATCGGCGCCGTCTTGTCGTCGGACACGCCCCACACAAAGGTCGGTGGCATCTGACGCGAAACATGCGTGGTGGGGCAGATGTCGGCCAGATGCTCGTCAGTTGCCTCGCCGCCCGTCACCATCGACAGGTAGTCGTTGAGCAAATCGCGCCCCGTCTTGCCGCCCGTCTTGGGCACACGCAAGTCAATGCGCGGATCGCGCGTCTGCATGTCACGCACATAGGCAAAGTCGAGCAATGGATAGCCCAGCACCACGGCATCGGGACGAATGTCGTCCGGACGCGCCCCGGCAAGTGCCGCGAAGGGGCCGGTCTTCCACTGTGTTGCCAGCGAGGCGCAAATCATGCCGCCAGCAGAAAAGCCCACGACGCACACGCGCTTAGGATCGACATGCCACTCGTCGGCGTTGGCGCGCACCGTGGCGACCATCTTGGCAAGATCTGCCTGGGGGTGCGGAAAGCTCACGTCACCCGTAGAACTCGTGACATAGTTGAGCACAAAGGCCTGGTAGCCGCGATCCAAAAATGCAAACGCCACCGGGTCCTGCTCGTGCGGAGCGATATGCGTAAACCCGCCTCCGCCGCAGATGATCACCGCGGGGCGGCGGCCATTCGGTTTATCGGGCAGCGGCTCGGCACCCAAATACGTAAACGTCGCCGGATAATCCTCGGTCGGCTCCTCGCCCCACAGCGCATGGTTCTCGACAATCATATGTGCTCCCTTCGCGCAAATTATGCGCCCTTGTTTTTCGCCTTCAAGCGTACCCCACTTGAACCCGTGGCGCAGAAACACTCCGGCAATAAGTTTCCCTTCAACTGATATATCACATAATCCCAGTTCAGAGGTATCATTGAGCAGCGTAGAATAGGGGCGTTGACCAAGCCGCGAAACACATGTGAAATGTTTCCGGCAAACCAAACGCGCGATATGCGCCTATTTAAGTTGGAGGCAACTATGGGTCTGCTCGATTCGCTTAAGTCCACCTTCACCTCGACCGGCGAGGCGTCCGTTCCGCCCGCAGCAAGCTTCGCTACCCGCGAAGGCGTCATCTACGCCCCCGTCAACGGCGTGCTCGTCAACCTGGACGAGGTTCCCGACGAGACGATCGCCTCGGGCATGCTTGGCCAGGGCTATGGCATCGAGCCCATTACCGGCACCATCTATGCGCCCGCCAACGGCCGCATCGGCGCCACCACTGTCACCAACCACTCCATTGGCATGATCACCGAGGACGGTCTTCGCGTGTTTATCCATGTCGGCCTGGGCACCGTGGAAATGAACGGCAAGGGTTTTGCCCGCTTTGTCGAGATGGGCGATGTGGTCAAGGCAGGCCAGCCGCTCATCAGCTTCGACCGCGAGGCCATTAAGGCCGCTGGTCACGAGGACATCGTGACCGTCATCGTTTCCGAGCTCGATCGTCTTAAGAGCATCGACCATGTCGGCGAATCTGGAACGCTTATCGGCGGCAACCCGCTCGTCAAGCTTGGCGACCCGCTGCTGGTAGCCAAGACCAAGTAGCCAGGCCCCGCGCCACACAGCCAAAAGGCACCTCGTCAAGTGCCCGCGACCATTTGGCCGCGGGCACTTTTCGTTTGAAAAACCATCCCGCCAATGCCTTATCTGTATAGCTCAAATGAGCCGAGCTGCTAGAATACTGAACTGTATGGATAACTATCATTCAACCGTTATGGGAGGATACGTGAACCGCACCAAAATCGCGCAGCTCTATGCCGATGCCGAGTCGCTCGGCGGCCAGACTGTCACCGTCGCCGGCTGGGTTAAGTCCGTCCGCGACATGAAGAACTTTGGCTTTGTTACGCTCAACGACGGCAGCTGCTTCCGCGACCTGCAGGTCGTCATGAACCGCGAGGCACTCGACAACTACGACGAGATCGCCCATCAAAACGTCTCGGCCGCACTCATTTGCACCGGCACCGTCAAGCTGACCCCCGATGCGCCCCAGCCTTTCGAGCTTTCTGCCACCTCCATCGAGGTCGAGGGCACGAGCGCCCCGGATTACCCGCTGCAGAAGAAGCGCGCAACCGTCGAGTTCCTGCGCACCCAGCAGCACCTGCGCCCGCGCACCAACCTGTTCCGCGCCGTGTTCCGCATCCGCTCTGTCGCGGCTGCCGCCATCCACCGCTTCTTCCAGGAGCAGGGCTTTGTCTACGTCAACACCCCCATCATCACCACGAGTGACTGCGAGGGCGCCGGCGAGATGTTCCGCGTGACCACGCTCGACCCCAAAAATCCGCCCCTCACCGAGTCCGGCGAGGTCGACTGGAGCCAGGACTTCTTTGGCAAGCATGCAAGCCTCACCGTGTCCGGCCAGCTCAATGCCGAGAACTTTGCCATGGCCTTTGGCGACGTGTACACCTTTGGCCCCACCTTCCGCGCCGAAAACTCCAACACCACGCGCCACGCCGCCGAGTTTTGGATGATCGAGCCCGAGATGGCCTTTGCCGACCTTAACGACTACATGGATAACGCTGAGGCCATGCTCAAGTATGTCCTCAAGGACGTCATGGCCACCTGCCCCGACGAGCTCAATATGCTCAACAAGTTTGTGGACAAGGGTCTGCTCGAACGCCTAGACCATGTCGCCAACTCCGACTTCGCCCGCGTTACCTACACCGAGGCCGTCGAGATCCTGGAGCAGGCCGTCGCCGCCGGTCACAAGTTTGACTACCCCGTGAGCTGGGGCATCGACCTGCAGACCGAGCACGAGCGCTTCCTGACCGAGGAGCACTTTAAGCGCCCGACCTTCGTAACCGACTACCCGGCCGAGATCAAGGCCTTCTACATGCGCATGAACGAGGACGGCAAGACCGTCGCCGCCGCCGACTGCCTGGTTCCCGGTATCGGCGAGATCATCGGTGGCTCCCAGCGCGAGGAGCGCCTGGATCTGCTCGAGGCCCGCATCAAGGACCTGGGCATGAATCCCGAGCAGTACAAGTACTACCTTGACCTGCGCCGCTACGGTTCCTGCAAGCACGCCGGCTACGGTCTGGGCTTCGAGCGCTTGGTCATGTATCTGACCGGCGTGGGCAACATCCGCGACGTCCTGCCGCACCCGCGCACCGTGGGCAACGCCGACTTCTAATCGTCGGACGCTAGCTCGCGTCGCCACACGCCAACGCTCATCGCATAAGCGTCTCTCGACATCGGTCGAGAGACGCTTTTTTCAACAGCATCCGTCAAGCTTTTGGCAAGTTTTTGGTCAGTTGACCAGGGCTGTTGAAAACTCGACCCGCCGTTTGCCGACGACTACCGACCGCCCA
The DNA here is from genome assembly GCA_902489665.1 of uncultured Collinsella sp. GTDB lineage: Bacteria > Actinomycetota > Coriobacteriia > Coriobacteriales > Coriobacteriaceae > Collinsella. Next base: position 35,421 of record CABUAT010000003.1, on the reverse strand, counting down.
GAGCGCCCTACGCCCCTGGGAAAACCCCGCGTCCTAGGCTCCATACCGTCGCCACCCAAAACGGAAAGGACGTGGGCACCATGACCGAAGCCGCTGTTGAAACCTACGACACCACGACTAGAGGCGCCGCCTCGATGGCAGCCTATCGCGCCGTTCGCATCCTGCAACTATTAAGCGAAAACACCGGCGAGGACAAGGCCATGCTTTCCGATGAGTTGATCCGGCGCCTCGCCCATCCCGACGACCCCGCCCGCATGCCCATCTCGGCGGCGCGGCGCAGCATCTACACCGCCATCTCCGCGCTTCGCCATGCCGGATACGAAATTGAGTACAAACGCGGCGTGGGCTACAAACTTCTTACCCGCCCGCTCACCGATGAAGAGATCATCCGGCTCCACGGTATGGTCATGCGCAACCGCTCCACGCCTATCGCTATCCGCAAGAGCATGGCGCAGCACTTAGTTGCCATGGCGAGCGCCGACGTTCGCGACTACCTCGATACACCCGAACCCGCTCCAAGCGCAGGCAGCAAGGCTACCAAGGCAACACGCACGCCCATCAAGCGCATCGACACGTGCGAGCTCGTCGAGCAGGCCATCGACCACGGAACCACGGTGAGTTTTGATATTTCGAGCGTCACGACACGTGGCGAAACCGAAGCAGCACGGATGACACTCCGTCCCTTTGCCATCAGGCAGCGCGATGGCATCTCGTATCTGCTGGGAACGGTCTACGACGCCCGAGGCGCCGATGACACGTTGCGTACTGTAGAGATTGGCCGAATGAGAAACGTCAGCACGCGCCTGCTCGACGGCAAGAAGCTCTTCGCCGCCTTGGACGAGGACGACGCCTCCTCCGCCGCATAAGACCCTCCGCCGCCCATTCGACTACCCGTACCGCCCATCCGATTCTGTATTAAAAAACCCGCCAGGCTGTTGTAAAAATGGACATCAGCGCTACTATAGTTCCACTTGCACTTTGTCCCAGTGCAGTGTTTCCAGCCATTTTTATACTGGGGGTAATGATATGAAGGACATCACCATCAGCCGCAGGAGCCTTCTGGTCTCCGCCGGCCTGCTCGCGCTCGCCCCGCTCGCCGGATGCGGCGGCAACTCTGGTTCCGGCTCCGCTGCCGCCGGTTCCGACTACACCATCGGCGTTCTGCAGCTCACCGAGCACTCCGCGCTCGATGCCGCCAACGCCGGCTTCGTCAAGGCCATCAAGAAGAGCGGCCTTAAGGTCAAGATCGACCAGAAGAACGCCCAGAACGACCAGTCCACGTGTAAGTCCATTGCCGACAAGTTTGTGGGCGACAACGTCAACCTGATTTATGCCATCGCCACGCCCGCCGCGCAGGCTGCCGCCGGCGCCACGGCCGATATCCCCATCGTGGGCTGCGCCATCACCGACTACGCCGCCTCCGGCCTGGTCCAGGACAACGACAAGCCCGGCACCAACGTCACGGGCGCTTCCGACCTCACCCCGGTCGCCGAGCAGCTCGAGATGATGCAGAAGGTCCTGCCCGACGTTAAAAAGGTCGGCCTGCTCTACTGCACCGCCGAGTCCAACTCCGACGTCCAGATCAAGGCCGCCAAGAAGGAGCTCGACAAGCTGGGCCTCGAGTACACTGACTTCACCGTCTCGAGCTCCAACGAGATTCAGTCCGTCGTCGAGTCTGCCGTGGGCAAGGTCGACGCGCTGTACTCCCCCACCGACAACACCATCGCCGCGGGTGCCTCGCAGGTCGGCCAGATCTGCAAGGAGAACAAGCTTCCCTTCGTGACCGGCGAGGAGGGTATGTGCATGGCCGGCGGCCTGTTCACCCTCTCCATCAATTACGAGGACCTAGGCTATGCCGCGGGCGAGATGGCCGTCAAGATCCTGAAGGGCGAGGCCAAGCCCGAGGACATGCCTATCAAGCACCTCTCGAGCAAGGACCTGGTCGTCGTCAAGAACGACGAGATGGCCGAGGCCCTGGGCATCGACCTTTCCGCTCTGGACGAGTAGCGACATGCGCGGCGATGCGCCTAGGGCCCGTGCTCGCGCTTTAGCCGCGTTATTCAATATCTGAGCCACAGGGGTGGGCGCTGTAGACCGGCGTCCGCCCTGCTTGTTTCAGGTAAAACAAAACGTCTGTCCGTAGCTCTTCTATGCATTGTTACCGCTATTATGGTGAATCACGTGTCCACCCTATCCTAGGAGGTATGAAGCATGCTCATTGCATTGCAGGGCGCCGTTTCGCAGGGCGTCCTCTGGGGCATTATGGTGCTTGGCGTGTTTATCACGTTCCGCCTGCTCGACATCCCCGATATGACCTGCGACGGCAGCTTTGCCCTCGGCGGCTGTGTCTGCGCCGTGCTCATCGTCAATAACAACGTCGACCCGCTGCTCGCCGTGCTGGCCGGTATGTGCGCCGGCGCCATCGCGGGTGCCGTCACGGGCATTTTGACCACCGTCTTCGAGATTCCCGCGATCCTCGCCGGAATCCTCACCCAGATCAGCCTGTGGTCCATCAACCTGCGCATCATGGGCAAGTCCAATACGCCCATTCTTGCCAAGGGCACCGTGTTCTCGGCCGTCAGCAACATGACGGGTCTGCCGCAGTCCACCGTTGCCATCATCTTGGGCATCCTGCTCGCCGTGGCTATCGTTGCCATCCTGTATTGGTTCTTTGGCACCGAGATCGGCTCGGCGCTGCGCGCCACCGGCAACAACGAGTACATGATCCGCGCTCTGGGCGTCAACACCAACTCCACCAAGATGATCGCCCTCGTGCTCTCCAACGCCCTCATCGGCCTTTCGGGCGCGCTCATCTGCCAGAGCCAGAAGTATGCCGACATTGGTATGGGCACCGGTGCCATCGTTATCGGTCTTGCCGCCATTGTTATCGGTGAGGTGCTCGGCCGTCTGCTGCCCGGCGGCCTCACGCAGTTTAGCGTCCGTCTTGCCTCCGCCGTCTTTGGCTCCGTGGTGTACTTCCTTATCCGCGCCATCGTGCTGCAGTTGGGCATGGACGCCAACGACATGAAGTTGCTCTCCGCCGTGATCGTCGCCGTGGCCCTGTGCGTGCCCGTGGTTTGGGAGCGCTATAAGCTCCGCAGCTCCTACACGAAGGGGGATGAGGCAGATGCTTAAGCTCTCGCACGTCAAGAAGACCTTTAACAAGGGCACCGTCACCGAGAAGCGCGCGCTCACCGGCGTCGACCTCACCCTGAATGACGGCGACTTTGTAACCATGATCGGCGGCAACGGCGCCGGCAAGTCCACTCTGCTCAACATGATCGCCGGCGTGTACCCGCTCGATTCGGGCGTTATTGAGCTCGACGGCACCGACATCTCGCGCCTGAGCGAGTCGCAGCGCGCCAAGTACCTGGGCCGCGTGTTTCAGGACCCCATGCGCGGTACCGCTGCCGACATGCAGATCGCCGAGAACCTGGCCCTCGCCAAGCGTCGCGGCCAGCGTCGCGGCCTTTCGTGGGGCGTCACCAAGGCCGAGAAAGATGAGTACGTTGAGCTGCTCAAGCGCCTGGACCTTGGTCTGGACACGCGTCTCAACGCCAAGGTCGGCCTGCTCTCGGGCGGCCAGCGCCAGGCACTCACCCTGCTGATGGCCACGCTCACCAGGCCGCGCCTGCTGCTGCTCGACGAGCACACTGCGGCCCTCGACCCCAAGACGGCATCGAAGGTGCTCAATCTGACCGAAGAGATCGTCGACGAGCACCACCTGACCACGCTCATGGTCACGCATAACATGAATGACGCCATCCGTCTGGGCAATCGCCTGATCATGATGCACGAGGGCCACGTAATCTACGACGTGGCGGGCGATGAGAAGAAGTCGCTCACCGTCGCCGACCTGCTGCAGAAGTTCGAGGAGGTCTCGGGCGGCGAGCTCGCCAACGACCGCATGCTGCTAAGCTAAAACCTGCCAAAAAGGGACAGGTTTATTTTGGTAGGTTTTATCTGCGCAAACGCCAAAACCGCCGCAAAGGGACAGAGGCCCTTGCGGCGGTTTTCGCATATTATGTCGATAATCCGATATTCAACCAGACATTCTGGCTAAGGACTAAGGAAACTGCCATGAAAAGACTCCCCCGCTTTGCGTTGGCCGCCGCGTTGTTTGCCGGCGCGCTCGCAGGCATCCCAAGCCTCGCTTTCGCGGGAAACCTGCCCGCCGCTATTGACGGCTCCGTGGCCGTCATGCACACCAACGATATCCACGGCAGCTACAAGTACAGCTACAACGCAAGCAAGGGCACCGGCACTGTGGGCTTTGACGGACTGGCGGTTCTCTATAGCGCCCAAAGCAGCGCCCCCGATCTTTTACTCGATGCGGGCGACACCTTCCACGGACAGTCCTTCGCCACCATGAGCGAGGGCAAGAGCATCGCCGAGCTCATGGACACCTTCTACGCCGACGGCTACGACGCAACCACGCCAGGCAACCACGACTGGAGCTACGGCGCGGACAAACTCCGCACCATGACCGGCTACAGCACCACCGGCACGCCCTTCGCCATGCTCTGCGCGAATGCAACGTCCTCGAACGGCGCATGGAGCTCGAGCATCACGAAGACGCTCGATCGCACCTGGGAGGATAGCGAGGATCACTCCACATTCGACTACAAAATCAAGGTCGGCGTCGTCGGAGCCATGGATGAGTCGCTAGGTTCCTCGCTGCGCGCGGACCTGGTCGCGGGCACCAGCTTCTCGAGTGCCGCGAACGCCATCAATGCCGAGGCAGAGCAGCTGCGCAAGGAGGGCTGCGATGTTGTTGTGTGTATCGCGCACACGCTCGACGCAAAGACCTTTGCCACGCGGCTCCGTGGCGTCGATGCCCTTATCGCAGGCCACGAGCACATCAACCTTAACGAGAAGGTGACGGGAGCCGACGGCAAGACGATCCACGTTGTCGAGGCAGGCAGCGCCTTTGCCGAGGTGGGGCTGCTTTCCATTCCGTACAAATACGACACGAATGGCACCGAGACGACCGACGATGACACGGTCACGGTCCCTGCAGACGGCAGCGACGAGAAGCTCTACACCGCCAAGAACGTCAACGACCTTTTGACAGACCCCGACAAGGGCTCCGACTACCAAAGCCGCCTTGAAGCCGTCCGCAACAAGATCAAGCCGCTCGACGAGGACTTTGAAAACGAATCGAACAAGGTGCTCGGCACATCCACCACCAACTATTTCTACGGCGAGGACGCCGCAGGCACGCATGGTTGGGAAATGGTGCGCACCACCGATTTCCGCCCCGGCAAGGAGGGCGACACCACCAAGGCCCAGACCATCGGCCACGTGATTTGCGGCTCCTATCTTGCCCTGACGGGCGCGGACTTCCTCGCAGCGCTCGAGCACTCGCTACAAATCAGCGACGATTGCAACGACAGCTACGAGCTTCAGCAGGCTTATGTGGCGGCCGGTCACAGCGAGCAGGAGGCGCAAGACAAGTACAAGTGGCGCGATGACTCTGGCAGCGTTCTCTCCTTTGGCGGCATCAACGTGACGATTGATTGGACGCAGCCCGAAGGCAAGCGCATTGTGAGTGCCACACTCACCAAGGACGGTAGCACGCTCGATCCCACCAAGACCTATACCGTCGCCACCAACAACTACATCATTACCAACACGACCGACTTCCCCACCTTCGCAAACGCCACCAAGCACACCGAATGGGGCACGTGCGAGGCGGCGCTGAGGGCACTGATTGGGCAGAATGGTTGGGAGACCAAGATGGCCGGGCTCGCCGGCACCATCAGCTTCGGCTCCGCAGCCGTGGACCCCACGCCCACACCGGCCCCGACGCCTGAGCCCTCACCCAAGCCCGGCACGGCAATCACGCAGGTCACCACCAAGAAGACGACCGGCAAGCTTGCCGCAACGGGAGACCGCACGCTGGCCGTGGTCGGCGCATGTCTCATCGGCGGCATCGTCATGGTCATCCTCGGCATCGTCTGGAAGCGCCGCCACTAAGACATGCCGCTAATTCTTAGAGCCCGTACAGCGCCGAGCCTTATATCAAGCACAGAAGCCCGTCCGAATTTGATCGGACGGGCTTCTTGGTGGGTATCATGGTTGGACGATCATTAGGAGGTTTTCCCTACATGGAATTGTTTGAACCGATTCTTCATTTCTTTGAGCAACGGTGGGTCCACAACATCATCTGGGCCGTCATCTTGGTAATAGGCACCGCCATCGCCACCAAGCTCGTATCCAAGACCCTGCGCCACCTGCTCAACCGCGACGACAACCCGCTTCCGGCATCGAGCATCTTCATCAACATCGCGCGCGCCGTCATATGGACGATCGGCGGCAGTTTTATCCTCGACAACTGCTTTGGCATTAACGCAAACGCCCTCGTCGCCGCTCTTGGCGTCGGCGGCATCGCCATCTCGCTCGGCTTTCAGGACACGCTGTCAAACCTTATCGGCGGCATGCAGGTGACCTTTATGGGCATCATCAAGCCCGGCGACAATATCGAGGTCGGCGGCGTGTCGGGCGTGGTCCAAGACATCACTTGGCGCCATACGACCATCGAGGACGCCTGCGGGCAGACCATCATCGTCCCCAACTCCAACATCTCCAAGAACACGCTCGTGCATTTGATGCCCTTTGGGCGCGTAGCCGTCCCCGTCGCGGTCAAGGACACGTCCAAGTGGGCTTCACTGGACGCGTTGGCAGATGAGCTCACCGACGCCACCAAGGCCGCCGTGCTTCCCATCTCGGGCTTTGACAAGGAGCCCTACGTGCTCTTTAGCGAAATCGGCGACTTTGGCATCAAGGGCAAGATCATCTTTATCGTCAGCGACGACAGCACCACTTTCACGGCAGCCGACGCCTGCATCCGCGCCATCGCCCCCATCATCGCCTAAAACCACCACAAAGGGGACAGGCACCTTTGTGGTGGTTTCGCATCGTGGTACCATGGTTCATATCGTTGTTTAAACGACTAAGGGAGTAGACACCATGGAAGAGGCCTATCGTCAAGCACGCAAGCGCGGCGAGCAGGGACGCCGTCGCGCCATCAGCCAAAGCGAGCACCCGTACCTTACGGACCTCGATAGCCTCGTTGCCCAACTCCCCTTAGGTCAGCGAGAGAGCGTCGGCCTAAGGGACATTCCGCTCGAAATGGTCGTCGGCACGGTTACCAAGGGCCGTCAGTCTGCCTTTTCGTGTAACTTTATGCCCCTGTTGCCATTTAGCACCGAGTTCGCCCGCAAGTGGTCCAACCTCTACGACATCCAGGTGACCGAGGGCTATCGCGACCCCATCATCGTCACCGAGTTCATGCATCGGTTCTACGTCCAGGAGGGCAACAAGCGCGTCAGCGTCCTCAAATTCCTGGACGCCCCGACGGTTTCGGCCAAGGTCACCCGCCTCTACCCCGGAAAATGGGATTCCGTCGAAAGCCGCCTGTACGGCGAGTTCTGCGCGTTTTGGCGCGTATGCCCCCTATACGAGATCGAGTTCTCGCGCGAGGGAAGCTACGAGACGCTCGCCAAGATGCTCGGCCAGAACCTTATCGAAAAATGGCCGCAGAAAAAGGTCGATTACCTGCGTCACACCTTCCTGCTCTTTAAGCGCGCCTACCTTCGCGCGGGCGGCGGCCACCTGGACATTACGCCCGCCGACGCCATGCTCGTCTACCTCAATGTGTACAACCAGGACCGCCTGCTGGATACGCCGACGGATATCGTCGTAAACCGCCTGTGCAAGATTTGGCGCGAGCTGGTCATTGCCGGCAAAAGTGATGAGGACAAGGTCGATCTTGTCGAAGCACCGAGCGTCGATGAGGAGGAGACGCCCGCCAAGTCCACTTCCGGTGTGCTCAACTTCTTTATGGGCAAGACCGTCTATTCGGCGGCCAACCCCCTGCGCATCGCCTTTATCCATGAGTTCCCCTGTGCGACGTCGAGCTGGGACAGCCTGCACGACCAAGGGCGTCAGTATCTCGATGAGCACTTTGGCGGTATCGTGCGCACCGAAGCGTTCGAGGACTGCCACGATCCGGACGTGTTCTACGCCGCTGTGGAAACGGCTGTCAAGCACGGGGCGAAGGCCATCTTCTCGACTTCACACCGCCTGATGGAATACACGCTCAGGGCTGCCGTTGAGTATCCCCAGGTGCGATTCCTCAACTGCTCTATCGGCCTTCCCCACCAAAGCGTCCGTTCGTACTTTGGCAAGATGTACGAGGCCAAGTTTCTCCTGGGCGCCCTTGCCGCCAGCATGGCGGACAACCACCGCATCGGTTACCATGCGTCGGTCTTCGCCTCAGGCGCACTCAGCGAGATCAACGCCTTTGCGATTGGCGCCTCGCTGCTCGACCCTCGCGCGCAGGTAATCCTCACCTGGGGCGATGTGCCCGCCGGCGGTCTTGCCGAGGCCATGTGCCGCGAAGGCGTGAGCGTCATGACCGGCGCCGACATGTCAAAGTCACTCGAAGACCCCACGGCCTACGGACTCCACCGCCTGGTCGATGGCAAGGTCGTCGGCATTGCCATGCCGGTATGGAACTGGGGCCGATACTACGAGCTTATCGTGCGAAGCCTGCTGCATGGCACCTGGGATGAGACCAGTGACGATAGCCAGGTTCGCGCCGTCAACTACTGGTATGGTATCAGCTCGGGCGTAATCGACATTCGCTACGCTCCGGGCCTGCCCTATCAGACGCGCAAGCTTGTTCAGCTGCTCCGCAATGGCATCGTCGAGGGCTCCATCAATCCATTTGGCGGCGAACTCCATAGCCAAGACGGCGTGGTGCAGATCGAGGGCTTTCCCCCGCTGCCGAGCACGCAAATCGTCGAGATGGACTGGCTGGCCGACAACGTGGTAGGTGCCATTCCGCAGCCCAACGATGAGCCGAAAGTCCACGCCCTATGAAGATCCTTGCCGTAGCCGATACCGAAGAGCGATGCCTTTGGGAATGCTTTCGCAAGGAACGCTTTGAGGGTGTTGACTTGATTTTGTCCGCTGGCGATCTGGACCCGGACTATCTTGAGTTTTTGGTCACCGTCATCAACAAGCCGCTCATCTACGTGCGCGGCAACCACGATGACCGCTATGCACGTCATGCACCGGGTGGATGCATCTGCGTCGAAGACACCGTGTACGTGTATCGCGGCGTCCGCATTGCGGGGCTTGGCGGCTCCATGCGCTATCGAGATGGTGCCAACATGTACACCGAGCGCGAGATGGCCAAGCGCATGCGCAAGCTGTCCCGCAAAGTGAGGATGGTCGGCGGCTGCGACATCTTGCTCACCCATGCACCCGCCGCCGGCGTGGGCGATCTGGATGATCTGCCACATCGAGGATTCGAATGCTTTAACACGGCGCTTGAGTCCTGGAGCCCCGACTTCATGGTGCACGGACATGTGCACCAGAGCTACGGTCCCGATTTTCAGCGCGAGCGGCAACATGCGTGCGGGACGACGATCATCAACGCCTGCGGCTATACGCAGTTTGAACTGGACGAGACACGCTACCCCATCCGTGGCTGGCAGGCAGCCTGGCTCAATTCGCAAACCATGCGCCGCGAGCTCAAACGCCACGAGGCCATCGAGTCCTCTACCGCCAGAACCCCCTGGTAACCACCTTTAAGGCTTGACGCTGCGCCGGCCCCAAGCACCCCATCTCGCCCCTCAAGCCGTCGCTCGCGTACCAAAGTACGCGTCGCTCCTCTTTCGGGGCGACCTGGGGCACTTGGAACCGGCTCGCTGCGATGCCATAACATTGACGCCAAAGTGCCAAAACCACCACAAAGGTGCCTGTCCCCTTTGTGGTGGTTTTGGCCCGAGATAGCAAGAAACCCGGTCCTGCACGGGGCAGAACCGGGTTTCTTTAGCAATGCTTGCTTTGCTCAGGCAGTAACTGTTAGTTACTCAGCCAGGAAGTCGCGCTGGACAGCGGGATCGACCTTGACGCCAGGACCCATGGTGGAAGACACGGAGATGGACTTGACGTACTTGCCCTTAGCAGAAGAGGGCTTGACGCGCAGGATCTCGGTGTACAGGGCAGCGTAGTTCTCGACGAGCTGCTGCTCAGAGAAGGACTTCTTGCCCAGGGGCACGTGGCAGATGCCGTAGCGGTCGGCGCGATACTCAACGCGGCCGGCCTTGAGCTCGGAGACCATCTTGGCGACGTCCATGGTAACGGTGCCGAGCTTGGGGTTCGGCATGAGGCCACGGGGACCAAGGATCTTACCGATGCGGCCAACCTTGGCCATCATGTTCGGCGTAGCGATAGCGGCGTCGAAGTTGATCTCGCCCTTCTGGATCTGGGCGACGAGCTCGTCGGAACCGATGATGTCGGCGCCGGCAGCCTCAGCCTCGCGGGCCTTCTCGCCCTCGGCGAAGACGGCAACACGAACGGTCTTGCCGGTGCCGTGGGGCAGGGAGATGGAACCACGGATGTTCTGGTCAGCCTTACGAGTATCGATGCCCAGACGGAAGTGGGCCTCGACGGTCTCGTCGAACTTGGCGGTGTCGAGCTCCTTGATGAGCTTGGCAGCCTGAAGGGGGGTGTAGAGCGTGGCGCGGTCGATCTTCTCGGCAGCGGCGTTATAGCTCTTACCATGCTTAGCCATGTGCATTACCTCCTGTGGTTAAACGGGCGTGAGCCCTCCCACATCGTATCGTGTGCCCTATTGCACACATTTCACGGGCGCCCCGCTCGGAGCACCCGTCGTTACCATAAGAAATCGCTACTCAGCGATGGTGACGCCCATGGAACGGGCGGTACCGGCGATGATCTTCTTGGCGGCGTCAATGTCGTTGGCATTGAGGTCCGGCATCTTGATCTCGGCGATCTTGGTGAGCTGCTCCTGGGAGAGCTGACCAACCTTGTCGGCCTGGGGCTTAGCGGAACCAGACTTGAGGTTCAGCTCCTTCTTGATGAGGTGAGCCGCCGGCGGGGTCTTGGTGATGAAGGAGAAGGACTTATCCTCGTAGACAGAGATCTCAACGGGGATGATGTCGCCCTTCTTGTCCTGCGTCTCGGCGTTAAAGGCCTGGCAGAACTGCATGATGTTCACGCCAGCAGCGCCCAGGGCGGGGCCGACGGGAGGAGCGGGGTTAGCTGCACCAGCAGGAATCTGGAGCTTAATGACGTTGGCAACCTTCTTCTCAGCCATGGTCATTCCTTTCGAATCACGAGTGTGAAGTACTTGCTATATCGTAAGCACGCACGTGTTAGAAGCACTCCTGAGATGAGCAGTCACAGAAGAAGCACGCTCGCGCGAACGGACGAAAACTTAAGCGATGACAGCGACCTGGTTAAAGTCCAACTCGACCGGCGTCTCGCGGCCAAAGATCATCAGCGTGACCTTGAGCTTGCCAGCCTCGGTGTTAACCTCGGAGACCTTGCCATCAAAGTCGGTAAGCGGGCCATCGGTGACGCGGACGGACGTGCCGACCTGAATATCAACCGAGGTGCGCTTGGGCGAATCGCCCTTACCGGGACGACGAGTCATCTTGTTGTACTCGTCGCGGGAAAGCGGAGCGGGCTTGCCGTTGCCGCCTAGGAAACCGGTGACGCCGGGCGTGTTACGAACGCACGTCCAAGCATCGTCATCCATCTCCATGCGGACCAGAACATAACCCGGGAAGATCTTGGAATCCTTGGTCTCGCGCTTGCCACCCTCTTTAATCTCGGTGACGCGCTCCATAGGAATCTCGATATCAAAGATACGGTCCTGCATGCCCATAGTCTCGATGCGATGCTCGAGATCGGACTTAACGCGGTTCTCGTATCCAGAGTAAGTGTGAACGACGTACCAACGCTTAGACATGGTTTAGCCCCTCAATCCAGAGAACAGAGCAAGAGCCTCGCCAAAGCCAGCATCGAGCAGAGCGATGACGACGCCGACGACGATCAGAGAAGCGCAAACGACGACCGAGTAGTTCACGAGCTCCTTCTTATCGGGCCACGTGACACGCTTCATCTCGGACTTGACCGAGGCGAAATACTTCTTGGTGCGGGCGAAGAAACCAGGCTTCTCGTTCTTCTTGGACTTCGCAGCCTTCTCGTTCTTCTTGGCAACGGCCTTCTTGGCCTCAACCTTGGAGTTGGCGGCAGCGTTGTTGGCAGGTGCCGGCTGCTGAGCCTTCTTCTTGTTCTTCTTGTTGGCCATTTGGGTTACCTCCGCGCAATGCGCTTATACATGAGTAAACCGTAAGCCCCCAATTGGGAGCTTACGGAATAATGACTGGCACGCCAGGAAGGACTCGAACCCTCAACACTCGGTTTTGGAGACCGATGCTCTACCAATTGAACTACTGGCGTATGTGACTAGAGACTAGCGAGTCTCTTTGTGCAGCGTGTGGTGACGGCACCAGGGGCAATACTTCTTGATCTCCATACGATCAGGCATGGTCGACTTGTTCTTGGTGGTCGTATAGTTGCGGCGCTTGCACTCAGTGCACGCAAGAGTAACTAGAGTACGCATGTATCCTGAACCTTTCATTTCCGCCCCGTACGGGCACGAATTGGTACTTTATCAGCTCTATGTAAGTGCTGTCAATGAAAACCTCGAATCAATTGGTTCTCGGTGGATCCATTCATATTTGGAACACATCAATGAAGCCAACGAGAGCTAATCGACGGTGCGACCAGGACCATTATCGATCCTCTCGACACCAGCAACGGCTCAATATCCATTGCAGAAAAGAACCCGGCACCCATATAAGTGCCGGGTTCTCTAAGTCAGCTATATCAAAGAGCTAATTTACTCAATGATCGTGGAGACGATGCCCGAACCGACGGTGTGGCCACCCTCGCGGATAGCGAAGCGCAGGCCCTCCTCCATGGCGATCGGGTGGATGAGGTCGCCCTCGATGGTGATGTGGTCACCAGGCATAGCCATCTCGGTGCCCTCGGGGAGCTTGACCGTACCGGTAACGTCGGTGGTACGGAAGTAGAACTGAGGACGATAACCATCGAAGAACGGGGTGTGACGGCCGCCCTCCTCCTTGGTCAGAACGTAGATCTCGCCGGTGAACTTGGTGTGCGGGGTAACCGAACCGGGCTTGCAGAGAACCTGGCCGCGCTCGATGTCCTCACGCTTGATGCCGCGGAGCAGCAGACCGACGTTGTCGCCAGCCTCGCAGAAGTCCATGGACTTACGGAACATCTCGATACCGGTAACAACGGTGTTCTGGGTATCCTTGATGCCGACGATCTCGACGGGCTCGTTGAGCTTGAGCTCACCGCGCTCGACACGGCCGGTAGCAACGGTACCACGGCCGGAGATGGTCATAACGTCCTCAACGGCCATCAGGAACGGGAGGTCGTTGTTACGAGCAGGCGTCGGGATGTACTCGTCGACGGCCTTCATGAGCTCGCGAATGGCGTCCATCCACTTGGCGTCGCCCTCGAGAGCGCCCAGAGCGGAGCCACGGATGACGGGGATGTCGTCGCCGGGGAAATCGTACTCGGAGAGGAGCTCACGGGTCTCCATCTCGACGAGGTCGATGAGCTCGTCATCGTCGACCATGTCGCACTTGTTCAGGAAGACGACGATGTAGGGAACGCCGACCTGACGGGCGAGCAGGATGTGCTCGCGGGTCTGAGCCATGGGGCCGTCGGTAGCAGCGATGACCAGGATAGCGCCGTCCATCTGAGCAGCGCCGGTGATCATGTTCTTGACGTAGTCAGCGTGGCCCGGGCAGTCAACGTGAGCGTAGTGACGGGCAGCGGTCTCGTACTCAACGTGGGAGACGGAAATCGTAATGCCGCGCTCGCGCTCCTCGGGAGCCTTGTCGATGTTCTCGAACGCAGTGAAGTCAGCCTTGCAGCCCTCGGTCTCGGAGAGAACCTTGGTGATGGCAGCGGTCAGCGTGGTCTTGCCGTGGTCGACGTGACCAATGGTGCCGATGTTAACATGCGGCTTAGTGCGCTCAAACTTCTCTTTGGCCATAAAGCCCTCCTCTTAACAGGTCGTCCCCGGACGGGACTTTGCCTTTATACCATAGTGGCCTCTCAACATACTATTGAGAAGCCACCGTGTTACCTATGGTAGCGGTGACTGGATTCGAACCAGTGACGCCACGGGTATGAACCGTGTGCTCTAACCAACTGAGCTACACCGCCGGATGGAGCCTGCAACCAGACTTGAACTGGTGACCTCTTCGTTACCAACGAAGTGCTCTACCGACTGAGCTATACAGGCACTTGACGGGTGGGAGCTATAGGATTCGAACCTATGTAGGCAGAGCCAACGGGTTTACAGCCCGTCCCCATTAACCACTCGGGCAAACTCCCAATCGTTCAAGTATCCGCAGGTCCTTTGGTCTTTTGGACCGCCGCCCCCGCGAACGAAGAAGATAATACGATGCCACCTTGGGGGCTGTCAACGAAAACCTCTAGATACACGGTGCCGGGCGTATCTATATAGCCGTGACCTGCGGTTTTATTGAGTTTGGATATGAAGGACAGTGGTTTTGGATACTGAGGTGACGTTTCCCAAGGTAACACTTTGCTGTAGTGGAGTACACCTTCAGTATCGAACTTCGATACCAGCTTATTTGCACCTATATATAGGTCGAGATCGGGGCTGCCCAGACAGAAGATTGCTCTTCCCAGGCAAAATCGAGCGTGGATTTTCTTCCGTTTGAAATCGAGCGTGGATAATCTCCCACTTTGCCGTGCCATCGAATCCAAAGTGGCAGATTATCCACGCTCATTCACTAGGCGGAAGATTTTCCACGCTCGTGTGTCCGATAATCCACGCTCGATGACGATGACCAACCTCGCCCCGGCCTATGTCTCGACCTGTAACAGTAAGAGGGTTATTCCTCCCCTATCTGTTACAGATCGAGATGTTTCGCAGAAACCCCCGCTTACGTCTCATTCTGTAACAGTAAGAACGGTTTTCAGCCTCTTCGTGTTACGGATCGAGATGTTATCGGCCTTCCCTTGGCAATGTTTCGATCTGTAACTATAAGGAGGGTCTTCAGCCCACTCGTGTTACGGATCGAGACAAACCTGAAGCTTGGTTGGCACCAAACACGCTGACTTATCGACATAAATAGAAACGGGCCCTGTCCCACAAGGGAACAGAGCCCGAAACTCTCATGGAGCCAGTGACAGGAATCGAACCTGCAACCCACTGATTACAAATCAGTTGCGCTACCGTTGCGCCACACTGGCACACTTGGCGCTTTCACGCGAAGCCAGTTAAGAATAAAGGAATTGCGGACGGGGCGCAACAGGCCGCACGGCGTTATACAAATATGCAAAATCCAGCAACAACGCGTACCAGGCCCGTTCATTTCTGTCAGTGCGCCCTCAATCTTGAAACCATTCGCCAGAACGAATAGTTTTAATTACAATTGCTATATATAAAACTATTCGTTCTGGCGAAGGGTTTCGCGATGCTTACTACCAAAGAAGCCGCCGAGCTGCTCGGCATCACTCCGCGCAGGGTGCAGGAGCTCATAAAAAACGGAGCACTTGAGGCCCGCAAGGCTTCTGGTGTGTGGCTCATCGACAAAGACAGCGTCGACACGCGACTCCGCTCTGTGACCAAAACGGGGGGACGTCCCCGCCGCGGCCACGGTAAGAGCGAGATCGCGTTCACCCTCATGAACCGCACGTACGAAGTCGCTCAGCTGGTCTACAACACATCGCGAAAAGACTTTACCCACATCGGCGCCGACATCGATTACGCCCACGCCCCTATTGGAGTATTTGGCCCTAATAGCCCCATATCGCTAGACTCCTTCCGCATCTGGTGGCGCGGCCGCGGTATCCCGCTCGCACGCATTGGGCTAGCCTCCCTGCTTGCAGAAGCCGCAGTCGATGTTCCCGATGAACTCGTCCAGCGAAATCTCGGCCTCTCCTTATCCGACCAGTATTGGATTAGGCCCCAAGGTTCCGGTCTCACCTGGGAGGATATCAACTTCTTCAATAACGCCTTTGATGACGTCTCACTGTCCATTGCGCCCTTTGCCCCAGAGGGAAAAGCGGCTGCTGCAAAGCCCGATAACACCTCGGACGGCAATCTTCAAAAGTACTGGACGTGCGAGGGCGAGCGTCGAATTCTGCATAAGGCAGGAGCGCACCTGAACCAGGAACCTTATAACGAGCTGGTGGCGGCTGCACTTCACCGTCGCATCCTAAACGCCTGCGATTATGTGCCTTACTCGCTCGAGGGCACGGGCACTTCCGCCCTGAGCATATGCGATGTCTTCTTAACTGATGAAGAAGAGTATGTCCCTGCGTTCTATGTAAACCAGTACGCGAACGCAGATGAACGGCTAACCGACTACGAGCGATATGTAGCAAACTGCGAGGAGCTCGGGGTGACAGGCGTCAAGGATGCCCTTGACCGCATGATTGTATGCGACGACATCATCGCCAACTATGACCGCCATTGGCGTAACTTTGGCCTTGTGCGAAACGTCAACACGCAAGCCTGCAGACCTGCCCCCATCTTCGATTCGGGCTCATCACTCTGGTGCAACATATCGCTAGAGGAGCTTAGGGCGGGAGAGCACAGTTTTACCAGCGCACAATTTCATTCAAGTCCCGCCAAACAAATGTTGCTCGTCGAGGACATGGGCTGGTTTGACGGCGACAAACTCGAGGGCTTTGTCGACGAGGCGATCGAGATTCTGTCTAAAAACGATGCCCTAGCAGCGAGACTGCCTTATCTAAAAGAGGCGCTAATGTGGCGCCTCGAAAGAATCATCGACATCGCTGAATGGAGTTAGCGAGGCAGCATTGCCCCGCCAACTCCCCTACCGCCCGCGCAGGGCCTTAAGCTTTGCCAGGGCCTCGGGGCTCAGGCGGCTGCCCAGGGTCATCTTGATCTGGGGTGCTTCCTCGGCCTCATGCACGTCGTTATCGATCTGTTTGATCTCGTCCACCAGCATACGGCTCGAGATGCGTGTAACGCCCTTGCCCATGACGACAGCCTGGATCGTGCCGTCGCTCGATACCACGGAGCACGCGCGGCCTTCCTCGCGCGCCTCGATGCAGAGCTTCTGCACCACGGTATCGGCCGAAACACCCGTCGGCGAAAACTCAATGCGCACGCCGCGGGCCGGTAGGTTGGGGCGCTCGCTGGAGATATTGCCCGCGCCATCAAATACGATCACGGCCTCGTAGCGGCCCTGGGCAAAGGCGGCGACGTCGTTGATGAGTGCAGTTCGCGCCATATCGTGGACGTCGCTGGAATACGGATCGTCGGAATGGTCGTAGACGAGCTTTTCGTAGCGCGGCGTGCAGTGAATCACGTTGTAACCGTCGACCACCAGCAGCTCGGGCTTATTGGAGTGCACCGTCGAGACCGGATCGGCGATGGCCTGCGCAAACGCATTGCCGCCCACGCCATAGGTCGCGGCCGAAACAATCGGCTTGGCCGAGCCCTCGCCAAAGCGCTTGGCCTTGGACTTGGCGCGGTTCTTCTTGGACATGCGCTACTCCTCCCCCATGAGTTCGCCGGCATTGCGGCGCAGCCACTCAAAGCACAGCGCGGTGGTCGCCTGGGCAACGTTGAGACTCTCGGTCATTCCGCGCTGGGGAAGCTTAGTCAAAAAGTCGCATTTCTCGAGCACAAGACGCGAGATGCCGTCGCCCTCGGAACCCATGACGAGCGCCACGCGACCCTCGAAGGGAGCATCCCAGCAACTGCCTTCGGCGTGCTCGGAGGCGCCGCCCACCCAAAAGCCGGCGGCCTTGAGGTCATCGAGCGCACGGGCGATATTGGGAACCTGCGCGATGGGCAGGTGCATGACGGCGCCGGCAGAAGTCTTGTAGCTGCCGACGGTCACACCGGCGGCGCGCTTGTTGGCAATGATGACGCCCGCCGCGCCCACGACCTCGGCGGAGCGCACGATGGCGCCAAAGTTGCCGTCGTCGGTCACATGGTCGAGCACGACGACGAGCGCCGGACCGTCGCCCGCACGGTCGAGGATATCGGCAACATCGGCATAGGGGAAATTGCCCACCTCGAGCGCAATGCCCTGGTGAGCGCCATGGCTCGACAGCGCATCGAGCTGCGCGCGCGGCACATACTTAATGCGGACGCCCGCGGCGTTGAGGTCGTCGACCAGGCGCGACAAGGCGGCATCGCGCTCCCCGCCCTCAGCGATGAGCGCGCACTTGACGGGAAAGCCGGTACGCAGCGCCTCGGCGGCAGCACGGCGACCTTCGATAAACTCGCCCTTGGGAACCTGGACGTTATCGCGGCTACGCTCGCGCTGCGGGCGAGCAGCCTGTGAGCGCTCGCGCTGGCCCTTGGGAGCGGCAGCGCGGTCGTTGCGGCGAATCGGACGCGAGCCAGAAGCAGCCTGCTTGCCTCCACGCGGTACACGCTTGCGATTGTCGGCCATAAAACGGCCTCCTTTAAATAATTTTCAAACAGGACAAAAGAAGCGACCGCTTAAGACGAATAGCTCAAGCGGTCGGTACGGGTTTTCCAAGTGCCCGAGATTGCCGTGAAAGAGGAGCGACGCGTACTTGAGTACGCGAGCGACGGTTTGAACGGCAAGGTCGGGTGCTTGGGAAACCCGCGGGGATTAGAGAGATTTGATACGGGTGCCGGCGGCCGTATCCTCAATGGTGAGGCCCAGGTCCTTGAGCTGGTCGCGGATGGCGTCGGCCAGATCCCAGTTCTTGGCGGCACGGGCCTCGGCGCGGGCCTCGAGAATCTTGGCAGCAGCCTCGTCCACGTCGTCGCCCGTATAGGCAACCAGACCGGCGGCAACACCCAGCAGACCCAGCGGCAACTCGACCTTGGGCTCGGGAAGCTCAACGCCAAACGTATCGAGCAGCTCGGCCAGCGTATCGGCGGCAGCCAGGACTGCGGCCTTGTCGGCAGCATCGCCCGCCTGCTCCAGATACTGATTGCACTCGGTGACAAAGCCAAAGACAGCACCCATGGCACCGGCGGTGTTAAAGTCGTCGTCCATGCACTCCTTAAAGGCGGCGCGGGTCTCGGCGGCCTTGGCGGCAAACGCCTCGGCGGCAGCCGCATCGGCATCGGCCGTCGCATGGTTCGCAGCCCAACGAAGGTTCTCGACCGTACCGGCAATACGCGTGAGCGAGTTCTCGGCACCCTCCAGGCGCTCCCAGGAGAAGTCGAGCGGCGAGCGATAGCTCGTCTGCAGCATCAACAGGCGCAGGGCCGCGGCAGAGTGCTGCTCGAGCACCTCGGCCAGCGTAAAGAAGTTTCCGAGCGACTTGGACATCTTCTCGCCGTCAACCAGCAGCATTCCCGTGTGCATCCAGGTGTTGGAGAAGCCCTGGTGCCAAGCGCAGGTGGCCTGGGCGCACTCGTTCTCGTGATGCGGGAAGGCAAGGTCGGAGCCGCCACCATGAATGTCGATCGGGGTGCCCAGGTAGCGATGCACCATGGCGGCGCACTCGGTGTGCCAACCGGGACGGCCCTCGCCCCAGGGGCTCGGCCAGCTGGGCTCGCCGGGCTTGGCGGCCTTCCACAGGGCAAAGTCGAGTGGGTCGTTCTTGTCCTCGTTCTCCTCGATGCGCGCGCCAACCATAAGGTCGTCAATGTTGCGGCCCGAGACCTGACCATAGTTGGGATCGCTGCGCACGGCGAAGTACACGTCGCCGTTATCGGCGGCGTAGGCGTGGCCCTGCTCGATGAGCGTCTTGATCATGGCGATCATGGGGCCGATCTCCTTGGTGGCGCGAGGACGCACATCGGGATCGAGCACGTTGGCGGCGCGCATAACGCCGATAAACTTGTCAGAGAACTCCGTCGCAACCTCGGCGGCGGTACGGCCCTGCTCGTTGGCGCGCTTGATGATCTTGTCATCGACATCGGTGAGGTTCTGGGCAAACGTGACCTCGTAGCCGCTCGCGATGAGCCAGCGACGAATCACGTCAAAGCTGATGAACGTGCGGGCATTGCCGATGTGGATGTTGTCGTAGACCGTGGGGCCGCACACGTACATGCGGACCTTGCCGGACTCGATGGGCTGGAACTCTTCCTTTTTATGGGTAGCGCTGTTATAGATACGCATTCGTTACTCCTTAACGGTTTTCTGTAGCAGGCAGACGGCCCAGGCGCCGATTCCCTCGCCCTGGCCTTCCCAACCGAGCTTTTCGGTCGTAGTGGCGGCGACGCCCACGTTTTCGACGTCAACGCCCAGGGCATGGGCAAGGTTGGCGCGCATGGCATCGCGGTGCGGGGTGATCTTGGGTTGTTGACAGGCAATGGTGCAATCGGCATCGACAAACTCGAAGCCCAGCTCGCGCGCATAGCCCATCACGCGAGCGAGCAGCACCATCGAATCAGCACCCTCATAGGCGGGGTCGGTATCGGGGAATAGCTTGCCGATGTCTCCCCCGCGGCAGGCGCCCAGAATGGCGTCGGCCAAGGCG
Organism: uncultured Collinsella sp.; assembly: GCA_902489665.1. GTDB lineage: Bacteria > Actinomycetota > Coriobacteriia > Coriobacteriales > Coriobacteriaceae > Collinsella. Next base: position 15,066 of record CABUAT010000003.1, on the reverse strand, counting down.
TGCGCGAGCACATCGGCATCCGAGTGGCCCAGCAGGCCGCGCTCGTAGGGAATGTCGACACCGCCGATGATACATCGACGCCCCTCCACCAGACGGTGGACGTCGTAGCCATGGCCAATGCGCAGGTTACTGAACATGGGGAAGGTCCTCTCCCTCGGCCATGCGGCCAAGCAGAATCGCGGTTACGGGACGCAGGTCCTCGGGCACCGTCACCTTAAGGTTATCGCGCGGGCTCTGGACGCAGCGGACGCGCCCACCCATGCGCTCGACCAGCGACGAATCATCGGTGCCGATAAAGCCCTCGGCAATGGCTGCAGCATGGGCGCGCTTCATAGCATCGACGCTAAAGATCTGCGGCGTCTGCGCTGCCCAGTAGAGCTCACGCGGCGGCGTCTCGACGATATTGTCGCCATCGACGATCTTGAGCGTGTCGATCGCGGGCTGGCCGCACACGACACCGTCGAGCGAGCGGTCGCTCACGAGCACGTCGATAGCGTGGTCGATGGCCTCGGTCGTAATGAGCGGACGGGCGCCGTCGTGGATAGCGACATATTCGAAACCCGCCGGCACCGCGTGCACGCCGGCGCGGGTGGAATCCTGACGAGTATCGCCGGCATCGGCAAAGCTGATGGGCGTGTCATAGTCAAACGGGTCGATAGCCAAGCGGCGCATCTCGGCACGGCGCTCGGCAGGGCAAACCACGACGATATGGCCGACCTTGTCGCTACGATCGAACGCGCGGATGGACCAGCTCATGAGCGGACGGCCCGCCACGTTAACGAGCTGCTTGCCGCCGGGATTTCCAAAGCGCTGGCCGCTGCCGCCGGCAACGACCACGGCGCATACGGGCGCCATTATGCGTTCCCCTGTTTGGTGCCCTTCATGCGGTACAGCGAGTCCGCAAGAATGGCAGGGTTGTTGACGCCAAAGTCGCCCAGGCGCTCCGGATCCTCGCTGATGTCGTCCATGAGCTCCTGCAGCGAGCCGTACTCGTCGACGATCTTCTCGGCCACGCCGTCGCGCACGACGGACACGCGCGAAAGCGTGCGCAGGCCCAGCGGTGTCATGACGGAGTCCTCGTCCAGGTCGTCATAGCCCAGAACTGCCGCCACATGCTGCGGGTCGGACAAGTCCTTGGGCGTCATACGGGCAAGCTCAGCGCGGATCTTCTCGGCGTTGGCCTCAGAGGAATCGCTTGCGTAGTCGCGGATCATCAAGTCGTATTCGGTATCCATGCTGGAGCCCGCGAGCTGCTCGAGCTGCATCTGCACGAGCTTACCCTGGTTACCCAGCTTGACAATGCAATCCTTAAGCTCGGTCTTTGCCTGCTGCATGATCTCGAAGCTCGAGAAGATGCCGGTGATGTCGGCGAGCGTGACGTAGTCGTCGAGCTCAAGGGCCGTCAGGCGCAGCAAGGAGCGGTCGAGCGACTGACGGGTAGTCTGGAGCGTGGCGACGAGCTGGTTGACCGAGCTCATGATGGTGGTGACAGGCTGGATCTCGTAGCTCTTGCCGTGAACGTACACGTTGACGACGGCACGACGGGCCGAGACCGAGATCACGATGGCATCGGTGAGCACCGACATGCGAGCGGCGGTGCGGTGACGCATGCCCGTCTCGCTCGTGGCAAGCGAGGGATCGGGATTGAGGTGGAAGTTGGCGCGCAGGATCTGGGTGAGGTCGCCGTCGATAACGATAGCACCGTCCATCTTAGAGAGCTCGAACAGACGGTTCGAGGTGAACGAAATGTTGAGCGGGAATCCGTCGTTGCCGGCAGCGAGTACGTTTTCGGTGTCGCCGACGCAGATAAGGGCGCCCAGGTGACCGGCGATGATCATGTCGAGGGCGGTGCGGATCGGCTGACCAGGTGCCGTCAGGCGGATGGCCTGTTCCATACGCTTTTGCAGCTCGTTCTTATCCAAGGCATCGCTCCCATCGTATACGCTCCATAAACGCTAAATAGTTTCTCACGGTTTGTCCCTGCGGCGCTTGCGAAATCCGATGCTTACAGAATGAGCGAACACAGCTGAGAGCCCAACCCAAATGGGCTGCTTATGTGGTAGCATCGGGATTCACATGAATGAGGGAGTAGTCGCGTGGCCGGGTTCGCCTCCGGTGGCGCGGCAAGTCAACATACTGGCCGATGCGGCCTGGCTTGCCTTAATGAACGAGACTCGTGGTTGTGCGCGCAACGCGTACGCCACGGGTCTTTTTTGTTACTCCCCCAAGAGGTACACGCGGGTTCGCCCGCAGAGAGGGAGCCAGACTATGGGACTCGCAGAGCTCGCGTTGCTCGCCGTTGGCCTTTCGATGGACGCCTTTGCCGTTTCCATCTGCAAGGGCCTTGGCATGAAGAAGATCAACCTTAAAGTTGCCGTGGTGCTCGGCTTGTTCTTTGGCGGCTTTCAGGCCGGCATGCCCGTAATCGGATGGGCGCTCGGCAGTCAATTCATGGGCATCATCGGACCCATCGACCATTGGATCGCCTTTATCCTGCTCGCCTTTATCGGCGGCAAAATGTTGTGGGAGGCCTTTACCGAAGACGAGGATGAAGGCGACGGCAAGGATGCCGAAAAGATTGACCTGGGCGAGTACCTGATCCTCGCCATCGCCACCTCGATTGACGCCCTGGCCGTGGGTATCTCGTTCGCCGCGCTTTCCGTCGACATCGTTCCCGCCGTGTCGCTCATAGGCATCACGACCTTCATCTTCTCCGTTGCCGGCGTGGCGATTGGCCGCATCTTTGGCGCGCGCTACGAAAAGCCCGCCACCATCGTGGGCGGCGTTGTGCTCATCCTCATCGGCCTCAAGATTTTGCTGGAGCACCTAGGGATTTTAGTGCTGTAAAACACCCTTCAAAACTAAACGTCCGTATAAGGCCTCATGCAGAGTTTTGCATGAGGCCTTTTCATGCAGACTTTTGCATGTCATACTAGGATGCAAAAGCCTGCACGTTAGGAGATAGCCGTGGATATCCTTCCCATCACCACACCACGCCAAGCTGGCATCTACGTGCGCCAGGCACGCGAGACTCAGGGTCTCACCCGTGCCACCCTCGCCAAAAAGGCCGGTGTTTCGGAGCGCCTGCTTGCATCGCTCGAGCTAGGAGACGCCACCGGCATTCGACTCGACAAGCTGCTGGCGATTTTCGACGCTCTTGAACTGGCGCTCGCAGCACAAGGGGATATAAGCGAAACGAAAAATGAGCACCCAGTCGACGCCCCGCATGCTGATCAACCTTGCAGCACCTCCAGACGCCATCACGCTCAACGTCTTCATCATCGCAACCGTCGCAGCACAACCATTCCGGCTCTTGCAGATACCCCCCTTACGTCCGAGCTCTACGACAGGGCCTTCGCCGATTTCGCCATGTCCAATCTCGGAGTCTCGATTGCCGCAAACGCATCTAGCCAAACCATGCCCGAAGGGAAATAGCCAATGGCCAGAACATCACTTCGGACCATTATTTGCGGCGTGCCTGCTGGAACGCTCGCGCAAGATGAGAACGGTCTTATCAGCTTTACCTACGATCATGACTATGACGGCCAGCCCTATCGACCAACATACCCGTATCGAATCGCACATACGGACAACAGGTCATGAATCCGTACCTGTTTGGCCTTCTACCCGACAGCGAGGACCAACGAAAAGCGATTGCCGCCGAATTCGACGTTAGGCCCAACAATCCCGTTGCGTTGCTCAGCCATATCGGACTCGACTGTCCGGGCGGAGTGCAGTTTTGTGCCGAAGAAGATGCCGACGCCGTCCTGCATCGCGCTGGCGAATACCGCCCTATAGACGACCACGAAATTGCTCTTCGTCTCAAGTCGATCAGAGATGACCGCGATGCATCGTGGATGGGTCTAGATGAAAGTTGGTCACTTGGAGGCAACCAGGGCAAGTTCGCGCTCGCGTTCATAAACGACCGCTGGTGCGAATGCATGGGCTCCTCGCCCACGACGCATATTTTCAAAAATGGCGTTATCGGATTTAAACTCGAGGCTCTCAATGAGTTTGTCTGCATGAAAAGCGCCCAGCGCGCCGGCATCGCAACGGCAAACGTCGAATATCGTATGTTTGAGGACGAACCTGCCCTCATTGTTGAGCGCTATGACCGCGTGAAAGTCAAAGACGGAACGATCAGGCGCCTACATCAAGAAGACCTCTGTCAGGCACTTGGGGTGATGCCCGCCCAAAAGTACACGGCAGACGGCGGCCCGACCACACGCGACATTCAAGAGCTCCTCGTAAATACGAGCCACCATCAACTTAACCTGTATCTGTTTACGCAGATACTTTTCTTTAACGCCATCATCGGCGCACCGGATGCGCACGCGAAAAACTATTCCCTGCTCCTTGGAAACGACGGCGCAGCCATGATGGCTCGAATGTACGATGTCGCGTCGGGTTTGGCGTATGAGCGCATGCGCCGCCGGGCGCGCCTTGCCATGAGCGTTGGCGGCGAAAATCGTGTGGGGTGCATCGGTCCAGGCGCTATCCGCCGATACCACGGTATGGGCGACCCCACGCTGGAGGCGACGCTCACCGATGCCGGGCTATCCGAGAAGTTTTGCTTTGCGACCATGATGGACCTCGCCTACGAGGTACCCATTTGCATGGAAGAGGTCATGGACGAATACGCCGACCTGCCCGGCATGGCGGACCTGCGCGAGCATATGCTCGGCCCCGTCCGCGAAAACTGCCAGCGCGCCCTCGACCTCATCAGGGCAGAAATGGACTAGGTGGCCGTAATTTCGCAATTATCAAACAAAAGAGAGGGGGCACCCGTCGCAAAAGACCGGGTGCCCCCTCTCATAATGTCATTTGCAATCCGCTAGCACGTGACTCGGACTGCTGCTAGCGCAACCTTTACGCAGCGAGGCGCTTGAGGACGTCGATGAGCAGCTCGTAGAAGCGCTCGGCAGAAGCAAGCTCCATGCTCTCGTCCGGAGTGTGGACATCGGAGAGCGTCGGGCCCACGGCGATGGCGTCCAGGCCGTGCAGGGCCTCGGCAAACAGGCCGCACTCAAGGCCGGCGTGAATGGACTCGATGCGCAGCTCGGAGCCAAAGAGCTCGCGATAGCTCTCGACAAAGACGTCGCGGACCGGCGAATGCTCGGCATAGCTCCAGCCGGGATACTCGAACTCAAACTTGGCGTCGAAGCCCAGGACATCGGCAAGCGTCTGCAGGCGGTCCTTGAACTCGTTCTGCAGCGAGGTGATCGAGGAGCGCGGGGACAGCATGATCTTGACCTCGTCGTCAGAAGTGGCAACCACACCGATGTTGGAGGAAACCTCGACAGAACCGTCGGTGGCGACGTTGCGGCGAATCACGCCGTTAGGGGCAAGACGCAGGGCGCGGATGAGGGCAAGCGCGGACTTCTGGTCCATGGCCTCGACCTCGGCGTCATCGGCAATCTCGACGGTGCAAGTAAAGCCGGGGTCGAAGACCTCGAGCTCGGCAGTGACGTCGGCGATGATGCCCTTTGCAATCTGGGCCGCGGCCTCGGCGGCAGCGTGGTCGGCGTAGACCAGAACAGCCTTGCACTCACGGTTGATGGCGTTGTCCTTAGTGCCGCCGTTAAAGCTGACGATGGCGGGCTCGCCAGCGACCATCAGGCGGTCGATGATGCGGGCCATGATGAGGTTGCCGTTGCCGCGCTCCAGGTTGATATCGCTGCCGGAGTGGCCGCCCAGCAGGCCGGAGATGTCGAGCGTGAGGGTGCTACCGGTCTTGTGCTCGCGCGCGATCGGGCAGGTGTAGGTAACGACGACACCGCCGGCGCAGCTGACGGTGGCAACGCCCTCTTCCTCGGAGTCAAGGTTAATCATGGTGCGGGCGCTAATCTGGGACTTGTCGAGCGTCTCGGCGCCGACCAGGCCAGTCTCCTCGTCGGTGGTGAATACGCACTCGAGGGCGGGGTGAACGATCGAATCGTCATCGAGAACAGTGAGCATCAGAGCGACGGCGATACCGTTGTCGGCGCCCAGAGTGGTGCCGTTAGCGGTGAGGACGCCGTCCTTGACGACCAGGTCGATACCGTCGGTCGTAAAGTCGTGCTCAACGGAACCCAACTTGTCGCACACCATGTCGATATGGCCCTGCAGCATCACGGTCGGGGCATTCTCGGCACCGGCAGATGCGGGCTTGCGAATGATGACGTTGTAGACCTCGTCCTGGTACACATCGAGGCCGCGCTCCTTGGCAAACGCAACCAGGAAATCGCTGATGCCCTTCTCGTTGCCAGACCCACGGGGGATCGCGCTGACCTCCTCAAAGAAATGGAACAGCTGGGCGGGCTCGTAGCCGGTAATCTTGTAGTCCATGGTGCCTCCTTGGCGCAACTGGTTAGACAGTAAGACATGCGACTTGTATATTCCCAGACTTTGCGTGCATAAACCAGTCGAAAACGCCGAGCGCCCTCGCATCATCGGCTAACGGTGGACCGTATAGCGTAACGGTCACAACTTCCGCAGCTCTACAAATCGAGGCGCCCTTTCCGGAGCGCCTCGATTGCGCGTATCAAATTGTCGCCACGCCCTACAGCGCGCCGGAACCGGCTTGCATCATGCCGCCGGGGCCCGAGCTCACGCCACTGCTCACAGGCGCGGCGTTTCCGGTGTGCGGCGCTGCCGGAGTCGTATCGCCGCCGAGCGCGTCCGCTGGACGCGGGGCCGGGATCTCGCCCGTGCCGTGGCTAAAGACGAACTTGCCATCGGCCACGTCGCACAGGACGGTATCGCCCTCGCCCCACTCGCCGGCCAGCAGCTCCTCGGACAGCGGGTCCTCGATGAGCTTTTGGATGGCACGACGCAAGGGACGCGCACCGTTGGTGAGGTCGGTGCCCTCGGCCACGATCTTGTCGTAGGCAGCATCGGTGAGCTTGATGTTCATGCCATTGGCGATCAGGCGCTGACGCAAGTCATCCACCAGCAGGTGGGCAATCTTGGTGAGGTTCTCGCCCGAAAGCTTCTGGAACACCACGATGTCGTCGATACGGTTGAGCAGCTCGGGGCGGAACAGGCGCTTGAGCTCGCCCATCGCACGGCCGCGGATCTCGCTCGACGTGAGACCCTGCTCACCGGTGGTGCCAAAACCGACGCTCGCATCCTGCGCGATCTCGCGGGCGCCCACGTTGGACGTCATGATGATCACGGTGTTGCGGAAGTCAACCGTCTTGCCCTGGCTATCGGTCAGACGACCCTCCTCCAGCACCTGCAGCAGGATGTTGAAGATGTCGGGATGCGCCTTCTCGATCTCGTCGAACAGCACGACCGAGTACGGGTGGCGACGAACGGCCTTGGTAAGCTGGCCGCCCTCGTCGTGGCCCACATAGCCCGGGGGGCTACCGATGAGCTTGGAGACCTCGAACTCACTGCCAAACTCCGACATATCGAAGCTGATGAGCGCGTCCTTGCTGCCAAAGAGATACTCGGCGAGCGTCTTGGCGAGCTCGGTTTTGCCCGTGCCGGTGGGGCCCAGGAAGATAAAGCTGCCGCCGGGGCGACGCGGGTCCTTGAGCGGCGAGCGGCTGCGGCGCACGGCCTTGGCAACGGCCTCGACGGCCTCGTCCTGACCGATGATGCGCGTCTTGAGCACGCTTTCGGCCTGCAGCAGGCGGCGGCTCTCGCTCTCGGTGAGCGAGGACACCGGCACGCCCGAGGTCACGGACACGATGTCGGCAATCTGGGAGACATCGATGGTGAGCGGGCTGGCGTCGAGCTCGGCCGTCCAGGCAGCCTTGGCCTCGGCGAGCTCAATCTCGGCAGCCTTTTGCTGCTCGGTGATCTCGGCGGCCTTGTTCATGTCGTCGCTCTCGGTGGCCTCCTGCGCGGCGGCCTTAAGCTCCTCCACGCGATGCTCGGCCTCGCGCACCGGCTCGGGCGCGCGGTTGGCGGCGATGCGGGCGCGGGCGCCGGCCTCGTCAATGAGGTCGATGGCCTTATCGGGCAGGAAGCGATCCTGGATGTAGCGGTCGGAGAGGTTCGCGGCGGCCTCGATAGCACCCTGCGTATAGCGCACATGGTGGTGCTCCTCGTAGCGCGGCTTGAGCGCGGTCAGGATCTTGACCGTGTCCTCGACGCTCGGCTCCTCGACATCGATGGTCTGGAAGCGACGCTCGAAGGCCGGGTCCTTGGTGAGGTACTTGCGGAATTCCTCGGCCGTGGTGGCACCGATAATCTGGAAGGCACCGCGCGCGAGCACGGGCTTGAGCATGGAGCTCGCGTCGATGGAGCCCTCGGCAGAGCCGGCACCGATGATGGTGTGCATCTCGTCAATAAACAGGATGACGTCGTCAGCTTCGGTGGCCTCCTGGATCACGTTCTTGAGGCGCTCCTCAAACTCACCGCGATACTTGGCGCCCGCAACGAGGCCCGGCAGGTCGAGCGTCCAGATGTTCTGGTTCATAAGGTTCTCGGGCACGTTGCCAGCTGCAATCTGCTGAGCCAGACCCTCGACGATGGCCGTCTTGCCCACGCCGGGGTCGCCCAAGATAAGCGGATTGTTCTTGGTGCGACGCGAAAGGATCTCCATCATACGCTGGACTTCCTTTTCGCGACCAATTACAGGGTCGAGCTCGCCGTCGCGCGCCTTCTGCGTAAGGTTGGTGGCGAACTGCTTAAGCGTATCGGTGCCGCTCCCCTTTTGCTGCGACGCGTCCGAGCCGCTAAAGAACGGCAGGCCCGCACCGGGACGCCCGGCACCGGCGCCGGCGAGCGGACGCTTCTTGTCCTGGTCCTTGGCGGTAAGTTTCTCGATAGCCTTTTTGATGGAGGCGGACGACACACCCAGGCGCATGAGGATGTCCATGGCCATGCCGTTACCCTCTTCGACGATGCCAATCAGCAAGTGCTCGGTCGACACGTAGGTCTGGTTGTTCTCACGTGCCACGCGGAAGGAGCGCTCCATCACGCTAATGACGAGCGGCGTAAAGGCAAGCTTGGCAGCCTCGGTCTCCTCGCTGGGCTCGGGAACCGTGGTCTGGACCTCCTTGAGGGTGTCCATGATGTCGTCGTAGGAGATATCAAGCGAGCGCAGCGCCTCGGCAGCGATGCCCTCGTCCTCCTTGGCGAGTGCGAGCAGCAGGTGCTCGGTGCCCACCTTATTTGAGTGCAGATCGAGCGCCTCCTGTTTGGCCATCGACATGACCTTGCGCGCTCGATCGGTAAATCTATCTAACATGCTCGTTTCCTTACATGAGTTCATCGAAATCAAAACGCCCGCCCGTCGGCGGCGCTTTTGTCTCTTTACCCACAGGTTGTCTATGTTAACAGCTGGAGGAATATCTATAAACCCGGCTCACATGAATGCAGGTTATGACCGCATCGCGGGACTCACCGCGCGATGCGCGACAGGCGCCCCGCAAGAGAAACCCTAGGCGTCTTTCACCACGTCGGGACTCGTCGCACGCGATGCGCGATAGGCATCGGCCTCCTTGGAGACGCGTTCGAGCAGCTCGGATGTATCGACGCCCTCGACTTGCGCGACCGTTTCCACCGTCTGCATGGCGACCGCCCTCAGGTACGCGCACGCGCTGTCCCCCAGCTGCTCGAGGTCTATCTCCTCGCCGCCCTCCCGGGCAAAGCCGACCGCCATCACAAAGCCCATGATGCCCGAGACCAGAAAGCCCACCGCAAAGCTCGAATCTGCCTTGAGCTCTTCTCCGTCGGGGTGGACGATCTCTCTCACGCGGTCGATGACGATCGTATGGATGCCCTGCACGACCTGCTCGGCGGCACCCGCCCTCATGGTGATGACGATGCGCCGCAGCAGACAGCGGACGTCGCGCCGGTCGAACGCCGAAAGGTCGCCCTCGCTCGAAAAATGCCAGAGGGCATCGGTGATGAGCTCGTTATCCTGCAGCAGCTGGGCTATGGCGATGGCGACGAGTTCATCGAAATCGTGAAAATAGTAGTAAAACGTTCCGCGATTGCACTGGGCGGCGCGGGTCACCTCGCCAACCGACAGCTCGAAGATGCTGTTGTTCTCGATGAGCTCCCAAAACGCCTCGATGATACGGGTGCGTGCATCGGGCGCATCGGCGTCCTTACGCGGTCTCGCCATGCGTCTCACCGCACCCCTGCGCCTTGGCGTTCATGATGAGCATCTGAAGACGGTTCTCCACGTTGGCGAAGCTCACGTCGGGATCGTAGTCGAGCGGCAGGAACTGCGCCGTGGGATACTGCTCCTTGAGCGCATGGATGAGCCCGCGCCCCACGACATGGTTGGGCAGACACCCGAACGGCTGCAGGATCACGAAGTTGCGGCAGCCGCGCTTGGCGTGCTCGAGGATCTCCGCCGGAATCAGCACGCCCTCGCCCGCATCGAACGTATGGTGCAGGATCTTATCGCTCGCGCGCACGAGCTCGGGCATGCGCGTCGGCGGCTCGTAGAGCGGGCTCGCCGCGCCCAGGCGGTCGCAACGGTCGTGCGCGAGCTCGAACAGGTTGTCCGCCGTGGCGTACCAGGCCTTTTCGGGCAGCGACAGGTCGACGTGGAACTCGCGCGACTGCGCATGCTTGTAGAAATAGGTCTTGCGGATCACGTCGGTCATGCGCGCCTCGATGACCTCGAGCCCGTTGTCCTCGAGGTAGCGCTCGATCTCGTGGTTGGCGCCGAGATGGAAATTGAGCAGGTACTCGCCCACGATGAGAACGGTCGGATGCGGGTTCGAGCGGTCGTACGGAACGGCGTCCATGATCGCAAGCGCGCGTTTGAAGCCCGTCGCCTGGCCTCTCAGCCCGGAGCGCTCCATGCCCTCGATAACCTCATCGAGCGCGCGGTCGAACGCAGCGTCCGCCGCGCCCTTCTCGAGCTCGTAGGGACGGATGCGCCTAAGCATGGCCTCGAGGGCATCGATCATGGGAAGACCGTAGGCGATCTGGATGCTCGGGCCAAGGCCGAGCTTGAAGCCCGGATGCGCATTGTGGGCATCGACGTCGTCGTTGGTGAGCACCGGGACATAGTCGTATCCCGCGTCGTCGAGCGCGCGGCGCAGCAGGGGCATGTAGTGCGTCAGGCGGCAGTCGCCGATATACTTGCCAGTCACCACGGCGACGTCGTGCGGGTCGTACTTACCGCTCTCGAGTGCCGCGAGCGCCTCGCCGATCACGATTTGCGCGGGGAAGCAGATGTCGTTGTGCACATAGCGTTTGCCCAGGCGGATGGCATCCTCGCGCCCGATATCAAGGGCCTCGGCGCGCACGCCCTGATTGCGCATCGCCGCGGTCATGAGCCTGCAGAACGCATGGGAGGTGTTGGGGACCAGCGCGATCTTGTCGTGCCGGTCGCGCTTGGTGTACTTGACCTTATACGGGTCGTCGAGCGGATGGACCGCGTGCACCCGGGCGCCCTCGGCACGCTCCTCCGCGCGACGACGGTTGACCGACTCGATAAACGAACGCACGCGAATGCCCATGGGACCGGCGACGTCGCTCTCATCGAGCTTGATCATCATCGGAACCTTGGAGCCCATCTCGCCCATCATGCGCGCGATCTCGTCGGTGAGATACGCATCGTGGCCGCAGCCGAAGCTGCCCATCTGCACGAGCTCGAGCTCGGGCGTCGATGCGACGATGACCGCGCACGACAGCATGCGCGCATGGTAGTTGTTCACGATGTCGATGCGGCTGTTGGAAAGATCGACGTTGCAGACCCCCGGCACCGCATCGGGCGTCAGCACGGGGATGCCGCGCTCAGAGAAGAGCTTGGGCAGCCCGTGGTTGACCAGCGGGTCGTTGTGGTACGGGCGCGAAGCGATCACCACCGCGTAGCCGCCGTCCTCGCGCACGTTCTCGAGCACCTGCCTGCCGCGCAGCTGCAGCTGGTTCTCAAACGTCTGCCGCGCGCGGTCCGCCTGCTCGGTCGCCTTGGCAACCAGGTCGGCATCGATATCGAAGGTCTCCTTGCACCACGCCTTGAGCTGGCGGTTTCGGTCGCCCTCGTCGTACCAGTGGAACAGCGGCGTATCGAACGGAACGCCGAAACGCTCCTCCGGGTTATCGGAATTGCGCATCACGTAGGGGTATCCCTTTACGACGGCGCACATCCACTCGCTGGTAGAGGCGGTGTTTTCGGTGGGCACCGTCGTGATGATGGGCATGAAGATGCGGTCGACGCCGGCGTCGACGAGATTGCGGATGTGCCCGTGGACGAGCTTGGCCGGGAAGCACACGGTGTCGGATGTGACGTGCGCCAGACCGCGCTCGTACATCGCCTTGGTGCTGCGTCCCGAGACGCGCACCTTAAAGCCGAGCGTGCTGAAGAACGTCGACCAGAACGGCATGGTGTCCCAGAACTCGAGCACACGGGGAATGCCGATCGTGACATCGCGCCCCCCGCAGACGGGAACCGTGGGGCACGACTCGAACAGCAGCTTCTCGCGGTCGACAAAGAGATTGGGGGCAGCCGCGGTCCGGTCGCGCCCCGTGCCGGGTGCCTGTGCCTCGCAAGCACCCTGCGGACGCAGCTCCTCCGCCGCGGGAACCTCGCGCACGAGCTCATCCCATGAGATGGCGCCGCCGCGCGGGCAGCGATTGCCCGTGACGTAAAGCGAGCCGTCGCCAAATGCCACGACCGCGCGCTGGCAGCGGTTGTTGCACCGACGGCAGGTAACGCCGCCGAACTCGCGATGCTCGAAGCGCTCCACGGCATCGAGCCCGATAAACGACGTGCCGGCGTCGCCCTTGCGGCATTCCTCGCGCGCGAGCAGGGCGATACCGATAGCGCCCATCAGCCCCGGGTGGGGTGCACGCGTGACGGGTTTGCCCAGATACTGCTCGAATGCGCGCAGCACCGCGTCGTTTCGGAACGTGCCGCCCTGGACGACGACTTTGTCGCCCAGACGGTTGAGATTTGAAACGCGAATGACCTTGGTGAACACGTTCTCGATAATCGAACGGCAGAGACCGGCCATGATGTCGCCCGGACCCTTACCGCGCCGCTGCTCGGAAACGACGCTGCTGTTCATGAACACCGTGCAGCGGCTGCCGAGAACGGCGGGAGCTTTGGACGAAAATGCCTCGGTCGCGATATCCTCAACGGCTATTCCAAGGTTTTTGGCAAAACCCTCGAGGAACGAGCCGCAGCCCGCAGAGCACGCCTCGTTGACGACGATATCGGTCAGCACGCCGCGGTTGAGCCAGATGGCCTTCATATCCTGTCCGCCGATGTCGAGCACGAAGGTCGCATCGGGAACGCATGCGCACGCGGCGCGGGCGTGCGCGACCGTCTCGACCGTATGGTAGTCGGCGTGGAACGCGCGCGCGAAAAGCTCCTCGCCGTATCCCGTGGTGCCCACGGCATCGATCGCAAGCGTGACTCCCGCTGTCTCCCAGCGGTTCTTCAAGCTGACAAGACCCTGTTGGGCGACGTCGAGCGGTCTGCCGTTATTAGACGCGTAGAACGAATCGACAAGCTCACCCGCCTCATCGACCAGGGCGAACTTGGTCGTCGTGCTCCCCGAATCGATACCGAGCGCCACACGCACCGTCTCTCCGGGCGCATACGCATCCGGACCCTTTGCCGGCGTCTCTTTGCCATGGCGTGCCGTAAAATCCGCCTGCTCGGCAGGTGTGGCAAAAAAGGGCTGGGCAAGACGTCCCTCCCCGCTTGCGGGCGCGACCGTCTCGAGCTTATCCAGCCGGACAAAAGCGTCGGGAAGGTCGATCGGTTGGGACGATGCGAACATGTCGGTCAGCGACAGGGCGGCACCGCGCGCGACCATGATCTGCGGATCGCGCGGGACGATAACCTGATCGTCCGATAGATTCAGTTGCTCCCGGAACACGCGGACCAGTGTGGGGTTGTAGGCGAGCGTACCGCCCTCGAAGATTACCGGCGGCTCGATGTCGATACCCTGGGCCAGACCGCCGATCGTTTGGCGGGCGACCGCGTGAAGCGCCGAAAGCGCCAGGTCGGTGGTAGGAATGCCCTCGTTGAGCAGCGGCTGGATATCGGTCTTTGCGTACACGCCGCAGCGGCCCGAGACCTCGTGGACGGTCGTTCCCCGGCTTGCGAGCTGCTCGAACTCGCCCGATTCGGTGCCGACCCCCATGAGCTTTGCCATCTCGTCGATAAATGCACCGGTACCGCCTGCGCACGAGCCGTTCATGCGCATGTCGGCAACCTCGATGTCTCCCTTATCGTTGGTGCGGAAGAAGATCATCTTGGCGTCTTGGCCGCCCAGCTCGATGGCGCAGCGCGTCTGCGGATAGAACCTGCTGATCGCGAGCGCGTTGGCGACCACCTCCTGAACGTACGAGGCGCCCAGCGCGGTCGCGATATCGCGCGCACCCGAGCCGGTCACCGCAACGCGCAGTGACTCATGGGGAAAGCGCTCGGCGAGCTCGCCGAGCATGGCGCGCACGCTCGCTGTCTGACACGCCCCGTGGCGGCGATATCCCCACCACGCCTCGGTCATATCCTCGTGCATCGCGTAAACTTTGGTCGTCGTCGACCCTACGTCCAGTCCTACTAGCAACGCCATAATGCTCCGTCTCTCGCATTTTTCCCGCTAGAGATATACCACTCTACGTAATACAACAGACTGTTGTATTTAAACTCCGTATAAAAAGCGGCTGCCGAAACGCTTCAGCAGCCGCCGAATGCACCAACAGATTGTTCTGCGCGCTAGCACGTCGGGCAACGGAGCAGCACGGGCCCTCCGGTCATGCGCACCGCTCACGCCCGCGATGTCGCCGAGAGAGCTATCCACGCTTAGGGCTCCAACCAAGCAAGTCGCCCGCGCTCAGCAGATCCCTAAGCGAGCTACTCGCACTCAGGAGCCATAGCCTGCTCCAAGAGCTCGGCATGCTCCTCCTCGAAAACCGTCCCCACAGGGAAGGCGCGACGGAAGACGAAGCGGGAAATCGGACCGGCTACCAAAAGGTTCCACGGCAGCGCCATCACAAAATTATGCGGGATGTTGATCATCCAGATCGCGGGCACGGAATACAGGTTCGCAAGGATGCCGCCGGGCATGTGCGTCAGACCCTCACAGGCACCGTACAGCGACATGATGATGACCATGGGAACGACCATGCAGGAGCTGACGGCGAGCGTCA
>CABUAT010000002.1 GCA_902489665.1 uncultured Collinsella sp. | reverse complement strand
GACCCCTTCAAGAGGGGGTGATCCCGCCGGTTCGACCGGCGCGCCACGGGTCAAGATGCACTAGGCCTGGACGAAGTCCGGGCCCGCGCCTTTAGACGCGAGCCCGGGGCCCGTGGGTTATACCCTAAGAGCAAACCACCCTTTTTAAGGGTGGTTCTGATTGTCTATAGAAGAAAAGCCGCTGGTTAGAGCGGCTTTTTTGTTGTTCAAAAAGGTACAGGTTTTTGTATCTTTCGACTGGCTTCATTATATGAGCAAACTGCTCGCGTTTTCCCAGATTGCACAAAATGTGCCGCGAATGGGTGCATCTCCATACGCCTCTACAAAAACCTGTACTTTTGCGACTGCGCCTAGCTGCGAGCGAGAAGCCTGTTCTTAACGCCCCTGCATCCGCGTGTGTCGCGGATGCAAGAAAAGGGGGCGAGAGATGGAACAGACAATGCGGCGCCAAGAGCAGCTGCCCGGTGCCTTTAGTGGCACTACTACCAACAGCCAGCACGGCCGCGTCCGCTGGTATCTGGTCCACACCCCCAATGGTAAAGAGCGCGAGACCTGCGAAAAGGTCCGCCGCATTATCCCGCACGAGCTGATGCAGGACGCTTTTGTGATGCAAAAGGAGTTCTGGTTTAAGCGGGACGGCGCATGGTCGCTCCAAACCAAACCCATGTACAAGGAATATTTCTTCGTTGCCACGCACGATGCCGCAGCGCTCGATAGGGCTTTGGCACAACTGAGCTTTGGCTGCCGCATTGCCGGCAGCAGGGAGCGGGCTTATGCGCCCATGCCGGACGATGCGCAGGACTGGTACCGCAGTGTGCTCGACGACGACGGCGTGGTGCGCAACAGCGTTGCCCGCATAGAAGACGGCGTGCTGCACATAGAACAGGGGCCCTTGGTGGGGCAGGAGGCCCGTGTAAAGAAGATTGACCGTCATAAGCGCTGGTGCCTGGTTGACGTGGGCGAAGGCGACTCCGCTTTTAGGGAACTGCTTCCGTTGGACGTGCCCAGTAAGACGTAAGGGGATGTCGTACTGGCAATTCATTCGCATTTTGAATTCATTGATTGGGGGATCCCTGGAATCAGGGACGTGGATTTGAACTTGACTGCTAAAGAGATAACTGAGAGTGGCGCATCCATGGGGGAGACGCTGGCTATTCAGAAGATACAACCGAGCGGTACGCTGGCTTACCGTTTTTTAAAGAGGCTGTTTGATCTTGTTTTCAGTCTTTGCGTGAGCGTGGTACTGGTAATTCCAGTGGCAGTTGTTTGTGCGTTCATTTGCCTTGAATCTCCCGGCAACCCGCTGTACGCACAGGATCGCATCGGCAAGGGCGGTAAGACTATCAAGATTCTTAAGCTTCGCAGCATGGTCGCCGATGCCGGCAACGTGCAGAAGTACTTGAGCCCTGAGCAGCTGCGTCAGTGGGAAGTCGAGCGTAAGGTCGACGACGACCCCCGCATTACTAAGGTGGGCCAGTTCATTCGCAAGTGCTCCATCGATGAGATGCCGCAGTTCCTCAGCGTACTGAACGGTGACCTTTCCGTCATCGGTCCGCGTCCCATTACAAGAGACGAACTTGAGCAGCACTTTTCGGACGAGGAAAAGGCTGAGTTGCTTTCTGTCCAGCCCGGCATCACGGGTTTATGGCAGGCAACCGACCGCAATGCTGCGACGTTCGAGAGCGGTCTGCGTCAAAAAATTGAACTTCATTACGTGCACAATCGCTGCTTTCGCATGGATTGGAAGTGTTTTACTGGCACCTTTGGCGCCATGTTCGGCAAGAAGAGGACGGGGCGTTAGATGGCTAATCCAATTCGTGTCGCACAGATAGTCGGAAAGATGAATGGCGGCGGCGTTGAGGCCGTCGTTATGAATTACTACCGTCATATCGATCGCAGTAAAGTGCAGTTCGATTTCCTTGTCGATTCCGATTCGACTCTTGTGCCCCGCGAGGAGATTGAATCGCTCGGTGGCCGAGTCTTCGAGATTCCGCCCTATCAGCATGTAATTGAATACCAGCGAGAGCTCCTCCGTCTCTTTAGACAAGAGGGCTGGAAGATCGTGCATAGTCACATCAACGCTCTTTCCGTCTTTCCGCTTCGCGCGGCAAAGAAGGCCGGCGTTCCTGTGCGTATCGCCCATAGCCACTCTACGAGTGGCAAGGGTGAGTATGCCAAGAACGCCCTTAAGACCGTGCTGAAAACCCAGGCAAATCGATATCCCACGAATAAAGTTGCCTGTAGTGAGTTTGCAGGGAAATGGCTGTTTGGCCGCAAAACGTCATTTTCTGTTATGAATAACGCCATTGATATAAGCCAGTTTTCTCCTAATTCGGATACTCGAATACATGTTAGGAAACAGCTCGGCATTGCAGATGATACCTTCCTTATTGGACACGTCGGAAGGTTTGTCGATCAGAAGAACCATGACTTTCTATTAGCTGTTTTTAGAGAGGTTCTTTCCCATGAGCCAAATTCAGTGCTCGCACTTGTGGGAAACGGGCCACTGCTGGAGCATGTTAAAAAGATGTCAATTGATTTGGGCATATCGGATTCTATCTTATTTCTAGGGATTAGATCCGATGTTGCAAGTTTATATCAAGCTTTTGATGTCTTTTGTCTTCCAAGCAAATATGAAGGACTTCCCGTTGTTGGAGTTGAATGCCAAGCTAGCGGAACTCCAATCTTGGCATCGGATGCAATCACATCTGAAATCAAATTGACTTCCCTTATGGAGTTTGAGCGGCTGAGTTCTAGCCCTCAAAAATGGTGTGAGCATTTGATCTCCATGAGGAAGATAGACGCTGATCAAAATGATTCAGAGGGCTTGAAGGCTTTTGATGTGTCTGCTGCTTCAAAACGTCTCGAGGATTATTACTCCCACTGTCTCAAAAAGGTGTCGCCTAGTAAAGCGATTGCAGATAAATAGAGGTTTGGAGAAAACCAAAACTATGAAACTGAGTTTTATTGTTCCTATTTATAACGTGGAGGATTACCTCCTCGATTGTTGTAAAAGTATCTTAAATCAGGTTGACAGTACTTGTGAAGTGCTTCTTGTGGATGACGGCTCGACTGATAGGTCTTCGCAAATTGCTGATGATATTGCACGCGAACATGATCGTGTAACTGTTATTCATAAGGAAAACGGTGGCTTAGCTTCTGCTCGAAATACAGGATTAGATGCTGCTTCAGGAGATTACGTTGCGTTTGTTGATTCGGACGATCTAATTACTGAGAACTGCCTCCCCGCTATTCTCCATGAGCTTGAAGATACTAAGCCTGATATTTTGTTTCTGGATTGCTGCAAGCTATACCCTGACGGAACTAAAAAATCAATCGGCTATCATATTGATCCCGGTTCCATTAATCGAAAAAGTAAGAGCGAAGTTCTTTGCTACTTGTCTGGTCTGCCTAAGTTTCCTGACAGCGCATGTATGAAAATATATAGACGTGCATTTTTGTTTAACTGTGGGCTTAGGTTTCCTGAGGACGGACGTGTCTCAGAGGACCTAAATTTCGTAATGAATAGTCTTCTTGACGCTGAGACTTATTCTGCACTTGATTTGAATTATTACGAATATCGTCAAAATAGAGCGGGCTCTATCACTGATGCAGTTGGTCTCAAGCATTTTCAAGGCCTCCAGCAGTTTATCGAAGATGCTATTCCCGTTCTTTGTGACTCTGACTATAGGCCCAAGAATAATGATTGTGCTTGCTGTTTAAGCTTCGTTGCGTATGAGTACTCAATTATGTTGTGGATGCTCAGTGCAATTCCGGGCTCAAAATTAGACGAAGCCGTCGCTTATTTAACGAACTATCGATGGCTTATGAATTATGCGGGTGGAAGAAGGGCCCAAATGACTCGTACCGCGCTGAGTCTTTTGGGGGTACGGAAAACATCTTCCCTGCTTAGCATTTATATGAAAGTGAGGCGAAACTAATGAAAGCTGCTATTGTCACGCTTCATCGGGTTTACAACTACGGTTCTGTTTTGCAGGCATATGCAACCCAAAAGGTATTCGAAAAGCATGGCTGCGAGACGAGCATTGTCGACTATATAACTGAGCAGCGAACGCTAAAACGTATCTTCTTCAAACCTCCTGCTGATCCTAGCATCAAAGGCGTTAAAAGAGTTGTCTATCAAATTGCTAAAATTGGCTCGCTTGCACTTAAAGAACTCACTTTTGGCTCATTTGTACAGAAGACAATGCGGCTTACAAAGCGATATGTGACCGCCGACGATTTAGCTGTAGATCCTCCCCGCGCCGATGTCTATGTGAGCGGAAGCGATCAGGTTTGGAATAGTAAATATAATGAGGGGATTGACAGGGGCTTTTTCCTGGATTTTGTTCCTTCGGGTCGAAAGAAAATTTCTTTTGCGTCTAGTTTCGGCAAATCTGCACTCGACGAGTGGGAAAAAGAGCAGACGCGTTTCTATTTGAGTCAGTACGCTGCCATTTCTGTTCGTGAGGATTCTGCTGTAGAAATAGTGGAGGACCTTGGTGTGCAGGGCGCTGTGCAGGTCATTGATCCAACACTACAGCTTACTAAATCGGAGTGGCAACCACTTGCGTCTCCTCGTTTGGTTAAGGAGCCCTACTTGGCTCTTATGCTTCTTTACAATGAAGACAATGGCGCGACGGAAATTGCTCGTCAAATTGCCGACGAGAGGGGCTTGAAGCTCGTTAAGATTTCATGGGAAATGAAAAAGCCCGAGGCTGTTGATAAGTTGTTTACGCATAGGTCCCCAGCAGATTTTCTATCCTTGTTTTCCAATGCCGATTTTGTTATGACCAACTCGTTCCATGGACTTGCATTTTCTCTGATTTTTGAACGCCAGTTTTTGGTTGTTCCTAGAAATGAGTTTAACTCCAGAATTGATTCGCTTCTCAGCCTAGTTGGTTTGTCGGATCGACTTGTAAAAAAGCCTTTAGACTCTAATCAATCTTTGCCTGTCATTGATTATTCGCATGTAAACAAGGCGCTTAATGCTGCGCGCCTTGATGCGGATAGATATATCGACGAGGCGTTGGGTGAATAAATGTTTAATGTATTACACGTGATGTATGGGGCTGATGCCGGTGGCATTTCATCAGTTATTCTTAATTATTACAGACACCTTGTAGAACATGGCTTTCATTTTGATTTGGCATTAACTTCAGATCAAATTGGTCTTAATGCCAAGCGCTTTCGTGAGCTAGGTTCCCACATATATCGACTTCCTTCGAAGAGCGAGGGAATTGGTGCCTATGAGACAGCCTTAGCCAATCTGCTTAAGGACAATTCCTATGATGCGGTTCATGTTCATGAAAATGAAACCTCTTACGTTGCCCTTCGGGTTGCTCGAAAGTGTGGTGTGCCTGTTAGAATCGCGCATTCCCACACTACATCACCGTGTTATTCATTTCGCGACCATTTAAGAAGGGTTTCCGGCTGTGTTCTAAATGGCCGTTATGCTACATGCTTAATCTCCTGTGGGAAGCTTGCCGGTGAACGCGTTTTCGGTAAATGGCGTTGGCGAATGGGGAAGGTGCAGTTTTTGCCCAATGCCATTGATACTGGTTCATATACATTCGATCCGTCCGTTAGGCGCGCCGTGCGTCAGGAGCTTGGGTTCAACGAGGAATTCGTTGTTGGTATGGTTGGTAGACTGTCTAAACAAAAAAATTATCCTCTTGCTCTGAAAATAGCGAGCACTTTTGACAAGAATTGTAATGTGCGATTTGTTGCGGCTGGAAACGGCGAGCTTGAGAGTGAGATATCCTCTGCGATTGAGGCATGTGGATGCGGCGATCGATTTAAGCTCCTTGGAAGACGATCTGATACCGCAAGGTTGTATCAGGCGTTTGACGCGTTTATGTTGACTTCTCTGTATGAGGGTTTTCCGGTTGTTGGCGTTGAGGCTTCGGCTTCGGGGCTTCCCCTTCTTGTTTCTCAAACGATTACGCCTGAGCTTAAAAAATGCGGCGAAGTGTCTTATTTGCCGCTCGATCGTCCTGATTTGTGGGTGGATGAGATCAAAAGACTCTCAATGATTTCTCACGATTTGCCGAGGACTAACCGGGCTAAGGCAGCCGGTTTTGATCTTGAAGATTGCTGGAGAATTCTTGCCGGGATTTACTGCGGGGAATTAAATGTCTAGTTTTGCTTTGAATAAACGCGGATTAAATTCTGCGAGGCGTTCGTTATCGGTTCTTTTTTTGTTTCTGCTTATAGGTTTGATTTATGTGACATTTGGCAATCTTCTAGCAGGTGCTGGCCGAATTGTTCCCTTTAGAGATCAGTTGAAGATGGCAATGTCCGCAGTCGGATTGTGCGTATTGCTTCGCCTTTCTTGTCGTGCAGACCTTGTATTTGGCAAGGACATGCTCGGACTTTTATTGGTGTTTGGTATTGTAATTTTGGTACCAACTTGCTTCTATTACCTCAGCGGGTACGTTAGTTTTCAGTACGGTTTGCTTCAAATATCCTTATCCATTCTATGGATTGCTGTTTTCGCTCTTTCCTATTGGTCTGGATATAAGAATCCCTTTCTACTTGAACGACTTGGATGGATGGGCCTTGCAGTCCCTATTGTTTTTGTGCTCTTCGCCGGAGTTAGAACCCATATCAATGAGATTGGTTGGACAGAATCTGTAACTATGGCGTATTACGCCCTGTTTCTGCTGCCTTTTGTCTTACTGTTGCACAATAAAACAATTCGTTGGGTATTTGTTGCAATAATTTTCGCCACACTTCTCCTGTCTTCTAAGAGAGGTGGATTCATTGCTTTTTTCCTGGCTCTTATTGTTTATGCCGTGGTTGAGTGGCAGATGGCTGGAAAGGGAGATCCTAAAAGGGTCCTGCTTATCCTTGGTTCTGTAATACTTGCGATGGCTTTCTACTATTTTTTCACTTCATTTACAAAAGCAAACAATCTGGCAATGTTAGATCGTCTTGAAAATCTTGCAAATGATGGTGGCTCGGGTAGACCGGATGTCTGGGCTTGTGTCTGGAGAATGATACTAGCTTCTGATCCAATGTCACTTCTTATTGGCCATGGTTTTAATACGGTATATCGAGCTTCCCCTATGGGCCTTAGCGCTCACAATGACTTTCTTGAAGTCATTTATGACTATGGCCTTATTGGGTTTTTACTTTATTTGCGACTTTATTATCACGTCTGGCAATTGTATCTGCGTGTCAAGTCCGATTGTTCTCAGCTCGCGCCGGCATTCGCAGCATCTCTGGTGCTGATGATTTTCATGTCGTGTATGGCGCACTTGATTATTTACCCAACTCATTTTTTGCTTCTGTGTATGTTTTGGGGCGTTATTGCCGGCTATCTTAAATCGAAGGGATCTGTGAGTCCTCGTGGATATATGTAGTGATTTAGTCAGCATTATTGTTCCAGCGTATCAGGCTGAAAAACATCTGAAAGAGTGCGTTTGTTCTCTTTTGAACCAGACTCACCGCGCAGTTGAAATAATTGTTGTTGATGATGGCTCGACCGACGGAACTTCGGCGATAGTTTCAAGAATGGCGGATTCTGACAATAGGCTGCGGCTTATAACGCAGAAGAACGGCGGCGTCAGTTTTGCGCGAAATCATGGTATTGCTGCGTCCCGTGGTTCTTACCTGATGTTTGTAGATGCCGACGATTGGATTGAACCATTTGCTGTCGAGACGCTCTTGGCTGCTATAAAAAATAACGGAACTGATGCTGTCTACTGCAGTCAGTACTATGACAGCAACGGAGTTTTATGTGCCAGTGAAACCTGTATCTCCAGATTCGACAGTATCGATGCGTCCGTATTACTTAAATATCAACTGGACTTTCGCTTCATTGCCTGTCCCTGGCTTTGCCTGATGAGTAGGGATGCGGCTGCGGGGTGCGCATTCCCAGAAGATGTGCATATTCTAGAAGACTGGTTCTTTAACGTTGAACTTCTAAATAATTCGCGCTTCATTTCAGTAACTGATACAGCTTTTTATCATTATCGCTCTACTGAGCAAAGCGTAAGTCGTTCTGCCTTGAATGAAAAAAAGTTTAGCTGTATGGAGCTTCCAAATAAGGTCGTTTCGCTCCTTGATCTTCAAGGCGAGAAAGCTAACTCATTGCGTTTGCGATTGAACGTTGGCTTAATCCGGCACCTGTTAATCGTCGCTGCCGCTTCCGGCTTCGCCGATGAATACTGTCGTAAGAAGATGGCGAACTGGGCACGATCGACGGTAGGTGAAGCGTTTGCTTCGCCCGAATTGCCCCTTAAGCTTAAGAGTTATGTGCTTCTAGGTTCAATTTCGCCGCGTTTGTTTGCATTTATCTTTCACTTTAAAAGGAAGGCGTTCCATGACTAAAGCTGGCATTGTTACATTCCACTGTGTTCCCAATTATGGGGCCGCTCTTCAAGCATTTGCTCTATCTGAGAAGTTAAAAAAGTACTACGACGAAGTTAAAGTTATTGATTATTGTCCTGGCTGTCTTTTGTCTGACTACAAAACGTTTGATATATCTGGACCTAAAGCGTTCATTGGCAGCACTCTTACTGCGCCCGCTTGCGTTCGTAAGAAAAGAAAGTTCAAGCGTTTTGTCTCAGAGAGGATGGACTTGGAGCCGTGGCCTGCTACTGACGAGGTCCTCCATTCGTTCGATTCTGTCTTCTGCGGGAGCGATCAAATTTGGAATTCGGAAATTACAAAAGGAATCGATCCCATGTACTTTGCCGACCGGTTCCCCGGGAGCGTCATTAAGGCATCGTACGCTGCCAGTATAGGCAAATCGGCTCTATCTGATGCGGACTGCAAAGCTATGCTGCCTTTGGTTTCAAGGCTTAATCGAATTTCCGTTAGAGAACCAGAAGCAGCGGGCTTGATTGAGAAATTGACCGGTAATAGGCCCGAGGTGGTTGTCGACCCTACCATCCTTGCGGGTAAAGAACTATTCGCTCCCATTGTAAAGTCTCTCCACGATAGGCCTTACGTCCTTTATTACCAACTGGCAAGGAAGGACAACCGCGCTCTATCTTTGGCCGATAAAATCGCACGTTATAAAAATCTCGATCTTGTCGGACTGAGCGGCAACAGAGGGCTGCAAATTGGAAAAAGCCATGACGTTATTTGCGATGCTGGGCCTGAAGAATTCGTCTCCCTCATCGCGGGTGCGGATTACGTTGTTACCGACTCTTTCCATGGGACCGTCTTCTCTCTTCTATTCCATAGGCCGTTTGCGTCCATTCCTAAAGCCACCCGAGGTGGGAGAATTACCAACCTTCTTGATATTGCTGGTCTAAGGAATCGCTATACGGATCGTTTTGATAGAGATATTTTGCTAAAGGATATCGATTGGGGAAACGTCGACAATTCGCTTGCTCGCGAACGCGAGGCGTCTGAACATTTTGTCACATCTATTAAGGGTGATTTCTAATGATGGCTCTATTTACCAATAAGCGAGATTGCTATGGGTGTGGTGCTTGCGCTTCCGTGTGTCCGCGTGGCGCCATCAAAATGGTCCATGACAAGCACGGCTTTTTATATCCCGTTATTGACCCAGAGAAGTGTATCGACTGTCATCTTTGTAATCGTGTTTGTCAAATTGGCAATGAAGTTGACCTCCTGACACCATATCCCAAAACAACATACGCTGTAAAAAACGAGGATGAAATTCGGTCTCGATCGTCTTCGGGAGGAGCTTTTACTGCTCTGAGTGATAGCATACTTAACAGCGGCGGTCTAATTGTGGGTGCTGCTTATGACGAGTCGATGTGTGTTCGGCATAGAGTGGCTGGCGAAGTTGCTTCTCGTGATTCAATGCGTGGAAGCAAATATGTCCAAAGTGATATCTCTAATGTCTTTAATGAGTATAAAAATCTAAGTGGTAAGAAGGTTCTGTTTACAGGGACCCCATGCCAGATCGCTGCATTTAAGCTGGTGGCAAAACTGCTAAAAGTGAATTCCTCGAATTGGGTTTATGCCGACCTGGTGTGCCACGGCGCCCCCTCTCCGACGGTTTGGGGCGACTATGTGAGGTCTCTTGAAAAAAAGCAGGGATCTCGTTTGGTTTCATATTCTTTCCGTAATAAAGATGCTGGATGGCGTGGCTACCATATTCGAGCGGAGTTTGAAGATGGATCCGTTTTACTGGATGATAGTTCCGAAGCGCGCGGCTTTGCTGTTGTATTTTCAAAGAGTCTCGGGTTGAGGCCGTCGTGCTATCACTGTCCTTATTCGCGCATGCAGCGAGTGGGCGATTTGACGATTGCGGATTACTGGGGAATTGAAAAGGATGATCCTGAGTTTTCTGACAACGTCGGAGTATCCATGGTCTTCGTGAATAGCGAACAGGGCGAAACGCTACTTACTGACTCAAGTGAGCGCTTAACTCTTAAGGAAGAGACTGAGACTCCTGTTCAAAGGAATCTGCATAATTCCACTGACTATCCGCAGTTTGATTACGATTCATTTTGGACAGCCTATGAGAATGGCAGTTGGGGCGGGGTAGCTTCTCGTTTTGGTTATGTCGGTAAATCAGGAAAACTGTATCGCCTTGTTGACAAGGTAAAAACAAAGGTGAGGAGGGCATGAGTTTCACCTATGGGCAAATATAAAAAACTTGGCAAAAATGTCGGTCTAATTACGATCGGGAACTTCGCGTCCAAAATAATGTCATTCTTCATGCTGCCGCTCTATACTGCCGTGTTGTCAACGGCAGAGTACGGTACTGCGGATTTAATGACGACGACAGTTAATCTTCTCTCACCTTTCTTTACGCTTCTGATCAGTGAGGCCGTAATGCGATTTGCCCTAGATCAAGATGTGGATAAAGGGCAAATATTTACCATCGGGCTGATTGTGACATGCGGCGGCTTTATTGCCATGTGCGCTGTTTCCCCGCTTGTTCTTTTGAGTGAGGACATGGCACCGTATCTAGGCTATTTTCTTGCGTACTATTTCTTTACATGCCTTCATCTTCTTGTCTCTCAGTTTGTTAAGGGAATTGAAAACGTTGCGATTTATTCAATTAGCGGCGTGTTTCAAACCATTGTTTTCATTGCATTAAACTTGGTATTTCTTTTAGGTCTACACCTTGGTGTTACGGGCTATATGCTTGCCATGCTGGTGGGCGAGGCCACTACAAGCGTTTTACTTTGGATCGGTGCTGGCCTTAACGGCTTTTTGGTTAAACCAGCCTCCATTGATAAGAATTTGTTTAGGGATATGCTTCGCTATTCTGTTCCGATGATTCCCAATTCGATTAGTTGGTGGATTAGCAATTCTTCGGACAAATATTTGTTGACGATGTTCGTTGGGGTTGGTGTTACGGGTGTGTACTCTGCCGCTCAGCGTATACCTTCCTTGTTTGCCACCGTTTCAACAATTTTTATGAGTGCATGGCAGATTTCGGCCGTAGAGGATTTCGGTTCTCAAGAATCGAGACGGTTCTACAGCAACATTTATAAACAGTATTCCACGTTTAATTCTCTCGTTGTTGGTGTGCTGATTTGCGGCTGCGAACTTCTGGCAAGCATTCTCTTCTCTAATGACTTTTTTAATGGCTGGGTTCTTGTTCCGGTGCTGTTGATTGCTTTCGAGTTTTCCGCTATGTCTGCATTTTTGGGATCCATTTACACTTCAGCTAAGAGAACCAAGATGTTGTTTGTATCAACAATGTTTGCTGCTGTGCTTAACATTGTTTTGAATGTGATGTTGATACCTTCGTTGGGTGCCATGGGGGCTTCTTTGGCTACTCTCGCTAGCTATGTTTCAATTTGGGCATTGCGTCTTTGGGATACGAGAAAGATTATTCGTCTCGATATTGAGCTTGCATCTGATTTAATTTCATACTTTATCCTCGCTGGAATGTCTATCGTGATGATAGCGCGCGTTTCGCACCGTTTTCTTATTGCACTTGTCCTTCTCATTGTCATGCTATTTGTCAATCGTCGTGTTGTCATGAAATTAACTGAAGCTTGCCTTTCAGTTCTTAGGTTAGCTCTTGGAAAGGCTCATCAATAATGGAAACCCCATATAACTCTAAAGATAAATGCTGCGGGTGCGGTGCGTGTCTGCGGGTTTGCCCAAAAGACGCAATTTCTTTTCGCAAGGATTTGGATGGATTTGTCTATCCGAAAATTGATAGCTCTCTATGCATCGATTGTGGGGCATGCGTTAAGAAATGTGACTTTGGCAAGACTAAGAATTCCCATAATTCCGTGTCGCCAATGGCTCTGGCTTTTGTTAATTCCAATAAGGATGCGTTGCACGGCAGTGCTTCTGGAGGAGCTTTTTCTGCACTTGCAAAACATGTTCTCGATAATGGGGGCGTTGTCTATGGCGCGTCTTGGGGCAAAGGAATGAAGCCCGAACATGCACGTATTGCCGATTGGTCCGATATTTCTAGAGTTCAGGGCTCAAAGTATGTTCAAAGCGACTTAACACCGATTTTATCTAAGTTAAAACAAGACGTATCCGAGGGGTCTGGTGTTCTGTTTTCTGGTACTCCATGTCAGTGTGCTGCTGTAAGGTCTCTGTTTGGACGTAAGACTCCTGATAATTTAATCTGCGTTGAACTTATTTGTCATGGTGTACCGAGCTCGAAACTTTTCCTTGATTTCGTTGAATATCTTGAAGTCAAGGTGAATGGAGAGATCGTAGACCTCAGATTCCGTGATAAGAATAGGGGTTGGGGCGCTCTACTTGCCGTTGATTTTAGAACCTCAGACGGCAAAGTTAGAACGCGTTACTTTAAGCCTGAAGAGGTCTATTACTACTATTACTTTTATCAAGGCATGTTTTTCAGGGAATCCTGCTACTCTTGTCCTTATGCAAAAAGAGAACGATATTCTGACTGGACGATAGGCGATTTTTGGGGCGCAGCAAAGTATTGTGAGAATATTGACTCTTCAAAGGGCGTTTCAGTAATTATTGCTTCAACGGATAAGGGCATTTCGCTTGTAAATGAGCTTAGGAACGATGGAGTAATTAAAGAGGTGCCGATGGATGATGTTGTGCGTGAAAATGGCCAACTCGTGCACCCATCGGCTAAGCCGGATTGCTACAACGAGCTTATGGCTGAGTATCGATCTCTAGGGGCAGCGGCTTTCGCTTCGAAATTTGAAAAGAATAATTGGAAGCTTGTTTTCAAGGGACGCCTAAAGAGAAGCATTCCGCTCTGGCTAAAACAGGCTATTCACTCTGTAGTGTCGAGAAAGTTGGCGTAGAGCCCGATCCGAAGCGAGTCGGCTCGGTGTCCTAGAATCCGGAATATGGTTGATATCCTATGCCGGCTCGACCCTGTCCGCAAGCTCGAGGCCGGACTCGAGCATCTTCCTGGCTTCCGCCTCAAGCCGCGCCCGCTTGACGGGACCGTCGATTCCCCGAGTGCGCCCGTCGTCGTAGAGCTCGTTCATCCTTACCTCCGAGAAGTACCTGGATCTCGGCCGCGGCGGCCACGAGGGCGCCGTCGACGCGCTGGTAGCGCACGAGCACGTCCTCAGGGAAGAAGCTGCCGGAGCGCAGCTTGGGGATGCGTAGCGTCAGCGTGCCGACGCAGGTGGTGAGACCGCGCTTCCGGTGGCCGTTGTCGCCACCGCACAGCTGGTCTGCCTCGGCGTCCATCACGGCGTTCACGTCTGCTCGGTGAGTCTGCGAAACAGCTCCTGCATGTCTATGTCGCCGTCGCCGAAACGGGGCATGGCGTGCATGTCCGGCGTCGGGTCTAACAAGATTTCCGCAGCGGTCTTCGTACTTTCTCAGAACCTGTTGTTGTGGTGATTTGAGATTCTAGAACGAGGGCCGTTCTTCGTTAAACGGGCGCCGGAGCGTCACCCTTATACCAACACTTACGCGCGATCCGCGTTGGTGTGTCAACATTGCATGTTCCTAAGCTGTACTTCGGCACTTTGATTTTCAATCTACCGTTCAACGAATAGTATTCGACTGCTGCACTCTTCTAAAGTGTCGGGGAGTAATATTGTTTCAGGCGTTCACTGCCTGGCGCATGACGTTAACATCCACTTGTTGACCATTGAATTTGGTCGACTGATTATTGGGGGTTGTCATGCCGCTAAACAATCGAGCTATACAAAATACCGGAAGTAATAAGTTGGTTGTCGGCTCGTCCGATTGATTGCACAGATTGTCACACTGTTTTCTTTTGAAATGGTGGCCCGGCATGCTTGTGCCTTTGAGAGACACGTTACTCATATTGTTTGTTTTGCGTTAGGGGAGACAATGGCTGATAAAGATTCCAATTCTAAAGAGTCGCGATTTTATGCTAAACATCCGGTCATTTTCGGTATCCTGTTTGCAATAATTCCGTGCCTCCTGACAGCGTATCTTGGCGACTTGCATGGTCAGTCTGAGATAGTTGATGAGTTGTCCAAGCGCTTCGATTCCGTGGAAGAAAGCATGAGCCTTAATGATGCCCTTGAAAGCGCGTATAAAGATTATGCGAATGTTGAGGCTGAACTAAATGCTCTTAAGGATGAGGAAGCCGGTAAACAGGTTCTTGCGGATGCTCGTGCTGCCTGGGATTCTGGTAAACATGAAGAAGCTTTAACTTCATTGCAAAAAGCTTCTAAGAAATCCGGAGACTGTGCTGTTGCTTTTGCTGAGTACTCGTCCACTTACACTGATGAGGTTTTAGCTCAGGCTAACGAGCTGGTTTCATCTAAAAAGTATGATGAAGCGAAGAGCGTTTTAAAAACTGCTTCGAAGATTGTGAAAGATCCGGCAAGAATCAATGACCTTTTGGATGAGCTCGAAGGTGTTTCCGAAGTGGCATTGACCTCGCTTACGGTTGCTTCTTCCAGTCGTTTTGAGTTGATTGAAGGCTCTCAAAAAGACACTGCTGGCAATAGTTATTCAAGTGACGACACTTGGGTTGGTCGTCCTAATAGTGCTGATTCTCCTTCGGTTATATCATTTTATATCGGCAAGAAGTACCGTTCGTTGAATGGCAAAATTGCTGTTGAATACGTAGAGGACACGAGCATCTTGAAGGACTATGAGGCGAGACTTGAACTAAGGGGCTCTGTCGATGGGTCCGATTCAAAAGTAATTTGGCAAAAGGACCACATTACGATGAATACCGCACCTACTGACATTCCGTCGAATGAAATTGATCTATCTGATTTCGATTGGCTTGAGTTCAGGGTTTACTCCACTAAGGGATATACCGGTAATGGTATTCCGGTTTTGCTTAGTAACGTCAAGCTGATTAAAGAGTGAGTGGCCACTTGAACTGGCATTGCGTATTTGTTTATTTGAGTGACGTACCATATCGAGAAACGGCATCTTTAACATTGCTTGTGGGCACTGGGGCTAGCATGGGTTCCGGTGCCCATTCGTTTTTCTAGCTTCATGAGTCTATATCGACCTGGGCTTTACTTCAGTTTGTCGAATAATCGGAGTTGGCCTTGCCATTATTGCTTACCGCTTAAAGAAGTCAACTACAAAAATCAGTTCTGCAATAACTAGCGATAGTAATATTTGAGATGACGTTCAGTGTCTGGAACATGGCGCCAATTGGAAACTTTTGCTGCTATCTGGATCCCGGATGGGGCCTCGGGGGCGTTTGGCTAACTGCGGGAGCGAGCCATCAGCTCAATGTGGTCGGCTGAGATCGGAAATCAATCTACAAAGTGCGTTAACATCTTTAGTGCGCACATTCAGATGGACCATAGTTTTACGCATTTCGATAATTGTGTAACTGTTTAGAAGAATTCAAAACTAATTGCCTATTTGGTACTTACGGGAATGAGTGGAATGCAGGCGTGAGCGCTTATTACCTGATGAGGGGAGACGCAATGAATGACTTACAAAATAACGATATCAAAGCTAATGCCCAGGCGGGC
Source organism: uncultured Collinsella sp. (assembly GCA_902489665.1). Lineage (GTDB taxonomy): Bacteria > Actinomycetota > Coriobacteriia > Coriobacteriales > Coriobacteriaceae > Collinsella. Next base: position 117,803 of record CABUAT010000002.1, on the reverse strand, counting down.
GCTGTAAATATTTCGACAAATGACGTGTCCTTTCAACCAACTGTTAACCTAGGCATTAATGGACGCGGTGATATTGCGTCGTTCCCTGCGCGATTTATTCGTAGCGCACGTAAGGCTCTTTACCCCATAGGGGCCGCTCGTGACGAGGCGGAGATACGGAATATCGAAGCGAGCTCTATAGCGGATGTTGCTGCAATCTATAAACGGGCGTTTCCGACTTTTACTGATGGTCAGCTATATTTAATGGCCCATGGTTATAACGCAAGCGCTTCTCAGGCAGATAATTTGCTAAATGTTCTTGAGCGCGCGGGAAGAATGTCAGATTCGAATAGAGTTGATGAACTATCGGAGTCCTGCATTGATCTTGATATTCATGGAGCTCAGACAGCGTATGACGATGATCTGAGGGAGATGTGGGCGAAATTGATTTCGCAGGAAGTATCATCAGGTCGCGCGCGCTCTAAAAGAACGAAGAAAATACTCGAACAAATGGATTCGGAAGAAGCAAATCAGCTGTTTTCAATTCTTCGGTGCTGTCTATGGGCGAAAGTGGGGCCCAATTCGGTACTTACTCCAATCCCGGTTCTCCTTAAAACCTCAGAAGATGATTCTTGGACATACAATGGGGGCACAATTTCATTTGAATCTGTCGTCGCCATGGATTCGCTGGGACTACTTTCGTCTAATGACTGGATAACGTTCACGCTTGAGCCTAAAGGCGGTTTGAATCTATTTTCTTCATCGTCTCATGTGCTTCTTATAAATAATAAGGATGAGAAAATCAAAATTAATCTCGGCTATGCCAAATTTTTGAAACCGGGGATAGAGCTCATTGAGATTCTTGACGTGCCGATGGACGATCGGCTCATGTCCGTAATGGATGCAGTTCTGGAGACTGACGTTATTTATAAACCTTTAGACTAACTCAAGTAGATGCGCTGGTAGCTCTCGCAGGTGCCCTGGTGGCGCTTGAGGCCGCTTTCGGCCGAGCACCAGTTGAGGTTGCGGTCGTACTCCAGCTGGTCGAGCGTCCAGTCGTGGAGCCACAGCGCCATGTCGTACTCCGAGCCGTTTGTCTCTTGCCTGCACTGGGCCACGGCGTTGTTGACGACCTGCGTGACGCTCGGGCGTGCGGCGTCGTTTACGGTCACCTCCGCCGTGGTGCGCAGGTAGTAGATCCCCTTGTCGTTTTGGGGGTCGTTTCTGTCGTTGTCCATAAAGTAGAAGTAGATGCGGTACGTGCCCGATGCCGTGAAGTCAAAGGTAAAGTCGTGGCCGGTGGCGCCCAGGCTGTAGTAGCTGGCCCATGCCTGGCGCGACGGGTCGCAGACGCTTTCCTGGCTGCCGCCGTCCCAATAGGTGGGCACGTCCATGCGCGCCTTGGCCTGGGACGATCTGTTGGTCTGGGTTACGTGGGAGGTCGTCGCGGTGCCCGCCGGGGCGTCGTTCCACGAGACGGTGAAGGTGACGCCGTTTTGGATTGCGGTAGCGGAGTGGGCGTAGCCGGTTTCTGCCGCGGCGGAGATGGCCTCGGGCGTGCCGTTGGTTTGGGCGCGGAGGGATGGGGTGGGGGCTGTGGTGGCCGTGTTGGTTGCGGCGGCGGTGGCGTCAGCGCTTTCCGCATTGACGGCGTTGGTGCCGGTTGATGTTGTGGTGCTGTCCTCTTCGGTATCTGCTGTCGTATTTGTGTTGGTGCCGTCTTCAGCCTTGCCTGTGTCGATGCTCGTGGCGTCGGCTTGCGCCTGCTGCTCGGTTGTCGCTCGAGGCTGAATGGCTTCCGCAATGGCTGCCATGGGCATCGTCGCGCTGACCATAGACGTGCACGCGATCGCGCAGAGCAGGTAGTAAAGGGGTCGTTTCATAGCGGAGCCTCTCGGTGAGCAGCCAATAGGGTCCGAAGGCAGCTCCAGGCCAGCACTCCGCACATATTTTGTTGCGGTTTATTTTACGGGAACCCCAGTCAACATCAGCGAACTTTCTGGGGAATGTTGGGGAGGGGAACGGATGACGGTTGAGCCCCTGTCTTCCTACTCGGCGGCGATGCGCTCTGCGTTGGGTTGTCTATACGCTCTGCGGAAGCTCCAGCGCGAGGCCGCCTTGGTCCTCCGTGAGGCTCGACACTGTCTTTTCCAGGAAAAGCCAGTGAGTTGGCTGCCTAGGTCCAGCTCTGCGTGGCCATATTCTTCGATTATGCAGCCAGGGTGCTTGGCATCGGGCCTCAGGTGGCACTCGACCGGCTGTGCCCCGATGATTCGATACTCTCGCCGGTAAGCGTACTTAGGCGTTTTAATAAGTAAGTTGCAGGCCGTGCCCTGGAACATCTCGTCGATCAGCTTTGATCCGGGGGTGCCATAGGAGATGGCGCCGCGGGCGTATTTACTGCCGCCGTCGGCGATGTGACTGTTGGCAAGACGCGCGAAGCTGTCGTACCGCACGATGCCGATCCATCCGTCTGCGCATCCGAACTCCCGGATCATGCGCATTGGGATATGGACGCAGTTGTTGACGGTGTCGTTCTTGCGGACCGTATACATGCTGTAGATGGGCAGACAGTGATTTCCGTAGAGGCGTACCCCAGGAACTATTGACGCTTCGAGCGGGTCGCCCTGTTCGCCAGACAGGCCATGGTAGTAGCCGGCCGCGTTCATGTAGAGGCGACCGTTCAGCAGGTCGTCGATGTACGCCTCTTTGGGTGCGAACTTTAGTAGGTAGGCGATGGTGTCACTGGGCATGGCGCGTCCTTTCTTTAGTGGTGACGTCCCGGGCCGCTTTGTGCGTTCGGGTTCTTTGCTATCAAGGTAAGGGCGCTAGGCGGGACCCTCGTGCCGGAATGGCGTGGGTCGCTGGTGTCCATGTGTTTTGTTAAGTTTATTTAGATAAACGAGGTTTCGGGACTTAAGTGGTTCGGGCATCGGAAGTGAACGCGCTATACAAAAAATTGATAGTACTGCATGAGGATATAGTTGGTTCGGTTGGATTTGCTGCCGAACTGAATGAGCCACTCGTGACGGATGGTACTTTCGATCGCGGCGGCGTTCATATAGTTGTGTCCGAAGTCCTGAAAGAGCAACCTGGATCTCCTCTGCGCGGCGGGTGATGCTTCCCCCTTGCTGTCATGCTTTGTCATGGATGGGATTGCTTTCTTCGCCCTTATTTGCTGAGTACGCTAAGGTGGTCGCCTGGGTAAATCATACGGCGAGGGCCGCGCTCCCGGTCTTCGAGGTGCGGCCCTTTTACTTAACTGCTCAATTATGTTCACGGTGTTCGGTTCCCGGTGTTTGCTCAGATGGGTTCTTAGCGAGCGTTAACATCTATTCCGAAGGTGGTGCCAAATGGTGGAAGAGAGCTATATCTAAGGGCGGGAAATATGACACGTCGTTATTTAGCTCGGCGATTCGTGGGTCGAATCTGTTGTCGGTATACAGCAAGGCACAAAGATCTTCTATAAAGCGTTTGCGTCTATTCACAATATCTTGGTTATAGGGGAGTTCGTCCTTTTTAGTCCCCCAAGCAACTTCGATTGCGCTATCAAGACAATTAATAAATAGTTCGCTGTGGCTTGCAAACTCGTATACGGCGTCATAGTTTCTGCCTGCTTTCACCTCGTACCAAGATAGGGGTTCAAAGTAGCTTAGAACAATAAGAGCTGGCAGGAGAGACTGTTTTGGGAATCGCGACGCCTCGTTTAATCCGTAGTAGTTTTGGTTATTGAGAATATACTTCAAGAGTTCTGATATTGACATTGCTAGTCTGTTGCAAGCTCGGAGCGAGGCCTTTTTGTAGTCAAGTAGTTCTACCGTTGTATTGACAAAGATGAATCCGGCTTGCGTATTAATGCCCTTGAATGAGAGATAGTCGGCAGGTTTTATTGGGTTAAGTTCTATACACTTATCGTAAAAGCGCTCTAAGTATTTAACTCCATCAAAATTGGGGCCATAAATTCCTTCGAGCGAATTCGCAAGCTGTGAAATATCAGTCGAATAGACAACGATAATGTTATCTTGCTGAAACAAAGTCTTTGCTTGCTCGAGTATCTTTACAGCGAATTCTGGTCGGCAGCGATCGAGTTCATCGATAAAGATGACGGCTCGATTCGCGATTCCGGGAAGATAGTTTCTTACGAGTTCGTCTATTCGACTTCGGAGCTTCTTCTCCTCTTTGTATCCTTCGAGAAAATCGACACCGTTAAAGTCTTTAACGAAATTGCTGACGCTGAGGTTTAGCCCAAATACTGAGGCCGTTGTCTCAATGATATCGCCGATGCTTCTCCAGGGGTCTTCCTCTTCGCGGACGGTTGACTCGTCTACAGATATGGCGATTGTTGCCAATATGGGCAGGATCGGATTGTCGAAATGGTCATCTTCCCAGGCGTTGAAGTAGATGGGTAGAAACGGGTTAGCTAGAAGATCTTTTGCTGTGTCACCAAATGTCTTATCAAGTTTTTCGGCATCCTGCTCGAGCGCCGGATTTGCCATTCGTAGGACCCTTTCGATCTGTTTTATAAAAAACGTTTTACCTGAGCCCCAGGGCGCATTGACAAGAATTGTATAGGGAGGCTCTACGGCAAGAAGCATTTGCAGGAATCTTTCAACCTCGCCATGCCGGCGCAGCGGATCCTGAAAGATTGCGGTATCAATTGCTTCAGGCGTCGGCTCTTCATCAGCTCGCTTCATAGTGTTTACCTTCTTTCGTGGCATTGACGGGATAATGTGATACGCACACTGTTCGAAAATGATGGCGGTCTTGTTTTGATGTTTGCGTCAATCACAATGGCGGACAATCTCGGGGATGGAGACCACCGTAATGGTTATTTCGTCACTCTCTGGAGTCTCCGTCTACTCGAATTCCACTTCCACCTGGCTGTGTTCATAGATCTTGAGTTCATTGTCGATTTCGACTCGTTCAACTATCCAGCCAAGCGCGGCGCATTGGCGCATAAAAGTGTCAATGCGATTCTCGCCTTTAAGGTTGTGGATGGTGACTACGACACCAAAGCGTTGCGGAGCGTGAGAGCCTTTCTGATATCTGGATGATTTTCGAATCATCATGCCCCATAGAGGGTTTCTATATGCCTTTTTGGCCCTGCTGCGACTGGTCAGCGATTCTGCAATGTGTTTTACGTTATCCCATTTTCGTAGCTGTTTTCGGGCTCTTTCCTCGTCGGTCGCGCAGTCATCTTCGCCTTGATTGTTGGGTTGAAGCGATTTGATCCGACCATTGTTGTCGATGCGCCCAAAATGCAAATCGAGTTCAGTGTCTGTGTAGTCAACGCCTTGGTTTCTGTTGCAAGTGGGGAAGTAACACAACGTCGCTCTGGCTACCGAGGGATGATATGCTCCAGATACCGGGACCGGTATGCTGAAGTTGTAATTCTCGCGTTCGGTGGCCACGCCGCTCAGCATAAAACGGATTTCATCGTTGCTGGTTTCGAGTACCTGTTCAATTTTTACGGGAACGATACCATATCCAAGCCGATCCATGTCTTCGGGGACTGTCCACGCGCATGCCGCATCGATTAGCAGCGCTTTGGCAAGCTCGCAGCTCAAGTGCATCTTATAAATTAGATACGCTGCTTTTCTGGCGATTAGCGGTGCAGCGTAGGAGGTTCCAGCAGCACCTTGTGCTCCTGTTCCGCAACATGCGATTAGAGGGTCGTCATTCTCCCCTCCGTAATACGCGAGGTCTGGTTTGTGATGAAAGCTTAAGACTGGTCCCCTTCTTGTGTAGGACGCCGGTTCGTTATTTCTATTGACAGCGTTAACAACGAGGGCATTAATGGAGTCCGCCGGGGACCCAAGATATGAGGGCTTTCCTTTATCTTGGTTAGTGCCGGCAACAACAAAGAGGACGTCATATTTCTGTTGCAACTTGTCGAGCAGTGCTGCTTCAGGCGAAATAGAGTTTCGGTCCACCTCTTCCTTTGATCCTAAGGAGATGTTCCAAACTTTGATGTCCTGGTTTTCCGCGACGATGCGCTCAATATGTTTCATCACTGCAAATGAGCTAAATTTGCCTGCGGTTGCAACTCCAAAATGTCTAACCCTAAAGTGGCCACAATGGTCGTCAAGGGATGGATTTTGAGCCTGCACGTCAACGATTAGCGAGCTGACGCAGGTGCCGTGTCGAAAATCGCGTGCAGTGGGATGAATTTCCTTGGGCAAACAGTTTTTGTGGTCCACCCAGTTGCTAAAGTAAGGGGGATAATTCTCTTCAAATGGAGTGTCTATCACGCCGATAATGGGCTCGTCGGTGGGGTATTCGGGGAGACTGCTGATAGCGGTGGAGGCAGGGCTCTCATCATCGATGGGGGTGAAGTCGGATAGGTCAACAACTGACATCGCCACGAGATAAGGGGCCCGGTCGAGAAGGGTGCGATATTCTGCCTCGGTCAGGAGTACGCTGTTCTCCAAGATATTTGCAGGAGATACATCAATGTGCAACTCCTCAAAAAGATCCTGTGGCTCTCTTTCGGTTTTGAAGAGCGTGACGATGGCACTCTCGTTCTTACTTGTAGGCGGATTTCTCACCTTAAATTCGTTGACGTAATAGCAGTCGCGTATGAGCTGCGCAAAGACCGAGCGGGTCAGAGTGCTGGAAATGGCTGTATTCCATTTCTGTTTGAGCATGTCATTTTTAACTAGATCGAGCATCTTGTCTGCGTTCATCAGTCCATCAAAATGATTGACGACGATTCGCTCGCACTCGTGCAGCTTATCAATAGTAGACAGAATTGTTTTTTTGGGCACGTAATGGGTCATCAAGTGCCTTGGGTGATTCCCGTTAAAATCGAGATATCGTGCTCCGCGGATAGTTAATTCCGGTTCTTGGTCTTTCCCGCCATTCAGCATTTCTCTAATTCGATTGCTCTTGGCTACTATCTGACGGTATTCGACGGAGATCAAGACATCTTTGATGATGGCATCTTTGGGCCACTTGTTTAGAACTGTTTCAAGGCTCTTACGGATTAGTTTAATTCTATCCGACGTGACTACGCCCTTGGCTGGTAGCGTTATTGAGCCTGGTCGCGAGCCCTTTGCGGTTTGAAAATCTCCGGTGAGCCTAATTAAGCTGTTCATGAGCTACTCCTTTAGGGTTCGCGCGATGGTGCTTCGAGAAATGCCTGTTAAGACTTCCATTTCTCTTAAAGTGAAACCTTGAGATTTAAGTAGCTCGAGTGAATCGGGCTCATATCCATGAAGGCGCTGATAAAGCTTACCGAGATAATCATTTGGGTTAAGGGGGTCACTAAATGCAACAGAAGTCTTAATTAGGTTTTTTAGCGCGCCGGGCCAGGGCAGCTCTGGGCAACTCTGCAGTACCTTTTTGAGAGTTCGTGAGTCATTTTTGATTGTTGGATTATTCTTGGTTAGATTCTTTGCGATGGACTCGCCAATCTCAACGAGATCGTCATGGGTGTATCTATTGAAGTTAATTTGGACATCGAATCGCCTGGCAAGCGCTGGGTCCAATTTGTCATAGAGGTTCGTTGTCGCTATGATTGCGGAACGTGTATTTAGCTTATCGAACTCTTTTAGTAGGGCGCTTGTGGCTCGTCCCATCTCGCGTACGTCATTTTGATTAATCCTGTCGAGGGCTATGGCATCAATCTCATCAAATAAGACGATCGCGCCGTCGCCGATATCATGAATTTCCTGAAAGACTTTTGCGATATTTTTGGCCGTCTCTCCAAGTTTGCTATCGATAATTTGGTTGAAATCGACAGCATATAGCTGATAGCCAAGTATTCTGGCTATCTGTTTTGTCGCTTCGGTTTTTCCGGTCCCCGACGCGCCATAAAAGAGGACGGTATTGATTCCCACATTTTTAGATAACGCGTTGAGGAGTCCCTGGATATCGTTTGCGATGGCCTGAGGAAGGGGCAACGAGATGTTATTGCTGATTACCTTTTCCAAGAAGTCATATTTCTGCTCCGTGACTTCTTGCGGCACGAAGGTTCGTGTTCTGGCAATGAGGGCCATGATGTAGCTTGCAAGCTCGGGTTGCCCGGACGATTCAAAATCTTTCGCAATAATAGTGGCTGCGTTGTTGAAGGCGATGTCGTCGTGTTCCGAATGCGCTCGGATTAAGTCGATGATGTCCGATCTCTTCATGTGTGCTCCTCTCCTTAGTTATATTGTATGAGACAGACTGAGACAAAGCAAGAATTGATTGAACATGGATGCAATGAAGTATGCTAGGATTGAGTTGTCTAGATTCAAAGTGTTCTAGATTGGAGGTGAGATTATGACTACCCACCATGGAGGTAAGGTTGGCGCTGCTGCCAAGACGCTCGCGAGCTCCTCGACGAGTAAAGCCGCGAAGACTGCGGCTGCGAAGACGCTGGTCAAGCATCAGATTGCCAAGCATCGCTAGTTTGCGAGCAAAGCATTTTGTAACAGTTGGGAGGTGATATATATGGCTTTGAAGACGATTCGCGTAAAGATTCCGAAGTGCCGAATTGGCGCAACGGGTTCGGTCGGGAAGATCGGAACGACCGCGAAGGCCGTAAAAGTAAAGATTCGCTAGGCTTTAGCGGCAACTAAAGCCTAGCGCGATGTTGACATAGCGGGCCAACATCAAACATTTTATGGGGGTCTCCGGCGAGATTCAAGCGTCGGGGACCCGCGTTATTTTTTGTTTTATCGGCATATGCGCCGCAGCCTCTTCTTATACGACATGTGGCGGCGCTTTTAGTTTGGACAATTAATGAGTGAATTAGATATAGTATCCATTTGGATTAGTTCGATGGTGGCCATAGCAACTGTCGTTGCATCGTGGGCGGGCCTTAGAGCCCTGGTGATTCAAACTTCTCCGAATATTATTATGTTCATTCGGCCAGATGATGTCTCGCCCTCACTAGCGCGGCTTGTTATCAGAAATATTGGAGAGGCGCCTGCATACAATGTTTCGTTTCGACTTTCTCCTGACTTGTTTCTAAAGGATTCTTTCGAATATAAACATGCTTCCGTAGTGTTTGATAGGGGCTACGCAATTTTGCCTCCTAAACATGAGAGGGACATTCTCTTGGGAAGGTTTGAGGATCTCGAAGGATTGTGGGGGAGCTTCATTGTTGAAGTGAATGTCTCCTTTTCAAAGAAATACGGGCGTAGACGTTTCTCGACTATCTGCCCGGTTGAGATTGGCTCATTTGAGAGCACGATCTCTATTTCTTGTGAGACTACTTTTGAAAAGGACCAAAGGGCTGCCTATCGCGAAATCAGGCAGTTTGGTAAGCGCCTTCGCGGAATAGAAAACGCGATTTGTTCATTGGGGAATTGTGACGAAGAGTAAGGTTGTACGCTGGTGACGAATAATTTCCCCCGCAGATCGACGACTGCATGACAGAACACGGTCCTCGTCCCGTCATATGATTTCTAGCGGCTAAACAACAAATCATAGACGAAGGGGACACGGGCCGTGTCTGCGAACCTCGTAACGGTCGACGAGGAGTCGCTGCGCAAGGACATAATGAATCTGGTGAGGAAGCCCGTTAATGAGACGCTCAACGGGCTGCTCGACGAGGGGTCGTCCGAGCTCGTCGGGGCTGGGCACCACGAGGGGACGGCGGGCCTGGGCTATAGGGTTACCGTTCGATTCAAATTAATAGCGTTGATTTATGAATCAATAATTAGTAGCCTATCTAAAAGCGGTATTGACGCGGGTAGCCTACGGGCCCCGCGTCCTGCGGAAAGGTGGCTATCCTTCTTGGGATGGCCGCCTTTCTTTTGTTAAGGTGCCGCAATGACGGTGAAGCCTTTCATGTCTATTGACGATCGGGACAGATTGCCTGTTGACAGAGGAGCGTGTCGGTATGGAACTTGCCGGCGACCACCGCTCCGATACGATTGCCTTGATGAATGGCTGATCCATGATGGGGCTCAAAATATGACTCGAGAGCTTGGCGGTATTGGATTGACGGCCTTGCAAGTTCTCCCTTAAAGTAATAGGCGTGATGAGGCCTTGCGACGATACGTTCGGCTTGGTCCGTGGGAACCGCCGAAAGGCGGTTTTCGCGTTTAGGGGGCTGTTTCCGAAGGACACTTGTCCGAATTTGCTTCTGGGCAGTGGGTTTTTTACTGCGTATTTCGGAAGTGCGGGGAAAATCGAAACTTGCTGAACGCACCCCGATTTTTGCCAATTAAACCGCAGGTCGCAAGGTCTCAAATCTGGGATCTGGCCGGCAGGTCTCGGGTTTTCACCGCACTTCCGAATGCATGCTAAATATGGCTTCAACGTGCTTGGCCTTGAAAGCCATAATAGGTTGCCAATTGGCTACAAGACGAATATAGTTAGCATCATGCTAACTAAGGGGTGGTTATGAATCGAACCAAGCTCCGACCGACATATTCACTTGACGAAGCGAAGTCTTTAGCTCGTTTGGGAAAGATGATGGTAAACGGTAGGGTGCGCAGGCACCTGATGAACCAGTTTGGTTATCTGGACATCGACCATTTCCTTGCTGACCTTTTTGATTATCTGGAGCCTGGCGACTTTAGAAAATCCATTGCGCTCGACATGGATGGCCCTTTGCATGGTGTTTACGCAGATGTCTATGAGTGCCGAGGTTTTGAATGCGAGGATTGGTACGTCAAGTTTTTAATCGATTCTGAAGGCAATGCACATTTGAACGTTTTGTCTGCGAACATCGATGGATATATTCATTAAAGGAGGAGCCATGCGTTGCATGGAATGTGGCAAAGAAATGCAATTTACCACGGCGCCAATGTCTGAATCATACCGTGGCGAGCAAATAACGGTAAAAGGAATTGAGCATTATATTTGTGAGTGCGGCAACGATGAAATGACCGCTGCAGAGGCGACTAAGCTCGCCCATGCGCTGGCTTCGCAATATGCCAAGACACATGAACTTCTTTCTCCCTCCGATATTAAAGATTTGCGCTCTGATCTCGGTTTAACTCAGCATGAATTTGAGTCGCTTTTAGGGGTTTCAAAACCAACGGCATCTCGTTGGGAGAACGGGACGTCACAACAGTCTATTACCGCAAATAATCTTATGAAGCTCATTCGAGACGTCCCCGAGGTTCGCAAATATCTGGGTCTTTCTTCTGATGAGACGACCTCGGGACTTAATACATCACAATTTTCGGTGATACAGGGAGGAGAAGCCCCGGCTTATAGGGACTCGACTCCTTTGGCAGAAGAGAATGCCTTTCGATTGGAGATGTAAATGGAAACGCTACAGAAGCAACGCATTGAATCTCCGCTGATTACATGCGTGACTAGAAAAGTGGATAGTTTTTCATTTGATGGCGGAATGACTCCGAAAGAGGGCGTCAATAAGTCTGGCGTCGAATGCAACGTCAGAAATGCTATCACCAGCGCATTTTCGGACGAAAACGGAACCAGGTTTCGCCAGCTCAATTTAGTTATAGAGCTTCTACCCAGCAATGAAGGTCATTACTATCGTTCCGAAATATCCGTCTCCGGCATATATCGCGCTCCTGCGGATTTAGATGACGATGCTTTTGACAGAGAAGCACTTAGCACCGGTATGCAGGACCTGTATTCCTATGCAAGAGGCATTATTGAAAATGTCGCAGCTGGTGGAGTGTGGGGGCCACTTTATCTGCCACAGATAGGATTCACTATCTAGCTCTCGATGCCCCCACATCCTCTAAAAAAGTTCTTAAAACAGCCTTAAAGGCGTTCCAGCTCGCGTTGACAGCGTAAAATACGCATGTTTGACTATGACAGAAGTGGATTTTAGAGGAGGGGTGCGCCATGGAGGTGCTGGTTGTTGGCAACACCGCATATGTTGACGATGACTTTTGTGCCAAGGCGTTCCCCGGTGACCACGTTAAGGTCGTCGCTGCTGCGGAAGCGCGCCGTGATGAGTCGTCGCCCCATGCCTCGTGGAAAGAGCTGCTCCAGCACTTGGAACAGGCCTACGAGTTCGATCGCGTGGTCTACCTGTCTAATTACCTTACCCCGCATATCGATAGCGTGGGCGATATCGAGCTGCTGCGTTCGGTCTTTCGCGCCTGCATGGGTCGCCGGATCCAGCTGTTGTATATAGCGGGGCCCGCAGGTGCCGAGGGTGCCGCCGATGCCGCGGGGCGAACGGGCAAGGGCATTATCGCGCACGCAGCCAACGACCTGTGCCGCTACTACGCTGCTCGCGATGGCGTTCAGACCAAGATCCTGCGCGTGCCCTTCCTGTACACTGCCTCCGCCGCGCTGGAAGATCCGTTTTTGGTGCCGTTGTTCGATGCGTGCTCAACTGGATCGGTCGCTCTGCAGGGCGCGCAGGATGCGGCGTTTCCCCTGCTGTGTGCCGAGGAGCTTGCGGTGCTGGTGCGCCGTATCTTCGACAGCTGGGATGGTAACTTTGAGACGCTCGACGTTGCCGATGCCTTCCATCACACGGCGGGTGAAGTGGGCGAGGCTCTTCAGGCGCTGTTCCCAGGGCTTTCAGCTGCCTATGGCGATTCTGCCGGCTACAACCTGCCCGCCAACGACGTCGCTCGCGTGCGCTATGGCTGGTTTCAGCGCTACGACTTGCTGCGCGATCTTTCGACCATTCAAGCGCGTTGGGATGCTGGCCGCGCAAAGAAAGTCAACCCCTTGCGCGCCGCCATCGACCGCATCCAAATGTGCGCGCTGCCTATTAAATGCCTGGAGACGGCAGCCGCCTGGGTCCTGTTTGAGGTGCTGGAGCATCTGTTCTCCCAATCTGCCCAGCTCAACGTGCTCGATTATCGCCTGCTCTACGTGGTGTTGATCGGCACGCTGTATGGCTTGGACTTTGGCCTGGTTGCGGCGCTGCTGGCGTCGGTGGGTTTGGCCGCGAGCTACTTTACCCAGTATGGCTATACCTTCCAGGGTCTCTTTTACGAGCCGTCTAACTGGCTGCCGTTTATTGCTTACTTTGTTGTGGGTGCCGTGTGCGGCTATGTGCAGCTGCGCAACAGCGAAGCCATTAGGGCGGAGCGCGATCAAAACGAGCTCGTGCGCAACCGCAATACGTTCCTTACGCAGCTCTACCACGACGCGATCGAGGACAAGCGCGCGTACAGGCGCCAGATCGTGGGTCGCCACGACAGCTTTGGCAAGATCTTTGCCGTGACGCAGGAGCTCGACGTATTCAACCCACGCGACATCTATCGCAAGTGCTGCGAGCTTTTGGGCGAGATCCTCGAGAACGATTCGGTGGCGATCTACCATGTTTCGGGCGGGGCATTTGCACGCCTGGTGGCAGCAAGTCCCGCGATTGCCGAAGATGCCGCGCGCTCGCTCACGCTTGAGCAGCTTGCACCTCTTTTGGGCGACGGGGGTCGTTCGAACCTGTGGGTGAACCGCGAGCTGACGCCGGGGCTTCCCATGTTTGGATACACGATCGAGCGCGACGGGGCACCCGCTGTGTTGATCTTTGTGCGTAGTGCGGCCGAAAACCAAATGACCCTCTATTATCAAAACCTGTTCCGCATCTTGTGCGGGTTGGTCGAAAGCGCGCTGGGCCGTGCCTTTGACTATGAGGCGGTGGCGCAGGATAAACGCTGCGTTGACGGCACTTGCGTGCTCAAGCAGGCTGCCTTTGGCCAAGAGCTCGCGGCGGAGCAGGCGCTGGCAGATAGCAAGATGGGGAGTTTTTTGCTCCTGCGCGTGGTACCGGGCATGGAGCCTGTCGGCGAGCTGGTGGGCGCAATTGGGTCGGCAATCCGCGAGAGCGACGCGGCGGGCTTGGTCGACGGCGACGTGCTCTACCTGCTTATGCGCCAGGCAAAGGCATGCGATCTGCCCATTATCCGCGAGCGCCTGAGCGCAAAGCAGATTGCGGTGGAGCCCGTCGACGGCGAGGACATCGTGGAGCTGCTGCAGCACATCTCTTACACCGGTGACGGTGAGGGGGGTGCCGCTTGATCTCGCTTGTCGTTGCTGCCGTCTTTTTTCTGATTCATGCGCTGGTTTGCCTGATGCTGTGGACGCTCATGAAACTGGGCCTGCTGCCGGTGCGCGGGCACATGCTGGCTGTGATAGTGCTGGTGCCGCTGTGGGGCCCGTTGCTGGTGGTTTTGCTATCGGTGTGCAGCGCGGTGTTTGGCGAGGGGCTGAAAGGGTCTGCGCTGGAGTCGCTGCGCTTCAACGATGACCTGCATCGCAGTATGTCGGTACCGAGTGGTGAGGACGATTCAGGCGTAGTGCCGCTCGAGGAGGCACTCATCGTCAACGACCCGGCATACCGGCGCCGCCTAATGCTCTCCATGCTCACCGAGGAGCCCGACGCGTACCTGGCGCAGCTGCAGGCGGCTAAGCTTAACGACGACGTTGAGGTGGCGCACTATGCCGCGACGGCGGTGGCGCAGATCTCCAAGAAGTCCGACCTTAAACTGCAGCAGCTGGAGCGTGCCTTTAAGACGGACCCGAGCGCTCAAAACCTCAACGAATACTGCGATTTTCTTGGTGAATACTTGTGCTCGGGCTTGGCTGAGGGGCGCGTGGCTCAGATTCAGCGCCAACAGTACGCGCGCCTGCTTGCGCGTCGCTGCGAGCGCGAGGATACCCTTGAGCTGCGCATTCGATACGCGACGGCGCTGGCCGATGTCGGACAGATCGACGAGGCGCAGGCCGTGACCGACCAGCTGGTGATAGACGTGCCCGAGGAGCAGGAGGTTTGGATGCTTTGCCTGCGCCTGGCCGTGATGCGCCGCGACGGTGACGAGGTCCACCGTGTGATCGATGCGATTGACAAGCAACATGTGTATTTGAGCGCCGACAACCGCGAAAAGTTGGCGTTTTGGCGCGACGGGGAGGAGGCCCGATGAGCATGGTGCAGCATATCCGCGACCGTGCGGGCCATTTTCGCTGGATGGGACTGCTCGTGGTGTGGGCGGTCTTTATTGCCATGGCTGCCGTGCTGCTGGTGGAGCGTGCCGGCGTGCAGTATAGTGCGGGCCAGCAAAAGCTGGGGATGATTGCCGCCACCGACGCTACGCCTGCAAGCTCGGCAATCTTTGGCCAAAAGCCCACGTGCCTGGTCATTACCGATTCCGATCAAGCTGGCGTCGAGGACGTAAAGGAGCAGTTCGACCAGATCCTGCTCGACATGAAGATCGCGCACCGCGACGTGGACCTTGCTCTGGATGGTACGGATGCCATTCCCTCGTTGACCTCCTTCGATCGTGTGATTTTGCTCATGCCGTCGCTCGATGGGCTCGGTACGCACCTGAGCGACATTATGAGTTGGGTGAGTGCCGGCGGTTCGCTTATGCTCGCCATGCCGCCGGATAACTCGAGCTATCTGCAAGTGATTGCCTCCAAGCTTGGCATTGAATCGGCCGGATATGACTATGTAAAAGCCGAAAGCATTGTGCCGAGCGATGACTTTATGTTGGGCGGAGGAGAGCGCTACGAGTTCTCGGATCCCTTCGATTCTTCGCTTTCGGTTTCATTGCGCGAAACGGCGCACGTATGGGCAAAGACCGGTGACGCGGGCACGCCGCTCATTTGGTCTAACGATTGCGGCAGTGGTCACACCGTGGTGTGCAACATTGGCATCTACGACAAGGTCATGCGTGGGTTCTATGCTTCGGCCATAAGCTTGCTGGGTGATGCCACGGCCTATCCGGTCATCAACAGCGCCGTGTTCTATTTGGACGACTTTCCTAGCCCCGTGCCCTCGGGCGATGGTACTTATATCAAGCGTGACTACGGCCTTTCCATTGCGGATTTTTACACCAAGGTCTGGTGGCCCGATCTGCAAAAGCTCGCGCAAAATACGGCATTCGCTATACCGGCGTGATGATCGAAAACTACGAGGACGCGGTTAACCAGACCGAGCCTGCGCGCCAGGCCGATACCACGCAGTTTCGCTACTTTGGCGGCATGCTGCTGCAGATGGGCGGAGAGCTGGGCTTTCACGGCTACAACCATCAGCCTCTGGCGCTCTGGGATACCGATTACGGCACGCTGTATGACTACAAGACCTGGAAGAACAAGGAAACGCTCGTCGCATCGCTCAACGAGCTTATCGCTTTCCAGGACGAGGTGCTGCCCAACGCGCACGGCTCGGTTTACGTGCCGCCGTCAAATATCCTTTCGGCCCGTGCGCGCAAGCTTATCGGCACCGACGTTCCGCGCATTAAGACCATCGCCAGTACGTATTTTGAGGATGGCACCGATCTGCCCTACGTTCAGGAGTTTGGCGTGGCGAGCGATGGCATTGTGGAGCAGCCGCGCATTGTTTCGGGCGGCATGGTCGACGATTCCTATATGCGCCTGGCTGCCGTGTCCGAGCTAAACATGCACTATGTGAGCACGCATTTTATGCACCCGGACGACCTGCTCGATCCCGATCGCGGCGCCAAGGAGGGCTGGGAGGTCTACAAGGGCGGCCTGACCGACTACCTGGACTGGCTTAGCAAGTCTGCGCCCGACCTGCGGCGTCAGACCGGTTCGGAATGCTCGGGCGCCATCCAGCGCTTTTCGTCCGTGACGGTGAGCGTGGATACCAGTGCGGATGCCTGGACGCTCAGCCTGGGCAATTTCCACGACGAGGCGTGGCTCATGTTCCGCGCCAACAACGGTGAGCCGGGTGCAGTTACGGGTGGCGAGATTACGCATCTGACGGGCGACCTGTACCTGATCAAAGCCACGGACAAGACGGTGACCATTGCACGCAAGGAGGGTGGCGACAAATGAGAATCTGCTTGGTACTCGAGGGTTGCTACCCCTATGTGCACGGCGGCGTATCTACCTGGATGCATGGCTATATCCAGGCCATGCCCGAGCACGAGTTTGTGCTGTGGGTGATCGGCGCGCATGCTGCCGACCGCGGCAAGTTTGTCTACGAGCTGCCCGGCAACGTGGTCGAGGTGCACGAGGTGTTCCTGGACGATGCTCTGCGGCTTTCGGGCGAGCAACATGAAGCCAGTTTTAACGACCGCGAGCGCGAGGCGCTACGCCGCCTGGTGTCGCTCTCCAATCCGGACTGGGACGTGCTGTTCGATATCTTTCAGCGCCGTCGCGTGCATCCGCTCTCGTTTTTGCAGAGCCGAACGTTTATGGACATCTTCCGCGACGTGTGCCTGGCAGAGTACCCCTACACGCCCTTTGCCGACGCATTCCACACTTTGCGCTCTATGCTGCTTCCCGTGCTCTACCTGTTGGGCAGCGAGGTACCGGTGGCCGATGTGTACCATGCCATCTCGACCGGCTACGGTGGTCTGCTCGCCTGCCTGGGCTCGAGCGTTTCCCATGCGCCGGTATTGCTGACCGAGCACGGCATCTATACCCGCGAGCGTGAGGAAGAGATCATTCGCGCCGACTGGGTGGTGCCGTCGTTTAAGGACCGCTGGATTCGCTTTTTCTACCTGCTTTCGGAGGAGATCTACCGCCGTGCCTTCCGCGTGACCAGTTTGTTCCATAACGCCCGCAAGACGCAGATCGATATGGGCTGCGATGCGGACAAATGCCTGGTCATCCCCAACGGCATCCAGTTCGACCGCTTTAAGGAAATTCCCTTAAAGCCCGATGACGGCTGGGTGGACATTGGCGCGGTGGTGCGCCTGGCGCCCATCAAGGATGTCAAGACCATGATCTATGCCTTCTTTGAGCTGCACGAGCGCCTGCCCAAGGTGCGCCTGCACATCATGGGCGGCGTGGACGACGAGGAGTACGGCGCCGAGTGCCACGCGCTGGTCGAAACCCTGGGCGTGCGCGACCTGATCTTTACCGGCCGCGTCAACGTGGTCGAGTACATGGAAAAGCTCGACTTTACCATTTTGACGAGCATCTCCGAGGGCCAGCCGCTCAGCGTGCTGGAGTCGCTTGCAGCGCGCCGTCCCTGCGTGACGACCGAGGTGGGCTGCTGTCGCGAGCTTCTCGAAGGCGCCCCGGGCGACGACTTTGGCGTGGCGGGTTTTGTGACGCCGCCTATGTATCGCAAGGGCTTGGCCGATGCCATGGAACGCATGTGCACAAGCCGCGCTCGTCGCATTGAGATGGGGGAGCGCGGGCAGCGTCGCGTTGCCACGTACTTTTTGCACGAGCAGATGCTCGCCAACTATCGCGCGCTGTACGACGAGACGGCGTGTGCGTTTAACCTGCCCAGAGAGGGGGAGTAGCCGGTGGCCGGAATCGGTTTTGAGCTCAAGCTCCTGTTTAGGCGCAAGGGTCTGTTTGCCACGATGCGCGCTTACGGCTACGCCGGCATTGTGTGCACGGGTCCCATGCTGTTGGGCGTGCTGCTCCAGGTGGGTATCTTGGTGCTGTGCGGTCTGTGGGGCGTAGGGCGTGCCAACCAGGATCTGCTGGTGTGCATGGTGACCTACACACTGCTGGCCTCGCTTTTGCTCACGAGCTTTTTCTCCATGCCGGTCACGCGCTTTTTGGCCGATATGTTGTTTGCCGAGCGCGAGGATGAAATCTTGCCCTCGTTTTGGGGTTCCAACGCCATCATGCTGGTTGCGGGGACGGCGCTCTACGGCGTCTTTTTGCTGTTTTCGGGCGCCACGCTGCTGCAGGGGCTTCTGTGCCTGTGGCTGTTCAACATTATGATCGTCAACTGGAACGGTATGAGCTACCTCACGGCCATCAAGGACTACCGCGGTATCCTGTGCAGCTTTGCGGCTGCCATTGGCGTGGCGTGCCTGTGCGCCCTGGCCGCGCTGGCGCTGGGGTTGCCGCCGGTCGAGGGCCTGTTGGCGTCAATCGCCCTGGGCTACGGCGTCATGCTCGCTTGGGACGTGGTGCTACTGTTCCGGTATTTTCCGCAGAGCGACCGTAGCCCCTGGCTCTTTTTGCAGTGGCTCGATCAGTTTATGCCGCTGGCGCTCACGGGCCTGTTTACCAATCTGGGGCTCTTCGCGCACCTGGTGATCATTTGGGCCGGTCCCATTGGCGTTCAGGTCAAGGGCTTGTTTTATGGCGCGCCCTACCACGATGTGCCGGCGCTCATCGCGTTTTTGACGATCCTGGTCACGACCGTCAACTTTGTGGTCTCGGTCGAGGTCAACTTTTATCCGCGCTACCGCGACTACTACAGTCTGTTCAACGACGGCGGCGTAGTGGGCGATATTGTGGTGGCCGAGGAGGAGATGCTCTCCACGCTCAACAGCGAACTGCGCTTTTGCGCGCTCAAGCAGCTGTTTGTGACCGCGGCGGTCATCTCGCTCGAGACCACGGTGCTCTCGGCCCTGCCGCTGGGCTTTAACAGCCTTATGCACGGGTATTTTCGCACGCTGTGCGTGGGCTATGGCCTGTATGCCGTTGGCAATACGGTGATGCTCATCTTGCTGTACTTTACCGACTACAAGGGGGCCGTGCTGGCCTCGGGTCTGTTTGCCGGTGTGGCCGGGCTGGCGACCGTCGTATCGCTGCTTTTGCCGCAGCAGTTTTACGGCTTTGGCTTTTTGTTGGGTGCGGCGGTGTTTTTTATCGTGGCGCTGCTGCGGCTCGATGCCTATACTGCCAACTTGCCGTATCGTATCCTGAGCCAGCAGCCCATTGTGGCTACTGACAAGACGGGCTGGTTTACCGAACTTGGCCGGGTGCTCGACCGTGTTGAGCAACGCTACGAGGACAAGCGCGTGGGCGGTGAGCCGCGCAGTGCGTTTGAACGTATGGTGGTTCGCCTGTACCAAAAACATTGGGGAGGTTCTGATGATCGATAAGTTGATGTCTCGCCGCTGCCTGATCGAGGCAGCTGCCGGCGCGCTGTTGCTTTCGGGCTGCTCGGTGCAGGAAGACTCCTCGACCAAAAAAGTCAAAAAGCAGGACGAGATCAAAAAGGCCGAGGCCTCGGACGGGACTAAGCACCTGCGCGATAAGGACGAGCTGTACGAGGTCTACGACGACTCGGGTATTGTGACCATGTACCTGACGGTCTCGCGCGGTAACAGCTCCGAGAACACCGACCACAGCTGGGCCGAGATCAACACGTACTCGGTGTATGACTATGCCGACATGGGCGTGACGCGCTATCAGGTTATGGGCCTGCTGCAGGCGGGCGACGAAGACGGCCCGGTGGCCGGCGAGGTTGGCTATGGCGAGGAAGCGCCCAATGCCACCGTGCAGGTGCGCGGCCAGACGTCGAGCGGCTACGCGCAGAAGAATTATAAGGTTGAGCTCAAGAAGGGTAAGGGCACCTGGCGTCAGCAGCGCGCGATTGCGCTCAATAAGCATATGGGCGAGGGCATGCGCTTTCGCAACAAGATGGCCTACGACCTGATTTGTGGGATTCCCCAGATGATGGGCCTTCGCACGCAGTTTGTGCACCTGTGGGTGTGCGACCAGACCGAAAAATCTAACGACACCTTTGAGGACTACGGACTGTTTACGCAGGTGGAGCAGCTCAACAAGACGGCGCTTAAGGCACATGGCCTGGATAAGAGCGGGCACCTGTATAAGGTGAACAGCTTTGATTTCCATCGCTTCGAAGGTACCATTAAGCTGGCGGATGACCCCGACTATAACCAGACGGCGTTTGAGGGCATGCTCGAGATCAAGGGCGATTCGGACCATACCAAGTTAATCGAGATGCTCGATGCGCTCAACGACGATACGCAAAAGATCGACGATGTGCTCGACACCTACTTCGATACCGAGAACCTGGTCTATTGGATGGCGTTTCAGATCTTGACGGGAAATTGCGATACGCAGAACCGTAACTGCTATCTGTACAGCCCGCTTAACTCAAATACCTGGTACTTTTTAGATTGGGATAACGACGGCATGCTGCGTAAGCTGGAGCTTTCTCTTACCGGGTTTTCGGACTACGCGAGCTGGGAGCGCGGCGCAAGCAACTACTGGGGTAACGTGCTGTTTAACCGCGCGTTGCGCAGCAAGTCGTTCCGCAGCGAACTCGACCGTGCCGTCAAGGACTTGCGCTCGTATTTGACCGAGACTCGCCTGACCAAGATGATCAAGCACTACCGCGAGGTGACTGAATCCCTGGTCTTTGCTTCGCCCGATATCGACAATCTGCCTGTCACCAAGGACCAATACGAGCAGATCGCCGCGGCGATTCCCTCCGAGATCGAGGAGAACTACAAGAGCTTTCGCGAGAGTTTTAAAAAGCCCATGCCGTTCTACATCGGCGTGCCGCAGATCGATAACGGTAAGCTGCGCATTAACTGGGATGCGTCCTACGACTTTAAGGCGCGCGACATTCGCTACACTGTAGAGCTAGCGCGCGACTATGCCATAAGCGACGTTGTCTTTAAGGCCGAGGACGTGCTGCTTCCCGAGGTGACCTGCGATGCGCCCGATGCCGGCCAGTATTTTGTGCGCGTGCGTGCCACCAACTCCGACGGCTTTACGCAAGATGCGTTTGACTACTATGTGACTGACGACGGCAAGCACTACGGCATGAAGTGTTTTTACGTGCAAGACGGCGGTAAGGTCGTGGAGGACACGTATGAGGAGGGCTAGCGCGCTGCTTGAGCGCTTGGCGGCTCCGCCTGTGCGTACCACGCAGGAGCGTTACCGCCACGAGCTCAAATATCTCATTAACGAGGGCGAGCACGCCGCGCTTGCCTGTCGCATGGCGCCGGTATTTAAACTGGACAAGCATGCGCGGGCGGGCGGTTACACCATTCGCAGCCTGTACTTTGACGACTACTGCAACTCGGCCTACGAGGAAAAAGACGCCGGCATTCTCATGCGCAAAAAGTTTCGCGTTCGCATCTATAACGGCAGCGACAAGGTGATTAAGCTCGAGCGCAAAAAGAAGTACGGTAGCTGGATCTATAAGGAGGACGCGCCGCTCACACGTGGCGAGTTTGAGCAGATTCTGGCTGGCGACTACGGCTTTTTGCTGAGGAGCCCCTATCCGATCTGTCGCGAGTTCTACATCGAGTGCATCTGCAACATGATGCGCCCGCGGACCATCGTGGACTACGAGCGCGAGCCGTGGGTGATGGATGAGGGCACCGTGCGCATTACGTTTGACATGAACGTGCGTGCCGCGGTGGGAAGCTTCGATATCTTTGACGCGACGCTGCCCGCGCTGCCGGTCCTGGAGCCCGGCAAGCTGGTGATGGAGGTCAAGTTTACGGAGTTTTGCCCGCAGCTCGTGCGCGATATGGTGCCGCCGGGCGCGGCCGAGCTTACGGCGGTCTCCAAGTACTGCCTGTGTTACGAAAAGACCGCCTACCTGCGCGGTTTTAACTACTGGGAATCGGATTTTGAGAACCGAGGGGATATTTAGACCATGAGCACCAGGGACTTTTTTAAGAACTCCGTCTTGGAGGCGTTTGGCCAGGTCGACCCTGCCAAGATCGGCCTTTCGCTGCTCGTGGCGCTCGCCATGGGCATCCTGATCTATTACGTGTACAAGCGCTTTTTTACCGGCGTGGTGTATTCGCGTAGCTTTGCCGTGACGCTCGTGGGCATGTGCGTGCTTACCTGCATGGTCACGCTCGCGATCTCGACGAACGTGGTCATCTCGCTCGGTATGGTCGGTGCTCTGTCCATCGTCCGCTACCGTACGGCGGTCAAGGACCCGCTCGACCTGCTGTATCTGTTTTGGGCCATTACCACGGGCATTACGGCCGGCGCCGGCATGTATGCGCTCGTGGGGCTCACGGCAGTGGTGATCGTGGTGATGATCGCCGGCTTTGCGAGCCACTATGACAAGTCGCGCGTGTACATGATGGTCATTCACTACACGGGCCAGACCACCGGCGACGATATCGTGCGTGCATTTGGGCGCACCAAGTTCACCGTTAAGTCCAAGACTATGCGCGGCGACAAAGTCGAGATGGCCGTGGAGGTATTCTCGGACGGCGTGGACATGCCCTATGCCGACGCGATTCGCACGCTCGATGGCGTTGAGGACCTGACCCTCATCCAGTACAACGGCGAGTATCATGGATAACTATGTTCCGGTGTTCTAACGAACGCCGGACCGCTCGACGCTGCGCGGGCATCTGCCGGGCGATCTGCCGCTCAAACCGTCGCTCGCGTACATGAAGTACGCTTCGCTCCTCTTTCGCGGCACCTCGCCACGGCAGCTGCCCGCTCGCTGACGTTTGCTCGACCTGGGTGATATTGATTTATCCGAAGCGCCGTCACGGGTATCATGGTGAAAGCGATTTCAATGACAGGGGTGCTCGTGGTAAAGATGAAAGATGTGGCCGAGTTGGCTGGCGTTTCGAGCGCCGCGGTCTCGCGCTACCTCAACGGTGGATATATCTCGGCGGACAAGGCCGAGCGCATTAAGCAGGCGATTGAGCTGACCGGATACGTGCGATCTAGTCAGGCTCGCGCGCTGCGCACCGGTTCCACCAAGCTCATCGGCGTCATCGTGCCTAAGATTAACTCGGAATCCGTGAGCCGCATTACCGCCGGTATTGGCCAGGTGCTCGGTCGCCGTGGCTACCAGATGCTGCTTGCCAACACCGACAACGCGGCCGATCGTGAGCTCGAATACCTCGATTTATTCCAAAACCACCCGGTTGACGGCATTGTGTTGGTGGCAACCATGATCACCGACGAGCACCGTCGCGCTATTGGGTCGTGCCGTGTACCCATTGTGTTGATTGGCCAGAATGTTGAGGGCGCGGCGTGCGTCTATCACGACGATTACGAGGCCGCCTTTGAGCTCGGCCGCGCGCTTGCGGGTCGGGTGGATGGCAAGATCGCCTACATCGGAGTTACCGAAGAGGACCGCGCGGCCGGTTATGACCGCCGTCGCGGTTTTGAGGCCGGCCTGCGCGCAGCGGGTAACCCGCTCGATGCCGCCTTGATTCGTCTGGGCTCGTTTACGCTCGACTCGGGCTATGGTGCGGCGCGTGAGCTGCTTTCCGTTGCTCCCGACGTTTCGTTTATCGCCTGCGCGACCGACACCATGGCGGCGGGCGCTCTGCGTGCTATCGATGAGGTTCGCGGCATGGGTGAGGGCATACACCGCGTAAGCGGTTTTGGCGACAACGCGTTTTTGCGCGCGCTGACGGGCGGCATTCCCACCGTGCACTATGGGTATCTGACCAGTGGCGTCGAGGCGACCAATATGTTGCTCAACACGCTCGATGGCGTTGAGGGGGAGAGCGGTCTCAAGACGCTCAAACTCGGCCATCAGCTTATGAATGTCTAGGTTTTGGGCACGTCTGTCTGCCTCTGAGTCGCCTGTTTTTGCCTTAAAACTACCTTTCGCCGGCCTTTTTCTACCGTTCACCCTACTATGAAAACGATTACAGTGTAAGTGTCAAAGATGGCCGGGTGCAAATGCGCCCGTTGGAGGAAAGGGAAGTCATGGACTACCGCAAATCAGCCCAAGAGGTGCTCGACAACATCGGTGGCGCCGACAACGTCGTCTCTGCCGCACACTGCGCCACGCGTCTGCGCCTTGTGATTGCCGATAACGCCAAGGTCGACAAGGAGGCCCTCGAGAATATCGACGGCGCCAAGGGCGTCTTTGAGGCCCAGGGCCAGCTCCAGATTATTTTTGGCACTGGCACCGTCAACAAGGTCTACGACGAGTTCATTGCGCTCAGCGGCGTCGAGGCTGCCACCAAGGCCGAGGTCAAGGAGGCAGCGGCGCAGCAGCAGAACATCTTTATGCGTGCCATTAAGGTGCTCGGCGACGTCTTTGTCCCCATCATCCCCGCCATCGTGGCTTCGGGCCTGCTGCTGGGCATTATGAGCGCCCTCAACTTTATGGCCTCCAACGGCTTTATCGCGCTCGACACCAATAACTTTATTTATAAGATCGCCGACCTAGTCTCGGGCACGTCCTTTGGCATTCTACAGATCCTGATCGGTTACTCCGCCGCTAAGGCCTTTGGCGCCAACCCGTATCTGGGCGCCGTCGTCGGTGGTGCATTCATCAACTCCTCGCTGCAGAGCGCCTATACGGTTGCCTCCGAGGGCGTGCAGACCATGGTCAACGTCATCCCCGGCGTGTACAGCCTTGAGTGGGTCGGCTATCAGGGCCATGTGATCCCCATCGTCATCGCCTGCGCCATTCTCGCCTTCCTCGAGAAGCGCCTGCACAAGATCGTTCCTGAGATGTTCGATCTCTTTGTGACTCCGCTCGTCTCGGTGTTCGTGACCGTGCTCGTGACGCTCGTTGCCGTCGGCCCCATCTTCGTCTGGGCCGAGAACGCCATCCTCGGTCTGATCCAGGCCCTGCTAACCCTGCCCTTCGGCATCGGTTCCTTTATCGTCGGCCTGTTCTATGCCCCCACGGTCGTTACCGGTATCCACCAGATGTACACAGCCATCGACCTGGGCCAGCTCGCCCAGTACGGCGTGACCTATTGGCTGCCCATCGCCAGCGCTGCCAACATCGCTCAGGGTGGCGCCGCACTCGCCGTTGCCTTTAAGACCCGCGATGCCAAGATCAAGGGTCTGGCGCTTCCTTCGGCTCTGTCCGCCTTCATGGGCATTACCGAGCCTGCCATCTTTGGTGTGAACCTGCGCTTCTTTAAGCCCTTCATCGCCGGCTGCATCGGCGGCGGTTGCGGTGCCTTGGTCTGCGCGCTCACTTCGCTGGCTGCCTCCGGCACGGGCGTTACCGGTATCTTCGGTATTTTGCTGTGCCTGGCCCAGCCCGTGCAGTACGCGATCATGTTTGCGATCGCCGCGCTGGTTTCCTTTGCCATCTCGTTTGTCCTGTACAAGGATGAGCCCAAGGCTTCCGAGCAGGCCTAAGAGCTTTTGATTGAGGGGTGCCCGCGGGCTGTATGCTCGCGGGTGTTTCCCGCATTTGGCGCCGATCTCTGGCGCCTTGTAACTTTCGATCCGTTAGGACTTTGATATGTCTAATGCACTTGGCCGCGACCTTGCAAAGCTGGTTGCCGCTGTTGACGCCGCCGCCTCTGAGTGCGGTCATGGCGCATATGGCCAGCGCTTCCATATTATGCCGCCGGCGGGCTGGCTCAACGACCCCAACGGTCTTTGCCAGGCGGGTGGCGTGTTCCATGCCTATTTTCAGTATGCGCCGTTTGATGTCGAGGGTGGCGTTAAGGCTTGGGGTCATGTGACGAGTCGCGACCTTATGACGTGGGACTACGTTGGCGCCCCGCTGCTGCCCGACGAGCCGTTCGATTGCCACGGTGTGTATTCGGGCTCCGCGCTTGCCGAGGACGGCCGTATTCGCGTGCTGTACACAGGCAACGTGAAGCTTCCCGATGCGGACGGGACGTACGACTACGTCAATACCGGCCGTCGCGCTGATACCGTCTATGTGGAGAGTACCGACGGTCAGGCGTTTGGCGCCAAGCGCGTGGTGCTGGCTTCCGAGGATTATCCCGAGGATTTGACCTGCCATGTGCGCGATCCCAAGGTGTGGCGTGACGCGGACGGGCGTTATCACATGGTGCTGGGCGCGCGTCGCCGCGTGGATGGTCCGCATGTCGATAGTCGATTTTGCGTCATGCACGGCGAGGGCGCCGGGCGCGATGTGGGCGAGATCCTGGTGTATGGCTCGGCGGATATGCTGAGTTGGGAGCTCGAGAGTCGTGTGTCTACGCCCGAGCGTTTTGGCTTTATGTGGGAGTGCCCGGGATACCTTGAGCTTGAGGCGGATGGCGGTGTACCGGCGAAGTGGCTGTCCTTCTCGCCCCAGGGCCTCGAGGGCGGCCGTTGGGACCGCGGCAACGTATACGCTGCTGGCTACATGCCTGTAACGGGCGACATTACGGGTGGTGACGGTGCCTATGAGCTGGGCGAGTTCCGCCTGTGGGACGCCGGTTTTGACTTCTATGCTCCGCAGGAGTTCACGGCCGAGGACGGTCGTCACATTCTGATTGGCTGGATGGGCATGCCCGATGAGCCGACCTATGGCAACGACCCCACCGTGGCGTGTGGCTGGCAGCACTGCATGACGGTGCCGCGTGAGCTTACAGCCGGTGCTGGCGGCGTGGTACTGCAGCAGCCGGCGCGCGAGATCGAGCGCCATTATGCCTCGGTGCGTGTGGGGGAGGGCTCGTTGGAGGTTGCCGGTGATACCTGCTTTGACGTTGTTGTCGACGGTGTCGACAGCGCGTTTACCGTGACCGTTGATGGCGAGCTGAAGCTGGCGTTTGTTCCCGTCGAGGGCGAACTGCCCTCGCGCTTTGAGATGCGATTTACCGATGAGAGTCGCGCTTCTGCCGGCTGCGGTCGTACCGTGCGTTGGGAGCCCGTCGACGAGGTTAGTAACGTGCGCATTGTTGGCGATGTTTCCTCGGTCGAGGTGTTTGTGAACGATGGTGCGCTCGTGTTCTCGACGCGCATCTATCCCGAGGCCTATGGCGTGACCGTTGACGCTCCGGGTGCGAGCGTGAACTATCACACGCTCATCATCTAGGCGATTCGTCGCATATCGGCGCTATACTGCAGCCGTTGTCCACGATGCGGGGAACACCCGCATCGTGGGATTTTGCTTATGAAGGGGCGGTGCCGTGTGGGCGTACAGCAGCTAGAAGAGGCTTGGGCTTTGAGGACCGGCGCGCGTGAGGCGCAGTTGCTTGCGGCCCCGCATGTGCCGGCAGGGCTGTCGCTGCTGGGGATTGTGCGTCCCGGTGACCGCCTGGTGGCCTTTGCGGACGACTTTGCCGATGCGTTTGAGCGCGGCTTTGATGCTTGCGACGTTGTGCTCGTTGGAGAGCCGTCGGTTGCGGCGTTTGCCGCCGCGTCCGAGGACTTTGACGCTTCGTTTGATGCCGAGGTGCCGCACCTGTGGTGGTTTGTGAACTCCATCGGTGGCTTTGGCCTGCGTGTGCCCGTCCTTCGCGCTCTTGGCCGCGCGGCTCGTGAGGCCCGCGCGCTGCTTGTTGTGGACAACACCGTGGCGTCGGCTTTTGGCTGCGATCCGCTGCGGCTGGGTGCTGCGCTGTCGCTTGAGGCGCTCGATCGTGTATGCGCCGGTGATGCTCCGCGCAAGTTGGTTGCCGTATCGGCCGCGCGCTCGCAGCTCAAGCGCCATCGCGTGGATGCCGCGGCTGAGTGCGCGCATGCCCTGCTCGAGGGCTGTGGCTTGGCCAAGCTTGATATGCCTGCTGACGAGGCCGGTGTGCTGGAGCGCGGGCTGGACTCGCTCGATGTCCGCATGCAGGCGCATTTCGACCGCGCCCGTGCGCTGGCCGAGTATCTGGCCGCCAACGAGATGGTGTGCAACGTGCGCTATCCCGGGCTGAGCTCGCATCCCGATCATGCGGTTGCAACGGGAATCCTCGAGCACGGCTTTGGTCCGGCAGTTGAATTTGACCTTATCGAGCGTAGTGCGCGCGAGCTGTTCGATGCTTTGCCCGGGGAGTTTCGCACATCGCCCGCCGGCGGCGCAACGACGCGCCTTTCGGCTCCACGCGGCAAGCAGGGGAGCACCATCCGCCTCTTCGCCGGCACCGACAACCCCCTGGTTGTAGCGGCCACCCTAGACAACGCCCTTCGATGATTATTCTGGGACGGGGATTAAAAAATCAATGATTTTTTAATCCCCGTCCCAGAATAATCATCTATGGTGACCGACCAGCTAAAAAAGCCCCGTCCCAAATGGGCTACTCTATGATGCTGGCGATGAGGGCGTTGGCTTTGGTGGCGATGACGTTGTTAATGTCGGCCTGCAGCTCTTCGTAGACCGCTATGGCTCGCTCGCCGGCGGGGGTGAGGGTGGATCCGCGGGCGCCGTCGCGCTCGATGAGCTTGCAGCCCAGCTGGCCTTCCGCCTCGTTCACAATACGCCACGCTTTGGAATAGGCCATGCCCATGCTCTTGGCGGCGCGGTTGAGCGAATGCTCGCGGGCGATGCCCTGCAGCAGCAAGACGCAGCCGTGGCCGAAGACGCCCGGCAGATCTTTGTCGCACGCTTGAATGACCAGCTTTGCCGTTGTCCTGTACTCCATGCGCTTCACGTCTCCCCGCTAAAGTGTTTGCTGGGCAAACGCAAATCCTGCGTCAAACCCTCGTGTGCTCTTCTTAAATCATGCATTGTAGCAGTCAAAGTGCGTTAAGATACTTCCCCAGTATTGGGCGCCCAAGGTTGGGCTGGGTCCTACGAGGCCTGCAGCCGACCGGTCGCATGGAAAAAGGAGAAACATGGCTACGTTCTTTCCCGGTGAGTCCCACACGTTTTCGGAGTATCTGCTGGTCCCTGGTTACTCGTCCTCGCAGTGCATCCCCAACAACGTCTCTCTTAAGACGCCGCTAACCCGCTATAAGCGCGGTGAGAAGCCGGCAATCACCCTGAACATCCCCATGGTTTCCGCCATCATGCAGTCCGTCTCGGGCGTCGACATGGGCGTCGCGCTCGCTACCGAGGGCGGCCTGTCCTTCATTTACGGTTCCCAGAGCGCCGAGTCCGAGGCCGCCATGGTCAAGGCCGTCAAGGATCACAAGGCCGGTTTCGTTCAGTCCGATTCCACGCTGACCCCCGACATGACCATGGAGCAGGTCATCGAGCTCAAGGAGAAGACCGGCCACTCCACCATGCCGGTCACCGACGACGGCACTCCCAAGGGTAAGCTCCTGGGCATCGTCACCAGCCGTGACTATCGTCCCAGTCGCGATGACCACCAGACGAAGGTCTCCGAGTTCATGACCCCGCGTGAGCAGCTCATCGTGGGCGACAAGAACATCAGCCTCAAGGTCGCTAACGACGTCATCTGGGACAATAAGCTCAACGCCCTGCCCATCGTCGACGACTACGATCACCTGATGGGCATCGTTTTCCGCAAGGACTACGACAGCCACAAGACCAACCCCAACGAGCTGCTCGATAACGACAAGCGCTACATGGTCGGCGCCGGTATCAACACCCGCGACTATGCCGAGCGCGTGCCGCTGCTCATCGAGGCCGGCGCCGATGTCCTGTGCATCGACTCTTCCGAGGGCTTCAGCGAGTGGCAGAAGCGCACCATCGAGTGGATCCGCGCCAACTACGGCGAGGACGTCAAGGTCGGTGCCGGTAACGTTGTCGACGCCGAGGGCTTCCGCTTCCTGGCCGACTGCGGTGCCGACTTCATCAAGGTCGGTATCGGCGGCGGTTCCATCTGCATCACCCGCGAGACCAAGGGCATCGGCCGTGGCCAGGCTACCGCGCTGATCGACGTCTGCCGCGCTCGCGACGAGTACTACGAGGAGACCGGCGTCTACGTGCCCGTGTGCTCCGACGGCGGTATCGTCTACGACTACCACATGACGCTCGCCCTTGCCATGGGTGCCGACTTTATGATGCTGGGTCGCTACTTCGCCCGCTTCGACGAGAGCCCGACCGAGCGCGTCAATGTCAATGGCCAGTACATGAAGGAGTACTGGGGCGAGGGTTCTGCGCGTGCCCGCAACTGGCAGCGCTACGACCTGGGCGGCGCCGCGAAGCTCAGCTTCGTCGAGGGCGTTGACTCCTACGTTCCCTATGCCGGTTCCCTCAAGGACGGCGTAGGCGGCACGCTCTACAAGGTCAAGTCCACGATGTGCAACTGCGGTGCCCTCTCGATCCCCGAGCTCCAGGAAAAGGCACGCCTAACGCTGGTCAGCTCCACCTCCATCGTCGAAGGCGGCGCCCACGACGTAGTCGTGAAGGATTCTCAGCAGAGCGTTTCCTATAGATAAGGTAAGAGCTGCATATCAAAGGTTGATTTTCAGCCACGTTATCTAGATAAAGCGAGATGCCCGCAAGTCGCAGGCATCTCGCTTGTCGTATTTGCTATCATCAGTCAAGTTAACCTTAGGGTCGGTCGGCTTAGCTTTGTTCGCTACAAGTTCCGCACGCAAAGAAGAGCACTTAATGTGCTCTTCGTCTTGCGCAGGACTGTCCGCAGTAGCGAACAAAGCTAAGCCGACCGACCCCAGCTAAGATTAAAGGAGCTGATATGTGCGATTGCACAGATCATAAGGACGAGATTCCTGCCTACGACGCGCAGGCCATTGAGTCCCGGTGGATGAAGGCCTGGGAGGACTCCAACCTCTTTGCCGTCGACACCGACGAGAGCAAGCCCAAGAAGTATGTGCTCGAGATGTTCCCGTATCCGTCGGGCGACCTGCACATGGGCCACGCGCGCAACTATACCATCGGCGATGCCATGGCCCGTCAGGCCCGCATGCGCGGCTACGACGTGCTGCACCCCATCGGCTTTGACGCCTTTGGCCTGCCCGCCGAGAACGCCGCCATCAAGCACAACACGCAGGCTGCCGCCTGGACGTATAAGAACATGGACCAGGCGCTCGCCACGATGAAGCGCATGGGCTTCTCCTACGATCTGGATCGCATGGTCAAGACCTGCAGCCCCGACTACTATCGCTGGGGCCAGTGGATCTTTGAGAAGATGTGGGAAAAGGGCCTGGTCTACCGTAAGAAGAACCCGGTCAACTGGTGCCCCACCTGCAAGACCGTTCTGGCCAACGAGCAGGTTACCGAGGGCAAGTGCTGGCGCTGTGGCACCGAGCCCGAGAAGCGCGACCTTGAGCAGTGGTACTACAAGATTACCGAGTACTCTCAGGAGCTGCTCGACGACCTGGAGAAGCTCCCCGGCTGGCCCGAGCGCGTCAAGCAGATGCAGGCCAACTGGATCGGTCGCTCCGAGGGCGCCGAGGTCGACTTTACCCTGTGCGACCAGGATGGCGAGCCCATCGAGGGCGACGAGGGTAAGATCACCGTCTTCACCACGCGCGCCGATACCCTTTTTGGCGTCTCCTTCTTTGTCCTGGCTCCCGAGTACGCCGGCCTGCACGAGCTCGTCGAGGGCACGGAGTACGAGGAGGCCGTCACCAAGATCGTCGAGGACTCCAAGCATATCTCTGCCGTCGAGCGTGCCCAGGGCACCCTCGAGAAGCACGGCGCTTTTACCGGCCGCTACGTGGTGAACCCCGTGAACGGCGAGAAGGTCCCCGTGTGGGTTGCCGATTATGTCGTTGCCGACTACGGTACCGGTGCCGTCATGGCCGTTCCCTGTGGCGACCAGCGCGACTTTGAGTTTGCCCGTAAGTACGACCTGCCGATCGTGCCGATCATCCTGGACGATGACGATCGCGCTGCCGTCGAGGCCAGCGGCGAGACCATCGATACCTTCCATGCCGAGACCGTCGACTGGGATTGCGCCCACGCTGCCGAGGGCACGCTCGTCCAGTCTGGCAAGTACACCGGAATGCGCGGCGGCAAGCACTCCGAGGGCGAGGCTGCGATCGTGGCCGACCTCGAGGCCATGGGCTGCGGTCGTCGCAAGGTCGAGTTCCGTCTGCGCGACTGGCTCATCAGCCGTCAGCGCTATTGGGGCAACCCCATCCCGGCTATCCACTGCGAGCACTGCGGCATCGTGCCCGTGCCCGAGGATCAGCTGCCGGTGACGCTGCCCGAGAACCTGGACCTGGGCGCAGGCGAGACCCTCGCCGAGTGCAAAGAGTTCTATGAGACTACCTGCCCGGTCTGCGGCCGCCCGGCCAAGCGCGAGACCGATACCATGGATACGTTTACCTGCTCCAGCTGGTATTACCTGCGCTATACCGATCCTCACAACACCGAGCTGCCCTTCTCCCGAGAGGCCGCCGACCGTTGGATGCCTGTCGATAACTACATCGGCGGCATCGAGCACGCCATTCTGCACCTGCTCTACAGCCGCTTCTTTACCAAGGCCCTGCGTGACCTGGGCCTGCTGAGCGTGGACGAGCCCTTCACCAACCTGTTGTGCCAGGGCATGGTCAAGGACGAGAACGGCGACACCATGTCCAAGTCCAAGGGCAATGTCGTGCCTCCGAGCTCGGTCATCGAGCCCTACGGCGCCGACACCATGCGTTTGGCGATCCTGTTTATCGCCCCGCCCGAGAAGGACTTCGACTGGGATCCCAAGGCCGTTGAGGGCGCCAACCGCTTCATCAAGCGCGCCTGGCGTATCGTTTGGCAGCTCGTCCAGTCCGGTGACGCCAACGTGGCCTTCGACAAGTCCGCGCTCGACGAGGTCGCGATGAAGCTCTATCGCGAGCGTCACCGCACCATCGCCAAGTGCACCGAGGACTTCGATCGCGGCCAGTTCAACACCGCCATCTCGGCCGTCATGGAGCTCGTCAACGCGGCGAGCGCCTACCTCAATGCCACTGAGGGTACCGCCCGCGACAAGGCGCTGTGCTACGGCGTGGCCAAGGATATCGTGAGCGTGCTGGCGCCCATCTGCCCGTTCTGGGCCGACGAGCTGTGGCACGAGGCGCTCGGCTGCGAGGGCAACGCCTATACCGCTGCCTGGCCCGAGTTCGACCTGGCCGAGTCCATCGAGGACACGGTGCAGATCGTGGTCCAGGTGCTCGGCAAGGTCCGCGGCCGCGTCGACGTGGCCCGCGATGCCTCCAATGAGGATATGCAGGCTGCCGCCGAGGCCGCCGTCGCCAAGTGGCTCGAGGGCAAGACGGTCGTCAAGGCCATCTGCGTGCCCGGCAAGCTGGTCAACCTGGTGGTCAAGTAAGCGCTGCGCACTTAACTGACGCATAAAAGACGAGGGACGGTCCGGTTGGGTCGTCCCTCGTCTTGTGTTTTATGCCCTGCTTAGCCAGTGCGTCGCACCGTTTTCTATGGGATGTGTACCAGGTCCCTAAAGTCAACGTTGCCCGTTGCCTCTTCGAACATCCAAATGTTGAGGTAGATGTCGTTGAGGTCGTTGTTCACATCAAAGTCCGGATCGTCGAAGGTGCCCACAAAGATGAGCATGGCGCGCGTTTCCTCGCCCGCTGCGACCTGCTGGCGCATGCGCACATCGCGGACCACGCCGTTGACGTAGGCATAGGAGTCCACATCGCCAAACATCATGTCGACACCGGTGTTGTTAGTCACCGTAAAGACGAGTGCGGCGTCCCCGTAGCCGTCGGTGTCCTTTCCCACGCAGGTAACATGGACGCTCTCGTCTGCCTCAAGGTCGATGGGGAACTGTTCTTGGGAATCGGGACCCAAGCTCTGGGGATCGATTTCGTCTTCGTTGATTTTATCGAAGCTACCCTGTGGCGTCGTTTCCTCGGCAGCTTCGGTGCTTCCGGGAGTCGGCTCAGATGGCCCGGTTTTGCCATCGATATTGCTGCTTCCCATCAGGGCGAACGAGCAGACTGCGATGGCGAGCGCGGTCGTGCAGAGGGTGCCGAGACGTTTCATGGGTGCCTCCTTGCCGTAGGGTTTTGGAAGGTTGTGCGGCCAATGCGCGCGGCCGGCCTTTTGCTGCAGAATGTCCCTAGCTGTAGTTTGGCCGATGTGCACCCAAGAGCGGAATGCCCATAGGGCCCGATTCGCTTGGCGGGTTGGGACGTTTGGCCTGTTTTGGCCCTTTTGGGGGAGCGCCATATGGGGGTTCTCGCCCAATTATCCGTTTCTTGTGGAGAACCTGTGCTTGCACTCATCTGCAGGTTTGCGTTGTGCTTGCACGTTTCCGCAGCTATTGGTATAGTTTGCTTGCAAATGAAGTTGTAATTGAAAGAAGTGGGGTTTCGGCCCCGCTTCTTTTTTGTATGGATGGAGGTGCCGCAATGGTCAAGACCAAGACCGAGCAGGCGATCATCGACGCGCTCGAGGCCGTCGCTCCCCAGCACGATGTCGATATCGTCGACGTCGAGCTCGTGGGTGCCACCAAGGCCCCCTGCGTGCGCGTGCGTATCGAGGGTGCCGAGGGTCAGAGTCTTTCGCTCAACGACGTCACGGCCAACACCAAGTGGGTCGGCGATGTGATTGAGGAGCTCGACCCCATCTCTTCGAGCTATACGCTCGAGGTGTCGAGCCCGGGTATGGCGCGCCCGCTGCGCCGCCCGTGCGACTTTGCCCGCTTTGTGGGCGAGAACTGCGAGCTCACCTCCACCGCCACCGAGGGCCGTCGCAAGTACGCCGGCAAGATTGCCTCCGCCACCGAGACGAACGTGACCCTCGAGCTCGAGGACGGCGAGTCCGTCACCCTCGATTTCTCTGATGTTAAAAAGTGCAAGTTGAAGCCCACCTACGACTTCAAGCCCGCGAAGGAAGGAAAGTAAGATGGCAGCATCCGACATGATGTCCGCCCTGATGGAGCTTTGCCAGGAGAAGCACATCGACCAGCTCTACCTGATCGACCGCTTGGAGCAGTCGCTCGCCAAGAGCTATGCCGAGATCCTGCATCTTGAGTGGGGCGCCAAGGTGACCATCGACCGCACCACCGGCAAGATCTACGTCTACCGCCTGGAGCCGATCGACGATTCCATGGACGAGGAGGGCAACTTCACCGAGTTCGAGGAGATCGACGTCACCCCCAAGAACACGAGCCGCATCGCTGCCCAGCACGCCAAGGCCGAGATCAACGCCATCGTGCGCAACTCCGCCCGCGAGCAGATCTACGAGGAGTTCTCCGGCCGCATCGGTGACCTCATCAGCGGTACCGTGCTGCAGTCCACGCCCGACTTCACGATCGTCAAGATCCGCGAGGGCGTCGAGGCCGAGCTGCCGCACTTCGATCAGCGCCGTTACGAGAACGAGCGCAACGAGCGTCCGATGGGCGAGCGCTACCTACACAACCAGCACATCAAGGCCGTGATCATCGACGTTCGCGACCCCAACTCCAACCTGCAGCCGGTTCGTGGCGAGCACAGCCGTCCGCCGATTGTCATCTCCCGTACCCACCCCGAGCTCATGCGTCGTCTGTTTGAGCAGGAGGTGCCCGAGATCTATGAGGGCACCGTCCAGATCAAGTCGATCGCCCGCGAGCCCGGCCAGCGCTCCAAGGTCGCCGTCCACTCGCTCGACGACCGTCTGGATCCCGTGGGCGCCTGCGTCGGCCCCAAGGGCAGCCGTGTTCGCGCTGTCGTGGGCGAGCTCCGTGGCGAGCGCGTCGACGTCATCCTGTGGGATGCCGATCCTGCCGTCTACGTCGCCAACGCCCTGTCGCCCGCTAAGGTCACCCGCGTCCTCATCGACGAGGAGAAGGCCTACGCCGGCGTCATCGTGCCCGACGACCAGTTGTCCCTCGCCATCGGCAAGGAGGGCCAGAACGCCCGCCTCGCCGCGCGCCTGACCGGCTGGCACATCGACATCAAGTCCGAGACGCTTGCCGCCGACATCCTCAAGAATGTTCCCGTTCACGAGGAGCCCGCCGCCGACCTGATCGGTGACGAGGAGGACGAGGACGTCCGCCGCTGCGAGTATGTGTCCGAGGACGGCGTCCAGTGCCGCAACCAGGCTCGTCCCGGCTCCCGTTTCTGCGGTGTCCACGACACCGACGCCTTCGATGATGCGGAGGACCTGATCTAGCGCGCGGTCGCGCCGGGTGGGTCCCGGCGCGTCTCCCACGCTCGTTCAGTCTCTAGGCACCCAAGGTGCCAGAAAGGGTAGGTGAAGTCATATGGCAAAAGTCCGTGTGTCCACCCTGGCCAAAGAGTTCGGCATGACCTCCAAGGAACTGATGGGTCATCTCGCCGAAATGAAGATTCCCGCTAAGTCCGCTTCCTCCGCTCTGGAGGACGCATACGTCGCCATGGTCCGCAAGCAGCTCGCCTCGGTGATTGAGGCCCGCGCCCAGGAAGTCGAGGCCGCCAAGCTGGCCGAGGAGCAGGCCGCTGCCGCCGAGGAGGCAGCACGCGCTGCCGAGGCAGAGCGCGAGCGCATCGCCGCCGAGAAGGCACGCGAGGAGGAGCGCCGCCAGTTCGCCGCTGCCCAGGCTGCCGAGGAGGCCGCCCGCGCCGAGGCCGAGGCTAAGAAGAAGGCCGAGCAGGAGCGCCTTGCCCGCGAGAAGGAGGAGGCTGCCCGCGAGGCCCAGCGCCGCGCCGTTCCCGCTTCCGACTCCGGTTCGCGTTTCCGCTCTCTGCTCGACCAGATCGCCGCACAGGAGACCGTGCTCAAGGAGAAGAAGGACGCTGAGGAGAAGGCCAAGGCTGAGCGCGCTGCCGAGCGCGGCAACCGTCGTGGCGGCAACAACGACCGTCGCGGCGGCCGTCGTAACGATCGCAACGCCTCCGACAGCAACTCCGAGCGCAACGCATCCGAGAGCCGTCCCCACAGCCATCGCACCAACGCCAGCAACAACGTCGCTGCCGGCATGGACTTCCCCAACCCCGATAAGCAGGGCAAGGGCAAGAAGCGCAAGGGCGGTCACAACAACGAAGAGGACCACTACAGCCGCATGGCTCGCGAGGCCGAGGAGTACAGCCGCGAGAAGGTGCTCGAGGAGGCTCGTGCCGCCGTCGAGGAGGCCTCTCGCGAGTCCACTGGTCGCCGCAAAAAGCGCAAGGAGAAGCGCGAGCGCGAGGCCGCAAAGGCTCAGGAAGAGCGCAAGATTGAGGAGGCGCTGGCCCAGGGCGTGAACCCCGAGGACCTCGACGCCATCAAGGTCTCCCAGGGCGTTACCGTCCAGGAGCTCGCCGAGGCGCTCACCGTTCCGGCCAACGACATCATCAAGCGCCTGTTCCTGCTGGGCACGCCGCTTACCATGACGCAGTCCATGTCCGATGACCTCGTCGAGCTCGTTGCCGACGACCTGGGTCGCCAGATCAAGATCATCACCCCCGAGGAGGAGAACACCTTCTCGTTCTACGACGACCCCGCCGATCTTAAACCGCGTGCCCCGGTCGTCACCGTCATGGGTCACGTCGACCACGGCAAGACGAGCCTGCTCGACGCCATCCGTCACACCGGCGTCGCTGCCGGCGAGGCGGGCGGCATTACCCAGGCCATCGGCGCTTCGCAGGTCATGATCAACGACCGTAAGATCACCTTCATCGATACCCCCGGTCACGCCACCTTTACGGCCATGCGTGCCCGCGGCGCCAAGGTGACCGACATCGTCATCCTGATCGTGGCTGCCGACGACGGCGTCATGCCCCAGACCATCGAGTCGATCAACCACGCCAAGGCTGCCGGCGTTCCCATCGTCGTCGCCGTCAACAAGATCGATAAGCCGGGTGCCAACCCCGACCGCGTGCGCCAGGAGCTCACCGAGTACGGCATCATCCCCGAGGAGTGGGGCGGACAGAACATGTTCGTCAACATCTCGGCCAAGCAGAAGATCGGTATCGATGACCTGCTCGAGACCGTGCTGCTCCAGGCCGACGTGCTCGAGCTCAAGGCCAACCCTGATACCTTTGCTTCGGGCAACGTCCTCGAGGCTAAGCTCGACAAGGGCCGCGGCTCGGTTGCCACCGTGCTCGTGACCCGCGGTACCCTGCACGTGGGCGACACGCTGGTCGCCGGCCTCACCTACGGCCGCGTCCGCGCCATGCTCGACCCCAAGGGCAACGCCGTCACCGAGGCCGGTCCTTCCGACGCCGTCGAGATCTTGGGCCTGCAGTCCGTCCCCAACGCCGGCGATGAGTTCCGCGTGTTCGAGGACGAGCGCGAGGCACGTGCGCTGGCCGACGAGCGTTCGCTCAAGGCCCGTATCGAGGAGCAGAGCCGCGTCAAGCACGTGACGCTCGAGAACCTCTTCGAGACTATCGCCGACGCCGAGGTCAAGGAGCTCAACCTGATCATCAAGGCCGACGTCCAGGGTTCCATCGAGGCCCTTCAGGACTCCCTCGACAAGATGGATCAGTCCGAGGTGCGCATCAACACGATCCACTCCGCCGTTGGTGCCATCAACGAGACCGACGTGGTCCTGGCCGACGCCTCCAACGCCATCATCATCGGCTTTGGCGTCCGTCCCGACGGCAAGGCCCGCTCCGCCGCCGAGCGCGAGGGCGTCGAGATCCGTTGCTACGACGTCATCTACAAGTGCCTCGAGGACCTCGATGCTGCCCGCATCGGCATGCTCAAGCCCACCGAGGTCGAGGTCTCCACGGGTACTGCGACCGTTCTGGACACCTTCAAGGTGCCCAAGGTCGGTATCGCCGCCGGTGTCCGCGTCGAAGAGGGCGAGATTGCCGCGACCGATTCTGTGCGCCTGGTGCGCGACGGCATCGTGGTCTTCAACGGTAAAATCGCCTCGATGCGCCACTACAAGGACGAGGCCAAGAGCCTCAAGAGCGGCTCCGAGGGCGGTATTGGCCTGGAGAACTTCCAGGACATCAAGCCTGGCGACACCATTGAGGGCTACCGCATCGACCAGGTTGCCCGTACCGAGTAGGGGGTAGCGCTATGAAGCAAACGCAGGCAACCCGCCGTCTGGGCGAGCAGCTTCGCGAGAAGCTCGGTTATATCCTGCTCTTTGAGGTTTCCGATCCGCGTCTCGACCTGGTCACCTTGACCGCGGTCGAGGTTGCGGTGGACCGTTCGTTCGCGCGCGTGTACGTGTCGTGCGACGCGAGCCGCTACGACGAGGTCATGGAGGCGCTCGCCAGCGCCAAGGGCCGCATCCGTAGCCTGTTGGCCCGCTCGCTCGATTGGCGTGTTACGCCCGAGCTCGATTTTCGCATCGATCGCTCGACCGATGAGGCCGAGCGCATCACGCGTGCGCTGGAAAACGTTCCCGCCACGCTTGCGATCGAAAAGGACGAGGACGGCTATCCGATAGCGGATGCCGCCCAGGAGGCAGCTTTAGATGACTAATTCCGCCGACCTCGCCTCGTGCGAGTCTGCAGATATTCAGCGACGCATCCTCGAGCTCATCGAGGGTGCGTCCTCCATTGCGATTTCGGGACATACTTCTCCCGATGGCGACGCCTTGGGCTCCGTATTGGGTCTGGGCCTTTCGCTCATGAAGTTTTTCCCCAACAAGGACATTGCGCTGCTGCTGGCAGACGATGACCCGGTTCCGCGTATCTACCGCTTTATGGAAGGCTCCGATCGCCTGGTGCCGGCATCTGCGTACGCCGGCAATCCTGACCTGTTCATCTCGGTGGACGTACCGGTCGTCGAGCGCCTCAATAATTCTGCCGAGGTGCTTCGTCGCTCCAAGCATGTGGTGTGCTTCGATCATCATCCGGCGCGCGAGGAGTTTGCCGAGCTCAGTCTGAGGCGCGTCGAAGCTGCAGCCTGCGCTATGATCATCGACCGCTTCTTGGACAATTGTGGCATTGTCGCACGTGATGGCGTTGCGACCTGTCTGCTGTGTGGCTTGGTTACCGATACCGGTCGTTTCCAGTACCAAAACGCCGATGCCGCCGCATTCCATGCGGCCTCGCGTCTGGTTGGCCACGGTGCCGACCCGGCGCGCGTTGCGCTCGAGGTTTATCAGAGCATGCGCGTTGAGTTTTTGCACCTCAAGTCCATTGTCATGGGTCGCATTAAGACGGTCGCGCATGGGCGCGTGGCGTATAGCTATGCCTACCAGAGCGACCTTGAGGCCTGCGGCGTCACCTCGGACGAGTGCGACGGCCTGGTCGATGTGGTGCGTTCGGTGATGGGCGTCGAGGTCTGCATGTTCTTAAAGGGCATTGAGGGCGATACCAAGGTGCGTGGCAACCTGCGCTCCAAGGGCGACCTCGATGTGTCCGAGATTGCTGCCAACTTTGGCGGTGGCGGGCATCATGCCGCCGCCGGCTTTTCCAACAACGGAACGATTCGCGAGACGCTCGCCGTGGCACTTCCCATGCTGGCCGAGCTGGTGGGGGAGGATCCCGCTTCGGTGACCGTCGAGCTCTAACTAATTGGATGGTACATGGCTCGTCGAACGCCTTCTCAATTGAATATGCTACTCGCCGTCGATAAGCCGGTGGGCTGCACGTCCCATGACGTGGTTTCGCAATGCCGACGCGCCCTCCATGAGCGGCGCGTTGGCCATGCCGGTACGCTTGACCCCATGGCATCCGGTGTCATGGTGGTGGGCGTGGGCCAGGCCACCCGTCTGCTGGGCATGCTTACCCTCGATACCAAAAGCTATGTCGCCGACATTTCGTTTGGCGCCGAGACCAATACCGATGACGCGGAGGGCGAGGCCGTCCGCACGGTGGCTGTTGCCAACGAGCTCCGCGATCCTGCCTATGCCCGTGAGCACTTGGCCGCCATGCTGGGTCCGCAGATGCAGGTGCCGCCGGCGTTTTCGGCTATCTCGGTCAATGGCGTTCGCGCCTACAAGTCTGCTCGCGAGGGCAATGTGGTGGACCTACCTCCGCGCCCCGTCGAGGTCTATGCCGCCGACCTGATCGCCGTGGGCGGCGAGGGTGATACGTGTGTGTGGACCGTGGCGTTCTCAGTGAGCAAGGGCACCTATATCCGTGCGCTCGCTCGCGACCTGGGCCGTGCTTGCGATAGCGCCGCGCATATTTCCGCGCTGCGCCGCACGGCCTCCGGTGTTGTTTCCATTGGCGCTTGTCATGCGGTCGAGGAGCTTTCTCCCGAGTCCGCGGCTGGCTTTGCCCTGGATCCCATTGCGGCCCTGGGCGCCACGCGTGTTGACTTGCCGGGCAATCTTGCCGACGATCTGCTCTGCGGTCGACGCATTCCCGTTGAGCGTGCGCTTGTCGATTTCGATGCCTCGAAGGCGCCGTTTGCGCTGGTGCTCGATGGGGGACTCAAGGCGCTCGCCCGCATTGAGAGTGGCCGCTTTGTTATGGAGCACGTGTTTCCGCATGCAATCGGCGGTGTTCGATGATGTTGTCCGCTCGCGAGCTCGCGCGTGTCTTTTTCGCGGGCGAGTCGGACGAGGCTCGCATCGTTACTGCCGATACGTTTGATGAGTGTGAGCACTTGGGTGCCGCATCGATTGCTATCGGCGTGTTCGACGGCGTTCACCGTGGACACCAGGAACTCATCGAAGCGCTTGTCCGTGATGCCCGTACCCATGGCTGTAAGGCGGTCGTGGTTACCTTCGATCCCGACCCGGACGTTGTGGTGAGCCCTTCGCCCGCTCAAAAATTGATGACGACGGCCGACCGTCTGCATGCCCTGGCTCAAACCGGGGTCGATGCGGTGGTGGCCGTTCCCTTTACGCCTGAGGTTGCGGCGCTTGACCATGTTGCTTTTCTCTCGCTGGTGTCCCGTCTGGTC
The DNA here is from genome assembly GCA_902489665.1 of uncultured Collinsella sp. Taxonomy (GTDB): domain Bacteria; phylum Actinomycetota; class Coriobacteriia; order Coriobacteriales; family Coriobacteriaceae; genus Collinsella. The sequence goes on along the minus strand of CABUAT010000002.1, from coordinate 76,078 downwards.
GACATTCGATCGATTCGCGTTGGCTGTGACTTTAGGCTGGGTCGTGGCGGTGCTTCTGGTGTTGCCGAGATGCGCGCCTGGGGTTCCGAGCACGGTGTTGACGTGTATGGTCACGACCTGCTTTGCGAGGGCGGTGAGGCCATTTGCGCCACCCGCATTCGTCATGAGCTGGGACAGGGCCATGTGGAGCTTGCTGCTGAGTTGCTCGGCCGCCCGTATATGGTGCGCGGCGGTGTTACTCGCGGCCGTCACGAGGGTTCTGGCATGGGCTTTCCCACGGCAAACTTGCAGGTTCCCGACGGCATTCAGGTGCCAGCCGATGGCGTGTATGAGGGTCTGGTGCTGGTCAATGACATCGTGTGGCCCGCTGCCGTTAACGTCGGACTGCCGCCGACGTATGCCGACGATGCCGCTTCGGCGCATCTCGAGGCCAACTTAATTGGTTATACGGGCGACCTGTACGGCGCTTTCGTTTCGCTGGCGTTTACGCGCTGGCTGCGTCCCTCGCGTGTGTTCGATTCGCTGGATGAGTTGATCGCGACCGTCGAGGGTAATATCGAGGACATTCGTCACAACTTGGGCAAGCAGGGGGTGAGCATCCGTGATTAGCGATGAGGAAAAAGACCAGGTACGCGCTGCGTCTGACCTGGTTGCCATCGTGCAGGAAACGGTCGAGCTCAAGCCCCGCGGCCATGAGTTTTGGGGATGCTGCCCCTTCCATGGCGAAAAGACGCCGTCCTTCCACATTATCCCCGCCACGCAGGTGTGGCATTGCTTTGGCTGCGGCGAGGGTGGCGACGTTTTCACGTATATCATGAAGCGCGAGAACCTGAGCTTTCCCGAGTCAATCCGTTACTTGGCCGATCGCGCGGGTATTGAGCTGCATGACACCGGAGATCGCCGCGAGCGCGGCACCAAGCGTGCCCGCATCTACGATCTGTGCGCCGAGACCGCCCAGTTCTACCACACCATGCTCATGCGCGGTAAGGACGGCCGTCCGCGCGAGTACTTTGCCAGCCGCGGCATGGGCGGCGACGTCTGCCGCCGCTACTGCCTGGGCTTTGCACCGGGCCGTAACGCGCTGGTGTCGCACCTGTCCCAGGCGGGTTTTACCCCGCAGGAGATGATCGACGCCAACGTTGCCGTGAGCCGCGGGCGCGGGCAGCTTGCCGACCGCTTTTACGACCGCGTGATGTTCCCCATCTTTGACGAGCAGGGTCACAACATTGCCTTTGGCGGTCGCATTATGGGTGACGGCCAGCCTAAGTATCTCAACACCGCCGAGACGAGCGTGTTCCATAAAAAGCGAAACCTCTACGGTTTTAATTGGGCCAAGGAGTTTATCGTCGCGCAGGATACCGCCATCGTGGTGGAGGGCTATACCGATTGCATCGCCTGCTGGGAGGCGGGGATTAAAAATGTTGTCGCCACGCTGGGCACCGCCCTCACGGAGCATCACGTCAAGACGCTCACCCGCTTTGCTAAGCGCATCGTGTATATGTTCGACGGCGATGCCGCCGGTCAAAAGGCCGCTCGCCGTGCGATTCAGTTTATCGAGCAGGATTCTATGGACCTGCGCTGCGTGGTGCTGCCCGACGGCAACGACCCTATGGAGTTTATTTCGGCGCACGGCGGCCAGGAGCTGCAGGCGCGCATCGACGCGGCCGAGCCGCTTATGGACTTTGTGTACCGTTCGCTGCAGGAGTCGAGCGATATCACCACGCCGGGCGGTCGCGCCAAGGCGCTCGAGGATGCGCTGACGCTTATCTATCCGCTGCGCGATAGCTATATGATCGACACGTACTTTATCCAGATTGCCGACCTGCTTGGTTTGGACCTGGAGACCGTGCGCGCGAGCTCGGGCCGTGTGTTTCGCGATGTCGCCAAGCGCGAGGATGCTGAACGACGTCGTGAGCAGAACTATGAGCGCCAGCGGGCACAGGCTGAGCGGTCCGGTAGCGCGGGCGGTCGGGCGTCGGGTTCTCGCGATGCCGGTCGCGGCGCTTGGGCATCGGGCGCGACGCCGGCAGTAGCGACGCCGGTCGAGGAAGAACCGTACGACTACGTCCCGCTCGATGCCTACGGTGCCGCGCCCGTGGAGGTCGTCGACGATCTGCCGCCAATCGATGTGCCTGATGGTATGGGCGCTGTGCCTGTGGCTGATGGTTCGGGCGCACCGGCTGCGGCGGCGCCGATGGTTCTTACCGATCTAGAGCGCAAGTCCTTGGCAGGGGAGCGCGAGCTGTTGACGATGCTCACGAGCTACCCCGACTTGTTCCGCACGTATGCCGACCGCATCTGCTCCATCGAGTGGGTTGACCCGCGTCACGAGTCCATCGCATGGGCCGTTCTGGCAACGCCGCCGGGAACCGATCCTGCAGCCTGCATGGATGCGGCGCGCTCAGTGTGTCCCGATGCGGCAACGCTTGTGAGTGCCGGGCGCATCTCCGCGACGAGCAAGCACCCCACCGAGACGAACATCGTGTTTATGCTTGATACGCTTGAGCTCTACACCATCAAGCGTCGCATGCGTGCCGCACAGGCCAAGCTGCGCCAGGACCGTTCACTCGATGATGAGGCCCGTCGCGCGCTGACCGTGCAGGCCGCGCAGGATTCGCAACGTCAACGCGAACTGCAAAAGTCGATCGGCGGCGTGGCGGACCCGTTCCGTTTGATCGGCCTGGAGGCCGCGGGCACCGAACAAGCCTAGATGTTGTGGTCAACCAGCGTATTCTCGCCTATATCCAGTCCTCTTTTTGGGTATAGACGTCAATGTGTGTGCTAAAGTATTGAGTCCTGTGGACTATGAAGGGAGAATCTGTGCCAAAAAAGACTGAGAGCACGGGTACTGGGCTGGAATCCTACGTTGCAAAGCTCATGGGCAACGGCTCAAACAGGACTTCGATAACCGAGGACGAGATTCAGGTCGCCCTGAAGGATATCGATGTTTCTGACGAGCAGCTCACCGCGGTGTATTCCGCGCTGCGCAACAGCGGCATCCAGATTATCTCCGCGAGCGGTAACGACGACGCCCCCATGGACGTCGACGATGACGATAACGATACCGATACCGACGATTTCGATGACGATGATGAGCACGATTCCGGCTCGCTCGACGATCACGAGCTCAAGATGGCCCGCCAGGCCGACGCCGAGATGGGTTCTTCCAAGAGCAAGAAGAAGCGCACCGTGCGCACGTCCCGTTCGCGTTCGCGCGTGCGCGGTATCGATGCCTCCACGGTGATGCTGACCGGCGACCCGGTCCGTATGTACCTCAAGGAGATCGGCAAGGTCGACCTGCTGACCGCCTCCGAAGAGGTCGATCTAGCCATGAAGATCGAGGCCGGTCTTGAGGCCACCGAGAAGCTCGAGGCTGCCGATGCTGGTGAGCTCGAACTCACGCGTGCCGAGATGCGTCGTCTTACGCGTATTGAGAACGTGGGCCTCGAAGCCAAGCAGGCACTCATCAGCGCAAACCTTCGTCTGGTCGTCTCCATCGCCAAGCGTTATGTTGGTCGCGGCATGCTGTTCCTGGACCTGATCCAGGAGGGCAACCTCGGTCTGATTCGCGCCGTCGAGAAGTTCGACTACCAGAAGGGCTTTAAGTTCTCCACGTACGCCACGTGGTGGATCCGTCAGGCCATCACGCGCGCTATCGCCGACCAGGCCCGTACCATCCGTATTCCCGTGCACATGGTCGAGACCATCAATAAACTCGTCCGCGTGCAGCGCCAGCTTCTTCAGGACCTGGGTCGCGACCCGACCCCCGAGGAGATCGGTGCCGAGATGGACATGAGTGCCGACCGCGTCCGCGAGATCCAGAAGATCTCGCAGGAGCCCGTGTCGCTCGAGACCCCCATCGGCGAGGAAGAGGATTCCCAGCTGGGCGACTTTATCGAGGACTCCCAGGCCATCGTTCCGCCCGATGCGGCCAGCTTCTCCATGCTGCAGGAGCAGCTCACCCAGGTGCTCGATTCGCTTGCCGATCGTGAGCGCAAGGTTATCGAGCTGCGCTTTGGCCTTGTCGACGGACATCCCCGTACGCTCGAGGAAGTCGGCCGCGAGTTTGGCGTCACGCGCGAGCGCATCCGCCAGATCGAGTCCAAGACCCTGGCCAAGCTCCGCCACCCGAGCCGCAGCAGCAAGCTCAAGGACTATATCGAAAGCTAGTCAAGCAAGAGGCGCCCTCAAGCACATTCGCTTGGGGGCGCTTTCATGTATTCGTTGGGGACGTTCTTGAATGACTAGTCGTTTAAGAGCGTCCCCAATGACTGGGTCGGAAAATTTCTTAAAAAAGTTCTTGCCCTGAGCTGATTCGTCCGTATAATAAACTTCGTTGCTTGAGAGCACGCACCTATTCCTCGGTAGCTCAATGGTAGAGCACGCGGCTGTTAACCGCGCTGTTGTAGGTTCGAGTCCTACCCGGGGAGCCAGAATTTTCCAGCCCTTTCTGTTGGGCTTTAAATTCCTCGGTAGCTCAATGGTAGAGCACGCGGCTGTTAACCGCGCTGTTGTAGGTTCGAGTCCTACCCGGGGAGCCAGGTTGTAAAACCCGTCGCTTATGCGGCGGGTTTTTTCATGCCGCGATCGCCGTTCGCGAACGTTACCATATCAACATTTCGTGTCGAGGATGTAATCCCGAGGCCCGCCACCTCAACATGCCGCGGTCGTTGTAGAATATTGCAATGATTGCTCCCACGACATGGTGCCGCGAGCACCAAGAAAAGGAGATTCTTGTGTCTGAGACCATTAACGGCAGCCTGAGCGTCTCGAACGACGTTATTGCCGATATTGCCGGTTATGCCGCGATGACGTGCTATGGCGTTGTCGGTATGGCTGAGCAGCTCCAGGGCGCCGAGAGCGTGCGCCTGCTTGCCGGTCAGCGCCTCCGCAAGGGCGTGCTTGTCTCCGCCGACGAGAACGGCCTTACGGTCGATCTTCACGTCGTGCTCGAGAACGGCGTCAACATGAAGTCCGTCTGCCACAATCTTTCGAGCTCCGTTGCCTTCACTCTGCAGGAGATCGCCCAGATCGATCCCGCCAGCCTTAAGATCGGCATCCATATCGACGCGCTCAAGAGCCGTCTGAACTAGCATCCGAAAACGGAGATTCAAATACCCATGATTGCAAAGACCATTCGCACCTGTTTTCCGATCGCTGCGGCTGCCGTTTCCGACAAGGCCGAGGAGATCAACAAGCTCAACGTCTTCCCCGTACCCGACGGCGACACCGGTACCAACATGTCGCTCACGCTTGCCTCGGTGACCAAGGAGCTTTCCGCCCTTCCTGCCGACGCCGACATGGAAGCCATCGCCGGCGCCATCACCCACGGCTCCCTGATGGGTGCCCGCGGTAACTCCGGCGTTATCACGTCGCAGATTCTGCGCGGCGTGGCCGAGGGCCTTGTCTCTGCCGACGAGCCCATTACGTCCGCCAACATTGCCTTCGCCTTCCGTCGTGCCGTCAAGGTTGCCTTCCAGGCTGTCCGCAAGCCCATCGAGGGCACGATCCTCACGGTGCTGCGCGATGTCTCGACCAAGGCCGACGAGTGCGAGAAGAAGAAGTTCTCGGCCGAGGACGCGCTCGACGCCATCGTCGTCGAGGCATATCAGTCCGTCGCTCGCACGCCCGACCTGCTGCCCGTTCTGAAGGAGAATGGCGTGGTTGACTCCGGCGCCTTCGGCTTTGCCATCTTCCTGGAGAACTTTGTTGCCGCTGCGCTCGGCCGTAGCACCGTTGTCGAGGATTTCTTCGCCACGTTTGATTCTGCCGGCTCTGCCCGCGATGCGGCCCTCGGTCGCGTTGAGATCGAGGCCAACGATGACTGGGAGGGCTCGGAGTTCCGCTACTGCAACGAGTTCCTCTTTAAGGCCGACGCCCCGTTTGACGAGGACGAGTGCCTTAAGTTCCTGGGCTCCATGGGCGACTGTGAGCTGCTCGTGGGCGCCTACCCCGACTACAAGATCCACGTGCACTCCAACACCCCCAACCTGGTGCTCGAGCACATGCTGCAGCTCGGTCAGATCTATGAGGTCTTTATCCACAACATGGAGATGGAGGCCCACGACCGTACCGCTAAGATTCACGAGGACCAGGAAAAGGCCGCCGAGCCCGCCAAGGCGCTGGGCTTTGTCGCCGTTGCCGCCGGTTCTGGCGAGGCCGACATCCTTAAGTCCCTCGGCGTCGACGTGATCGTGTCGGGTGGCCAGACCATGAATCCCTCGACCGCCGACCTGCTGGGCGCGGTGGACCAGGTCAACGCGACCTCGGTCATCATCCTGCCCAACAACGGCAACATCCGCATGGCTGCCGAGGCTGCCGCTTCTGCCTGCACGGACAAGAAGGTCGCCGTCGTTCCCACCAAGACCGTTCCGCAGGCCTTCTCCGCGCTGTTCGCGGTCCTGCCCGATTCCGAGCTCGAGGACGCCGTCGCCGCTATGGTCGACGCCATCAGCGAGGTCCGCGATGGCGAGGTCACCCGCGCCGTGCGCGATTCCAGCGCCTCTGACGGCTCTCCGATTCACTCCGGTGACGTCATGGGTATCATCGCCGGCTCCATCGACGTGGTCGGCTCCGACGTGAAGCAGGTCACGCTCGACTGCATCAACCGCATGCAGGAGGAAGAGGAGGGTGACGCGCTGACGATTCTGGCCGGCGAGGAGCTGTCCGATGAGGCCTTCCAGGAGATCGTCGACGCTATCGAGGAGGCTCAGCCCGACTTGGAGATCGACGCCCATCGTGGCGAGCAGCCGCTCTATCCCGTGATCTTCTCGATCGAGTAGGCAACTGCCCATGTCCGAGCTGTGCTCCGTGCCGCGCGTCTCGGAGCGCTTTGCCCAGAGCAATGCGCTCGACGAGGATATCGTGCGACTCAAATATGTTTCGGGTAAACGTGAGGAGGCCCTTCGCCGTCTGGGAATTCGGACGGTGGGGGACCTCCTTCTCCATATCCCTCATCGATACCTCGACTTTACCCGTTCTTGGTCTATCGAGATGGCGCCCATCGGTACCGTGTGCACCATCATCGCCACGGTCGACCGTATCGTCCAAAAGCAGCCGCGTCCGCGCATGCAGGTGACTGAGGTCTCACTCGTTGACGAGACGGGCGTGCTGCAGGTCGCCTTTTTCCGCCAGCCCTGGATTGCCCAGCAGCTTAAGCAGGGCGACCGCCTGGCCGTGATGGGCAAGGTCGAGTTTGCCTACGGTTTTAAGCAGATGGCCTCGCCCCACTTTGAAAAGCTCGAGGACGGGCGCGCCGCAGGCACCATTCTGCCGGTCCATTACGTGAGCGATGGCGTGAGCCAGGCGTGGATGCGCCGCATCGTAAGCGGCGCGCTCGAGGTCGTCGGCAATCCGTTCGATCCGATTCCCGCGCCGTTGCGCGCAAAGCGGAAGCTCATGAGCAATGCCCGCGCGTTGCGTTCGATCCATTTTCCATCGAGTATGGCCGAGCGCGATATCGCGCGCGCACGGCTTGCCTACGAGGAGTGTCTCTACCTGCAGCTGGCGTTGCGTCTGCGCAACGACGGCGGCCTGGTCGATGTGGTGCCCTATGCCCACACCGCGGGCGAGCACCTGGCCGCGCTCAAGCAAGCCCTGCCGTTTTCGCTGAGCGACGAGCAGGAGGCCGCGTTCCAAGACATCCTGCATGACATGTGCGATGGCGGGCGCGTGATGAACCGTCTGCTGCTGGGCGATGTCGGTACCGGTAAGACCGCCGTTGCCGCCTGCGCGCTGGCTGTGGCTGCCGATAGCGGCACGCAGGCCTGCGTTATGGCGCCCACGGGCGTGCTGGCGCGCCAATATGCCGATAAGACCGGCCCTCTGCTCTCGCAGGCCGGCATGTCCTGGGCGCTTCTGACGGGCGCCACGCCGGCCGCAGAGCGCGAGCGCATCCATGCCCAGCTGGAATCGGGCGAGCTTGACGTGCTCTTTGGCACCCATGCGGTGCTTTCGGATAACGTTGCGTTCAAGCATCTGTCGCTTGTTGTCATCGACGAGCAGCACCGCTTTGGCGTTGGCCAGCGCAACGCCCTACGCGCGAAGGGCCCCGGTGCCGATCTGCTCGTTATGACGGCAACGCCCATCCCGCGTACGCTGGCGCTTTCGGTCTACGGCGATCTGGACACGAGCATCATCCGCCATCGGCCCGTCCCTGGCGCTGGCGTGACGACACGCGTGCTTACCGAGTCGAGCCGTGACCTCGCCTATGGCGCCATCCGTGAGGCGCATGAAAGGGGTCAGCAGGCCTACGTGATTTGCCCGCTCGTGGAGCCGAGTGACTCGGCCGATGATCTGGAGGACGTGCCCGGTATCGCCCGTGACGACGAGGGCCGCGTGACGGTCCCCGTGCCGCTGCACGATACGGCGACCGAGCTCGATCGTCTGCGTCTGGCGTTGCCGGGTCTTGCCATCGAGCGCCTTCACGGCCGCATGCCAGCGGGGGAGAAGGACCAGGTTATCGATGCCTTCAAGCGTGGCGAGATTGACGTGCTCGTCTCGACTACGGTGGTCGAGGTGGGCGTCGACGTGCCTAACGCCACCGTCATGGTCATCGAGAACGGGGAGCGCTTTGGTTTGGCTGCTCTGCACCAGCTGCGCGGCCGCGTGGGCCGTGGCAGCGTGTCGGGCACCTGCCTGGTCATGACGCACTCCAAGGGCAACGGCGGCGCATCGGCGGCGCAAGATCGTCTGCATTCGCTCGAAAAGACCTCGGACGGCTTTACACTCGCCCAGATGGACCTGCGCCTGCGCCACGAGGGCGAAATCCTGGGGTACCGCCAGCACGGCGGTGTGACCCTGCGCTTTGTCGACCTGGATGCCGACGAGGAGCTGATCGAGTGGGCCCATTTGGACGCGGTCGAGCTCTTGCGGTATGCTTGCAACCTTGACTCTGTGGCGACGCGCCCCCTGCGCGATGCGGTCGCCATGCGATATCGACACATTTTTAAGGAGGTCAGCGGAGGATGAGAATCATCGGCGGCGAATGGCGCGGTCGTAAGATCGAGGAGCCCCGTGGTCGCGATGTCACCCGCCCCACGACTGATCGCGTACGCGAGGCGTGCGCATCTATGGTCATGTCGGCATTCGACTTCGATCTGGACGAGGTCCGTGTGCTGGACGCCTTTGGCGGCTCCGGTGCCTTAGGGTTAGAGATGCTCTCTCGTGGGGCCCGCTCGCTCACGACGTTTGAGATCGATCGCAACGCCGCGCGGCTCATTACCAAGAATATCGAGTCGCTCTGCCGTGACCGTGTGCGTTGGCGCGTGGTCACGGGCGACATGCTGGCGAGTGCCTCGCGCGGTCGTGTACCGGGCGGCCCCTTTGATCTGGTCCTGCTCGACCCGCCCTATGCTTTTGGTGCCGAGCCGGTCGAGGAACTGCTGCAGGACCTGGCTCAGCAGGGTTTACTTGCGTCTGGCGCTTACGTCCTGTTTGAGCATGCCGCCGCCGATGCGGGCGCGCATCCGGCAGGCTTTGAGACTGTACGTGAGAAGCGCTACGGCATTACCTCGGTCGACCTGCTTCGTTGGGTCGGCGATGACGACGGTGAGGGCGATAGCGCCGGCACCGATGCTGACAACAACGATGCCACGACGTTTCAGGAGGACGCCCATGAATGACACCATCAACCGCGTGATCGTCCCGGGCACCTTCGATCCCATCACGTTTGGCCATATCGATGTGATCCGCCGCGCCCGACGCATCTTTCCCAGCGTGATCGTCGCTGTTGCCGAGTCGCAGGGTAAAAACGGTGTGGGCACCACGTTTATGCTCGATGAGCGCGTGGCGCTGGCCCGCGAGGCGCTCGGTGATATCGACGGCGTCGAGGTCCTGCCCTTTACCGGCCTCTTGGTCGACTTCGCTCGTGAGCAGGGGGCGGGGGCCGTGGTCAAGGGTCTGCGCGCCATGACCGACTTTGAGTATGAGCTGCAGCAGGCCGACCTTAACTATCGCCTGGATAGTGAGCTGGAGTCCATCTTTGTCATGAGTGCGCCGCAGTACGGCTATATCTCGAGCTCGGTCGTTCGCCAGATCGCCTCGCTCGGCAGTGACGTATCGACGTTTGTCCCGTCCAACGTGGTCGAAGCGCTCAAACATCGCTTTTCGTGACGTTTCTTATTGCCTGGTGGCATGTGGTAAACTAGCACGATGATATGTTACCTATGAAAGGAGACCGGATGCCGGGCGAGAATTTTCCTGGCGATAGGATCGTCAGCTTGGTCGATGAGCTCGAAGGGCTGATCGAGGAAGCCAAGCCGCCTTTCGGCAAGAACGCTCAGTTCAAGGTCATCGACGCCGACGTGTTCTTCAACATCCTCGACGAGATCCGCATGAGCTATCCCGAGGAGTGGCAGAAGTCCCGCCGTATCCTTAAGGAGCGCGAGGAGCTTATGGCTTCCGCCGCCGCTCAGGCCGATTCCATCATCGCCGACGCTCAGCAGCAGGCCCTCACCATTGCCGGTGAGCAGGAGATCGTCCGCCTTGCGCAGCAGCAGGCCGACGACATCCGCGATCGTGCCCAGCGGTACGAGCGCGAGACGCGTTATGCTGCCGAGGACTACGCAGAGCAGGTCTTTACGCACCTGGAGGAGAACCTCAAGAGCCTGACCGGCACCGTTACCCGTTGCCGTCAGCAGCTCAACGAGGGTGCCGCCCAGCAGAATGGTCAGTGGTAATGGCTGAGTTCCCGAGCGTTGCCGTCGATCTTTCCGAGCAGCTCGAGTTTCCTGGAGATTCGTATCCGCTGACCGGTAAGGTCGATGTCGCCACCTACACGGTGGGCGAGAAGGAGTACCAGCTACAGGACGGCATCGACTACGACGTTGTCTTTACCAATGCCGGTACCGGTGTCTTGCTCACGGGCATGGTTCGCGCGCACGCCACCGGCGAGTGCGACCGTTGCCTGGAGCCCGCCTCGTTTGATATCGCCGGCGAGATCGAGGAGTTCTACCTCTTTGAGGAGCCCGAGGATCCCGAGGCCTACGAGGACGGCTACGAGCTCCTGGGTGAGGACCGTATCGTTGATCTGGGTGAGCCTATCAATGACGCGGTCGTTATGGACACGCCGTTTGTGGTGCTCTGCAAGCCCGATTGCCGTGGTCTGTGCCCCACATGCGGTTGCAATCTCAACGTCGAGCAATGCGATTGCGCCGCCCAGGCAGAGGCAGAATGGGCCGCTGCCACGGAAAATCCATTTGCAGCATTGAAGAATCTCAAGCTTGATGAGTAAAACTGTGGTAGTATCGCTACTTGCGCGTAATCGCCACACTGGATAGTTCATAAGGAAGGTCACTATGCCCGTACCTAAACAAAAGCAGGGTCGTATCCGCACTCACACCCGTCGTTCCGCCAACATGAAGATCTCGGCTGCGGCTCAGTCCACGTGCCCCCGTTGCGGTGCTGTCAAGCTCCCGCATCACGTGTGCCCCAGCTGCGGTTTCTACAAGGACCGCGAGGTTATCGTTACCGAGTAACGGTATACTCTGGATGCGATGCCGTTCCAAATGGAACCACAATGGCCGGCTCAATGAGTCGGCCATTTTTGTATAAGGAGCATGTATATGAGTAACGTTCGCGTTTGTGTAGACGTTGTGGGCGGAGACGAGAAACCTCAGGTTGTTCTTGATGGTATCGAGGCTGCGCTTGCCGCCGATCCCGATATCGAGGTCTTGGCAGCTGGTCCCGCCGAAATCGTCAATCTCTTTGCAGCTTCCCATGCACGTGTTGAGGCCCTTGAGGCGCCTGACGTTATCGCCATGGATGACGATCCCATTCGCGCCGTGATGACCAAGCGTAAGTCGTCGATCGTGCTTTCTTGCCGCGCCATTAAGAAGGGCAACGCGGATGCGTTCTTCTCCGCCGGCTCCACCGGTGCCATGACCGCCGCCGCCACCGCCTATGTGACGCCGTTTAGGTATCAGGCCGAAGGCAAGAAGCAGCCGGTGCGCCCCTGTCTGACCAATGCGCTGCCCAATCGCGCCGGCGGTCTGACCGTGCTGTGCGACATGGGTGCCAACCCCGATGTGGAGGTCGATGACATGGTGCGTTTTGCCCAGATGGGTAGCGCCTATGCCCGCGTCGTCCTGGGCATCGAGCATCCTCGCGTGGGCCTGCTTGCCAACGGCACCGAGGATGAGAAGGGCTCCAACTTTACCAAGGCCTGTTTCCCTGCTATGAAGGCCGCCGTTCCCGGCTTTGTTGGTAACTGCGAGGGCACCGACCTCACCTCAGGTAACTTCGATGTCGTCGTTGCCGATGGCATGTCGGGTAATATCGCTCTCAAAGCTACCGAGGGCGCTGCCAAGTTTTTGCTGCAGGAGCTCAAGGGCGCCTTTATGGCCTCGCTCGGCACCAAGATCGCCGCGCTGCTCATTAAAAAGCAGATGCGCGAGATTAAGGCCAAGCTCTCTGGCGACGCCAAGGGCGGCGCGATTCTTCTGGGCCTGCGCGGCGTGGTCCTGATCGGCCATGGCGCCACCTCAGTCGAGGCTGTCAAAAACGGTACGCTCGCGGCGGCCGAAGCCGTGCGCGCCGGGCTGGTTGAGAATGTCGCCAACTCTATGGACGGTATCGTTTTATAAGAGCGAGTTAGGGCGCTGTTATGTGCTTCGCGGCGCACGTCGTGGGGTAGAATCAGAACCGTGTCTTGGTACCGCCCGGGCGGTACCATTCTTTTGGTATTCATGCACTATGAGAGGAAGCGCTATGGACCGCTCCGAAATCTTCGACAAGATCGCCGAGGTCGCTGCTGACGTTCTGGGCGTCGATGTTGCCGAAATTAGCGAGGAGACCACCTTTGACGACCTCGATGCCAACTCGCTCGAGCGCCTGCAGCTGGTTACGGCTATCGAGGACGAGTTCAACCTCGAGATCGATGACGAGACTCTGCTCTCGCTCAACTCTGTCGCCGACGCCGTCGACGCTATCGAAGCTGCCAAGGAGGCCTAAGTCTTGGCTTTTTCCGAACGACTTACGCGCGCCCAGGAAATCTTGGGCCACGAGTTCAATAATAAGGTGCTGCTGCGTGCGGCCCTTACGCATCCCTCGGCAGTCGAGGGCCAGCCGGTTTCTGCCAGCTATGAGCGCCTTGAGTTCTTGGGCGATTCCATTTTGGGCGCTGTGGTCGCACGCTCCCTGTTTGAGTCCTATCCGGAGTTTGACGAGGGCAAGCTCACGCGCTTGAAGGTGTCGCTTGTCTCGGGCGCTACGCTGTCCGAGGTTTCTCACGAGCTGGGCATCGACGACATCATCATCTTTGGTGCCTCCGAGACCGGTACCGGTGCGCGCGGCCTGCATTCGGCCCTCGAGAACGTCTATGAGTCGCTCGTGGGCGCGCTGTACCTGGATGCCGGCTGGGACGTTGCGGCGGAGTTCATTCACCGTACGCTTAAGCCGCATTTGGCTTCCGAGCGTGCCGAGCATCCTGCGAACCCCAAGTCGTTTTTGCAGGAGTGCGTGCAAGCCGACGGTCACGAACCTCCGGCGTACAAGCTCGTTGGCTCCGAGGGCCCGGCGCATGCGCCCACCTTTACCGCTGTGGTGTTGATCGATGGTATTCGTCAGGGTCGCGGCTCCGGCTCCTCAAAGAAGGAAGCCGAGGGAGCTGCCGCGCTCGAAGCGCTCGACCGCATGGGTTACACCACCAACGGCGTGATTCTGAACAAGAAGCACGTGTAAGCGAGGAACCGTGTATCTCAAGTCCCTCACGCTCAAAGGGTTCAAGTCGTTTGCCGACCGCGCCCATATGACGTTTGAGCCGGGCCTGACCGTCATCGTCGGTCCAAACGGCTCGGGAAAATCGAACATCTCCGACTCCATCCTGTGGGTCCTGGGCGAGCAGAGCGCCAAGCAGCTGCGCGGCCAGGCCATGGAGGATGTCATCTTCTCGGGCTCGTCGGCGCGCAAGCCGGTGGGTGTCGCCGAGGTCACGCTGGTGCTCGATAACTCGGACCATATGTTGCCCGTCGACTTTGACGAGGTCGCCATCACCCGTCGTATGTATCGCTCGGGCGAAAGCGAGTACCTCATCAACTCGAGTCCGTGCCGCCTGATGGACATTCAGGACATCCTGCACGATTCGGGCCTAGGCAAGGATACGCATTCCATCATCAGCCAGGGCAAGCTCGACGCCATTTTGCAGAGCCGCCCCGAGGAGCGTCGCGCCCTCATCGAGGAGGCCGCCGGCATTTCCAAGCACAAGCGCCGCAAGGAGCGTGCGCTCAAAAAGATTAAGTCGATGGACGAGCACCTGACGCGTGCCCGCGACATCAATAAGGAAATCGCCCGTCAGCTGCGACCGCTGGAGCGTCAGGTCGATCGCGCGCGCAAGTACAAAGAGCTGTCCTCGCGCGCGAACGAGCTTACGCAGATGCTGGCTGTCGATGAGCTTCGTTCGCTGCAGTCGCAGTGGAACGACCTGGAGAGCCGCTCCAAGGAAGGTGCTGCCGAGCTGGAGCTTGCGCAGTACCGCATGAGCGAAAAGGAGCGCGAGCTCGAGAAGCTCCAGGTTATGCTTGAGGAAAAGGGCCTGTTTGTGGGCGACCTGGGCGAGCAACGCCGTCATATGCAAGATGTGGTCGGCCGCATTAACTCCGACATGCGCCTGCTCGAGGAAAAGGGCCACAACATGGTGTCGCGCCTGTCTGACATGCGCGGTCAGATTTCGAGCTCCGAGCATCAGCGTCGTCGCGTGGTCGAGGAGCTCGAGGACGCGCGTGCGCAGCTTGAGGAAGTGACCGGTGCGCATATGCAAGCCCAGGAGGACGTTGACGCCGCTGGTCCTGCCGCCGCTGAGCTCCACGAGCGGCGCGTGGCGCTCGACAATCAGATTTCGCAGCTTACGCGAGAGCAACGCGATGTGCAGCGCGTGGCCGATAACGCCGCGCTCGAGCTCGCCAAGGTGAAGGATTCCTTGAGCAATGCCGAGGTCGAGGATAACATGTATGCCTCGCGCCTGGAGCAGATTGACGAGCAGCTCGAGGAGGTCACGGCCTCGCTCGAGAGCCGTCGCGACCGCGCCGAGGAGCTTGAGGGCGCTCTTGAGGAAGCGCGCCAGGCCCAGGCCGATGCGCGTGAGGCCACCGAGGTCGCCCGTGCAGCCCTGAAGGACCTGCGTGCCCGCGAGAGCGAGGCGCGCAACAAGTTGTCCGAGGTGCGCTCGGAGCTTTCCAGCCAAAAGAAACTCGATGCCCGCATGGCCGACAGCTCGCCGCTCGTGAGCCGTCTGGTGGGTGCGCTGGGCGACGATGTCTCGGGTCGTCTGGGCGACGTGCTCGAGGCCCCGCGCGAGCTTGAGGGCCTGGTGGAGCAACTACTTGCCGGCGATATCGATGCGCTGCTGTTCGACGATACGTCCGCGCTTGAGCGTGCCGGTCGTTCCGCTCTGGACCAGAAGAAGGCCTCGGGTGAGGCGCTGCTGGCGGCGCGCGGCGTGAGTGGCTCTGCTGCCGCCGAGGGCGCTGCCGGTACCCGTCTGGTTGATCGTCTGTCCGTGCGCGCAGGCTACGGACCCGTCGTCGAGGCGCTGCTCGGCGGCTATTACGTCGTGGACGATCTTTCTGCCGCGCTGTCGGCGCCGGTCGTTGACGGCGTGACTTACGTGACCTCCGATGGCGCCCGCGTCGCCTGCGGCGGCCTGGTGCGTGTGGGCCTCGATGCCGGCGAGGCGTCGGGTGCTCTGGAGCGTAAGCGTCGCATTCGCGAGCTGGAGGGGCTTGAGCCCGATTTGGCCGCTGTGTTTGAGCATGTCTCGGATCAGGTCATCGAGGCCAATGCGGCCGTTGAGGAAGCGCGTGCCGCTGAGGGCGATGCCGCCGGTGAGATTGCCCGTCTTGAGGGCGAGCGCCGCTCGCTGCTCTCCGAGATCGGCCGCTTGGAGCAAAGCGCCAACAATGCCGAGGTCGAGCGCGTGCGCATCTCCAAGCGCCGCGAGCAGGCCGCCGAAGCCGTTCGCGCTGCGCGCCCGCGCGTTGACGAGCTCACCCGTTCGCGTGACGAGGCCCGCGCGCAGGCAAGCGATCTGGGCTTGCAGATTGCCGAGGCCAACGACGAACTCGACCGCGTTCGCCGTGACGATTCCGAAGCTGCCGGCAAGCTCGCCGACGCCAAGGTTCGCCTAGCCCAGACGAGTGAACGCCTGCGTTCGCTGAAGGGCCGCGTGCCCGACCTGGAGCATCGTCTTGAGGGCATCGACCGTCGTATCCGCGGAACACGCCAGGCCTCGCGCTCGCTCGAGCTGCTGCGCCTGCGCGTCGATCCCATGCACGAACGCTATTCTGCTCTGTTGGAACGCGCGTCGGATTGGGCAGCGCGCCTGCGTGACCAGGCCTCTCTGGAGGAGGCGGACTCCGCTTCGCTCAAGAAGACCATCGAGGATGCCAAGGCCGAGGTCTCCCGTGCCAAGGAGCGGGTTGATGCCGCCACGGCGACGCAAAACGAGTTCAAGGTCGCGCGTGGCAAGCTCGAGGTGCAGGTCGAGGCTGCCATCAAGGCCATTACCGCCGATGGCACGACGGTGCTCGAGGAAGCGCTCATGCTTCCGGCGCCCACGGACCGCGATGCCGCCGAGCGCGAACTCAACCAGCTTGTGCGCCAGATCAACAACCTTGGTCCCGTTAACCAAGTTGCCATGGAGGAGTACGAGCAGCTCAAGCGCCGCGCCGACTACATCGAGGAGCAGCTGGCCGATCTGGAGAGCGCACGCAAGGCGCTCACCAAGATCACGGTGGCCATTGATCGCAAGATGCGCAAGGCGTTCCTGGTGACGTTTGAGAAGGTCGACGCGAACTTCCGCGAGATCTTCGCTATGCTCTTCCCGGGCGGCCAGGCTCATCTGGAGATGACCGATCCCGAGCATCCTGCCGAGACGGGTATCGAGGTCGTGGCGCAGCCGCGCGGCAAGCGCATCACCAAGATGATGCTCATGTCGGGCGGCGAGAAGAGCCTGACGGCGCTTGCCCTGCTCTTTGCCGTGTACCGCACGCGCACGGTGCCGTTCTATGTGCTGGACGAGGTCGAGGCGGCACTCGATGACGCCAACCTGTCCAAGCTCATCGGCGCGCTCGATGTGTTGCGTTCCGATACGCAGCTCTTGGTCATTTCGCATCAGCGCCGTACTATGGAGGACGCTGACGTCCTCTATGGCGTCTCGATGCAAGCCGACGGCGTCAGTCGCGTCGTCTCGCAAAAACTCGATCGCGAAACCGGAAAGGTCGTGAATGCATAATGGGATTCTTCGATGCTCTCTCGCGCGGACTTGAGCGCAGTCGCGAGGCCCTCAACGAGGTCTTTTACTTTGGCGGCGAGGTCGACGAGGATTTTTGGGAGGACCTGGAGGACACCCTCGTCATGGGTGACATGGGCGCCGAGGTCGCCATCAAGGTCTCCGATGACCTGCGCGATGCCGCGGCCAAGAAAAACCTCAAGACCGCCCCGCAACTCCGTCGCGCCCTGGCCGAGCAGCTTCAGCAGCACTTTGTGCCCACCGAGCGCGATCCGTTCTCCGATACGCCGAGCTGCGTGCTGTTTGTGGGCATTAACGGTGCCGGCAAGACCACGACGGTCGGTAAGATCGCGAGCGCCATGGCCGCCCGCGGCAAGAATGTCGTGATCGGCTCTGCCGATACGTTCCGCGCCGCCGCCATCGAGCAGCTCGATGTGTGGGGCCAGCGCGCTGGCGTCCCCGTCATCAAGCGCGACCGCGGCTCCGACCCGGCAAGTGTTTGCTACGACGTGCTCGACGAGGCCGACAAGCGCGGCAGCGACCTGGTGCTTATCGACACTGCCGGTCGTCTGCACACGAGCCCCGAGCTCATGCGCGAGCTTGCCAAGGTGGTTAACGTGACGCGTAAGCGCGCCGCCAATATGGCCGCCGGCCCCATGCCCGTCTCAGTCGTGCTCGTGATCGATGCCGCGACGGGCCAAAACGGTCTGAACCAGGCGCTTGAGTTTAACGAGGCGCTGGGCCTGGACGGTATTATCATGACTAAGCTCGACGGCACGGCTAAGGGCGGTATCGCCATGGCCGTGGCCGAGAAACTCAAGCTCCCGATCCTGCGCGTGGGCGTGGGCGAGCAGGTCGATGATCTGCAGGAGTTCAATGCCAAAGATTTCTGCCGCGCCCTGGTGGGCGAGTCCAATTAAGGAGTGACTAGTGTTTGATTCCCTGAGCGATCGCCTCAACGACACATTTGACCGCCTGCGCGGCAAGGGCAAGCTGACCGAGGCCGATATTACTTCGGCCATGCGCGATATTCGCATGGCGCTGCTCGAGGCCGACGTCAACTTTAAGGTCGTCAAGGAGTTCGTCGCCAAGACCAAGGAGCGCTGCATGACCGCCGAGGTCATGGAGTCGCTGTCGCCGGCGCAAAACGTCGTCAAGATCGTGCTCGACGAGCTCACCGAGATGCTTGGCTCAACCGAGAGCAAGCTCGTCTTTAGCAACCGCATTCCCAATGTCATCATGCTTGTGGGTCTGCAGGGCTCCGGTAAGACCACGGCTGCCGTAAAGCTGGCCTACCTGCTCAAGAAGCAGGGCCGCTCGCCGTTGCTCGCCGCGTGCGACGTCTACCGTCCCGCTGCTGCCGACCAGCTGGCCACGCTCGGTGGCGAGATCGGCGTACCGGTCTTCCGCGGCGACGGTGCGCACCCGGTCGATATCGCCAAGGGCGCCATCCAGGAGGCCGTCGACCACCTGCGCGACGTGGTCATCGTCGATACCGCCGGACGTCTTCAGATCGATGAGCAGATGATGCAGGAGGCCGTGGACATCAAGAAGGCCGTCAAGCCCGATCAGGTGCTGATGGTCGTCGATGCCATGACCGGTCAGGATATCGTCAACGTCGTCTCGACCTTCGCCGAGCGCACCGACTTTGACGGCGTGATTATCTCCAAGCTCGACGGCGACGCCCGTGGCGGCGGCGCGCTTTCCGTGCGCCAGGTGACCGGCAAGCCCATCAAGTTTGTGAGCATGGGCGAGAAGCCCGATTCGCTGGAGCCGTTCTACCCCGATCGTATGGCCAAGCGCATTCTGGGTATGGGCGACGTTGTCGGCATTATCGAGAAGGCCCAGGAGGCGGCCGACGCCGAGCAGCTCGAGGCCGCCGAGCGCATGCTGCGCGAGGGCTTTACCATGAACGACATGCTCGACCAGATGAAGGCCGTCAAGAAGATGGGCGGCATGAAGGGCATTCTGGGCATGCTCCCCGGTGGCCAGCGTGCGCTTAACCAGATGGGTGGTAACCTGGACGAAGGTATCTTCGATAAGAACGAGGCCATCATCATGTCGATGACCAAGGAGGAGCGCCTTCGCCCCTCCATCATCAACGGCCAGCGCCGTGCCCGCATTGCCAAGGGCGCCGGCGTGACCCCCACCGAGGTCAATAGCCTTATGAAGCAGTGGGGCGAGATGAATAAGATGATGGGCCGCATGCGCACGATGGCCAATCAGGCGCAGGCCGGCGGCAAGAAGGGCAAGAAGGGTAAGAAGGGCAAAAAGATGCGCATGCCCAATATTCCCGGTCTGGATGCCATGGGGCTGGGCGGCATGGGCGGCCTGGGAACGGGCGGCCCCAAGTCCGATATGGACCTGCTGCGCCAGATGGAAGCGCAGATGCGCAACAAGAAGTAACGACTAGTTGAGTCGTGTATGGCGAAGGCCGCCTGGATGGTATTCCAGGCGGCCTTCGCCGTTTGTTCGCTGGTTGTCGCACGCGTGGAAGCGCGTTCTCGACGAGGTGCTTGCCGCTAGTGGCATCCGCAGCCTTCGTGCCCGTCATGGTCGTGGTGACCGTGGCAGCCGCAGGACTCGCCATGCTCGTGGATGTGCTCGTGATCATGTCCATGGCAGTCGCAGGTGGCCTCGCCGTTCTGTGCGAGCGTGCCGGCAATGAGGGCCTCGACGCAGGCATCGCAGCTGCCCTGGGCGCCCGCATAGACCGTGATGCCGGCTTGGGCAAGCGCGTTGATAGCGCCGCCGCCGATACCGCCGCAAATGAGCGTGTCAACGCCACCGTTGGCAAGCAGGCCCGCCAAGGCGCCGTGGCCGGTGCCGCCGGTGCCTACGACCTGCTCGTTGAGCACCTTGCCATCCTGGATGTCGTAGATCTTGAACTGCTCGCTGCGGCCAAAGTGCATAAAGATGTTGCCGTTGTCGTACGTCGTTGCCACCCTCATGGTGTCGACCTCCTTTGCTGGCCATGCGGCCGTTGTCGTGGTGATGGGGGAGTATGCGATATTGCCGCCCTCGATAACGAGCGCCCGTCCGTTGACCAGCGCATCGGCCACCTTGCGATGCGCGCGGCTGCAAATGGCCGCCACCGTTGCGCGGGCGATGCCCATCTGCTGGGCGACCGCCTCTTGGTTGAGACCCTCCAGGTCGCACAGGCGCAGCACCTCAAGCTCGTCGACGGTCATGTCGATGGCATCACCGCTGGCCAGGCCATCGGGGGTAAAGCCGCGGTATTCGGGGATGATCCCGACGCGGCGCAGTTTTTCGCGTCTTCCTGCCATGCACACTCCAAATCTGACATATGTCAACAATAGAATAGCGAACGTGCGGATTTGCGCAAGGAATTTCTGGCATATGTCAGAAAATGAGGGCTTATGTTTGGGCTGTGGGGCCGCGCGCGCCTGGGCTACAATAAATCTCGCTTATAGGCGACTGACAGGAGGGTCAATGAGCAAAGCTGATCAACAGTTTGTAACCATGTGCCGCGATATCTTGGACCATGGCACCACCACCGAGGGCCAAAAGGTCCGCCCGGTGTGGGAGGACGGCACCCCTGCCTATACCATTAAAAACTTTGGTGTCACGGCGCGCTATGATCTGCGCGAGGAGTTCCCCGCGCTCACCCTGCGTCGTACGGCGCTTAAGTCTGCCATGGACGAGATTCTGTGGATCTATCAAAAGAAGTCCAATAACGTGCATGACCTCAACAGCCATATCTGGGATGAGTGGGCCGATGAGACCGGTTCCATCGGTAAAGCCTACGGCTATCAGATTGGTCAGAAGAGCCATTACGCCGAGGGCGACTTCGACCAGATGGACCGTGTACTGTACGACCTTAGGCACACGCCGTATAGTCGCCGCATTATGACCAATACGTACGTGTTTAGCGATCTGTCCGAGATGCACCTTTATCCATGCGCCTATAGCGTGACCTATAACGTGACGCAGCGTCCTCAGGACGACAAGCCGACGCTCAACATGATTCTCAACCAGCGCAGCCAGGACATTTTGGCCGCGAACAACTGGAACGTGTGCCAGTACGCCATTTTGCTGATGATGGTCGCGCAGTCGGTCGATATGATTCCCGGTGAGCTGCTGCACGTGATCGCCGACGCCCATATCTATGATCGTCATGTCGATATCGTCCGCGAGCTTATCGAGCGTCCGCAGTTTGCGGCACCCAAGGTAACGCTCAACCCCGATGTGCATGACTTCTATGCGTTTACGACCGATGACCTGATCGTCGAGGGCTATGAGCACGGCCCTCAGGTCAAGAACATCCCCATTGCGGTGTAGGTGACGCGCATGACGTGTAAGCTTTCTGCCATCGTCGCCGTGTGTGACGACTGGGGTATTGGCTGCGAGGGCGATATGGTGGTGTCCAATCGCGCCGATATGCGCCATTTTGTGGCCTGCACCAAGGGCTGCACGGTTATCATGGGACGCAAGACGCTGCTGAGTTTTCCCGGCGGGCGTCCGCTCAAGAACCGCCGCAATATCGTGCTTACGCGCGATATAGGCTTTACCCGCGAGGGCGTCGACGTGGTGCATAGCGTTGACGAAGCGCTCGCTGCGGTTGCCGATGAGCCCGTTGCCTGGGTGATCGGTGGCGGCGATGTCTATCGGCAGTTTTTGCCGTACTGCGTGGAGGCCGAGGTCACTCATAACCACTGCGTCCATCCCGTGGACACGTACTTTCCCGACTTGGACGCTGATCCCGCGTGGGAGATTGCGCAGCGTAGCGAGGTCGCGACGATTGCCGCCGGTGAGGGTGACGAGGGCGTCGATTATGAGTTCGTGACGTATCATCGCGTTGAGGCGTAAATCGTCTGGCGTGAACGGTATCATCGGGTTGATTGAATGCATGGGGCGGCGCTTAGCGTCGCCTCGTTTGGTATAGATGTGCTGTAAAGAAGGGTGCGGGCTGGCTGCTATGACTGATGCCGTTGAGGTTCTGCGAATTGATTCGCTCGATGACGAGCGGCTCGATGCCTATGTGCGACTGACCGAGCGTGAGCTTCGCTGCGTGCTGGAGCCGCAGAAGGGCATTTTTATCGCTGAGAGTGCCAAGGTCATCGAGCGTGCGGTTCGCGCCGGATATGAGCCGGTGAGCTTTCTTTTGGGCGAGCGCTGGCTCGACCAGATGATGCCGCTGTTTGACCAGCTTGTCGTGCGCGAGGGAGCGGGTCCGGTTCCCGTGTTCGTGGCCTCCATGGAGCTCATGGAGCAGTTGACGGGCTTTAACGTGACGCGTGGTGCGCTCGCGGCGTTCCGTCGCCCGCGTCAGATTCCGGTTGATGAGTTCTTGGGCGGTGTCGTCGAGGCGGCGGGGGATCGTCCGGTGCGTGTGTGCGTGCTTGAGGGTATTGTCGATCACACCAATGTTGGCGCTATTTTCCGCTCGGCTGCCGCATTGAACGTTGACGGTATTTTGGTCAGCCCGACGTGCTGCGACCCGCTGTACCGTCGCTCGGCCCGCGTGAGCATGGGCACCGTGTTTCAGGTGCCGTGGACGCGCATTGGCAGCGAGGCTCGTGTGTGGCCGCATGATGGTCTGAGCGCGTTGCACGATGCCGGTTTTTCGTGTGCCGCTATGGCGTTGACGGACGATTCCGTATCGCTGGACGATCCCGTGCTGCAGGAGATTGACCGCTTGGCAATCTTTATGGGTACCGAGGGTGCCGGCTTGGGCGCCAAGACCATTGCCGGCTGTGACCACGCGGTGCGCATTCCGATGGCGCACGGGGTCGATTCGCTTAACGTGGCCGCGGCGAGCGCCGTCGCCTTTTGGCAGCTGTGCCCGCACGTGAGCAATGAGTATCACTACCAGCCGGGTTTGTATCACTAGGCAGATATTTCGCACCTGGCTCTGATTCGGGGTGTTTCGGTCGACGCCAGTCGGTGCTAAGCTGATATTGGCTTTGGTCTTAAATTGCCGTTTTGCTGTTTGACGTATGCGTGTGGGGAGGGCGTGTGGCTAAGAAATCTACGGCGATCGATGTAACGCAAGGTGTCATTTGGCAGCAATTGCTGTCGCTGTGCGTTCCCATCTTTTTTAGTTCGTTTTTTCAGCAGGCCTACACGCTTATCGGTACGTATATCGTCGGCCAGTTTGGCGGCAAGCTCGCGCTGGGTGGCATTCAAGCCACGATGGTGCTCACCGAGCTCTGCATTGGCTTTTGCGTTGGCGTCGGCGCCGGCTGCGCGGTCATTACCGGTCAGTATTTTGGCCAGCACGATGATGAACGACTGAGTCGTTCGGTTCACACGGCCATGACGCTCGCGCTGGTGGGCGGTATCGTCTTCTCCATTCTCGGCATAGTGTTCGTTGAGCCCATGCTGGTGCTTATGAACACGCCGCATGAACTATTGGCCGAGGGCGTGGCCTATGCTCGCTGTTATTTTGCCGCGATGGTTGCGGCACTGCTGCTAAATATGGGAACCGCACTGCTGCGTGCCGTGGGCGACACGCGCGGGCCCGCCGTGATCATTGCCTCTGGCTGCCTTGTTAACGTGGTGCTGGATATCATCTTTGTCGCTGTGTTGCATATGGAGGCGCTGGGCTGCGGCATCGCAGTGGCGCTGACCATTTGCTCCAATGCAACGATGATCGTGTTGCGCATGATGCGCGCTCCGGGTGCATGGCGTCTTTCGCTGTCTAAGCTCGGTATCGATCGCGGTATTTGCAAGAGTATGATCTCGTGTGGTCTGCCACTCGGTTTTCAATCGGCTGCCTATTCGATCTCGAACGTGCTGATCCAGGTGTCGGTTAATTCGTTTGGCGCCGATGTCACGACTGCTTGGGGTCTATCTGGGCGCCTGGATGGCATTATCTGGATGGTGACCGAGGCGCTCGGCGTATCGATCACTACGTTCTCGGCGCAGAACTTTGGCGCGCGCAACTACGAGCGCATGCGCAAGGGCTACCATACGTCGCTCGTGCTGTCGTTTATGCTCATTGGTGGCCTGTCTGCCGTGCTGCTGGGGTTTTCGGGCCCGCTGTCGCGTTTGTTTGTCGACGATGCTTCGATTTCGGCGTACACCACGACTATCCTCCATTTCATTGCGCCGTTCTATGCGATCTTCTCGATTATCGAAAACGCGTCGGGTTCCATTCGCGGTGCCGGCGTGAGCTTGCAGCCCATGCTGCTCACCATCTTTGGCACTGTCGTGCTCAGGGTGATCTGGGTGTTTGCGATTATGCCGTTCGATCCGTCGCTTGAGCACCTGCTGCTTGTCTACCCCGTAACCTGGGTAATCACCGCAACCATGTTCATCGTCTACCATCACAGCGGAAACTGGCTCGGCCGCGCCACCGCCTAGCCATTCGGGACGTCCCCAATGGCTAGTATTCGATGCCTTGGCGGGCTAGGAGTCCTTCGTCGAAGTAGTGTTTGATGGGGCGCATTTCGGTGACAAGGTCGGCGAGGTTCGCGAGGGGCAGCAAGCCCCGGCCGGTGAGCACGAGCTCCGTGGTGGCGGGCTTTATCGCGATCAGCGCTTCGACATCCTCGCGCGTCACGAAGCAGCCGTCGTCTTGCCCTTGCCGTCGCCTGTATAGATTTGAACCTTGCCGACTTACAGTGATGCCATCTCTGTCCTTTCGTGCCCGGCGTCGGTTTATCGTCGCTCGGGTTGGGTATTCTAGAAACCATTATCAACCCCAGTAGATGGAGTTCAAGCAGATGGAGATGGATGACAACAAGCGTAGACGGAATATGATCCTCTACGTGCTCATCGCCTTCGTCGTCTACCTCGTGCTCTCGACCGTTCTGTTCCCCAACATCGGTCACACGCAGCAGATTACGAAGACCGATTACTCGACGTTTGTCAAAGCACTCGATAAGAAGAGTGTCGACAAGGTCGAGTACAACACGGACGATTACTCGATTTATTACACCAAGAAGGGCGAGGACGAGAATATCGCCTATAAGACGACCGGTGTGCCGAACGATGCGGGCTTTACCGATCGCGTGCTTGAGTCTGGCGCTTCGCTGGAGTCGGTCGTTCCCGAAAAAAACTCGGGTTTGATGACCTACTACCTGCTCACACTCATTCTTCCCATGGCGATTTTCTTCCTCATCGGTTGGTGGCTCAACCGCCGCATGAAGAAGGCTATGGGCGATGACGGCCCGTCGATGAACTTTGGCGGCGGCGGTTTTGGCGGCGGCGGGCTGGGTAAGTCCGGCGCGCGCGTGATCGCCTCCAAGGACGTGGGCGTGACCTTTAAGGACGTCGCTGGCCAGGAAGAGGCCAAGGAATCCCTCAAGGAGGTCGTCGATTTTCTGGAGAAGCCGCAGCGCTACGAGGAGATTGGCGCCAAGCTGCCGCGCGGTGCTCTCCTTGTTGGCCCTCCGGGTACCGGTAAGACCCTGCTTGCCAAGGCTGTGGCCGGCGAGGCGGGCGTGCCGTTCTTTAGTATTTCTGGTTCTGAGTTTGTTGAGATGTTCGTCGGCCGCGGCGCCGCTAAGGTTCGCGATCTGTTTAAGCAGGCCAAGGAAAAGGCCCCGTGCATCGTCTTTATCGACGAGATCGATACCATTGGTAAGAAGCGCGATGGCGGCGGCTTTAGCGGCAACGACGAGCGCGAGCAGACGCTCAATCAGTTGCTGACCGAGATGGATGGCTTCGATAACCACAAGGGTATCGTTGTCCTCGCTGCCACCAACCGTCCCGACAGCCTCGATCCGGCCCTGCTACGCCCCGGTCGTTTTGACCGCCGCATCCCCGTCGAGTTGCCCGATCTGACCGGCCGTAAGAACATTCTTGAGTTGCATGCCAAGAGCGTGAAGACGCAGCCGCCGATCGATTTGACCGCGATTGCCCGCGCCACGCCTGGTGCCTCGGGCGCCGATTTGGCCAATATCATCAACGAGGGCGCCCTGCGCGCCGTTCGCGAAGGTCGCAAGCGTGCAACCCAGGACGACTTCGAGGAGTCGGTGGAGGTCGTCATTGCCGGCCAACAGCGTAAGTCCACGGTGCTTTCCGACCACGAGAAGCAGGTCGTTTCCTACCATGAGATCGGCCATGCCATTGTTGCCGCTCGCCAGAAGGGCTCTGCGCCGGTCACGAAGATCACCATCGTGCCACGCACGAGCGGTGCTCTGGGCTACACCATGCAGGTCGAGGAGGATGAGCGCTTCCTGACCACACGCCAGGAGGTCCTGGACAAGCTCGCCGTCTACTGCGGTGGCCGTGCGGCCGAGGAGCTCATCTTTGGTGAGATGACGACTGGCGCCGCCAACGATATCGAGCAGGCCACCAAGCTCGCCCGAAACATGGTGACGCGCTTTGGTATGTCCGACGAGTTTGGCATGATGGCGCTCGGTACCGTCCAGAATGCGTACCTCAACCAGGATACGTCGCTCACCTGCGCCCCCGGTACGGCCGAGCGTGTGGACGCAATTGTCGCCAAGTTGATTGAGGATGCGCACGACCGCGCCCTGCAGATCCTCAAGGAAAACAAGTTCAAGCTCCACGAGCTGGCTCGTTATCTGTACAAGAAGGAGACGATCACGGGCGAGGAGTTCATGAATCTCCTCACGCGCGAGAACCCGCTGATGCCCAAGCAGCAGTAACGCCGCGGCCGAGCCAGTAAACGCCGACGCCCCATTTGAGCAGCTTTCTCAAATGGGGCGTTTTGCTTGAGAGGGATGGAAATGAAGATCGTGGTGAGCGCCTGCTTGATGGGCGAGAGCTGCAAGTATAACGGGCTCGATAACTACCACCGCGCGTTGGTCGAGGCTTGCGAGCGCACGGGGACCGAGGTCCTCCTCGTGTGCCCCGAGGTCTTTGGCGGCCTGCTCACGCCGCGCAAGCCGTCCGAGATTGTGAACGGCGAGGTTCGTACCTGCGAGGGCATCTCGGTTGATCGTGAATTTCGCCTGGGTGCCCAACGTGCGCTCGATATGTGCGAGCAGGCAGGCGGACCGGAAGAGATAGTCGCGTGCATCCTTCAGGACCGCAGCCCCTCGTGCGGTGCGGGTCACATCTACGACGGCACCTTTAGCAGTACGCTCACCGCGGGCAACGGTGTTTTCGTCGACCTGCTCCTGCGCCACGGCTACCGTGTGATCCCGGCAAGCGAGTTCGACCCCAGCATGCTGGAGCAATAAAAAACCACCACAAGGGCACTGCTCCCTTGTGGTGGTTTTGGCCTGGGTCTAGAGCGTGTGGCCGTAGGCGTTGGCGGTCTTGATGGCGGCGGCGAATTTTACGTCGGTGAAGGGCTCCGGGTTGCCTTGCTTCCACTCGTTGGTGGCGTGCGCGTGCTCGCACAGGGCAGGGATATCGGTCTCGGAAAGCCCGACCTGCTCAAGCGTTACGGGCAGCCCCATCTGCTTGTTGAAGTCAGCATAGCGCTTAAGGTTCTCGGTGTCGCCCGTGTAGGCGAACAACACCAGCACGCCCAGGCTTACGACTTCGCCGTGCAGGTAGGTGCCCTCACGCGGAATGCTGCAGGTGGCGTTGTAGAACGCGTGCGCCACGCTCGAGTTGTAGTAGTAATCGTTCTGGTTGGTCAGGTTCGAGACATAGCCCGTGTTGACCACGATGTCGAGCGCGATCTGCTTGACGGCCTCGCTCGACAGATTCTGACGAACGTCCTCAAGACCCTGAACACCATAGGTAAACAGCGGCTCGGAACAGGTGTGGGCAAGAGCCAGGCCAAGGCCGGCGGTGTGCTCCAGGTCGCCGGCGCTCGTGGCGTACTCGACTTCGGGCTGCTTGGACAGGGCGTCGCCCACGCCGGCCCAGAAGTACTCCGCCGGAGCCTCGGCGATGATCTTGGGATTGATGAAGATGTGCGCCGGTCGGTTGGGGTACGAATAGCCCTCGAGCGATCCATCGTCGTTGTAGACGACGGCAATGGCGGTCGCGGCGGAACAGTTAGAGCAAATCGTCGGCACCGTAAAGACAATCTTCTTGAGCTCGATTGCCGCTGTCTTGACGGTGTCGAGTGCCTTGCCGCCGCCACAGGCGATAAGCACGTCTGCCCGCTGGCAAGCGGGGGAGTTCACGACCTTGGCGATATTGGCGCGCGTACTGTTGGTGCCGTAGACGCGCGTCTCCAGAATCTCGACGTCGGTACCTTCAAGCGCCGCCTCGATGCCCGGCAGCGCCGCAGCTAGGGCTCGCTTGCCACCAATGATGGCGACTTTCTTCGCGCCGTACTCCGCCAGTGCGGCGGGCAGCTCGGTAAAGCAATCCTCGCCGACGGTGTAGTCGCTCATTCCGATTGTGCGCATGGCAGCCTTCTTTCGTTAGTTAAAGTGCTTTCAGGTATTTTGCTCCTAGAGAAGGCTAACGACCACGAGAAATTTCTTACGTATGAAACCAGTGTTGAGGGTTTTTCGCCGGCGCGGAACGTGCTAGCATACTCCGCATAAGCGTTGATGGGGACGAGTAGTCGGCCGTCCGCATGCCACAGAGAGCGGGGAGCGCTGAGAACCCGTGCATGCGACCGATGAAAATCACCCCGGAGCTGCGGTCCCAACGGACGTGCCGCGCAGGCACGTCTTAGTAGATATCGCCGAGATGGTCGTCGATACAGGCCAGCCGAGTAACGGATGCGAGCGCGCGAATACGCGGGCGAGGGCATCTAAGCTGGGTGGTTAAACGAAGAGCTTTTGCGGGCATACAGCCCGTTTTTGTGGCGCTTCGTCCCAGCTTGTAGGGACGGGCGCTTTTTTGGTGCCCAACGGGCGTGCGCGCCCACGACATGAAAGGGGTACCGTGGCAAACGAGTACAAGCAGACGATGAATCTGCCCAAAACCGGTTTTCCCATGCGTGCCGGTCTTTCCAAGTCCGAGCCCAAGCGACTCAAGGACTGGCAGGACAACAAGGTCTACGAGCAGGTTCTGAAGAAGAACGAGGGTCACAAGAAGTTCGTGCTGCACGACGGCCCTCCGTACGCCAACGGCCCGATCCACATCGGCCACGCCATGAACAAGATCTCCAAGGACATGATCAACCGCTACTGGATGATGCAGGGCTATGAGGTTCCCTATGTCCCCGGTTGGGACTGCCATGGCCAGCCGATCGAGCATAAAGTCGAGGAGAAGCTCGGCACCGAGAAGTTCAACCAGAGCTCCACGGCTAAGATCCGCGAGCTTTGCAACAAGTTCGCTGTCGAGAACATCGAGCTGCAGAAGGCCGGCTTCCGTCGCCTGGGCGTGCTCGGCGATTGGGACAACCCCTATCTGACGCTCTATCACCAGCATGACGCCGCCGACATCGAGGTTTTCAAGGCCATGTTCGACAAGGGCATGATCTATCGCGGCCACAAGCCGGTTCACTGGTGCAAGCACTGCCACACCGCACTTGCTGAGGCCGAGATTGAGTACTCCGACGAGACGAGCCCGTCCATCTTCGTGCGCTTTGAGATGACCTCCAAGCCCGCCGGCCTCGAGAACTTCGACGGCCCGGTTGACTTTATCATCTGGACGACCACGCCGTGGACCATCCCCTCCGACCAGGCAGTTTCCCTCAAGCCCGGCGCTGCCTATGTCGCCGTTGAGCACGAGGGTCGTGCCGAGGTCATGCTCGAGGACCTGGCCCCCAAGTGCTGCGAGGAGTTTGGCTGGGAGTACACCCCGGTTATGGTCGACGGCAAGCCCTATGTGGTTCCCGCCGAGACCTTCCACCACATCCACTACAAGCAGCCGATCTTTGACGGTGTTGAGGGGGTGGCGTTGCTGGCCGATTACGTCGGTGTCGACGACGGTACCGGTATCGTCCACAACTCGCCCGGCCATGGCGTCGACGACTACTTTGCCTGCCTCAAGGAGGGCATCACCGATATCTGCATGCCGGTCGATGACGACGGTAAGTTCTACACCGGCGAGGAGTTTGGTACCGGTGGCCCCTTCAGCGGTATGGATACCGATGAGGCCAACCCGCACATCATCGAGTTCCTGCGCGAGCGCGGCACCCTGGTCCTCGAGAAGAAGATCACGCACAGCTATCCGCACTGCTGGCGCTGCAAGCACCCGGTGCTCTTCCGTGCTACCGACCAGTGGTTCGTCTCGATGGACAAGACGGGTCTGCGCGAGCAGGCTGGCAAGGAGGTCCGCGAGAACGTCAAGTGGTATCCGGCCCATGCCGCCAACCGCATCGGCGCCATGGTCGAGCAGCGTCCCGACTGGTGCATCAGCCGCCAGCGCAACTGGGGCGTGCCTATCCCCAGCTACACCTGCGCCGACTGCGGCGAGAAGGTCATGAACGACGCTACGCTCGACGCCGTCATCAAGCTCTTCCACGAGAAGGGCTCTGACGCCTGGTTCACCGACGCTCCCGAGAGCTACCTGGGCGATGCCTGCGTCTGCCCCAAGTGCGGCGGTCATCACCTCAAGGCCGATAAGGACATCCTCGACGTGTGGTGGGACTCCGGCGTTTCCTGGAAGGCCGTCTGCGAGTACCGCCCCGAGCTGGAGTACCCGGCGGACGTGTATCTCGAGGGCTCCGACCAGCATCGTGGTTGGTTCCAGAGCTCGCTGCTCACCTCGGTGGGTGCCAACGGCCATGCTCCGTACAAGGCGGTCGTCTCGCAGGGCTTCACGCTCGACGGTCAGGGTCGCAAGATGTCCAAGTCGCTCGGCAACGTCATCGACCCCAACAAGGTCTGCGACGAGATGGGCGCTGACATCATTCGCCTGTGGGTCGCCTCGGTCGACACCAGCTCCGACGTTTCCATCGACCACGAGATTCTCGCCCGTACGTCTGATGCCTACCGTCGTTTCCGCAACACGCTGCGCTTCTTGCTCTCCGAGCTCGAGGGTCAGTTTGAGCCCGAGACCGACGGCGTCGCCTTTGCCGACCTGTTGCCGCTCGACAAGCTCATGGTTGCCCGTCTGACCCAGGTCCAGGCCGAGGTCGACGACGCTTACTCTTGCTACGAGTTCCCGCGCGCTTACCGTGCGCTCTACGACTTCGTGGTTACCGAGCTCTCCAACGTGTATCTCGACGCCCTGAAGGACCGTCTGTACTGTGAGAAGCCCGGCTCGCTCGAGCGCCGCAGCGCCCAGACCGTGCTGGCCGAGCTCTTCTCGATGCTCATGCGCGACCTTCAGCCGATCCTGTCCTACACGGTTGACGAGGCCATGGCCTATGCGCCCGCCGGCTGCGTCGATCACCAGAAGTACGCCGCGCTGCTCGATTGGTACAAGTCGCCCATCACGTTCGACGAGGCCAATGAGTTTGAGGGCGTGCTCGAGGCTTCACTCGAGCTCCGTAGCGCCGTGACCAAGGCCCTTGAGGATGCCCGCTCCGCCGGTACCTTCACCAAGAGCCAGCAGGTCCGCGTCAAGGCGGTCGTTCCCGCCGAGATGTACGCGCTGCTGACCGGTGATAAGGCCGTCGACCTGGCCGAGTTCTACATCGTCTCCGATGTTGAGCTTACCCAGGGCGAGGAGCTTTCCGTTGCCATCGAGGCTGCCGAGGGCGAGTGCTGCGACCGTTGCTGGAACTACCGCACCACCGTCGGCGAGTACAACGGCCATGCTCACATCTGCGAGAGGTGTGCGAATGCCCTTTAAGGCACGGTAACTCGGCATTTTAGTTATAGGTAGAATTTGGGCGCCTTCGGCCCATTTGCTCCGCTGAATAAAAGCGGCATTCTGTTTTTCGGAATGCCGCTTTCTTTTTATGCTGGTTATTTTGCTTGTGTTGGTGGATATGTCGTGCGCTCTGCGTGTGGCAATATAAGATGGTTAATTGCGTTAAACGGAATTCGATGTTCTTGAGGGTAGGGGATTGATTTGGGTCGTGCTGGGGGTATGACGCCGCCTTTGCGTTGGCGGTTGGGTGTTGCTGGTGGGGTGGCGCTGGTTGTGCTGCTTCTTGACCAGCTGACCAAGCTTGCGGTTCGTGCCGTGGGCGACGCTTTGCATGTGACCGTCATCCCCGGTGTCATTGACTTTATGTTTGTCCGTAATATCGGTGCTGCCTTTAGCATGGGCGAGGGGCATGGCGTTGCGTTCGCTTTGCTGGCGCTTGCGGTCATTGTCGCCATTGCCGTGTACTTGCTTCGCACGCCCCAGCTTGCTCGCTTGGAGGTTGTGGGCATGGCCATGGTCGTGGGTGGCGCCATTGGCAACGCGATCGATCGCCTGGCTTTTGGCTTTGTGACCGATTTTATTGCCACCACCTTCATCGACTTTCCCGTCTTTAACGTGGCCGATATCGGCATCACCGTAGGCGTTGTGCTTGCCCTCATCGGCTACATGTTCTTGAGCCCTGCGGCCCGCGAAGTCGATGCGACTGCCGAGCTCAATGCCCGTGATGAGGCCCGCGCCAAGCGCAAAGCCAAGCAGCGTGGGGAGCGTGCCCGCAAGATTCGCGAAAGGAATGAGCGTTAATGGCCGACATCCATATTCTTGTTGCCGACGATTGCTCTGGCCAGCGTCTCGACGCCTTTCTGGGTGCCAACGACGGCTGCCCCACGCGCTCTGCCTGCGCGCATCTGATCGAGGGCGGCGCCGTAATCGTGAACGGCGGGACCTGCCTATCAAAAAAATATGCTGTGCGCTCCGGTGACCGCATCTCGGTCGACCTGCCCGAGCCGCATGATCCCACTGATGTGATTCCCGAGGCCATCCCCCTCGATATCCGTTACGAGGACGACTACCTCATCGTGCTCTCCAAGCAGCGCGGCCTGGTGTGCCATCCCGCCCATGGCCACGAGAGCGGCACGCTTGCGAACGCTCTGGTCTACCACTGCGGCATTGACCATCTGGGTACCGTGCAGGGTGAGGACCGCCCCGGCATCGTGCATCGTTTAGATCGCGATACCTCGGGCCTCATGCTTGCGGCAAAAGACGACGACACGCAGCGCGCGCTCCAAAATCTCATTCGCACGCGCACGCTCGATCGTCGCTATATCACGCTCGTTCACGGACATATCGCTATGGATGAGGGCACCATTAACACCGGCATTGCCCGTTCTACGCGTGACCGTGTCAAGATGGCGGTTTCGGACGATCCTTTCGCGCGCCAGGCCATTACGACCTTTAAGGTCCTCGAGCGCTTCGATTCCACGCGTTTTGACGACGGCTATACGCTCGTCGAGTGCCACCTGTTTACGGGCCGCACACATCAGATTCGCGTGCATATGCGCCATATCAACCACGCCTGCGTGGGCGATCCGCTCTACGGCAAGTGCGATGCACGCGCCGATCAGGGTCTGACCAGGCAATTCCTTCATTCCTGGCGTGTTGCATTCGACCATCCCGTGACGGGGGAGCGCATTGAGTGCCGCGACGAGCTACCGTGGGATCTCGCCGCGGTTCTTGACGACCTGGCCCCGCGCTCGCTTGGCCGCACCGCTGCCGGCGACGAAATCGTTCCGCAGCTCGGTCTGCTCGAAGCCTAGCCAGTATTAGGTGGTTTCTTGAACTCGGTAAGCCTGCGGTAAGATATACGGTTGTTTACGTAACGCGTTCTCGGGAGCCTGCATGCTCGCCTTTTTACAAACCAACACACCCATCGTGATCTTCAACCAGATTGTTGTCATGCTGCTCACGGTCTGCTTTCTGTACCAGGTGGTCTTCTTTGTCATTGGCGCTCTTCGTGGCGAGGTCGCGCCTCCCAAGGCCAAAAAACTTCACCGCTATGCCTTCTTCATTGCTGCGCATAACGAGGAAGCCGTAATTGCCAATCTCGTACGCTCCATCAAGGACCAGGACTATCCGTCCGAGCTTATCGAGGTCTTTGTCGTTGCCGACGCCTGCACCGACAACACCGCGCAGCTCGCACGCGAGGCCGGTGCCATTGTTTACGAGCGCAATGACCTGGCCCGAAAGGGCAAGAGCTGGGTCATGGACTTTGGTTTCGATCGCATTCTCAACGAGTATCCCGACACGTTTGAGGGCTACTTTATCTTCGATGCCGATAACGTCATCTCCCGCGATTACGTCTCCAAGATGAACGATGCCTTTGACCAGGGCTTCCATGTGGTCACGAGCTATCGTAACTCCAAGAATTTTGGCAGCTCGTGGATCTCGGCTGCTAATGCCACGTGGTATCTACGCGAGGCGCGCTTCCTCAACAACGCGCGTAATATCTGCAAGACGTCCTGCGCTGTTTCGGGTTCGGGTTACCTTATCTCGTCAAGCGTTATCGAGGGCATGCACGGTTGGCAGTTCCACACGCTGACCGAGGACATTCAGTTCACTACGTTCTGCGCTATTCACGGTATTCGCATTGGCTATGCGCCGGCGGAGTTCTTTGACGAGCAACCCGTGACGTTCAAGGCATCCTGGAAGCAGCGTATGCGCTGGACCAAGGGCTTTTACCAGGTGTTCTTTACCTACGGTAAGCATCTGGTCAAGTCGACGTTCCGCTATCATCGCTTTGCCGCCTACGACATGTTCATGACGATCGCCCCGGGTATGCTGCTATCGCTGATCTCGATGCTCGCTAATGCGACGTTCTTGATTGTGGGTGGCCTTTCGCATGGTTTCTTGGCTACCGAAGTCGAGATGCAGGCGTGCGCCGCTTCGCTCATTATGACCTTCGCCATGATGTATCAGACCTTCTTTATCCTGGCGCTGCTCACGACTATCTTTGAGTACAAGCACATTCACTGCGCGCAAAAGTGGCGTCTGGTGACTAACCTGTTTACCTTCCCGATCTTTATGTTCAGCTATATCCCCATCACGGTGGCCGCGCTGTTCCTGAAGGTCGACTGGGTGCCGACGCAGCACGCCGTCAACGTTACCCTTGACGAGGTCATGCAAGGCGCCAAATAGCCACCACCAAAACCACCGCAAAGGGGACAGGCACCTTTGTGGTGGTTTTTGCTTTTGCGATGCAGCTCGAGGAGGAGTCCGATGGTCTATATCCCGTTTTGGATTTGCATCTTTGCCGGCGTGGCAATTGATGCCCGAGAGCGACG
This sequence comes from uncultured Collinsella sp., assembly GCA_902489665.1. Classification (GTDB taxonomy): domain Bacteria; phylum Actinomycetota; class Coriobacteriia; order Coriobacteriales; family Coriobacteriaceae; genus Collinsella. The sequence goes on along the minus strand of CABUAT010000002.1, from coordinate 40,954 downwards.
GTTTCCCAATGGGCTTGCCGGCGCATGTGCCGTGACGGCGTTGGCGGGCGTTTGGCTCGATCTCGGTTTGAACACAGCGCTTGACCACGCCGGTCTTGCGGTCATCGTCTACCTTGGCCTTGTGCTTACCGAGTCGCTCTGGCGTAGAGTTCGCCACGCTCCTGGCATTGGCATGGGGGACGTCAAGGCACTCTTTGCCCTTTGTACCTTCGATCCCCTGGGCGGCGTTGTCGCGTTTGCGGTTGCGCTCCTGACCCTTGCCGTCGCTTGCCTCATCGCAAAATCGCGCTCCCTGCCATTGCTCCCGTTTTTAGTGCCGATTTTTGCCATAATCGAGGTCGTGGGCTGCACTTTGTAACCGATTGCGCATCCTTTTTAAGGAGCATGCCATGGAATCTAATCAAGAAACGGCCGTCATTAAGGCGCGCATGGACCGTATTCCCTCGGCGTTGTCGCCCGAGCTTGTCGAGCGCATTGCCGCCGATCGTGCTTCGGGCTATGTCAACCCGTATCGTTGCAACGACGATCAGGTCATTCGTCGTATTGATCGCACTACCGACAAAGGCACGCTTATGCGTCCGGCGTTTATGCGCGATACCGAAAAGATACTTCATCTTCCGGCGTACACTCGTTATGCAGGCAAAACGCAGGTCTTTAGCTTCCGTAGCAATGATGATCTTTCACGCCGCGGTTTGCACGTACAGCTTGTCTCCCGCGTTGCGCGCGATATCGGTCGCGCCCTGGGGCTCAATTGCGATCTGATCGAGGCGATTGGCCTGGGTCACGACTTGGGACACACGCCTTTCGGCCATGCCGGCGAGCGCTTCATCAACGATATCTATCATGAGCGTACGGGGCGTTATTTTTTCCATAACGTGCAGTCGGTTCGCGTGCTCGACGCGTTGTATGGCCGCAACGTGTCGCTCCAGACGCTCGACGGCGTGCTATGCCATAACGGCGAGTACGAGCAGCGTGTGTTTGAGCTCTCGGACATGGGCTCCTTTGACCAGTTTGACCAGACGGTTGAGGATTGCATTGCCACGGGCTATAGCGCAATTGGGCATCTGCGTCCCATGACGCTCGAAGGCTGTGTGGTCCGCATCTCGGATATCCTTGCCTACGTCGGTCGTGACCGTCAGGATGCGATCGCGGCGGGCCTGCTGTCACCCGACGCTTTTGATGATGGCCGGGGCGGTGCCTACAACAGTTGGATCCTCACGCATGCCTCCATCGATATCGTTGAGCACAGCTATGGTAAGCCGCGCATCGAGATGAGCGAGGACCTGTTTGAGGAAATCCGCCGAGCCAAGCGCGAGAACTACGAGAAGATCTATAGCAAGGGCGGTATCGAAGGCGATTCCGAGGTGGAGCTGCGCGAGGCGTTCGAAAAGCTCTACGACCGTTGCCTGCGGGATCTAAACAGTGGTGACGAGTCCTCGTACATCTTTAAGCACCATATTTCGCGCATTGAGCAGCAGCTTTCCTACTACGATCGCACCTATGCCTGGCAGGACGACAAGGATCAAGCCGTGGTGGATTATATCGCGAGCATGACGGACGGTTATTTCTGCGAACTGACGAGCAAGCTGTTCCCCGGTCTGGAGTTTCCGCACCGTACCTATATTAACGAACGGTAGTTCGTATATATTCGGTATACTGTTAGTGGAAAACGTTTTTGATTGATACACGGGATGGCTATGGACGACCTTTTTTCTGCTTCGACGCGCGAGCGTTCCTTTCAGAATGCGCCGCTTGCGGTGCGTATGCGCCCCAATTCGCTCGACGAGTATGTGGGCCAGCAAAAGGCCGTCGGTAAGGGCTCATGGTTGCGTGCCGCGATCGAACACGACGTGCTTTCCAGTGTGATTTTGTATGGGCCGGCCGGTACGGGTAAGACGACGCTGGCCCATATTATCGCCAACCATACTAAGAGCGAGTTTGTCGAGGTCAGCGCTGTGACGGGCACCGTGAAGGACTTGCGCCGCGTGATTGATGAGGCCAAGACGCGCCTGAATACCTACGACCGCCGCACCATTCTATTCATCGATGAGATTCACCGCTTCTCTAAGTCGCAGCAGGATGCCCTGCTGCATGCAGTTGAGAACCGTACCGTCATTATGATTGGCGCCACGACGGAGAATCCGTACTTCGAGGTCAACTCGGCACTGTTGTCGCGTGGGCGTGTGGTGGAGCTTGAGCATCTGAAGGATGAGGATATCGCCACGCTTATTGAACGTGCGCTTGAGGCACCGCAGGGCTTGAACGGTAAGTTCTCGGCCGATGAGGATACGGTCAAGACCATCTGCACGCTGGCAGCGGGTGACGCTCGCTCGGCGCTCACGACGCTCGAGCTTGCGAGCGAGATTGCCGTCACGCGTCCCGATACCGAGGGAACGCCAGCGCCCGCGGCGGGGGAGCGCTATCCCATCACCGTGGATGACGTGAAGATCGCCAACCCGCGTCGCGGCTTTACATACGACAAAAACGGCGACATGCACTACGACATCATCAGTGCGTTTATTAAGTCTATGCGCGGTAGTGACCCCGATGCCACGATCTATTGGCTCGCGCGCATGATCGATGCCGGGGAGGATCCTAAGTTTATCGCTCGCCGTATTATGATTCACGCTTCTGAGGATGTTGGCAACGCCGACCCGCAGGCGCTTTTGGTGGCGCATGCCGCGTTTAAATCTGCTGAAGTTATTGGCTATCCTGAATGTCGCATTAACCTTGCACAAGCTGCGCTCTATGTGTGCTTGGCGCCCAAGTCCAATGCGTGCGAGGCCTCGATCGATGCGGCGCTAGCCGATATCCATTCTAGTGGGCTTCGCGAGGTGCCGAGTTATCTGCGCGATCGCCATCGCCCGGGCAGCGATGAATACGGTGTGTATAAGTATCCGCACGATTATCCCGAAGGCTGGGTCGACCAGCGCTATTTGCCCGAAGGCTTGGAACGCGGTGCATTTTGGCAGCCTGCCGGCCGCGGTTGGGAAGAATGGCGCGTAGAGCAAAGTGAACGCGACCGCAGCGGGAATGCACCGAAGTAGCTGCTGATAATTTTGTCCCACGTTGCTGCTCATGGCATGTTCGGTCCCCTTTGGGGTACCATGGAAACCGTCTGTATATCGATTCCTTTGGGAGGCTTGTATGAGTCCCATTCAAATCGCCCTGCTGCTGCTCGCTGTTGCCGGCGTGTGGGCCATCGTTGAGCTCGCGCTTACCCTGCGCAAGACCCGCACCGTTGTCGACTTGCTCGATAAGACCGTTAACGACCTCAACAACACCATCGCCGAGGCTCAGCCTGTGGTGGCAAAGCTCGATGGCGCTGTCGATGAGCTTACGCCGGCGCTTGCCCAGATGGAGCCGCTGCTTAAGTCGAGCAAGACGGCAGTTGATGCCCTTACCTCCAATCTCGTAGAGGTCGAAGCCGTGGTTCGCGACATTTCTGAGGTCACCGGTAGCATGGCCGAGGCCAGCAATGCTGTGTCGAGCGTGACTGATTCTGCGGCAGGTGCCGTGCAGAAACTCTTTAACAAGGTGAAGGCTCCCGCGGCCGACGCTGAGCGCAAGCTTTCCGCTGCCGAAGAAGCCGAGCAGCCGACCGAGCGTGTCCTGATTGGCGAAGCCGGGGACGATGTCGCTGCTGGTGACAATGATGCACAGAAGCCTGCTGCTAAAGCAGCCCAGTATTACACCTACACGCCCGCCGAGACCTCTGAGGAGTCCTGCGATGAGTAGCGAAGCAACTTGCCCCATTACGCTGACCGTTGCCGGCGACCCGCGTCTGGCGCGCCTTGTGCGCATGACGGCGGCAAATGTCGGTGCGCTCTGCTCCATGTCCGTCGATCGCATCGAGGACATTCGTATGGCTGCCGAGGAAGCATTTATTTTCGGCTGCACGGCTGTTGATTCCGATGACATCTCGATCAAATTCGATGTCGACGAATCTCACGTTGGCATGACCTTTACCTTTGGCGACCAGGCCACCGTCGACGAGGATGACCAGGCCGCTGTGTATGCCGAGCTCATTTTGGCGAGCGTGTGCGATTCCTACGAAAAGACTGCGGCGCCCCTGACGCTTTCCCTCGACCTCAAGGCGGATATCTAATATGACCGAACGTTCCCGGAGCGGTAAGACCGCTTGGGACAAGGAGAAAACCCGCGAGCTGTTTCGTCGCTATATAGAGACCGGTGACCCGGACGCACGCGAGCAGCTCGTCATGTCCCACATGAACCTGGTAAGGTTTCTTGCCAACAAATTTAAGAATCGCGGCGAGCCGCTCGATGATCTGATGCAGGTTGGCTATTTGGGCCTGCTCAAGGCTATCGACCGCTTTGACCCCGAGCGCGGACTCGAGTTCACGACGTTTGCGACACCCACTATCCTGGGCGAGATTAAACGCCATTTCCGTGACAAGGGCTGGAGTGTGCGCGTGCCGCGCCGTCTGCAGGAGCTCTCGGCCAAGGTCAACCAGGCTACTGACAAACTTACCAACGAGCTGCAGCGTTCGCCCAAGGTTGAGGAGATTGCTGAGTATCTAGATGTGACTGTCGATGAGGTCCTCGAGGCTATGGAATCGTCTTCGGCCTATACCTCGGTGCCCATCGAGGCTCCTGGTGCGTCCGATTCCGACGATGCCCCTTCGATTCTCGACCGTTACGCCGACGACGACAACGAGCTCGACTTTACCGATGACCGCCTAGTGATCGAGGAAGCCATCCGTGATTTCTCGCCGCGCGAGCGCGAGGTGATCGAGCTGCGCTTTGTGAAGGGCATGACCCAGATCGAGATCGCCAAGAAGCTGGGTATTTCTCAGGTGCAGGTTTCGCGTCTGCTGCGCCGCACGCTTAAGAAGATTCAGGACAAGATCGACCCCGACGGAGTGATGATTCGTTCATGAGTGAACACCCCCAACAAACCGATCGCGTGCTGCGCGACACCCGCATTCTGACGCTTCGCATTTGGGCTGTTGTCGGCTGCATTGTCATCGCCGCTGTCATCTTTAACCTTATGGGCATCCTGGCGCCGGTTATCGAGTTTCTCGCTGTTGGTTCCATCATTGCCTTTGTGATGTCCCCGATCACCAACTGGCTCGAGCACCATGGCGTGAATCGCGGCATCGGTTCGCTTATCGCGCTTATTGTTGTTGTTGCCGTGCTCGTCGGTGTCGTTTGCATCTTGTCGCCGATTCTCTTTGGTCAGATCATGGAAGTCCTGAGCCGCCTGCCCGAGCAGCTTCGTGTTGCGGGTGGCGATCTCAATGAGATGATCTCGCATGCCAAGACGCTCAATAACACGCCGCTCAAGGAGTATTTGGACGATAATCTTTCGTCGCTGGTTACCGTGGCATCGAAGTATGTGTCTCAGATTGCTGCCGAGCTTGGCCGCGGTGTGTTCCCGCTCATCACCAATACGGCCTCGCAGTTGTTCGTGATCTTCCTTGGTCTGGTGCTTGCCTACTGGATGGCCTGCGACTACCCTCGCATGCATCACGAGATTTGCACCATCATCGGTCAGGAGAAGGAGACCTCGTACCGCTTTATGGTCGCCATCCTTTCTCGCTCTGTCGGCGGCTACATGCGCGGTATGGTCGTGACGTCCATCTGCGGTGGTTTCCTCGCCTTTATCGGCTTCCTGATTATCGGCCATCCGTATGCGGCGCTCATGGCTATCTTCACTGGCATCATGCACTTGGTTCCGGTCGTCGGTCCCTGGGTGAGCGCGGCAATCGCCACGGTACTCGGCTTTATGTTCAGCCCCATGTTGGCGTTATGGACGCTCATCGTGACGATGGTCGCGCAAAACGTCACCGACAATGTGATTTCGCCTAAGGTCATGCAGAGCTCAGTGCAGGTGCATCCCATTATGAGCCTTACGGCTCTCGTTATTGGTTCGGCACTCATGGGGCCCATCGGCATGATTATTGCCATCCCGCTTTGTGCGGCCCTCAAGGGCATCTTCGTGTACTACTTCGAGAATGAGACCGGCCGTCAGCTTGTGGCCTATGACGGAGCCGTGTTTAAGGGCACGCCGTACCGCGATGCCGATGGCAACCCGGTCGCCGCCTACGACGCGCTCGGCGACGACACCTTCATCTATGAGTCCGAGCTCATCGGTAACGAGACTGCGCCCGAGGCCAAGGCCATGCCCAAGCCCGAGCTCGATAATCCCTGGATTAAGCTCTCGGGCCTGCAACCCGATGCCACGGGCTTCTTCAAGAACCCCTTCGCCAAAGACGATGATTCCAACTCGGACGACGATACCAATACCGGCATCGACGGCTCCATGGACGATTCGGATTCTAAATAGGTTCTATTAACGTTTCTTGAAGTTGTAAATGACAAGAAACGCGACCAAAGCGATTGATAAGGGGCCGGCTACATAGAAAAAGAGAACGTCAATTGCGCGTAGAGTGTAATAAGCCTTATCGCCGGACATTACTGTATACAATACGTATCCAAATGATGGTTGGTTTGCGTACCAGCATGAGAAGGCTAAGAGCGCTAAAAGTGCTACAACCAGAAGTGCATTCAGGACAAATCGTTTGCTTTTCATCGATCGCTCCTTCCGGGTGAATCTTATATGCAATTATACAGCAGTCCTTTTTCAAAGGATCGCGCAGTACTAAATAACGTGCACTTTCGCTGGAGGGTCGCTGTTTGGCGACCCTCTTTTTTGCACAGGCGCGGCGGGATGGTAATATCGTTACGTTTGAACTGTTTCGATGTGAAACCGAGGAGATTCCCTCTATGAGTGCTGACTACCCGTCAATGACTACGGCCGAGATCCGCTCCAAGTTCCTCAACTTCTTTGAGGAGCGCGGTCTTAAGCTCTATCCTTCTTCGTCCCTCGTCCCTGACGATCCTTCGCTGCTGCTTGCCAACGCCGGCATGAACCAGTTTAAGGAGTACTACCAGGGCAAGAAGACCATGAAGGAGATCGGCGCTATCTCCTGCCAGAAGTGCGTCCGCACCAACGACATCGATTGCATCGGCGAGGACGGCCGTCACCTGTCCTTCTTTGAGATGCTCGGCGACTTCTCCTTTGGCGGCGTCTCCAAGCAGCAGGCTTGCGCCTGGGCCTTTGAGCTCATCACCAAGGAGTTCAAGCTGCCGCTCGACCGCCTGTACTTCACCGTCTTTACCGAGGACGACGAGACCCACGACGTGTGGCGTTCTTTGGGTGTTGCTGAGGACCACATCTCCCGCCTGGGCGAGGACGACAACTTCTGGGCCGCTGGCCCCACTGGCCCCTGCGGCCCGTGCTCCGAGATTTACTTTGACATGGGCGAGGAGGTCGGCTGCGGCAGCCCCGACTGCAAGCCTGGCTGCGACTGCGACCGCTTCCTGGAGTTCTGGAACCTCGTCTTTACCCAGTACGACCGCCAGGAGGACGGCTCCATGCCGGAGCTGCCGCACCGTAACCTCGATACGGGCATGGGCCTTGAGCGCATGGCCGCCATCATGCAGCACAAGACCGCTAACTACGACGGCGATCTGATGCAGCACCTCATCAAGCTCGGTGAGGAGATCAGCGGCAAGACCTATGACGCCGACGATTACTCCGGCGCCAGCCGCTCCCTGCGCATCATCGCCGACCACTCCCGTGCCGTCGACTTTATGATCTCGGACGGCATCCTGCCCGGTAACGAGGGCCGCGAGTACGTCCTGCGCCGCCTGCTCCGCCGCGCCGTGTTCCACGGCCGCCTGCTGGGCATCGAGGGCGCCTTCCTGACCAAGTTCATCGACGAGGTTAACGCTCAGATGGGCAAGGCCTATCCCGAGCTGCTCAAGAACGTCGCGCTCGTTAAGGGTATTGTCGCCTCCGAGGAGGAGCGCTTCTCCATGACGCTCGACAACGGCCGTGTTTACCTGGACGAGGCCCTGGCCGCGCTCGCCGACGGCGCCGTCCTTCCGGGCGACGTTGCCTTTAAGCTGCACGACACCTTTGGTTTCCCCATCGATCTGACCGTCGAGATCGCCGGCACCGCTGGCCACGACGTCGACATGGACGGCTTCACTGCCTGCATGGAGGACCAGAAGGCCCGCGCCCGCGCTAACGCCAAGGGCGACGCCTGGGGTAGCTTCAACGACGTGTGGGTCGAGCTTTCCGACAAGGTCGCAGCGACCGAGTTCGACGGCTATGACAACGATGTGATCGAGGGCGCCAAGGTTGTCGCCATCGTGCGCAACGGCGAGTCCGTCGAGTCCGCAGCCGCGGGCGAGGATGTCGAGGTCGTGCTCGACCGCACCCCGTTCTATGCCGAGATGGGTGGTCAGCAGGGCGATGCCGGCAAGCTTTCCGCCGAGGGCGTTGTTCTGACCGTTGCCGACACCAAGAACCACAACGGCCTGTATGCCCACGTCGCGCACGTTGCCGATGGCACGCTGACTGTCGGTGCCGCTGTGACCGCCGCTCTCGACGCCGAGCGCCGTGGCTTCCTGCGCCGCAACCACACCGCCACGCACCTGCTCGACGCTGCCCTTAAGCAGGTCCTGGGCGAGCACGTCTCCCAGGCCGGCTCGCTGGTGACGCCCGAGCACCTGCGCTTTGACTTTACGCACTTCGAGGCCCTTTCCTCCGAGCAGCTCAAGGCTGTCGAGGACTTGGTCAACCAGCAGGTCTTCGCCTCCAAGCCGGTCGTGACCCGTGTTATGGGCATCGACGAGGCTAAGGCTGCCGGCGCTGTTGCTCTGTTTGGAGAGAAGTACGGCGATGTCGTCCGCGTCGTCTCCGTGGGCGCCGAGGACCAGCCGTTCTCTCGCGAGCTCTGCGGTGGCACGCACGCTGCCAACACCGCCGAGATCGGCCTGTTCAAGATTATTTCCGAGTCCTCTACGGGCTCGAACGTCCGCCGTATCGAGGCCGTGACCTCTAAGGGTGCTCTCGACTATATGGCCGACCGCCTGGCACTCGTTGACGCCGCCGCCGCTGCGCTCAAGTGCCGCGTCGACGAGGTTCCCGCCCGCGTGGAGAACCTGCAGGCCGAGCTGCGCGAGACGTCCAACAAGCTCAAAAAGGCTCTGACCGGTGGCTCCTCCGACGCCATTTCCAGTGCCATCGAGGGTGCCGTCGAGCTCGGCGGCTACAAGCTCGTCGTCGCTGAGCTCCAGGGCCTTGAGGCTGCCGACCTGCGCAACGTATGGGATACCGTGCACCAGAAGGTCGCCGGCCCTGTCGCTTGTGTCGTCGCCAGCGTGACTGAGAAGGGCACTCCGGCCCTGCTCGCTGCCGGCTCCGATGACGCCGTGAAGGCCGGGTTCCACGCCGGTAACGTGATCAAGCAGATCGCGGGCCTGGTTGACGGTCGCGGTGGTGGCCGTCCCAACATGGCCCAGGCCGGTGGCAAGAACGCTGCCGGTATCGCCGATGCCCTCGCGGCCGCTATGACCGCACTCGGCGCCTAAGAATCTAAGAAGTCACTGTGGTCGCGCTTGCGCTGGACATAGGGGAGACCAGGATCGGCATCGCCGTCTCGAGCCGTGATGGCAAGATGGCGATGCCCGTCAAGGTGCTCCCGGCTGCAGAGGTCACCGGTATGGCCAAGACGTTCCGCTACCTGGTTGAGGACTATGAGCCCGACATCCTGGTAAGCGGACGTCCCCTGACCATGGCCGGTGAGCCTGGTCCCCAGGCCGAGCGCGTTGCCGCCGTGGCGCAAAAGATTGCCGACGAGCTCGATCTTCCGCTTGAGTTTGAGGACGAGCGTCTGTCTTCGCAAGAGGCCAAGCGTATCCTGCGCGAGCAGGGCCTCAACGAAAAGCAGATGAGGGGCAAGATCGACATGATTGCCGCCAGCCTGTTTTTGCAGACGTGGCTCGATCGTAAAAACGAGGAGGTTTCGCATGCCTAGCGCTTCCGATCCGCGCCAACAAAATCGTACACGGCAGCCGGCGTCGCGTCCTGCCCAGCCTGGCCAGCGTCCGGCGCAGCCGACGCAGCGTTCGGCTCAGCCTGCCGCGCGCCCGGCGCAGTCCTTCTCTCGTTCGGCCCAACCTGTTCAACGGACGGGTCAGCAGCCTTCTGCTCGTTCGGTTCAGCATCCGGCTTCTCACGCGGCTCAGCAGCCCACTGCTCGTACGGCCCAGCCTGCAGGCGGTACCCGCTTTAAGCAGCAGGCACCTACCCAGCGAACGCAGGCCCCCCAATCGCATTCTCATCACGCCCGCGGTTCGCATGGCGTTGCTCCGGCGACCCGCTCGAGCTACAACACGCATACTCGTCGCGGTGCTCAAAAGAAGAGCTCTCCGGTTCCCATGATCATCGGCGTTGTGGTGGCGGTGCTTGCGCTTGTCGCGATCGTTTTCTTTGTCGTGCCGGCCGTCAAGGGCTTCTTTGCCGGTGAGGATACGAAGGTCACGGCTGGTCAGCAGGTTACGGTAACCATTCCCGACGGTGCTTCGGGCGATACGATCGCCTCGATTCTCTCCGAGAACCATATCGTCGAGAATCCCAAGGATTACTATGCGGCGGTGAAAAAGCTCAACGCCGATATGTCGCTCAAGCCTGGTACCTATTTGTTCACCACACTCATGGACGCGACCAAGGTTGTTCAGCAGCTCATGGAAGGTCCCAACGCGGGCTCCAATGCGCTAACTATCCCTGAGGGCCTGACGGTCGATCAAGTCGCCGACCGTGTGGCCCAGGCCTACGATGGCATCTCTAAGGAAGACTTCCTCAACCAGGCTAAGGCCTCCAACTACGTGGACGACTATAGCTTCCTTAAGGGCGCCGCCAACGACTCGCTCGAGGGTTTCTTGTTCCCCAAGACTTATTCGTTGGGCGATTCGCCGACGGTCGATGACGTGATTCGCGCTATGCTCGATCAGTTTAAGACCGAGTACAAGTCGCTTGACTTTGCGAGCTGCGAAGCCAAGATCAAGGAGCGCTATGGTGTGGAGATGTCCGACTACGACATCGTCAACTTGGCCTCTATCGTTGAGCGCGAGGGCCTAAACGCCGATCAACGTGCGCACGTGGCCTCGGTCTTCTACAACCGCCTTGCCGGCAAGCTCGACGGTCTGCGCTATCTCAACAGCGATGCGACCATGATGTATGTCACCGGTGGCGAGGTTACCGCCGACGACCTGCAGAGCGATAGCCCGTATAACACCTATAAGCATGAGGGCCTGCCGCCCACGCCCATCTGCTCTCCGTCGCTCGAGGCACTCAAGGCCACGCTTGAGCCGACCGACTCCGATGACCTGTATTTCTACATTACGCAGGACGAGGAGTACTTCTCGCAAACCTACGAAGAGCATCAACAGTCTTGGAATTAGCATGAGGATTTTTAGCCCCAAACGATACGTTGCCTCGGTCGATCGCATCGACCTTGATGCCCTGTGGGCCGACGGCAAACGCGCCATTCTGCTCGATCGCGATAACACCCTGGTGCCGCGCGACACCGAGCAGGTTCCCGCCGCGGTTTCCGCTTGGCTCGATGCCGCCCGCGCCAAAGGCTTTAAGCTGTGCATGGTGTCCAACAACTGGCATCGCGACCAGGTCATGAGCTCTGCACGCGAGCTGGGACTCGAGGCCATCAGCCACGCCATGAAGCCGGCGCCGTTTGCCCTCAAGGCGGGTCTTAAGCGCCTCGGCGCCACGGCCGACGAGGCGGTGCTGATCGGTGATCAGCTCTACACGGACGTGTGGAGCGGCAATTTTGCCGGCGTCGATACTATCCTGGTTAAGCCGCAGGCAACCCAGGACCTGTGGTACACGCAGATCTTCCGTATCTTTGAGCGCCGGGCCCTGCGCGACCTTCCCTGCGAGGAATAGGTTTCGCCATGTCTCAGCACATCAAACACGGCTGCGACCATATCTTCTTTATCGGCTTTTTGGGCGCGGGCAAATCGACGCTTGCGCGCAACGTCGGCACTATGTTCAATCGGCGTTTTATCGATACCGACCGCCTGGTCGTGCGCCGTTGCGGCAAGTCGGTAACCGAGATTTTTGAGACCGAGGGCGAGGATCGTTTTCGCGAGCTCGAGACCTCGGCGCTCCGTTCGCTCCAAAGCGAGCGCAGCCTGTTGGTTTCGTGCGGGGGCGGTATCGTCGAGACGCCGGTGAATATTGAGCTGATGCACGAAATGGGTACGTGCGTGTACCTCGAGGGCGACTTCGAGGATTCGATTCGCCAGATTCGTCGGTCCGACACGCGCCCCGATTTCCGTTCGCCCGAGCATGCCGCGCGCCTGTTTGAGCATCGTCGTCCGCTGTATCGCCAGGCCGCCGATATTACCCTTGATATTCGCAACAAGTCCTTCGAGGACGTTTCCTACCTTTGTGCCGAGATGCTTTTGGAGCGTGGACTGCTATGATTCGCCGTCAACTGATCAATTTCCAAAACCGCAGTGTCGATGTCCGCGTCGGATTGGGCGCGTTCGATGAGCTGCCGCGCATGTTTGCCTCGGCCGTGGGCAAGCCTAAGCGCGCGATGGTGGTTTGGAACGACGCCACATCCGAGCGTTTTGGTGAGGTCGTCGAGCATGCGCTGGTCGACGCCGGTTTTGCCGTGTCGCTGCTCGTCCTCGAGGTTTCGCCTGCTGGTGCCACGCTGGCCGATGCCGATGCTATCTTTGGCGCCTTGTCTGCCAACGGCATTACCTGCGACGATCTGGTTGTCGCTGTTGGCGATGCCGCAACCTGTTCGGTTGTTGGCTGGTGCGCCAACCAGTGGTGTGGCCGAACCGAGTGCGCGCTGCTGCCGACGACCTTCGACGCCATGCTCACGGTCGCGACGACCATGAAGCCGCTCGTCGCCTCGTTGGCCAATGCGCTTCCCGCTATCGCGCTCCGTCCCGAACCGGGCTTGGTTGTGTGTGATCTCGACCTTGTTCGCGAGGCGGACCCCGAGGACCTCAAGCTCGGCTATGTGGTACTTGTTGGCACCATGCTTTCGAGCAGTAAGTCCCGTTGGAATCAGTTTACTGAGACCGTCCCCGAGATTCTCGCGGGCGAGGAGGTCGCGCTCGTCAATGCCGTTCAATGGTCTCAGACTGCCCGCAAGGACGTACTGATGGCCACGAACCCGAGCGCTCGCCATGCGCTCGATTTTGGCAAGACGGGGGAGCGTACCCTGCGCGCCTGCTTGGGCGATGCCGCTTCGCAGGCCCCTGCCTACCAGCTGTTGTCCGAGGGCATTCGCTTTGAGGCACGCCTTGCACATGATGCCTGCGATTTCGATATCGATTACGTCTTTGAGGTCGATGACTGCTTGGAGGACTTTGGTATCGAGGAACTTGCCTTCGATCTGGAGTCTGCCGCATATATCGAGGAGTTCCGCAAGCAGCAGTTTGCACGCTCGAACCGCAGCATGTTGCCGCTGCCCGCGGCACTCGGCGCCATTCGCCTAACGAACGTTGAGGACGAGGTTCTTAAGCGCCATGCTCACGCCTACTTGGCTTCTCGTAAAGAACTTCTCTAAGATTTATTGACTTCCATCCTCTTTCGTATCATGTTGAGGGGCGGGTTTCCAATCGGTTGCGGATCGCATGCGATTCCGTCGTTCGGTTGAGACCCGTCCCGTCTATATAGAGACAACAAGAAAGGAATCTGCATGTCTGAGTTTGCTGCCGGTCCTGCCGGTCGTATCGAGCGTGTCCGTGCCCTTATGGTCGAGCGTGGCTACGACGCCATCGTGGTGCGCGACGAGGCCAACCTTCGTTGGCTTACGGGCGTTAAGGGTGTCTTCGACTACACCTTCGAGTTCCCGCACGCGGCGTTTATTACGGCTGACCAGTGCCTGTTCCATACCGACTCGCGCTACCTCAACAGCTTTGAGGAGAACACGCCCGCCGGCAGCCCTTGGGTCTACGACATGGACGAGGGCACCATCCCTGGTTGGGTCGCCGGTAAGATCGCAGCCAATAAGTGCCGCATCTGTGCTGTCGAGGACGACATGCAGATCAACTTCTACCAGGGTATTCAGCGTGGCCTGGAGGACCGTTCCGTCGCCTGCATGTTGCCGCTGATGCATGACGACATTCGCAAGATGCGCGCCATCAAGGACGCTGAGGAGATCGAGCTCATGCGCCATGCGCAGTCGATCACCGATGCCGCCTTCCAGCATATGCTCGGCTTTATTAAGCCCGGTATGACCGAGAAGCAGGTTCGCAACGAGCTCGAGAACTTTATGTTCGCCAACGGCGCCGACAGCCTGGCCTTCGGCTCCATTGTGGCGAGCGGCCCCAACACCGCCAACCCGCATGCCGTGCCGAGTGACCGTGTCATCGAGAAGGGCGACTTCGTCCTCATGGATTACGGCGCGGGCTACTGCGATTATCGTTCCGACATGACGCGCACCGTCGTGATGGGCGAGCCTACCCAGGAGCAGCTTGACCTGTACGCGCTCGTGCGCCGTACGCACGAGGAGTGCGTCGCTGCCATCCATCCGGGCGTCGAGGGCAACGACATTTTTAAGCTTTCCAAGAAGATCATCGGCGATGCCGGTTATGGCGATTACTACAACCATGGTCTGGGCCACGGCGTGGGCATCGACATCCACGAGCTGCCCAACTTCAACCGCAGCAAGAACACCATCGAGATCGGCTCGGTTATCACCATGGAGCCCGGCGTGTATCTGCCCGGTGTGGGCGGCGTGCGCCTGGAGGACTACGGCGTGGTCACCGAGAACGGCTACGAGCCCTTCACCAAGACCCCGCACGACCTGCACATCATCGATTGCTAGCCCATTTCGATAGATTTTTGGGGCGGGGCGTCCGGAGCACTTCGGGCGCCCCGCGTTCTCTTTTTATGCGCTCGCTGCAGGCGCCGTCTGCAAGTGTATAATTTCGGTCGTATGTAATTTGGACGCTTGTGCGTCCTGCCCATAACAAGAAAGGTCGCTATGCCTACCATTTCTACCGCCGACTTCAAGAACGGCCTCGGTCTCCGCATTAAGGACAAGGTCTACACCATCGTCGAGTTCCAGCATGTCAAGCCGGGCAAGGGCGGCGCGTTTGTGCGCTACAAGACCCGCGACATCAAGAGCGGCCGTGTCGTCGAGAACACCTGCAACGCCGGCACCAAGTTCGAGAGCGTCATGCTCACCACCCGTGAGTTCCAGTACCTCTACAACGATGGCGCCGACTACATCTTCATGGACAACGAGACCTATGAGCAGGTTCCCGTTCCCGAGGACATGGTGGGCGAGAACTCCAAGTGGCTGCGCGAGAACGACATTTGCCAGCTGCTCTTCGCCGACGATGAGCTCATGGGCGTGACCCCGCCGATGTTCATCGAGACCACCATCGTCCAGACCGACCCGGGCTTTAAGGGCGACACCGTCCAGGGTTCCACCAAGCCGGCCACGATCGACACCGGCGCTGTCATCCAGGTCCCCATGTACCTCAACGAGGGCGAGGTCATCAAGGTTGACACCCGCGACGGCAAGTTCGTCTCCCGCGTCTAGCAACCAACTCTTATAGGAGGACTCATGCCCCAGGAAATCAAGATTGACGGCATCGGCATTTCGCCCGATGTTCTGACCGCCATCGTTTCGCGCGCCGTGTCGGATGTCGAGGGCATCGCCTCCGTTGGCGTCAAGGACCTTGCCACCAACCTTGTCTCCATGATGCTCTCGTCCAAGGCCCCGGCTTCCGAGCCGGCGGTCGAGGCCGAGGTCATCGGCGACAAGCTCGCACTCACCGTGCGTGTCGTGGTGTTCTTTGGCTATCCGTTCAAGAAGCTCGCCGAGGCCGTTCGCGCCGCCGTGGTCGCTGCCATCGATGCTCAGGTGGGCGTTGAGGTCGAGCGCGTCGACGTTTGCATTGACGGTCTCGTTTTCCCCAAGGAGTAACCTTTGAGCCTTAAGGTTTATCGCGGGCGCACGCTTGCCCGCAGTCAGGCGCTGCAGCTGCTGTTCCAGGCCGAGGCCACGGACAGTCCGCTCGAGCGCGTCCTCGAGGGCGATTTCCTGATCTCGAAGGGTCCCCTCGACCCCTATGCACTGGAGCTTTGCCGCGGTGCCTACGAGCACATCGATCGCATCGATTGTGCCCTGCGAGCCGTCGCCAAGAACTGGGATCTTATGCGCATGCCCGGTGCCGACCGCAACCTGCTGCGTATCGCCGTCTACGAGATGCGCTTCCTTACCGACGAAGAGGTCTCGGACGCCATCGTCATCAACGAGGCCGTTGAGCTTGCCAAGGCTTATGGTACCGACCAGTCCGCATCGTTTGTCAACGGCGTGCTGGGCAAGATCGCTCGCAGCGAGGAACTGCCGGGCGAGGACCTGTACCAAGAGCTGCTGGCCGAGGATCGCGCTCGCGAGGAGGCACAGGCTGCCGAGGCAGCCGCCAAGGTCGCTGCTGCTCAGGCTGCTGCCGGTGTACTTGCCGAGGACGCGGACGCTGCTGGGGCCGTCGAGGCCGACTCCGTCGAGGAGTAGCCATGCCAGAGGGTTCTGTCCGCAACTTTGACGAGATCTCGGACCGTCTGGACCAGATCATCGCTACCGTTCGCTCCAAGGATACCTCCTTGGAGCGTTCGCTCGATCTGTTTGACGAAGCGATTGAGTTGGGTTCCCGCGCGGTCGATATGGTCGACAAGTTTGAGTTGACGCCGCGAGAGGCCGACAAGCTCGAGCAGGAATACGATGAGGATGCGGCAAACGAATCCCAGGATAGCTAGGCCGCATCTCCGGATACGAATGGTTGATGGCATTCATGAAACGCGTGCGTCTTGATGACGAACTGATTTCACAGGGCATCTGCGCCGATCGCGCGGATGCCCTTCGCACTCTTATGGCCGGCTTGGTCTCGAGTGGCGGCGAGCGCTTGACTTCGCCGGGTCTTAAGGTGACCCCGGGCCTGTCGCTGCACGTGAAGGGGTGCATTCCCTATGTTGGCCGCGGCGGTCTTAAGCTCGAAGGCGCACTTGATGCGTTTGGCATCAATCCGACGGGCCTTGCCTGCCTGGATGTGGGCTGCTCTACCGGCGGCTTTACCGATTGCCTGCTCAAGCGCGGAGCTGCGACCGTTGTCTCGGTGGACGTGGGTCGCGCCCAGTTCGATTGGTCGTTGCGTCAGGATGATCGCGTGACGCTGCATGAGCGCACAAACGTGACGCAGCTGCCTGAGCTTGGCTATGCCGGCGCCATCGACCTGGCTGTGTGTGATGTCTCGTTTACCAGCATCGCGAACATTATCGATGCGGTACTGGCGTGCATGGCTCCTACGGGTGCATTCTGTACGCTCGTAAAGCCGCAGTTTGAGGCTCCGGCGGCGCTGGTGGGCGAGGGCGGCATTGTGACCGATCCCGCCGTGCGCCGCGATACACTCGTGGCGGCGGTTGAACTCTTTGCTGCCAAGGGCCTGTTTCCGGTCGATGTGTGCGTGTCACCCATTCATGGTGCCAAGGGCAACGTTGAGTTTTTCCTGTACGGCACGAGGTTTGCCCCCGGCGAACGCACCGACGATGAGCTGCAATCCCAGGTATCGGTTTTGAGCGAGAAAGCTGCAACGCTATGAAGGTCTTTCTGGTTCCCAATTACTATAAACAAGAGGCGGTCGAGAGCGGCCTGATGCTTGAGCTTTGGCTGACGCGCCAGGGCTATGAGGTCGCATGGGCTGCCGACCAGCGATCGAAGATTCAGAGCACGCCTGATATTGACGGCTCCGATCTGGTCATTACGCTCGGCGGTGACGGTACGTTGCTGCGCGCTGCCCGCATCCTCAACCATCGCGAGATTCCTATCCTCGGTCTTTCCTATGGTCACCTGGGCTTTTTGACGGCCGCGAGTCCCGAGGAGCGCGACATTTTGCAGGTTGTGAGCGACGC
This sequence comes from uncultured Collinsella sp., assembly GCA_902489665.1. Taxonomy (GTDB): domain Bacteria; phylum Actinomycetota; class Coriobacteriia; order Coriobacteriales; family Coriobacteriaceae; genus Collinsella. The sequence continues at coordinate 23,172 of CABUAT010000002.1, read as the reverse complement.
CCTGTCCGGCGAGCTGCATGTGAGCCGTCGCGCTACCATCGCTGCGGATATCGTGTCCGTGCGTGACGATGGCACGAAGGATGTCGTGCGCACGTTCGCCCTCAACGACATGGCGCTCACGCGCGGCCCCCTGTCCGATATGGTCGAGTTTGACATCACGGTGTCCGGCCACCATATCGATCGCCTGCGTGGCGACGGCGTGGTCGTGTCCACGGCGACTGGTTCTACGGGTTACGCGCTCAGTGCCGGTGGCCCCATCGTGAGCCCCGACTATACGGGCATGGTCTGCGTACCCATTGCGCCGCACACCATTCAGGCCCGTGCCTTCTTGACTTCGCCGAGTGATGTCGTCGAAATCTTTATGTCTGATGATCGTCCGAGCGTTCCGGCGATTGCTATCGATGGACAGTTTATTACCTGCGATGGCACCGTTGAGAGCGTGGCGGTGCGCCGCGGGCCCGGAGATGTGTTGCTGCTGGATTACGGCCCCGAGAGCTTCTATAACTCGGTGAGCCGCGTATTCTACGGAGTCCGTCATGATCGATGAGCTGCAGGTTTCTAACATTGCGCTCATTCGCGAGGCGACGCTGCTGCCGAGTGCCGGCCTGACTGTCCTGACCGGCGAGACCGGTGCCGGCAAGACCGCGCTGCTCTCGGCCCTCAAGCTTATTTTGGGTGAGCGCGCGGATTCGTCTATGGTGCGCGAGGGCGAGGCGCTGGCGAGCGTCGAGGCGCGCCTGTTTGACGGCCCGCACGACACGGAGGGCTTCATCGTGCAGCGCAGTCTTTCTGCCGAGGGCCGCAGCCGCGTGAAGATTGACGGACGCATCGCCAGTGTGCGCGAGCTTTCGGAGCGCGTTGGCGTGATGATGGATCTGTGCGGCCAACACGAGCACCAGCGCTTGCTCGATCCGGCGCATCATGTTGCGATGGTCGATGCCTGGGCAGGGCGCCCTGCACTCGAGGCGCTCGAGCACTACCGCGCCTGCTTTAAGGCTTCGCGCGCTGCCGCTAAGGAGGTTCGACGTGTCGAAGAGACCTCGCGTGCGCAGGGGAGCCGCGTCGAGGAAGCGCGCTTTGCGCTCGAGCGCATCGGCGAGGTCGACCCCAAACCGGGCGAGTATGAGGAACTCGAGGAACTGCTGCCGCGCTCCGAACATGCCGAGGTGCTGGTTGCCACAGCTAATGATGCCCATGCATCGCTTGCCTCTGAAGGGGGAGCGCTCGATGCCGTGAACAGCGCCGTGGCAGAACTTTCCCGTATGGCTTCCGTCGATCGCAAACTTGGCGACATTGCCGATTTGCTTTCGGATGCCTGTATCTCCCTTGAGGATTGCGCGAACGAACTTCGTGCCTATCGCGATGGCGTCGCCTTCGATCCGCGCGAGCTCGCTCGCATGCGTGAGCGGTATTCCGACCTCAAGGGCCTGCTGCGTCAGTGGGGTCCTACCATGGACGATGTTTTTGCCATGCGCGATCGCTCGCAAGAGCTGCTGTCCCTGGTCGATGATGGCGATGAACAGATCAGAAAGGCGCGTGAGGCACTCGGGAGCGCCGAGCACGAGTTGTTTGCCGCTGCCAAGGCACTTAAGCGCGCTCGCAATATGGCGGCCCCGCGCTTCTGCCACGAGGTTGGCCGCCAGATGGCTCGCCTGGAGATGGGCGGCGCCGAGCTCGTCTGGGAGTCGCGCGATCTTCCCCGTGCTGAGTGGACGCCCGTTGGTCCTTCGAGCTACGAGCTGCTATACCGCAGCGGTGCCGGTTTGACGCCGCGCCCCCTGCGTCGAATTGCGTCGGGCGGCGAGCTCAGCCGCGTCATGCTGGCAAGCAAGGTTGTCCTCGGTAACGCGGACGGTGTCGATACGCTGGTGTTTGACGAGGTCGATGCTGGCGTCGGTGGCTCCACGGCGCGTGCGCTCGCGGGCGTGCTGGCAGATCTCGCCGCTACGCATCAGGTGATTGTCGTAACCCACTTGGCGCAGGTCGCCGTCATGGCTGACAAGCATTATGTCGTCAGCAAGGAACCGGGCGATGTTCCCCAGACGCATTTGGACGAGGTAACCGGCGAAGCGCGTACCGCCGAGATCGCCCGCATGTTGAGCGGCGATCAATCGGAGGCGAGCTTGGCGCATGCCAAGCAGATGCTTGAAGAAGCTCGAGGTTAGGTCGTATCAGCGGTGTTGGTGGGACAAAATAGACTGAATTTTTTGTCCCACTTCGCGTTTTACTCCACGACCTTATCCGGTTGGATGAGTTCCTCATAGTAGCTGATGTGCTCTCGGGCGTCCTCGATTTCGGGCAGCAGGAAGTTGTAGACGACCTCTATGATCATCGTGGCGCTCATCTTGGAGAACGCGAAGTCACCCGTTGTCAGCAGCGCTTCGTGATTGACGGTATTAAAGGTGTAGTCGGCGAGGCGCGCAAGTGGAGACTTGCTATCGCTGCTGATGACGACTACGGTTGCGCCGCAGTTGCGAGCCGCTTTTGCCATGCGATTCAGTCGGCGCGATTTGCCGGAGTTTGAGATTAGCACGATGACGTCACCCGGGCGTAACGTGAGCGCAAAGCCGATTGATGTCTCGCTAATGGTGCTCGCCATGCAGCGCAGGCCCAGCTGCGAAAACTTAAACGTCGCATCGAGCGCGACCGCGTTCGTATTGCCCACGGCGGCGAACTCAATAACGCCGGCATTCTTAAGCGCGTGTACAACTGCGGCCAACGTGTCGTGATCTATGCCGTCGATGGTCGCATTAAGCTCACTCACCTTGGCGGCGAGGATATTTTTTAGGCTCTGCTCCATATTATCGAGCGAGACCTCGTCGGTCAGACCCTCGTTGCGCTGGCTTTCCAAATCCCTCGCCAACGAAAACTGAAAGCTGCGGAAGCTGCCAAAGCCCAGCTTGCGGCAGAAACGCGAAACGGTCGCCTCGGACGTGGAGGCAGCGCGCGAGAGCTGAGCGGCCGTGAGGCGTGGCGCTTCGGACTGGTGCTCCAATATATAGTCGACAATGCGCTGCTCGGACTCGCTGTATCCCTGATGGGTACTAATGAGGGAAAGTGCGCTCTTGCTACTATCGGTCATGGATGGCTCCTGGTTGGCATGAAAATCTAGCTTGATTTGCAATGCCATAGTATACGGGCATTTTCAATTACAAGATACACCTTGCCGTTTCAAGTGTTGATGGTAAACTTTCACTTGCCGTTTACGGTTATGAAAGAAACTTTCACCGGAGAATTGCGCCTTGTCTCTTCTCACGCGGACGGTAGGTTGGTATCTTTCAAGTGTGGAAAAACGCGCATCGAAGCGCGTGTAGGGGAGCGCCCGCGGGCGCTGTACTCAAGAAGGAGGGACACATGGCTAAGTTTGACATCATCGCCGCGACCGGTTGCCCGACCGGCATTGCGCACACCTTCATGGCGAAGGAGGCGCTGGAGAAGGCAGCTGCCGAGCGCGGTCTGACCATTAAGGTCGAGACTCATGGCCAGGTCGGTGTCGAGAACGAGCTCACCAAGAGCGAGATCGCCGGTGCCAAGGCCGTCGTCGTCGCAGCCGATAAGGATGTCCAGGCTGAGCGTTTCGCCGGTAAGCCCATGGTTTCCGTTGGTGTTTCCAAGGCCCTGTCTGTCGAGGCTGCTGGTAAGCTGATCGACCGCGCGCTCGCCGCCAAGGGCGACGACACGGTTGCCGCTGCCGCCGATGTCGAGGACGAGGTCGAGGAGAAGGAGTCCATCGGCCACGTCATCTACAAGCACCTCATGAACGGCGTCAGCCACATGCTGGTCTTCGTCGTTGCCGGTGGTGTTCTGACCGCCATTTCGTTCCTGTGGGGCATCACGTCCTTTGATTCGACGGCTGCCGACTACAACAGCTTTGCTGCGATGCTCAAGATCATCGGCGGCATCGCCATGAACCTTATGGTTCCGGTGCTTTCCGCCTACATCGCCGAATCCATCGGCAAGCGCCCGGCGCTCGTCCCCGGTTTCGTTGCCGGTATGATTGCCATCCAGGGCCTGCCTGTTAACGCCGAGACCGGCATGATCGACGCCGGTGGCGCCGGCGTGGGCTTCGGCTTCCTGGGCGGCATCGTCGGCGGCTTCCTCGCCGGCTATGTCATCCTGCTGCTCGAGAAGGTTTTCTCTAAAATTCCCGCGAGCCTTAATGGCCTGAAGGCAATCTTTCTGTATCCGCTGTGCTCTACCGCCATCGTCGGCCTGGTCATGCTCGGTATTTCCGGCCCCATGGCTGCCATTAACCAGGGTATGATGGATTTCCTGCAGAGCCTCGGTAACTCCGGTCCGGTGATCCTTGGCCTGGCCATCGGCTGCATGTGCGCCTTTGATATGGGCGGCCCGGTCAACAAGGCTGCTTACGCTACTGGCACCTTCCTGCTCGGTACCGCTCTCGAAGCTGGCGTCGGCACCGAGACCTACAACTTCGGCACCAACTTCATGGCTGCCGTCTCCGCAGCTTGCATCGTTCCGCCGCTGATCACCACCTTCGCCGTCGTTGTCGGCAAGAAGTACTTCAGCCAGGAGGATCACGACGCCGGTATCGTCAACCTCATCCTTGGTTGCACCCACATCACCGAGGGCGCCATTCCGTTCATGACCAAGAACATCTGGCCCGTCATGCCCATCATGATGCTCGGTTCCTCTATCGCCTCGATCCTGACCATTATGTTCAACGTTCACGATCCGGCGCCTCATGGTGGCTTCCTGGTCCTGCCCGTTGTCGAGAATGGTCCGCTGTGGGTCCTCGCGATCCTCATCGGCGCTGTGGTCGGTGGCATCCTGTTCGTGGCCTTCAAGAAGTACGACTTCGAGAAGAACCAGAAGGCAGCTCCCGCCGCCGCTGCTCAGCCGGTCGAGGCCCCCAAGGCCGCTGCCGTCGAGGCCCCCAAGGCCGAGGCTTCCGACTTCGTGAAGGTCGAGAACGTCTTTGTCGCCGAGGACTTCGCTTCTCGTGACGAGGCTCTGAGCTTCGTTTCCAACCAGGCTGTCAAGGCCGGTATCGCCAGCGACGCCGACGCCGTGATGAACGCCTTCCTGGCCCGCGAGGCCGAGGGCACGACGGGCATGATGGAGGGCTTCGCCATCCCGCATGCCAAGTCCGACGCCATTACCGAGGCTGCCGTCATCGTCGTTAAGGACGAGTCCGGCGTGACCGGTTGGGACACCACTGACGGCGCTCCTGTCAACGTGGCCATCGCTCTGCTCATCCCTGGTGCACAGGCTGGCACCACGCACCTCAAGATCCTGTCCAAGGTCGCCGAGGCGCTCATGGACGAGGACTTCCGTGCCACCGTCAAGGGTTCCACCGACGCCGCCGAGATCGCCAAGACGATCAACGCCCGCCTGGTCTAATTCCACGGTACGCGAATAACATCGCCCCCTGTAATAAAGGCGAGGACTCCACCCGGAGCCCCCGCCTTTTTTCATTCCCTTCTGTAACTTGCGGTGAAATAAGGACTTTTTAAACGTTTCAACCGCAAATCAGTCCCTATTTCACCGCAACTTACAGAAGGACATAGAGGGAACTGCCCATTGAGTCTTTGTCGCGAACAGATCCTCAGCCAGAATTCCGTTCGCACGATATTTCTTGGACCAACCGAGTTCCCGCAGCTCGCCTGCCGGGCGGGGCGGTTAAGTTTGTCGCGAGTTCCGCACGCAAAGGAAAGCACTTAATGTGCTTTCCGTCTTGCGCAGGACTGTAGAGCAGGAAATCTCACAGGCCGCGCACGGGCCCCTGTGGGCGAGCAAGCGGACGACAAACACATCTGTCCAATAATTCGTCTGAAACATAATGAAAAACCGTTTGATGTGAGTTAATATAAACAACGTCGTGAATCTGACTCCTGCCACATGCATGACAGGGGTTAAACACAAAAAGGAGTCAATTATGGTTTCTGAGAAGGCTACCCTCGTTAATCCTCAGGGTCTGCACATGCGTCCGGCTGGTCTGTTCGCCTCCACCATGGGCAAGTACGCCTGTGACGTGACGGTCGTCACCCCCGAGAAGGAGGTCAACGGCAAGTCCCCGATGGCCCTCATGGCTGCTGGTATCCCCTGCGGCACCGAGGTCGAGGTAAAGTGCGACGGCGCTGACGAGGCCGAGGCTCTGGCTGCTGCCATCGAGCTCATCAAGAGCGGTCTTGGCGAGTAGAACTCAAACGGGTCGCATGTTGAACAACTAAGTTCATATTTGGGGGCGCAGTGACCTGTTGTAAGGTAACTGCGCTCTTTTGTCATGGATATGGCAAAACGCTTTATCACATGACACGGAGAGAGGAATGGGAATGTATCAGGGAGTCAACGCTTCCGAGGGCATCGGTATCGGCACCGTCATGGTCGCCGTCGATCCCGACTTGACGTTTGAGCCGCACGAGGTTGCCGATTCGGCAGCAGAGAAGGAGCGCTATCAGTCCGCTCTTTCGGTCTTCTGCGAGAAGACCCAGGCTCAGGCCGACCACATGAAGGAGACGGTGGGCGAGGCCGAGGCCGAGATCATGAGCGGACACATTGTCCTGGCTCAGGACCCGGGCATGACCGACGCCATCAACGCCGCCATTGACGGCGGTACCTGCGCCGAGCAGGCGCTCATGGACACCTCGACCATGTTCGAGAACATGTTCCTGTCCATGGACGACGAGATGTTTCGTCTGCGCGCGGCCGACATCGCCGACATCCGCACCGGTATTCTGGCCGAGCTGCTGGGCAAGGAGGTCGTCGACCTCTCCGTCCTGCCCGAGAATACTGTCGTTGTCGTTCACGACCTCACGCCGTCCATGACCGCCACGATCGATAAGGCCCACGTTGCCGGTATCGTCACCGAGACCGGTGGTCGCACGTCGCACTCCGCGATTATTGCGCGCGCCCTCGAGATCCCGGCTGTCCTTTCGGTTTCCAATAGCTGCACCGCGCTGCGCAACGGTATGACCGTTGTCGTCGACGGTGGCAAGGGTATCGTTGAGGCCGATCCCGACGAGGAGACGCTCGCCGCATACACCGCCAAGGCCGAGGCCTTCGCTGCCGAGAAGGCAGCCCTCGAGGCCTTCCGCGGCAAGCCGTCCGTGACTGCCGATGGCATCAAGAAGATCATCGCCTGCAACATCGGTAACCCCGATGACGTGCCCAACGCGCTCGATCACGACGCCGAGGCCATCGGTCTGTTCCGCTCCGAGTTCCTGTTCATGGACTCTGCTGAGCTTCCTTCCGAGGAGGAGCAGTTCAACGCCTACCGTAAGGTCGCCAGCGCGCTCAAGGGTGCTCCGGTCATCATCCGCACGCTCGATGTTGGCGGCGACAAGGAGATTCCGTATCTGCACATGGTCAAGGAAGATAACCCCTTCATGGGCTTCCGCGCCGTGCGTTACTGCCTGGCCAATCCCGACCAGTACAAGGTCCAGCTCCGCGCTCTGCTGCGCGCTAGCGCCTTCGGTGACGTCAAGATCATGATCCCGCTCGTCACCTGCGTCGAGGAGGTCTTGGCTGTCAAGGAGCTCGTCGAGCAGTGCAAGGCCGAGCTGACCGAAGAGGGTCGCAAGTTCAACGAGAACATCGAGGTCGGCATCATGGTCGAGACGCCCGCCGCTTCGCTGCTCGCAGACCGTCTTGCCGAGGTCGCCGACTTCTTCTCCATCGGCACCAACGACCTGATCGGTTACACCATGTGCGCCGACCGTGGTAACGACACCATCTCCAACCTGTACCAGGTTTACTATCCCGCCGTGCTCCGCTCGCTCAAGAACATCATCGAGAGCGGCGTGAAGGCCGGCATCATGGTCGGTATGTGCGGCGAAGCCGCTGCCGATCCGCTGCTCGAGCCGCTGCTGATCAGCTGGGGCCTGGAGGAGTTCTCGATGAGCGCTCCTTCTATCCTGCGCGCCCGCAAGACCATCAGCCAGTGGACCAAGGCCGAGTGCGACGAGCTCGCCGAGAAGGCGCTCGCCTGCAACACCGCAGCCGAGGTCAAGGCACTGCTCGAGTCCGCAGCTCGCTAATTTGGTATCAGAGGTAACCGCGTGGTTGGAATGGGCCGGCCACGCGGCCCTCACATATACAGGGGGTACTGTAAATGTTCTACACGCTAACCGCTAACCCGGCTGTCGACATGACGGTTTCGAGCTCTCCGCTCGAGCCCGATGAGAACGTCCGCACCGGCTCGGCCAGCTACACGGCTAACGGCAAGGGCCTTGACGTGTCCTTCGCCTTTAAGAAGATGGGCGTTGACACCGTCGCACTCGGCTTCTTTGCTGGCTTCACGGGCAAGTTCATCGTTGAGGAGGTCATGAACCTGGGTTGCCTCTGCCGCCCGGTCTGGACCGACGGTATCACGCGCATTAACACCTACGTCAACGATGGCCAGCACGAGTACGGCATCCTGAACCCGGGTGCTCCGATCACGCCGCAGCACCAGGAGGAGCTCTACAACATCCTGGACACCGCGGGCGATCTTGAGTGCCTGATCGTCTCCGGCTCCGTGCCTCCCAAAGCTACGCCCGACTTCCTGGCTCAGGTCATGGAGCACGCTCAGGCTCGTGGCGCCGACGTCGTCCTGGACCTGTCCTCCGACAAGCTCAAGGAGCTCGCTCACAAGAAGCCGCTTCTCATCAAGCCGAACCATCACGAGATGAAGGCCATCTTCGGCGTGCCGGTCGACACCGACGACGAGGTTCGCGTTGCCATGAAGATGGCTCACGACGCTGGCGTTCAGAACGTGCTGCTCACCCGTGGTAGCCGCGGCGACGCTTACTTCTCCAACGGCGAGGACATCTGGTACGCCAAGCGTGAGTTCAACATCAAGCTGGTTTCTTCCGTCTGCGCCGGCGATTGCACCCTCGCTGCGTTCCTGCACAAGTGGTACAGGGATCGCGACAACGTCGAGGAGGCCATGAAGCTCGCTATGGCCACCGGCGCTAACGTTGCCGAGTCCGTCGGCATTGGCGACTTTGGTCACGTCGACGAGTACAGCAAGCGCGTTGCTGTCCGCAAGCTCGATCGTCAGTAATCGAAACGCGACATATTCGTGCACATGCGGCGCCCCGGTTTCGGCCGGGGCGCCTTTTTGTTCCGCCAGGGGGGGGGTGTCCTGCCGTACTTCATCGCTTCCACACCGTTCACCGAGTTGTCCTAGCCTTTTGTCGATGCGTGGAATATACTTTCATTAACACGTTGCTTCGTGAAAGGAACATTCATGATTTACACGCTCACTGCAAATCCCGCCATTGACTACAACATCGCCTGCGACGGTCTTGACGCCAACACCGTCACGCGTACCCGCAACGCCGTCTACACGCCCAACGGCAAGGGCCTCAACGTCTCGTTTACGCTTGACCACTACGGTGTCGACACCACGATCCTGGGTTTCTTCGCCGGCTTCTCGGGTGAGTTCATCGTTAAGGGCGCCGAGGCCCTGGGCGTGCCCGTCAAGCCTGTGTGGACCGACGGCATCACGCGCGTCAACGTGTTCCTTAATGCCGGCCCCGACACTGAGTACAACATGGTCAACGCTGGTGCCGCCATCAACGAGGCCAATGAGCAGGAGATGTTTGAGCTCATCGATTCGCTCGATGACATGACCTGCCTGGTTATCAGCGGCTCGCTGCCTCCCAACACTTCCGAGGGCTTCCTGGCCGAGGTCCTGCGCCGCGTCAAGGCCAAGGGGGCCGAGTTCGTCCTCGACATCTCGAGCCATCAGCTGGCAGACCTTATTGCCATGGAGCCGCTGCTGATCAAGCCCAATGACGACGAGCTGCTCGACATCTTTGGCATTAAGGTGAGCGGTGGCGACGACGAGTCCGTCAAGGGCGCGATGGCCGAGCTGCACGCCAAGGGCGCCAAGAATGTACTGCTGACCCTTGGTGGCGATGGCGCGTATTTCTCCAACGGCGAGCACATCTGGTTTGCCAACCGCACCTTTGAGGCCAAGCTGCTGTCGACCGTCTGCGCCGGCGATTCCTCGCTCGCTGCCTTCCTGTCCGTGTGGCACGACGCTCCCGAGCGCGTCGAGGACGCCCTGCGCCTTTCGATGGCCACTGGCGCCAACGTGGTCGAGTGCCCCGGTCTGGGGGATTTTGCCAAGGTGGACGAATATAAGAAGCACATCGAGGTTCGCCAGGTCTGCTAGTTCCGGCACCTTGTCTGAATAGTTTGATTATTTCGCATCCGTCTTAGACTAGGACGGATGCGTTTTTGTTTATCGGACTTGCGTGTGCAGTGGAGGCTGTTTCTTGCTAGACTTCTTGCAGACGCAATCGATAGCCAATTTGATAGTCGCAGGAGGCCATAGGCATGTGCAATGTTTCGCTCAACGGTACTCAACCGTCCGATGCGTCCCTGCGCGTCCTGCGCGCGCTTGAAGCGGCTGGTCTTGAGGCTTGGTACGTGGGCGGTTGGGTGCGCGACGCCCTTATGGGGTACCCCAGCCACGATGTTGATATGTGCTGTAGCGGCCTGTGGCAGGAGTCCAAAGCGGCGCTCGAGGCCGCCGGCATCGCGGTTGTGGAATCGGGCATTAAATTTGGCGGAATCACGGCTATTTCCGATGGCGAGCGTATCGAGGTCACCACGTACCGTCTGGATGGCTTTTACACCGATGGTCGTCATCCCCAGAGTGTGGAGCGTGCCGCCTCGCTCGAGGACGATCTGGCGCGCCGCGACTTTACCGTCAATGCCATGGCCTGGCATCCCGAGCGCGGGCTTGTCGACCGCTACGACGGCCAGGGTGACTTGGAGCGCAAGCTGATTCGCGCTGTCGGCGATCCCAAGCGTCGCTTTAACGAGGACGCCCTGCGCATGCTGCGTGCGGTGCGCTTTGCCTGCCGTCTGGACTTTATGATTGAGCCCGAGACCAAGCGTGCGCTTGCCGAGTGCGCGCCGCTGCTCGAAGCCGTGGCGCGTGAGCGTGTGGGTATTGAGCTCGAGGGCATTCTTTCGACCGGTCATGGGGGAGACGCGATGCTCCGCTATCCCGAGCTCATCTGCGCCGCCGTGCCCGAGTTGGCAGCGGGTCGCGGGTTTGATCAGCGCAGTGTCTATCATGCGTTTAACGTCTACGTGCATATCGCCCGTGTGCTGACGGTGGCGGGGGAGCTCGCGCTGTGTGACGGCGTCGCGCCCTCGTCGAGCCTTATGTGGGCGGCGTTTTTGCACGATGTGTCCAAGCCCGAGTGCTTCACGGTCGATCACGCCGGCAGCGGACACTTCTACGGTCATCCCGAGCTCGGCGCCAAGAAGGCGCGCGTCATTATGGATCGCCTGGCCCTCTCGCACGACTTGGTGCGCGACGTGTGCCTGCTCATCAAATACCATGACAAGCCGCTGCGCCCCGAGCGCTCCTGCCTGCTCAATATGATGCGCGCGCTTTCGGGTGAGGGCGTCGACACGGCCCGCCTGATTGACGAGCTCATGGACCTTAAGCGTGCCGACACACTTGGCAAGGCCCCGTCGTGCTTCTATTATGTTGAGACGATTGAGGAGATGCGCGCGCTGGCGCACGAGCTGCTGAAGGCAGGGGAGCCCTATACGCTCAAGATGCTCGCCATCAACGGCGGCGACCTGATCCGTGCCGGAGTCAAGCCCGGGCCGGAACTGGGTCAGCTTCTCAACTCCGCCCTCGACGCCGTGATCGAAGACGATATTCCCAACGAGCGCGAAGCTCTTTTGGTTCATCTCAACTTGAATTAGCTACCAAGTTTACCTGCGTATTCCATAACCTGCCGACAATTTTTCGGCAATTTGGAATTTCTTCTTGCGCTGACGTTTTTTGTCCCGTAATATATATCCTCGCAGCACGGCAGTGCAGATGTCATGTGGCCCGTTCGTCTAGCGGTTTAGGACGCCGCCCTCTCAAGGCGGAGATCACCAGTTCGAATCTGGTACGGGCTACCACTTCTTTTCTGCTGAGGCTTATGGCCCGTTCGTCTAGCGGTTTAGGACGCCGCCCTCTCAAGGCGGAGATCACCAGTTCGAATCTGGTACGGGCTACCACGCATCTGATACCCGGACTTCCTATGGAAGGCCGGGTTTTTTTATTTTCAAACAACCGTCTGCAATTCCCGTTTGAACCAGAGCTTTGCGTTCTGCCTATGGCCCTTACGGGTACAATATCCAAGATATTTTGACTGTTAGAAGGAGTCTCATGACGGAGTCCTCTCAGCATACGTCTAAGCCCCAGGTCGAGGTTGAGGCCTCGGGCGGAGATGACAATAAGAGCGCACGCCGCGGCGCCATCTTTATCGGCGTCGTGCTGGTAGGTTATATCGTCTATCTGGTGGTAACCGGGCAGATGGGGCAGTTCTGGGCCGCTATGTCGAGCGTCCAGGCGTCATGGCTCGTTGTCGCGTGTCTTTGCATGTTCATGTACCTGTTCTTTGGCATTGTGGCCTATGCGATCGCCGTCTGGCTCGATCCCAATTCGCCCGTCGGCATCCGCGACCTGATCTCGGTCGAGGCGAGTGGCATCTTCTTTGGTAACCTGACGCCCATGATGATGGGCTCCACCCCGGCTCAAATCTATCGCCTGACCAAGGCCGGCCAAAACGTGGGCGAGGCCGGCGCCACGCAATTCACGCGTTTTATCGTGTACCAGTTTGGCCTCGTTGCCTGGGGCGCTATCCTACTGCTTGCTCGCATGCCGTTTTTTGCCGAGCGCTATGGCGACATGACGTTGCTGTGCGTCTTTAGCTTTGGTGGGCACTGCTGCATCTTGCTGGGCATCTTCGCCGTCGCGCTCATGCCTAAGACCGTCACGCGCGTCGCCCATTGCATCATCAATTGGCTTGAGCGCATTGGTGTCTCGGCCACTAAGATCGAGGGATGGCGCACGTTTGTCGATGGCGAGATCTACTCCTTCTCCGAGAAGTTCAAGCTTTCAGCCGGACATTTTTCTTCCATGCTGCTCACGGTGGTCATCACCATGCTGCAACTCGCGTTTTTCTATCTGGTGCCGTATTTCCTGATGCTTGCCTTTGGCCACCACGAGGTCGACTTTTTCTCGGTCATGGCCGCGAGCGCCTTTGTCCAGCTGCTGAGCTCTGCGGTCCCCCTGCCCGGTGGAACTGGTGGCGCTGAGGGCGGCTTTGCATTGTTCTTGGGTCATTTCTTTGGGTCGGCTTCGACCGCCGGCTATCTGCTGTGGCGCCTCATTACGTTTATTGCGCCGACCATTTTGGCTGCGCCCCTGCTGGGACTTAAGAGCGCCCACAACGAGAGCATCCATGCGCGCTGGGATCGTGTGATGCGCAAGCTCGGCCGCACGCCTCAGACGCCCTCTGCGCCCACTATGCCGCACCCCACGAATGCTGTTACCGTTGATCCCAAGAAGCGCGCTCAGAAGGCTTCTGGGACCGCTAAGCCGGCTCATAAAGCCTATGTGCGCCAGACAGGCGATGGTATTCGCGTATCTCCGTCGGCACTCAATAAGAAGAAGCATCCCAAGTCGCAGTAGGGCAGTCGTGCGTTCTTCATGATGCGGGGCATATTTGTGCTGTATGGGGGATAATCCTCTTACGTAGATTATCTCTCATCTGTTGATGAATGCTTGCATATCGAAGGGACACGCCCATGGCAACCAGCAAACCGCGTCTTGATCGTCGCATCATTCGCAGCCGTAATGCCATCCTTTCGGCTTTCGAGCGCCTGCTCATGGAAAAGCCGCTGGCAGACATTACGGTGAGTGCCATCGCGCGCGAGGCCAATGTCGACCGCAAGACCTTTTACGTTCACTTTGGTACGGTTGACGGCCTGCTCGATGCCATTGCCGTCGATGTGGTGGAGATGATTGTCGACTCGGTCGAGAAAACGCTTGCTTCTATGGACGGTGACACCAGCGAGCGCGCTCTTGGCGCGGCGGCGACCTTCTTTAAAACCGTTAATGAGGCACTGTGCAACAACTTAGTGCTCAATCGTCAGCTGATCGAGAATATTCCGCTCGATGATTTCATGGCTCGTCTTCGTGCGCCGCTCGAACATGAGATTGCCGAGCGCGATCTGCTGCCCCAAGGTCTCAAGGACGAGATGTTCGACTACTATCTGGCGTTTTTGCTGTCGGGTATTATCGGTATCTATCGCACGTGGGCACTGTCTGACGGCTCGGTTCCTATCGAGCGCGTCTCTGAGGTCGCCAACGATCTGACTCTCAATGGTCTGTCGAGTCTGGAATCTCGCTTGGATTAGGCCTAGTTGGGCTCGTCGGCGTGGAAATCCCTGTTCACGAGGTTCTCCGGCGCCTTGGAGACCTCGCCGGTGTAGGAGCTGTAGCCTGAGGATCCTTAAAAGAAAGTCCAGTTTATTCTTCCCACTCCAAATGGGAATCCTCCGATGCGCCTTCGCATACTCGCATGACCTCGATACCATGCGAGCGTGCGAACTCGACGAGCTCTGCGTTGCGGGCGTTTATGGTGCCGAAGGCGGAGGGGCACACGATAAGGCGCGCGCAGTGGACGAGGAGCTCTTTGGCGCGGGCTATGGTTTTATCCCCGATCGGCTCGAAGGCGCGCTCGGCCACGCATTCCGTCGCCAGGTCGCGCGCGAGCTCGCAGTCGATGTCCCCTTCGTGCAGAACGCCCGCGTAGAACGCCTTGCCCTGTCGGATGAGCTGGCGAAACACAGCCGACCCCGTACCTGCGCCAGCGATGACGAACGTGTGCGCATCGCCGTGTGGGCGCCCAATTTCCACGCTGCCGAAGCGCTCGTTGAAGGTGCCATGTTTAAGGCCGTAGAGCTCGCCAATCGTCTCGCGCGTGAATATGTCCTCGGGTGCGCCGGCGCGGAAGACCCGGCCGTCCTTCACGCAAATCACCTTGTCGGCGCTTTTCTGCGCGAGCTCGAGTTCGTGGATGGACATGATGATAGCCACATTCCGCGATTTCGCAAGGTGGCGAAGTATTCGCAGCAGGTCGATCTGGTAGCGGATATCGAGATGCGACGTGGGCTCGTCGAGCACGAGCACGCGCGGATCCTGCGCGATGGCGCGTGCGAGCATGACGCGCTGGCGTTGCCCGTCGCTTATCTGCATGAAGTCGCGCTCGGCGAGCTCTTCCACATGTGCGGTTTTCATGGCCTCGTCGACCCGACTATGGTCGTCGGGCGAGAGTGTGCCCATTCGCCCGGTGTAGGGATGCCTTCCCGCCTCTACGATATCGCGGCAGGTGAGGAGCTCGGTCCGGGGGCGATCTGTCAGCATAACGGCAAGGTTCCTTGCGAACTCCGCCGTCTTCCATCGGGAAATCTCCCGCCCGTCGAGCTCGACCGCGCCGGCAAGCGGTGCCAGATGGCGTGTGATGGTTTTCAAGATGGTCGACTTGCCCGAGCCGTTCGGCCCGATGAGCGCCACGACGTCGCCCGCGCGAACCTCCAGATCGACGCCTTCGACTACGACCTTCTTGTCGTAGCCCGCCGACAGGTCGCTTATGCGGAAAAGCGGCGCTCCGTCAGCCTGCGTTTCGACCGGGGTTTCGAGGTTCGACTCCGCTCGAAGGAGGCGTTCCGCACGCAGTTCCGCACGAGCCGAAAGTGTCTTCTGGCGCTTTCGTGCGAGCTCAGGACTGTCTAAGCATGGAATGTCCCCTCCGAGCGTTTTGGGCCGCGGCACGAATTCCCCCATCTACCTCACCCGCTTCTTCAGCATGAGCGCGATAACCACCGGCGCGCCGAAGATGGCAGTGACGGCGCTGATGGAAAGCTCGACGGGAGAGAACAGCGTGCGCGCGATCAAATCGCAACCCGCGCAGAAGATGGCGCCTCCCAAGAAGCACGCAGGAATCACGCGGATGGGCTTCGACGACTTCAGCGCCGACTTCACGAGATGCGGAACCGCGATGCCTACGAACGACACCGGACCAGCGAACGCGGTCACGCAGGCGGAGAGCATGCTCGCTAGAAGGACGAGCACCACGCGGAAGCGTGCGACGTTCACGCCGACGCTTTTCGCGTAGGCTTCTCCCAGCTGGAAGGCGGAAAGGGGCTTCGATATCGCGAATACGCATGCGCTCACGGTGATCACCACGACCGCGATGACCGCGATGTCGTCCCAGCTCGAACCCGAAAAGCTACCCAAAGACCAGTTGTGCAGGTTCACGATGGACTGGTCGTCGGCGAAGGCGATGAGAAAGTTCGTCGCCGCCGAGCAGATGTATCCCACCATGACGCCCGCCACGATGAGCATGGCCATGGAACTTATGCGCCGTGCGATGAGGAGCACGAAGCCGATGGTGATAAGCGATCCCAGAAACGCTGCGGCCACCATGGCCGGCGAGGACATGGCCTGGTTCGCGCCCAGAAGCACGATCATCGTAAGCGCGACGACGAACTTTGCGCCCGAGGAGACGCCCAAGATGAACGGGTCGGCGATGGGGTTGTTGAAAAACGTCTGCAGCAGGAACCCGGAGAGCGAAAGTGCCCCGCCGAGAAGCACGGCTGAAAGCACGCGCGGCAGGCGAATCTCCCAGATGACTTGGCTTTCCATGGAATTGGCCGCGCCGCCCGAAAGGATGCCGGGGATGTGGTCTGCGGGCACGAGCACGCTCCCGATGCACAGGTTGGCCCCGACGAGCACGATGAGGACAACAGCGAGCAGCGCCGTCACGACGCGACACCGCGCGGCGCGTCCCGATTCGTCGTATGTCATGGAAAGCCGGCTTCTCATGACGCTAGCCAAGCTTCCTCAGATAATGGAAGTCGCTCGCGTCATCGCCGGTGAACGCCCCGTGCAGCTCGTCGATAATGTCGGCGGTAGAAGTCATCTGCTGGTACATGTCGGCGCTTGTGACCCAGACGTTGCCGTTCTTTACAGCTTTGAACTGCGACAATAGCGCGTTTTTGCCTACGAAGTCTTTCAAGGTGGCAACCGATTCGTCGATGGTGCCGTTGTAGACGATGATGTCGGCATCCTTCGCCGTCGCGTAGAAGCGCTCCATTTCGAGCGTTACTGACGAACCTGACGTCGACGCCGTCTGCGCGTCATCGAGCGCGTAGTTGCCGCCTGCAAGCTCGATCATCTGCGCCACGTAGTCGCCCGCCCGCCGCGTGACGGCGGCCCCGTTCGAGTTAATGTAGAAATACGCCACGGTTTTACCTGACGACGCGAGCCTCGACGTTTGCTCGACGCGGGCCTTCTGCTCGTTGAACAGGTGCGCGGCCTCGTCTTCCTTGTCGAACAGGACGCCGAAAAGCTTAATCCACTCGACGCGCCCGAGTGCTTCGGGCTCGCTCGACGACTGTTCGGTGAGCACGACGAGCCCGAGCTTCTGCAGCTTTTCCTTCACATCGGGCGTGTGGTTGATCATGGTGTTCTCGATGGCGAGCGTGCAGCCCGAGGCCGATATTCGCTCGTAGTCGGGCGCGCTGTACTTGCCGCCGTAGGCGATCGCCCCACTTTCGAGTGCGCTTTTGAAGCCCGCGACCGAGCAATCGTCGGCCTTCGTGCCCGACATGAGGATGTTGTCGTTCGCATCGAGCGCGTCGACCAGGCACATCGTCGCCGACGACACGAGGTACACCTTGTTGGCGGGACGCCTTATGACCGCGATGTCGGAGCTCAACCCATCAGGTACCTTCGCATCTTGCGGTACCACGAGGAAGCGCTCCCCGTTCGAAATGCAGATAAGCCGCAGGCCGCCTTCGTACTCGTCGACAGTGAAGTGCTCGGCGTATTCAAGCTGAAGCGCCCCCGTCGGCTCCCAGCCGCAGCCCAAATCGGCGTTGTGGAAGTCGGCCGCGGCGCTTGAAGCCGTTCCCGCAGGGGAGCCGCCGCTTGCATCGTCGCCCGATTTCTCCTTCATGGTGGATGAGTCGAAGTGGAGCGTGTAGTCGATGGTGTGCGGCGTCGACATGGCGACGGTCTCGGCCGACACGGCGATGTCCTCGTCGAGCGTGACGGGTATCTCGAACGCGGAGTTGCCGCCGTCGTTTACGGGCGCGTAGTCCACGCCGTTGACGGTCATTTTGTCGTAGTTCGAACTCGACCAGGTGATGGTCGCGGTGTAGGTGTCGCCATCCTTCACAATTGTGGTGGGTGAGGCGATGCTTGCGCGCCCTGACCCGCCGGAAAGCGAGACGCTCACAGTGTATTCCTGAGAGCCTGCCGTGCCACCGGTCGCGTTCGGGCTCGCACTGCACCCCGCGAAGGGAAGCGCGAACAGGGCGACGAGAACGCAGGCGATCGCGCGCACCGCGATGCTGCGACGCTTCCTGCTTTCCCCCTTGGGAAGAATCGACCGCATGGCGTTACTTCAGTGCGTCGGCGCGCAGATCGACGCCGGCGGATTCGAACACGAGCGTGCGGTCGTACCACTGCTCTTTTCTAATACTCCACGCGGCGCAGGCGGTGTCCTCGTCGAGCGCTTCAACGGGCACGTCGTAGGTGTACTTGCCTTCCGCGTTTTCCACATAGGGGATGAAGTCGGCCTCGCTCGCGGCGGCAGCCTCGTCGCCCGTGCCCATGAAGAGCTTGCCGTAGCCCGTGCCGGAAAGCGTCATCACGCAGTGCATGGAGCCGTTTTCCACGATGAGCTGGGCGTCCACAATCCTGAACATGTTCGAGCTGGAATCTACGGTGATCGGATAGGTGCCGTCGGCCACCTTGTCGGCGGTGATGGGGGCAGCGCTTGCGCCCTCGGGCGCATCGGCCGCCTGTTCGGTCTTTTCCTGGGAATCGGCATCGCTTGCCTTTGCGCTGTCGATTGAATTTCCGCCGCAGCCGGCGAGCGAGAACGCGAAAAGCGCCGCTGACAGGGCGAAGGCGAGGGTTTTCTTCAACATGGAGGGGGTTCCTTTCAATCGCTTCGACCGCCCGCGCCGTGCGGTGGGCGGGCGGGATGCGAATGCAACGTGCATGCGCCGTCGGTCGGGGAAGGCGCATGCCCGTTGCACGGGGACGCGACCGGCGCCCCCGTGCGCGGCGAGTTTACAGCTTGGCGATGGCGTCGTCCACGTGCGCGACGTAGATGTCGTCGACCGCGACGTTCTGTCCCAGACCCTGGAGCAGGCACGTCACTTCGAAGCCGGCGGCCACGAACTTCGCAGCCCAGCTGTCGGGGTCGGTCTCGTCTGCCATGTCGTTGTTCGCGTGGTCGCCCGCGACCACCATGAACGGCGCGAGCACGGCCTTCTTGTAGCCTGCGGCGCTCGCGGCGGCGATAACATCCTCGCAGGTCGGTTCAGCCTCGACGGTGCCGACGAAGAACTGCGTCAAGCCCTCGTTCTTAAACACTTCCTGCATCTTGGCATAGTCGGCGTTGGAATCGGCTTCGGTGCCGTGGCCCATGAGGCACAGCGCCGTCTTGCCGTCGTCGAAGGACGCCATGTTCTCCTTAATGGCTGCGGCCACCTTCTTGTAGTCGTCGTCGGAGGTGAGCAGCGGGTCGCCGAGCGAGATTTTGTCGAACTTGTCGGCGTACTTGTCGAGCTCGTCTTTCACGTCGGTGTATTCCAGGCCACCCATGAGATGCGTCGGCTGCACGACGATTTCCTTCACGCCGTCTTCCACGCAGCGGTCGAGCGCCTCGGTCATGTTGTCGATCGTGATGCCGTCGCGCTTCTTCAGCTTGTCGATGATGATCTGCGCGGTGAAGGCGCGGCGGATGTCGTAGTCCTGCCAGTACTTCTCGCGGATAGCGTCTTCGATGGCGCCGATGGTGATGTGGCGCGAGTCGTTGTAGCTCGTGCCGAAGCTCGTGACGAGGATGACCGGCTTCACGGCCTTCTCCTTTTCACTCGATTTCTCGGAACTCGCGGAGGTGTTGGAGCAGCCCGCGAGCGCGACTCCGGCGAGCGCGACGGCTCCGGTTGCTGCGACGCCCATGAAGCCGCGGCGTGACATCTGGTCGGACATGGTTTTCCTTTCCTCGGTTTGCCGGTCCCCCGGCGACAGTTGCTTGTCGGCACAAGCGAAAGAAAAGCGCACCCCTCGGGGTTCACAAGGAGCTAACGCCACGGCGATGCCGTGAGGAAAAGGCGAAGCAGTCTGGCTTGGGGCGCGAGGCGGTTCGCCCGCGCGTCCTATACAGTAATGTCCCTTGCCCAGGATTCCCACCTGGTTCCCTCCGCAAGCCAGCGCGGGCTGTGCGGGCGCCGCGCCGGTCATTTCCTTTTATCCGATTGTCATATGCTCGTTGCCGAATCCTTTACTATGATAGTGGGCACTTGTGAACGTGTCAAAGCCAGGGCGGGCGGCATTGCGCCTCCTGCCTGCGTATTTGCGCCGATTGTTGCCGCAGGTGCCGTGTTTTGCCCGCTGCGCGAATGGCGGCGTAAACGGTTGCGATGAGAAACGGGAAGGGAAGGCTCGGATGATTCATATCGTTGGCGCAGGCTCGGGCGCCGCCGACCTTATCACGCTGCGCGGGGCGCGCCTTCTGCGCGCAGCCGACGTGGTCGTTTGGGCGGGAAGCCTTGTGAACCCCGAGCTGCTCGCTGAGTGCAAGGAATCCTGCATCGTCTACGACAGCGCGCACATGACCTTGGAGGAAGTGCTCGACGTGATGTGCGCGGCAGATGCGCGGGGCGAGGACGTGGTGCGCCTGCACACGGGCGACCCGTGCCTGTACGGCGCCATCCAGGAGCAGATGGACGCGCTCGACGCGCGCGGCGTGGACTACGAGGTGGTGCCCGGCGTGTCGAGCTTTTGCGGTGCCGCGGCGGCGCTTCGCCAGGAATACACGCTGCCGGGAATCAGCCAGTCGGTCGTGATCACGCGGCTTTCCGGACGTACCCCCATGCCCGCGGGCGAGGGCATGCGCACCATGGCGGAAAGTGGCTCGACTATGGTCATCTTCCTGAGCTCGGGTATGCTCGCCGAGCTTTCCGCCGAGCTTTTGGCCGCGGGCCGCAGCTCCGACGAGCCGGCCGCGCTCGTGTACAAGGCGACCTGGCCTGAGGAGCGCGTGGTGCGATGCACAGTGGGCACGCTCGCCGATGCGGGCGCGCGAGAGGGCATCGACCGCACGGCGCTCGTGGTGGTGGGCCGCGTGCTCGGAGCTCGCGGCGGGTTTTCGCACAACGGCGCGCAAGCGGAGTCGTACGAGCGCAGCAAGCTTTACGACCCTTCGTTTGCCACGGGGTATCGGAAGGCGAGCAGCTAGCGTGGCCTTCGAGCACTACATATATACCGGGACGACCCGCCTGCGCTGCGGCTACACCACGGGGAGCTGCGCCGCGCTCGCGGCGAAGGCGGCCTGCGAGATGCTTTTGTCACGAAAGCCCGTCGGCCGCGTGTCGATCGTCACCCCCGGCGGGCTGCCCGTCGAGGCGAACGTGGTCGACGCATGCATCGGCGAGGGGTGCGCCCAGTGCGCCGTGCGAAAGGACGCAGGCGACGATGCCGATGTGACTGACGGCGTACTCGTGTACGCGCACGTGGAACATGCGGGGTCGGGCACGGGTGCTGCGGGCAGCAAGGACGTGCCCGCTCGCGAATCGGAAGTTTCCGTCGATGGCGGCGTGGGCGTGGGGCGCGTGACATTGCCCGGGCTCGAGCAGCCGGTGGGGGCGGCCGCCATCAACGCGACGCCGCGCGCGATGATCACTTCGGCGGTGCGCGAGGTGTGCGCCGCGCACGGCTTTTCTGGAAATATTGCTGTGACGATTTCGGTACCCGAGGGTGTTGCCCTTGCCAAAAAGACCTTCAACCCGCATCTGGGGATAGAGGGCGGCATCTCCATCCTGGGCACGACGGGCATCGTCGAGCCGCGCAGCCTCGCTGCCTTGCGCGACAGCATCGAGCTCGAGATCCGGCAGCATGCGGCTATGGGGCGGCGCGGAGTCGTGCTCACGCCCGGCAACTACGGCGGGCAGTTCATCTCGGGGCATTTCCACCTAAACGGTGCGCCGGTGGTCTTCATCTCCAACTTTGTGGGCGATGCGATTGACTGCTGCGTTCGCGAGGGATTTACCAATGTCCTTCTTGTGGGACACATCGGCAAGTTGGTGAAGGTCGCGGGCGGCATCATGGACACCCATTCGCGTACCGCCGACTGCCGCGCGGAGATTCTGGCCGCCCACGCGGCCATGGCCGGCGCGGGCGCGAAGACCGTGCGCGAGATCATGTCGTCCGTCACGACCACGGCGGCGCTCGAGGTAATCGAGGCCGCCGGCGTTGGGGACGCTGCGCGCGCCTCGCTCGCTGCGGCAATTGAGGACAGGTTGCGCCGCCGCGCGGCGGGCGCATGCGACATCGCCGCGGTCGTGTTCGACGCCGAGCGCCGCGAGCTTTTCCGCACGTCGGGCGCCGATGCAGTTATCGGGAAATTGGGGGCGACGTATGAGTAAAGGCGTTCTGTACGGGGTGCGCCGTGCAATCGGCTGGCCGGGGACGAAGGTGGTCATGAAGGCGCGCCGCTCGCTTGCGGACACGAAGCGCTTCCTTTGCGAGGAGGGTGCCTTCGACGGTGCCGAGCTTGTAGAGGACTGTGGGCTTCCGGGCGAGCGCGTGTACCGCTCGCTCGACGATGTGCCCGATCGGGGCAGCTACTTCTCGACGATGGTGGTGCGCTAGATGAGGGTTTCCTGCATAGCGTTCACTGAGAGGGGGTATGCGTTGGCGGAGCGCACCGCACACGCGCTTTCCGATTGCGCGCAGACAGGTGAAGACGACCCTGGCTGGGACGTTTCCGTTTCGCGCGGGTTCGGCGAGGGGAAGGCCGACCTGCGCGCATGGACGGCGCTCGCGTGGGAAGCGTCGGACGCGCTTCTGTTCGTGGGCGCGGCGGGCATCGCCGTGCGGGCGATCGCGCCGCATGTCGCCTCGAAGGCAAACGATCCCGCGGTTGTGGCGATCGACGAGGCGGGGCGCTTTGCCGTCCCGCTTTTGTCGGGGCATTTGGGCGGTGCGAACGAGCTTGCGCAAACTGTGGCACGCGCGGCAGGGGCCATCCCCGTCATCACCACGGCGACCGACGTCCGCGGCGTGTGGGCGGTGGATACGTGGGCGCGCTGTGCGGGGCTCGCCGTTTCGAATCCCGAGGCCATCAAGCGAGTGTCGGCGCGGCTGCTTTCGGGCGGGCGCGTGGCGCTCTATTCCGACATGCCGATTTCGGGACAGCCGCCTGAGGGGGTTGACATTGCGTCCGACCGCGCTCGGGCCGATATCGTCGTGTCGCCGTTCGCTGGCGCGAATGCAGGTGCGTCCGTTCGTGCGGCGGAGACAACGGGCGAGGTCGTGCCCGCCGGTGAGAC
>CABUAT010000001.1 GCA_902489665.1 uncultured Collinsella sp. | reverse complement strand
GCGCGGGCCGAGCCACCGTGCCCGCGCGCCTTACCTTTCGGGTTCACCATCCATGGTGGGGCGCGTTTCTAACGAAGCCGTAACGGTCGTTGGGCTCTTTTGGCGCCAGCCCTTCTCGACCCGTACGCCACTCATGGTATGTTTGTCGCGTTAACAAGGACGGAGGTGCCCGTGGCACGCAATAAGTACCCGGAGGAGACGGTCGAGAAGATTCTCGACGTTGCCGAGCGGCTCCTCGTGGAGCGCGGCTACGAGCACACCACGATGATCTGAAGAGCAATACGCTAAACCGAAAAAGGTAATCGAAGCCGCGCCTGTGGACTTATCGAGGGTCGAGATTCCCGCCCCATCCATCGGCACCCAGCAGAAGGTCGTCGACATCCTCGACCGCTTCGACTCCCTAACGAAATCACTCACCGACGGTATCCCCGCCGAAATCGAGGTACGCCGGGCGCAGTACGGGTACTACCGCGACCGCCTGCTCGACTTCCGAAACTAAGCGAGAATAAGTTATCGGTACGCTTTTTTATAAAATGTAAAAAAGTACCCCCATAACTGATAAAATGGACACTGAAAAAAGGGGTGCATCTTGCGTATATACCGACGTGAAAAGTATCTGAAGCGAATGCGTGGTTTCTACCACGATGACGGGATGATCAAGGTAATCACCGGTGTTCGCAGGTGTGGTAAATCCTGCCTCATGCAATCAATCGCAGATGAACTTGTGGAATCCGGTGTAGCGAGCGACCACATCATCTATATCGACCTCGACTCACGGGAGAACAGGAAGGTCAAGACGACCGATGAGCTCGAAAATCTGATTGACATGTCGACCTCAGCAGACACTGAGGAGACGAAGTACCTCTTCATCGATGAGATTCAGAACGTAGAGGAATTCGAGCTGCTCATCAACGGCTACCGGACAGATGGCGGTTGGTCCATTTTCATTACCGGTTCGAATTCATATCTGCTTTCTGGGCAGCTTGTTACAAAGCTGACGGGTCGCTATATCGAGTTCGAGGTGTTCCCACTCGACTTTGCGGAATATATCGATATGAAGCGTTTTCTCGGCAAGCCTGTCAATGACGTTCTCGTGGGAGAGTTTACCGAGTACCTGACCCTTGGAGGCTTTCCCAAAGCGCTGGAGTATGAGGGCGAGGATGAAAAGCGCACCTATATCAAAAGTGTTATTCACGAGATCTTTGAAAAGGACGTCAAACATTCGAACAAGATTAAGAATGTCTCGGTTTTCGATGCCGTCCAGACGTATCTCATCAACAACTTTGGTGCGCCGACGAACCTGAAGAACCTCCTTGCGTACTTCAATGATGTCGAGAAGATTCCCATCAAGCGCGAAACGCTCAATCGGTATATCCAGATTCTTGTTGACGCGAAGATCCTTTATCGCTGTTCGAGGTTCGATCTCAAGTCTCGGCGATCGCTTATCCGCGAAGAGAAGTACTACCTGGTTGATCCCGGCTTCTATTTCGCCATGAACACGGATGCGAGGATTAACTACGGGCCGGCGTTGGAGAACGTGCTCTACCTCTATCTTGCATCGCGTGGGTACGAGCTTTCTGTGGGCCGTATTGGGAAGCTCGAGTGTGACTTCATTGCTCGTAGGCGCAATGCTTACGCCTACATCCAGGTCTCTATGTCGATTGCCGACAGAGGCGTCGAGGAGCGCGAGTACAGGCCGTTCGGCCACATCAGGGATGGGTATCCGCGCTACTTGTTCACGCTTGATCCTCTATTGCAGGAGAGGGATGGCGTCAGGCACCTTAACATGGCGTCGTTTATGCAAGATGGCGGTGATCTTATTTGAGTGGTGGCCAGATCCCTTTGCTTCCAAGTGCGCAAACAGCGCGGGTATCAAATGAGGACCATTGCCTCACGTAGAATCGATAGATTGAAAACTTGTTTTGATGTTGACAGGCTTTTGACCAGTGGCTCCTATTGCTGAGTGGGAATAGCTGAAACGAGGCGACTGCATAGCTCCATCTGTTTTGGTTACAACGAAATGTGTGCCGCGTGCCTGCGGCATGAAGGAGGGAGATTTCTATGAATATCGTTGTATTGAGTGGTAGCCCGCGCAAGGATGCCAATACCGACACCATGGTCGAGGCGTTTGCCGAGACCGCGCGTGAGGGCGGCAATACGGTCGAGGTCGTCCGTGTTGCCAGCAAGAAAATCGCTGGTTGCCTGGGGTGTCAGTATTGCTTCGCCCATGAGGGCACTTGCGTGCAGAAGGATGACATGGCCGACGTGATCGAGTCGCTGAAAGGCGCCGATATGGTTGTCTTCGCTTCGCCTATCTACTGGTTTGATATCACTGCGCAGGAGAAGGCCGCCATCGACCGCCTGTACGCCTTCGGTGCTACAGGCTTCCCGTTCACCAAGACGGCCCTTTTGCTCGATAGCCACAGCGAGGGCGTCTATGATGCGGCGATTGCTATGTATAGGGCCACATGCGCGTACTGCAAGTGGGAGGACCAGGGCATTGTCACCATTAGCGGCATGACCGAGCGCGACAGCATGGCCTCCTCGCCCAAGTTGGAAGAGGTGCGAGAGCTCGCTCGCAAGCTCGCCTAAGGACAAGAAGAACGCATGGCAATCGGTGTTGGTGGAAAATGCTTGCTATCCTTACCAAGAGGAATGCTGATTGCCATGCGTTGATGCTTCCGCGGACAATTCCGGCGTGCTAAAACGCCTTCTCGTTCAAGAATTCCCTGAACGCGGGAATGTCAAAGCCAACGAGACCACGCCCGCGCTCTCCAATGACGCCGTCCTCCAGGAGGCGGCGTTTGTATTGGCTTGTGTAGTTGCTGGCGACGCCCATGCGTTTGGCTATCTCCGAGACCCTGCTGGGGCCAGAATCGGGCAGCATCGCGAGCAAAAACTCAATGTCTTTATCGGAAAGCTCTCGATAGGTCGTTTCGAGAGAAGCCCGATGCCATGCTTCTCGAGTTGCCTGAAGATGCCATTCATGCACGTGCGCCAGTTGCCCTGGGCTTCTTGAACATATGTCCAATCGATGCCCACTGGACCAATTTGAACGCCGTTCATGCGCGCGTGAGACTGTGAAAGGTAGCTATCTGCCGCTTCTTTGGTTCGCTCGATAATATCTTCGAGCATGCCTGGCATGGCGGAGCCATTTGCTGTACTCCATGGTGGCTCCTTTGCAAGTTTTGCTAATTTTTGCAACTTTTGCTAACTTTTGCGAGTTTTGCTAACGGCTTAGGACGGTGCGGGAAGCCCCCGTATCGTCGACATTTCCGAGGATGACCTCCGCAACGAGCGGGGCCCGGGGCGCGATATTGCTGCGCTCCGGGCCCCGCTGCTTTGTAAAACTATGGCGGTTCTGCCGTCGTCCTAATCAAACAAACTTGGCATGTCGTTTTCTTTCATAAGGGCACCGGCGGAGGGGAGGCTCTGCGCGGTGAACTTCTCGGCCGAGACGCCGGCGCCAAGGATCTCTTCGGTTGTGCCGACGGTGGTGACCGAGCGGCCCTTCTTGGCCGTAAAGGCCTGGACACCCTGCGTGTTGGTAGTCGTCTTGGTCTTGAGCAGCGACGTGTTGAAGTTCATCAGGCGGTAGTCGCTCGAGACCAGCGCGATGTCGCGGTCCTCCTTGAGCACCTGGGCATACAGCAGCTTGCTGCCGCCGTAGATGGCGTTCTTGAGGCGTTTGCGGTTGGTCTTGGTGACGTATCCAGAAAGCGCGACGCGCACCACGCGGCCGTTTTCAAAGACAAACAGCACGTCGGCCTTATAGTCCTCGGGGTCGATGACCCAGATGACGCTCTCGTCGGGTTCCATCTCAAGATCGGTGGGCAGGTACGAGCCCAGCTGGGCCGACTTGGTGTCCTCAAACGCCGCAACCTTGCACTTGTACACCTGGCTCTTGTTGGTAAAGACCAGCAGCTCGTGAGTGTTGGAGGACGGGAGCTCGATAAAGGGTTTGTCGCCGTCCTTGTACTTGAGCGTGGTCGCCTTCTTGAGTACGCGGTCCGTCATCTTCTTAAGGTAGCCATCGCGCGAAAGCATGATGGTAACCGGATATTCCTCGACCTCGGGCTCCAAGCTTACCTCGATAACCTCATGGGGCTCGATCCTGCCCGTGCGGCGCGGCATCACATACTTCTTGTTGACCGCGGCCAGCTCGTCGCTGATGACCTTCTTGATGTTCTCCTCGCTGGAGAGGATTTCCTCAAGCTCGGCAATCTCGCCCTCAAGCTTGGCGATGTCCTTGGTGCGGTTGAGGATGTACTCCTCGTTGATGTTGCGGAGCTTAAGTTCGGCAACAAACTCGGCCTGGGTCTCGTCGATGTCGAAACCCTTCATAAGGTTGGGCACGACCTCGGCTTCGAGCTTGGTGCCGCGGATGATGGCGATGGCCTTGTCGATGTCGAGCAAGATTGCCTCAAGGCCGTGCAGCAGGTGCAGGCGCTCGGACTTTTTGCCCAGGTCAAAGTTAATGCGGCGACGCGTGGACTCAATACGCCACTTGACCCACTCGTGCAGGATCTGGCGCACGCCCATAACGCGAGGGTAACCATCGACCAGCACGTTGAAGTTGCACGAGAACGAATCCTGCAGCGTGGTCGAGCGATAGAGCTTGGCCATGAGCTTGTCGGGGTCGACGCCGCGCTTAAGGTCGATAGCGATGCGCAAGCCCGAGAGGTCGGTTTCGTCGCGGATGTCTGCGATCTCCTTGACCTTGCCCTCCTTGGAGAGCTTGACGATGCGTTCGATGATGACATCGGTCTTGGTGGTGTAGGGGATCTCGTAGACCTCGATGATGCGCTCTTCGGGAATCCAGCGCCAGCGGGAGCGGATCTGGAAGCTGCCAAGGCCGGTCTCGATAATCTTTTCCATCTCCTCGCGGCGGTAGATAATTTCGCCGCCGGTCGAGAAGTCGGGCATGGGCATGTACTCGAGCAGGTCGCAGTCGGGATCCTGCAGGTAGTGCATGGTGGCGGTGCAGACCTCGTTGAGGTTGAAACCGCAGATGTCGGACGCCATGGCGACGCCGATGCCCTTGTTGGCCGAGACGAGGATATTGGGGAACGTGGTGGGCAGCAGGCGCGGCTCCTTCATGGCGCCGTCGTAGCTGTCGACGAAGTCGACCGGGTCCTTGTCGATGTCCTTGAAGATCTCGGCGCTGATGGGGGAGAGCTTGGCCTCGGTATAACGTGAGGCGGCGTAGCTCAGGTCGCCCGAATAGTACTTGCCAAAGTTGCCCTTCGACTCCACGAAGGGGGCGAGCAGCGCCTCGTTGCCGGTTGCCAGACGCACCATCGTCTCGTAGATTGCGGCGTCGCCGTGCGGATTGAGCTTCATGGTCTGGCCCACGATGTTGGCGCTCTTCTGGCGCTCGCCCTTGAGCAGACCCATCTTGTACATGGTGTAGAGCAGCTTGCGGTGCGAGGGCTTAAAGCCGTCGATCTCGGGGAACGCACGCGAGACGTTGACACTCATAGCGTAGGGCATGTAGTTGACCTCGAGCGTTTGCGTGATCGGCTGATCGGTGACCTCAGAGTGCAGGCCGATGACGTTCTCGGCGTTGACCTGCTTTTTCTTTGGCTGGTTCTTCGTCTTCTTCTTTGCCACGATATCCTCTTGAACTTCTTATGGGCCGTCGTTATCGATTTGCTGCTATTGCAGGTCCAGCTGGTCCAGGTATTCCTTGCCGTGCTCAGAGATATGGCGCTTGCGGCCTGCCTCGTCGTTGCCCAGCAAAAGGTTGAACATGGTCTCCATCTTGGTGACGTCCTCGGGCTCCACCTTGATCAGGCGGCGCGTCTCGGGGTTCATGGTGGTGAGCCACATCATGTCCGGATCGTTCTCACCAAGACCCTTGGAGCGGTTGATCGAGCACTTTTGGTCGCCGATCTCTTTGAGGATGCCGTTCTTCTCGAGCTCGGTGTAGGCAAAGTAGGTCTTCTCTTTGCAGTTGATCTCGTAGAGCGGCGACTCGGCGATGTACACGTAGCCCTCGTCGATAAGCGTGGGCACCAGTCGATAGAGCATGGTGAGTACGAGCGTGCGGATGTGGTAGCCGTCGACGTCGGCGTCCGTACAGATGATGACCTTGTTCCAGTTGAGGTTGTCCAGGTCAAAGGCACCGAGGTTCTTGATGCGCTTGTCTTTGATCTCCACGCCGCAGCCCAGCACGCGCATGAGGTCCATGATGATGTCGGACTTAAAGATGCGCGGATAGTCCTCCTTCAGACAGTTGAGAATCTTGCCGCGGACGGGCATAACGCCCTGGAACTCGGCATCGCGCGAGGTGCGGATGGCGCCTGCTGCCGAGTCGCCCTCTACGATGTAGATCTCGCGACGGCTCTTGTCCTTGGAGCGGCAGTCGATGAATTTCTGCACGCGGTTGGCCATGTCGGTCTTCTGCTGTAGGTTGGTCTTGATGCTCTGGCGCGTCTTTTCGGCGTTTTCGCGCGAGCGCTTGTTGATGAGCACCTGCTCCATAATCTTGTTGGCGGCATCTTTGTTCTCGATCAGGTAGGTCGAGAGGCGCTCCTTAAAGAATGCCGTCATGGCCTGCTGGATAAAGCGGTTATTGATGGCCTTCTTGGTCTGGTTTTCGTAAGACGTCTGGGTGGAGAAGCAGTTGGTCACCAGCACCAGGCAGTCTTGGACGTCCTGCCACTTAATGCCGCTCTCGTTTTTGTTGTACTTGCCCTGTTGCTTAATGTAAGCATCGATGGCGCTGGTGAGGGCGCTGCGGGCAGCCTTCTCGGGCGAACCGCCGTTCTCGAGCCACGATGAGTTGTGGTAGTACTCCTGCATCATGAAGGTGCGCGAGAAGCACATGCACGCGGTGATTTTTACGTTGTAATCGGGCAGGTCCTCGCGATCGCGACCGCGACGGTCGGCCTCGATAAAGAAGGGCTCGGTAAGGTAGTCGGTACCGACCTTCTCGAGCACATAGTCCTCGATGCCCTTGGGGTAGCAAAAGTCCTCTTCGGAAAACTCGCCATCGTCGCCCTCGATGCGCAGGCGGAAGGTCACGTTGGCGTTGACCACGGCCTGACGGCGCATGGTCTCGCGATACCAATCGTGGGGAATGCTAATCGAGGTAAAGACCTCAAGATCGGGACGCCACTTGATGGTGGTACCGGTGCGGTTCTCGTCGCTGGGCTCAATCTCGAGCGCCTTCTTTTTGGCGCCGACGACCTTGCCCTTCTTAAAGTGCAGGGAGTACTTGTTGCCGTCGCGCCAAACCGTGACGTCCATGTACTCGGAAGCGTACTGGGTCGCGCACGAGCCCAGGCCGTTGGTGCCGAGCGAGAAGTCGTAGTCGCCGCCCTGGTTGTTATTGTATTTGCCGCCGGCGTAGAGCTCACAAAAGACGAGCTCCCAGTTAAAGCGCTTCTCGGAAGGGTTCCAGTCGAGCGGGCAGCCACGGCCATTGTCCTCTACCTGAATGGAGCCATCGCGAAAGGCGGTAAGGGTGATGAGCTTGCCGTAGCCCTGGCGCGCCTCGTCAACGGCGTTGGACAGGATCTCGAAGGCGGCATGTGCGCAGCCGTCGAGCCCGTCCGAGCCAAAGATGACGGCGGGACGCAGGCGTACGCGCTCCTCGTCCTTGAGCTGGCGGATACTGTCGTTACCATAGTTTGCGGTGTTTTTTGCCATACTCGCTCTCTCGGTGCTCCCTTGCTGCGTTTAAGTCATATAGATAGTCAAGGTAGCATAGCCCAGCCCACGGACGATTCCAACCAACACGAAATCCATCGAACAATCGTTCGGAGTTCGATGGAGATTCGTTTACTCGGACAAAACCGAGTCGGTTCTGACCGAGTAAGTTTGAATAGCGGATCGAAATTGCTATGTCCGCATGGCAATGACGAATATGGTTTCCATAATGACAGATATAGTTGACATTATCTGATATATGCAATATATTTCTGTCATGTTGCAACGGATATCTGTCCATTACTACGAAAGGAACTCCGTGCCGGGCAAAAAAAACCTCCGCATGAAGGCAGCGCGCGCGGCGGCTGGCCTTTCGCAAGCTGACTTGGCCGAGGTCGTGGGCGTTACGCGCCAGACCATCGGCCTGATCGAGGCGGGCGGCTACAACCCCACGCTCAATTTGTGCGTGGCAATCTGTAAAGCGCTACGCGTTACGTTGAACGACTTGTTTTGGGAAGACGAGAGCGACGTCGACCCTGACGCTCTTTAGGAGTTCGCTATGAAATTTGAAGATTTAAAACTCGTGCAAAAGTGGCGTGAATATGCCGGCCCAAAGGATGAGCGCCTGGAGGCCGAGAGCGCGAAGATCTACAAGATTGGTTTCGTGCTGCTTTCGTTTGGCATGTTGATGATATTTTTCTACCAGTTTATAGCTCGACAGGTTGCGTGGGTTCACAGCGACGCCAGTGAAATGCCGCATGGCTTTGCAACGCCGTTCGAGGCAGCCATGTATTTGTGGCTCGTTCTCGTGATGTTGATTTGCGCAGGACTGCAAACGCGGAAGGGCTATGTCGATACCAATCGTTTTGGGCAAACCGAGCATCTTCCTGTTGGATATTTCCTGCTTTTCAGCGGTCTTAGCGGCGCCGCGTTCGCGCTTGTTATTGCCGCAATGCGCTGTATCGCTGAGGCGCAGATCGTACCGCTCGAAAGCGTCTTTTGGTTGGCGAACCTGGCCACGGGCGTGTTCTGCGGTGCGACGATTTTCGCGGCCACGTTTGCTGGCCTGTGCGCAACGTTTTTCACGGCGAAAAGACGCCGTGCCAAGCTCGAGGCAGAACTCGACTCCACTGACGATAACTAATGCGCAATGGGCTGGCTCTGGGTATCCAGAACCAGCCCCTTTTGGTGTTCGATGAGCCGAGTCGGCGTCTCTCGCAAAGGTAACTGAGAGCTAGCGAGGCCTATCCGAATTGACCTCATTGGCGGTGTCGGTTTCGAGCGCCGTGCGGCGGGCGCTGTAGGCGACAAGGCCGGCACCAGCTGCGGCGAGTGCTGCTGCGGCTGCCGTAAGGGGAGCGTTGACATCGTCCGTGCCCGCAAGCGCGCCCGATTTTCCGGAGCGTTTGTTAGTGCCGTGGTCCTTGCCACTGCTGGAGCTGCTTCCGCCGGAGCCGCCGTCCTTGTCAGTACCGCCGCCACTCGAGCCGCCACTGCCGTCCGCCGTCATCGGTGCATCGTGAAGCCCCGTCGTATCCGCGCTGTCGCATACGCCGACCTGAACTTCTGAGCGTTCGCATGCCGCGTCGGGCACATGAAGCTCGTGCAGTACGGCACCCAGCGCCGAGTTTGCGCCCGGTCGAATTTCCTCGAGCGTTACGGGATCGAGCGCCACCAGATTACGCGCCTTCGCATACAGCGTTACGCGTTTGCCCGCTTCGTCGCTCCAACTCTCGGGGATAGCGAAGCTCATGCGGAACTGTGCCGTGCAACCCGGTGCCAGCACGGCGTTGCCACTGTCGGCTACCAGCGGGTGCGTTGCAAAAGGTGTGCCCAGCGTTTCGAGCGCGTACTTCACGTGTGCCATGTCGTTGACCGAAGCGTCCTCGGCAAGCTCTGGATCGTAGATCGATGCCATGCGTGTGTTCGCTCCGAACCCGATGGATGCGCTGGAGAACGGCTGGCTGGAGCCCTCTCGGTACAGATCGATTGTGCCGGCGGTCAGCAAGGTGTTGCCGTCGTTTCGCACCGTGACCATGAAGGATTCGCCTGCTGCTCCGGGCAACACCGCGCCCGAGGTAGCGACCGCGCCCGTCGGAGTGGCACACGCCACCAAGGGCACTTCGATGCCGTGTAGTTCTGCCTCGCTCTTCTCCGCGCTCACAATGTGCGTGGCGAGCGCGGAGAGCATGCTCCCCGACGTCAAAAATGTCGTTATCTGATCGACGGGATGGTCCAGCTCGCACATCACGAACGGCTCCGTAAACAGATCGCCTGCCAAGGTGCTGGCGAAGATGCGGAAGTGCTTGCCCATCACTGCTACCGGGTTGCCTTCTTCGTCGTAGGTTTGCCCCACCTTGCCATCGGTGTTCTCTACATAGAGCACGCACCTGCCGTTGTTGCTTACGCTAAACGATGCCGGGCCACAGCCTGCGGCACCCACGGGCTGCGTTGCAAATACCGATGCGCCTCGCGTCCAAGTAATATGCTGCAGTTGCTCGTTGACGGTAGCCAAAAAGCCCGTGTGCTGCGGCCACGGCACCGCGTGGGGTACTGTGGCATCTGGCGACATAACGCCCCAGCCCGCAATGGACTGGCCGATCACGGCGTACGATGCACAGCCACAACCGCCTGCGGTCTCGTATGCAACGGGCACCACCATTTTGCCGTTGATATTCTCGGGCGCGCCGAGCTCGATGCTCGACGGTGCCTGCGGAAAGCGGAGAACTTGGCGGAACGTCAGGCTGTCGCCCGAAACGTCCGACCACAGGGTAAAGCACTCCAGCGCAACCTCGGCCTCGCTGCCGAGCGCCTTTTCTGCGGTGGTTCCGCGGCGGTGGAGGTAGGCGCCCGACAGGCGCCCGTTGACAAGTGTCTTGCCCACCGTGATGCGTGGGCACTGCAGGCAATGGTAGCCATCCTCCTGAAGGCGGCCGCGCGAGATGCTGCGCCACGACGTGTGCGATACCACGCGAACTCCGTCGTTGCTTATGCGCAGGCGCACAACGGACAGTATGCCGGCTGTGCTTGCCATATCGAAAAGGGTGTCGTCGCCGGCGGGGCGCTCGCCCGAGACCAGCAGCACGTAGGCGTCCTGGTTTCCTCTTCCGTCCGTATATTCCACTACGTCGAAGTCGTAATCGTATATGCTGTCGCGCTCCACGTCGCCCTCGCCAAACCCAAGGGGAAAGTCCACAGGCGTGGGAGCGGACCACGTTCCGTTTGCCTTTGTGTGTACCACCAGGCGCGAGCGACCATTGTCGCCGTAGCGCACCGAGGCGATACGGAACAGGCATTCTACGCCGGCAATCATTGCCAGCTTCATGTGGGCTTCGCTGAGCACGCCAGCAAACAGCACGTTGTCGCTCGAGGGCTTGATGCCGCCACGCTCGTCCTCCGACACGCCGGCAGAATCGGCGTTCGGGTCGGCAGCGGTGTTCGTTGCCTGACCGATGTAGGTGTACTCATACATCGGCGCGGCGTTTTCGTCGTTCTCCATCAGCACGTGGACGAAATGCTCGATCTGTCCCGTGTCGTCGCTTTCTGCATCCGCCTCGAGCTCAATGCGCGTGACCGCTTGATCCCAATCGCGCACGACAGGCGCGGCGTTTACGGCAGTGGCCTTAACCTCGGCGCGTGCGAGCAGTTCGGCGTTGGTGACGATGGTGGCCGATGCGATAAATTGCGGCACGCCGCCCGCCTCAATGTTGCCGGCCGAGCCGAAGCAGGCATCCAGCGTATAAGGCGTATCTCCATCCAATGCGAGCTCAGAGCGCTGGAGCCCATACTGGTCGCCATTGTTCACCGACATATTCCACGAATCGATGAGTGTGGGCCACGACCCCGACCAAGCCTTGGTGGTCCACTTGAACATTACGAACTGGAGTATCACGTCGACATCGACGTCTGCACCTACACGCAGCCGCGGAAGCTGGTGTCCATCTGCCTTTTCGTACCCAATGAACAGCGTGAGGGATGCGGCGCCGCGCACGGCAGACGAAGCGACGCCTGCAACGCCGGCGCCAAAGGTGACGGCAAGCCCGATCTGGATGGTGAACGAGCCCGACGTGTTTGAATAGTCGAGCGAAATGTTTTTAAAAAACGCCGCGCCGCTGCCGTGCGTGTGGGCACCCACGGCGAGCGCCAGTTTTGCCAGCACCCAGGGGTTGACGTTTAGGAAAAATGGCACCGGTCCTAGGGTAAACTGCTCGGTCCAATTGAGGTCGGTTCTTACCTGGAAGAGGGCCTTAATATTGCCGTATGCGGGGTCGTTGTTGTTACCCCAGGTTTTGCCCACCCAATCGTAGGCGAGCGAGCCGTACAGCTGTGTGGCGATATCCATCGTGAACAGCGGCGTGCAATGGTGGCGAAGGAGCTTGGTGTTTCTTGGATCGGTGCCCGAACCGGCACTCATCCTCTTGTACTGATTCCACTTCCCCTCCATCTCGTCGAGGTAGCGGTTTGCCTGCTTGGCGCCCGACTCGCGCGGCGATTTCTTCCAGTATTCCGGATCAGGGTTGCCCGAATCGTTCATATAGCTAGCTGGTTTGTACCCTCCGCCAAACAGCACGTATCCAGCAAACGAGAAATCGAACAGAATGGGAAATGTGGGCATCCAGCACGTGAACTTATTGCCGCCGATACCGGGAAACGCCGCGGGGAAATCAAACGGAGTGATCTCTTGGTCCATGGTGGTGGGAATGATGGTGGTCGAGCCCGATTCCGCCTTTGCGGCCGGCGCGGTGACAACGGCCATAGGGGATGAGAGCGTGTAGGTTTTGCCCTGGTAGTCGAGCATAAAGCGCAGCTTGCACCCTTCCTCCAGAAGGCCCGAAGCTGCATCGAGGAACGTGTCTTCGAGCGTGAACGTCGCCAGATTATCCGCGCCCGATGCGCTGGCCTTGATCTGGCCGATCTGCGTGACGGTTTCGGTTGAGCTGCCCGCAGAGGGCATCACTTTATTGATATGCAACGTTGCCTGCCCGCCCTGCGGCAGATGAGCCTGCACGGTAAAAGCGTGCGTGTCGGGCTGGTAGTTTGCTGCTTCGTCCGCTGGCATTGCCATAAACGTGGCGTCGGCGTACTGGATGTCCCATTCGTCGAACGTGAGCTGTCGAAAGTACGGCTCGCCATCGGAGAGCGGACGTGTGGGTGCGGCAATAGCGGTGCCGCCCTGGATACGCGCAAGGGGAATCTCGACATCGCGGTAGCCCGCCATGCTAATGGAGATGCCGCCGTTAAAGTCGTACGCGTCGAGAAGCGTTGTCTCGTCCACGTAGCCTTCTGAAAGAGGGGCGACCTCAAAGATGGCCGTGCCTTCGTCATCGGTCGTGGCGGTGAGCTGCTTGCCTGCGGCATAGCGCGATATGAGCGTGACCTGGGCACCCGTGATGGGCGTATTCTTGTTGGCGACGTCGACCACGACCACACCAAACATGGTGCGCGAGAGCACCAAGACCTTGAAGGGATCATCTTCGTCGGCGTATGCCTCGGCGGGGGCGAACGGCAATATGAAGGCGTTTGCGCTTCCCGGCACGCGCGGCAACATAATGCTCGCCAGCGAGGACGCTCCGGCAACAAGTAACGAACGGCGATCAAGCATCTTTGGCTCCCATCCCGCAGGTATCGGTGGAAATAATCCAATTTTGCGAGAAGGCGCCCCGTGGCGGTAGTGCCGTTCAAGGGTCAAAATGTCCAAATTGATCGAGCGAAGCGCCGGGTTCCGGAACGCGTTCGATGCGCTTGGTAGTCCGGTCGCTAACGTAACATATGCGCGACCAGCTCGGCGCGTGTGCCGATGCCAAGCTTTGCGTATACGCCGGATAGGCGGTTTTTGACGGTGCCCGGCGATACTCCCATATGGCGTGCGATTTCGGCGTTGGTCCACCCACGACAGGCGAGCATGGCCATGGTGAATTCCGTGGTCGTTAGATCGTCGGCAACGTCCTCGCCCGAATCGGGGTTGTGGATGCGCCGCCAGCCGTAGCTGAAGCGGTACGTGATCTCGATGATGCGCGCGAAGTCGTCAGGGTATTGCGTTTTTAGGCATGCCTCGATAAGCCCCTGTAAAAGGCCGTGATGCTCGCCAATGAGCTCGATAAGGCCGTCGGGACGCGCAATGTTCCAAGCAACTCCGAAGTGCGTTTTTGCGGCGTCGATGTCCTTGAGGCTCATGCATGCCATGGAAGCTGCCAGGTGCAGGAACAGTTCCGAGATCGGATAGCTCCCTTGTTTCATGATCAGGGCGTTTTCCGCCATGCCCAGACTGCGGCCATATTCGCCGCGCAGGTACAGGGCATGCGCCATCACGTAACTGGCGAACAGGCGCAGGCCTTCGGGCAGATGCGCCGCAAGTGGATAAAACTCTTCGGCAGAATACGGGGAAGGCAAGTGCAGCAGGACGCTCGCGGCGGAGGCGAACAGGATATGCGTGGCGTGGACGGCGGGCGATTCCTCGTCGGCCGGTGTATCGAGGATGCCCGCAAGGCAACGGCGGGCATCGGCGATACGGTTGAGCGACAGGCTGGCATATCCGCAGATAAAGCATGCGGAATAGCGCATTGCGGGATCGGTGGCGTCAAGATAGGGACGTGCTGTCCCGGCGGCGAGCGTGGCCTGTCCGCGAAAGTACAGCGCTTCTGCCGTGGCGATGGCGCGCGAATCGGGGTCGGAAATGCCTGCAACCGCAACGTCAATCTGCCCCGGCACAAAGGCGGTGCACATCAACGGCATGGGAACGCATGGGTAGCCATCGCAGTCCATCTTCCATCTCCCAACAGCTGGCAACAATAGCAGCAATTGTACTCCTGTTGCTCGGGACCCCTTTCGTTTTACTGTTCGGTTAACGCTGCGGATCGTTTTGGAAGGCTTACGAGCATGGTGGTCCCGTTCTCGGAACTTGTTTCGACCTCTACTGTGCCACCGTGAAGCGCTGCAATCTCCCAAACGAGTGCTAGCCCGAGTCCTGCGCCGCCGTATGCCCTGCTGCGGGATTTGTCTAGACGAAAGAACGGTTGGAAGATGCTCTCACGGTACTGCTTGGGTATTCCCGGGCCCTCATCTTTGACTCGTAGGAGCACGTGGCTGTCGCTGTCGCTGATGGAGACGTTGACAGTCGAGTCGGTGCGGCTGTAGCGGATAGCGTTTTCGACCAGGTTGAACACCAGCCGGTACAGTAGCGTGTCGCTCCCGATTACTAAAGCGTCTCCAGCACAATTGAGGGCTATGCCCTTATTTTCGGCAAGTGGCGTAAGGTCGGTGAGGACCTCTTCGGACAAGGGGCCAAGTTCAACATCGTCCTCGCAAGGAACGCTGCGGAGCTCACTCATCTCGAGTAATACCTTGGTCATCCGCGACATTCGCTCGGTTTGTTCTTGTAGCAGGCCGAGCAGCTCGGCTGTTTCGGCTTGCAAACCGGAGTGCTCGGAGATGAATAGTTCAATCTGTGCTTGCATAAGGGCGAGCGGGGTGCGCAGCTCGTGTGCGGCGTTGCCGGTAAACTGACGCTGTGCAGAGAACCCTTCGCCAAGACGGGCGATCATGTCGTTGAAAGAGGCGCTGCATCGTTGTAGCTCGGTGGGCACATCTTCGCTGAGTCTGATTTCGCTTAGGTTGTCAGGCTGCACACGCTCAACCTGGGCGGCAAAAGCTCGTAGTGGTTTGAGCGCACGGCCGCTCACAAAGTATGCCAGCACGCCGCCAAGGAGTGTGACTCCGGCCGTGATGCACCAGGTTGTCGTGCCAAAAGACTCCTGTGCGTCGTTTACGACGATCGTGACCTTATCATCGGGGGTCGCTTTCGTTGGGTCGAACGCCTGGGGCGAATTTTCGCCGGTTGCGTTAAAGGCCGAGATGTTACTGCCGATGGCATCCATGTAGCGCATGCCCGTATAGCCGACCAGGCAGTTCGTCAGCACGCATGCCGCACACGTGAGCAGTGCCGTCGTAATCGTTATGCGCCATTGCAGCGAAAGCCTTTTCATTCGCTATCCTCCATAACGTAGCCCTCTCCAATCCGATTGCGAATCGGGTCGTATCCCAAAGCGCTGCGTAGCTTTTTGCGGAGTGACGAGATGTGAACGCGGGTCGCGTTGCTAAAGCTGTTCACGCTGCTATCCCAAACGTGCTCTATAAGCTCCTCTTGGCTTACCGGTCGCCCCTGATTAAGCATCAGGTATTCCAAGATTCCCGTTTCCTTGCGCGTAAGAGATAGGGCCTCGCTGTCTACGGAAGCGATGCGCGCCTTGGTGTCAAAGCGGAGCTTTCCACAGGTTAATACTATGTCGCTTTGTGCAAAGCGCCTGAGGGTAAGGCTGCGGATCCTTGCCGCAAGCTCGTCAAGATGAAACGGCTTGGTGAGGTAATCGTTGGCGCCGGCATCGAGTCCGTCGACCTTATCGGATACTTCGCCACGCGCGGACAGAATCAGCACCTTGGTCTCGCAGTCGGTTTTCCTAAGTTCCCTGAGTACGGTCATGCCGTCGATACGGGGAAGGTTGAGGTCGAGTACCACGAGGTCAAAGACTTCGATGCCCAGTAGGTCGAGCGCCTCCTGCCCGTCGTGGCAACAGTCGACGCTGTACGCCAAGTTTCGCAAGCTGCGTGCGATTGCATCGCACAGTGCTCGCTCGTCTTCGACGATCAAAATACGCATAACAGTCTCCTTGCACATTTCAATTCGCGCTTAACACGGATTTTATAGTCGATATGGTCCAATGGTCGCGTAACGAAAGGAGTGGTCAGGTTGTTCAAAGCGGTAAAACCCGTGGTACAGGTCGCTTTGTTGATCGTCGGAATTGCCATGGTGTGCTTTGGTGTTATGCGTGGCGAGGCGGATGCCGTGCTGGCCAAAGCGATTAGGCTGTGCTTGGAGTGTATCGGAATTGGATAAAAGAGAAAACACTGCGTCGCATGTTTTGGCCCGATTTCGCGGATTCATTCAGGCGGCGGCGACGCTGGTCACCAATATTCACCTGCCAAACTTTGCCAAAGGAAGCATCTATCAGGGCGCGGGAAAAACAGTCTGCGTACCTGGACTTAATTGCTATTCGTGCCCCGCGGCATCGGGTGCGTGCCCTATCGGGTCGTTCCAGGCGGTGGTAGGTTCATCCAAGTTCAACTTTTCTTACTACGTCACCGGTACGCTCATTTTGCTCGGCGTGCTGCTGGGACGCTTTGTATGCGGCTTTCTGTGCCCGTTTGGCTGGCTGCAGGAGCTGCTTCACAAGATCCCCGGCAAAAAGCTTTCGACAAAAAAGCTCAAGATGCTTACGTATATCAAATACGTTGTGCTGCTGTTTGCTGTGGTATTGCTGCCTGTGCTGGTGGTCAACGACCTGGGGATGGGGGATCCATTCTTTTGCAAGTACGTCTGTCCGCAGGGCGTGCTCGAGGGTGCCATTCCGCTGGCCATTGCCAACGCCGGCATTCGATCTGCGCTGGGGCAGCTCTTTACTTGGAAACTTGCCGTTCTCATTGCCGTGGTAGTGCTGAGCGTTTTGTTCTACCGCCCCTTCTGCAAATGGATTTGCCCGCTCGGCGCGTTCTATGCGCTCATGAATAGGGTGTCCTTGTTGGGGATTCAGGTTGACGCGTGCAAATGCGTCTCGTGCGGCAAGTGTTCAAGGGTTTGTCAGATGGACGTTGATGTGGTCCGCGCGCCCAATCATGCCGAATGCATCCGGTGCGGAAAGTGCATCGGGGCCTGTCCTGTCGATGCCATCAGCTATCGCTATGGCCTGGATGTGTCGGCGGAAAAGCTCCCCTTGACCGCCGATAAAAAGTAAACAAGCTTCGACAAAACGGAGGAATGACTATGAAGCTTTCTAAGATTGCGGCCCTGTTTATGGTGCCGGTGCTGGCCTTGTGTCTTGTGGCGTGCTCGGCGCCCGGTGGCAATGCGAGCGAATCTGCGGGCTCCGATCCTAAGATCGCAGAACTCACTGCGCAGAAGCCGACCAATGCCGACGAGGCTGCCGAGTTGTATGCAAAACTCATGCAGAAGGAGAACGATATCTTTTCGAGTGATAACGCGCTGTGGGAAAAGGTATTCAATGCGGCAAATAAAGAATCGGCAATGATTGAGGACGGCAGCAATTACGGCGATTTCCTGCTCAAGACCATCGACGGCGCCAAGGATGAGTTTACGGCGGATGAGCTTAAGACGCTCAAGGCCGGTGCACAGCAGATCAAGGAGATCGAGGACAAGCTCGAGAGCTTGGAGAAGGAGTTCCCTGGCTGTGGAAGCACGCCGAGCGCAGGCGAGAGCGTCGACGCTTCGGCCGCTGGCATGACGGCTGGTGCCAATGCTTCGAGCGAGGCGACGAAGTTCCCCAGCTTTACGGGCAAAGACCTGGATGGCAACGACGTGAGCAGCGACGAGCTGTTCTCTAAGAACAAGGTCACCGTCATGAACTTCTGGTTCACCACTTGCAAGCCGTGCGTGGGTGAGTTGGGCGACCTTGAGGACCTGAATAAGGAGCTTGCCAAGAAGGGCGGCCAGGTCGTGGGCGTCAATTCCTTTACGCTCGATGGCAACAAGGGCGAGATTGCAGATGCCAAGGACGTGCTGAGCAAGAAGGGCGTGACATATAAGAACGTCTGGTTCAAGTCGGATAGCGAGGCCGGTAAGTTTACGTCAAATCTGTTCTCGTTCCCGACAACCTACGTTATTGACCAGAACGGCAACATCGTAGGGGAGCCCATCGTGGGCGCCATCAGCTCCGCCGAGCAGCGCGCGGCGCTCGACAAGCTTATTGACCAGGCGCTGGCGAAGAGCGAGCAGTAAAGGCTGAGTACACGAATGTGACAAAGGGACAGTCCCTTTGTCACATTGTCAATGTTGTGTGCGGGACGGTGCGCTGTGTGGCGTGTCGTCCCGTTCGTTTTGGCGCGGTTCGTGACGTTTCTCACTGGTGTGGACTAAAAAACGGAATAGAGTAGGACAAACGCGTCGAATACGAACGGCGGGGGAGAGCGGGCGAGTGTACCCGCGCGGGAGAGGTTGCCGTCCATGCTGGAGCTCAAAGATATTTGCAAAAGGTACGTCACGCAGTCGTTTACGCAGGTGGCGCTCGATAACGTGAGCCTGGCCTTTCGAGACAACGAGTTCGTGGCCATTCTGGGCCCTTCGGGTTCGGGCAAAACTACGATGCTCAACGTCATCGGCGGATTGGATCATTTTGACTCGGGCGATCTGCTCATCGACGGTATTTCGACCAAGGACTTCCGCGACCGCGATTGGGACGCCTACCGCAACAACCGCATCGGCTTTGTGTTCCAGAGCTATAACCTTATTCCGCATCAGACCATTTTGGAAAACGTGGAGCTGGCGCTCACGCTCACGGGCGTTGGCCATGCCGAGCGTCGCCAGCGTGCGCGCGAGGCGCTTGAGGCAGTTGGTCTGGGCGAGCATGTGAACAAGCGTCCGAGCCAGCTTTCGGGCGGACAGATGCAGCGCGTGGCCATTGCCCGTGCCCTGATTAACGACCCCGAGATCGTGTTGGCAGACGAGCCGACCGGCGCCCTGGACTCGACGACGTCCGTGCAGGTCATGGACTTGCTCAAGGAGGTTGCGCGCGACCGCCTGGTCATCATGGTCACGCACAACCCCGAGCTGGCGTACCAGTACGCCACGCGCATCGTCAATCTCGCAGATGGAAAGATCACCGACGATTCCGACCCCTTCGACGCCGCTGGGGCTGCGCGTCGCGAAGCCAAGCCCACGCGCAAAACCTCGATGAGCTTTGTGACGGCGCTGGGGCTTTCGGCACGCAACCTCATGACCAAGAAGGGCCGTACGGCTATGACGGCATTCGCGGGCTCGATCGGTATTATCGGCATCGCGGCGATTCTGGCGCTCTCCAACGGCGTGAACAACTACATCAAAAAGGTCGAGGAGGATACGCTCTCGAGCTATCCGCTCACCATCTCCAAGCAGGATTACGACCTGTCGTCCATGATGGGTGGGCAGGAGGCCGCGGAGGATGACGGGGGAGCGAGCAGCGCCTCCGCCGGTGCGGACAGTTCGGCTAAGAAGTCCGATAAGATTCCCGTGGTCACGGCCGTAAAGGATATGTTTGCGAGCGTTAAGTCCAACGATATGACGAGCTTTAAGGCGTGGCTCGACGATGGCGGCGACGGCATCGACAAAGAGGTCAACGCCATTCAGTACAGCTACGGCGTGACGCCGGTCGTGTATCGCGCGGGCAAGGGCGACGAGAAGCCCGTGCGCCTGGTGCCCAACGCGATGACCGAGGCTATGAGCGGAGGCGCGAGCTCGGCGGCAACGGTGAGCATGGAGTCCATGGGGACCTCGGTCTTCAACGAGATGATTGACGACCAGAGCCTGCTCGACAGCCAGTACGACGTCGTCGCCGGTCATTGGCCTACGTCTGCCAACGAGGCCGTGATGGTGCTTTCGAGCCGTGGCACGGTGGGCGACTATACGCTCTATAGCATCGGCGCGCTGGATATCAATGAGCTCAACGACCTGGTCAACAGCGCCATGACGGCCGATGGCGAGGTCGAAACGCCCGAGACCGCCGCCGACTTTACCTACGACGATGCGCTGTCTACGACGTTTAAGGTGTTGTCGCCGGCCGATGCGTATCGCAAAAACGAAGAGACCGGTATGTGGACCGATATGTCTGGCGACACCGACTTTATGGCAGCCAAGGTTGCCGACGGTATCGACGTGCGCATTGTGGGCGTGGTGCGTCCCAATGAGACTGCCAATGCCAGTGCGTTGTCTCCGGGTATTGCCTACACGCACGCGCTGACTCGCCAACTTATGGAGCGCGCTGCCGATTCGCAGATCGTTCAGGAACAGCTTGCTCATCCCGAGACGGATGTCTTTACCGGCAAAACGTTCGACGAGCTGCAAGGCGAGGCCAAGCAGGGCGTGGACCTGGGCAGCATGTTCAGCGTTGACGAGGCGGCGCTCAAGAGCGCGTTCTCGTTCGATACGTCTGCACTCTCGGGTACGGCCGGTGGCATGGATCTTTCGGGCATCGATTTGTCGGGCTTGGATATCGACCTTTCGGGCGTGGGCAAGGACATCGACTTCAGCGACATCATGGCCAAGGCACCGACCCCCGATTTCTCGGGTGTCTTTGATGGCTTGGAACTCACGCCCGAGCAGATGCAGCAGGTGGGCACGCTTGCCAACCGGCTGTTTGTTGGCTTTATGCAGTCCAATCAGTTTAAGG
Source organism: uncultured Collinsella sp. (assembly GCA_902489665.1). GTDB lineage: Bacteria > Actinomycetota > Coriobacteriia > Coriobacteriales > Coriobacteriaceae > Collinsella. The sequence continues at coordinate 143,358 of CABUAT010000001.1, read as the reverse complement.
CGCTGACGCCCGAGGACCTTAAGGATGCATCGAAGCTCGCTGCTGCGTTCTCGGCGTATCTTGAGAACGATGCTGCGGCGCAGCAATGCTTGGCGCAGCTCAAAGCGCTGGGCGGAGACGCACTGGCGGAGCGACTGCAGCAGGCTATGACCGACTACGTACAAAAACAGCTCGCGCCCTATTTGCAGCAGGCTATGGACCAGGTGATGCAATCGCTCAGCAACAGAATCGCAGCGACGGTGTCTTCCCAGCTCAAAGCGGGAGCGGCGGGGCTTATGGATCAGATGGCGACGCAGATGTCGTCGACCTTTGCCAGCCTGGCGAGCGCCATGCACGTGGATGCGAGCGCGTTTGCCCGTGCCATCCACTTCAACATGGACGCCGAGGATCTGAGCTCGCTCATGATGAGCTATGCAAAGGCGTCGAAGCTCACCTACGACAACAATCTGACCACGCTGGGCTATGCGGACGAGGCCGACCCCATTTCCGTCAAGATTTTCCCGCGCGACTTTGAGGCCAAGGAACGCGTGCTCGACCATATCGATGCGTACAACAAGCAGGTCAAAGCCGCCGGACACGACGAGCAGGCAATCTCGTACACCGACTATATGGGCATCATCATGGGCTCGGTGACCGATATTGTGAACACCATCAGTTTGGTGCTTATCGCGTTTGTGAGCATCAGCCTGGTGGTGAGCTCGATCATGATCGGCATCATCACGTACATCAGCGTGCTGGAGCGCAAAAAGGAGATTGGCATTCTGCGCGCGATTGGCGCATCGAAGCGCAACGTGGCCAACGTGTTTAACGCCGAGACGTTTATCGAGGGCCTTATCGCCGGCGTTTTTGCCATCGCCGTCGTGGTGCTCGTGAGCCTCCCGGTCAATGCCTGGGCGCTTGCGACCAAGCAGGTTCCCAACCTGATGAGCCTGCCCGTTCAGGACGCGCTGGCGCTCATCGCGATCTCGGTGGTGCTGACGGTCGTCGCTGGCTTGCTGCCGGCCCGCAGCGCGTCTAAGAAAGACCCCGTAGAGGCTCTGCGCTCGGAATAATGTGACAAAGGGGCTGTCCCTTTGCCACATGGGGGAAGGGGCAGCCCCCCTCCTGCGCCTAGCTCGTTTTACCCATCAACGTGATACGGATGCTTGGATGGGTGTACTCGTCAAACTCGTCCTCGGGATCCGTGTCAAACGAGTAATACGCTTTGACGGGGTCGTCGCTCGTCCTGATGGAGATTCTCTCGTAGAGCGAACCGTTCAAGAAAGCCTGCCTAAACTCTTCGGGGAGCTTTTGCGGTGCTAGGAGCTCGGGGCTCACGGTCTTGACGTCTGCGGTTTGGACGACAGAGGAAAGCTCGTCAGAGTCGAGCTCGATGCGGGCGAGGTTGTCCTCAAGGCTCGCATCGGGGTCGATTTCTGCTACGTAACTCACTTCCTTGAGCGTTCCCTTGTTGTCGAAATCCAGGTACGTATAGGTCTTCTGGGTATCGGAGTCGCCGTCGTGCAAGTAGCCGCGGACGTGATAGCCGTAATCTTGATATCGCTCGTAAGGGTCATCGGCAGACACGTACTCGCATGCGGGCTCTAACGTCTTGCGGGCGATGGCGATCTGCTCGGCCGCGGCCGCGGCGTTCTCCTGCATCTCGGTGTTTCCCTGCGCCAGCTGCGGGATATAGGCACCGCATACGATTGCGAGGGGTAGCGCCACAAGCGCGATGATCCACTTTTTTGCACGGGGGATAGGCAAGCCGCAGGCCTCCGCCATGGCCTTTGCGTTAGCGAAGCTCTCGGTAAGCACGTCTGCTGCGGTGGCAACGGCGCCTACGGCAGCGGCGACTTCTGCCGCGCTGCCCAGATTGCGTGCGGTCTCGTTGTCGCTGTTCTTGAGTAAGCGCGCGGCGGCCTGCGTACCGACAACGCCTGCGATTTGTGCCGAGCGGTCTTTCTCGGTCTGCTCGACGACGAGTCGGCGCTGCATTTTCTTCCACTGCTTGCCGCGCATACCAAAGCGTGGCGCGAGCGTGCAGTAGCAGAATATGACGAGCTCGATGGCGGTGAGCACCAGGGCAGTCATCATACCCGTCTCTTGGAAGCCTTCGTGATGAAAGACGATGTCGTCAATCATTTCGAAGGGAATGATCAAAAATGGCAGCACGAATGCCATGGCAAGCGCCGCACCGGCAATCTTGGGGTAGATGCAGTATCGCCGGATGCGCTTGCGTTCTTGTTCGGAAAGTGTAGCCATTGCCGGTCCTTGGTGTCGTGGCGGTCGTTGCGGCGCGCGGGGCGCGTCAGTCTGGGCTAGCGTTGGATAAGAGCATAGAGCAAGATACTCACCGCAATGAGCAGAAGGCCGATGTCCCCAACCAAGATGAGCGCGAGCAAGGATATCTGCGACGTGGTCACGGCGTTTTTGAGCGGCAACTGGAGCGTAGGCCTGCTCTGCAGCTCCTTCACTGTTTACCCTGCATCCCAAGTGCGGCGCAAGTGAGCAATAGCAAAACTTTGTCACGCGTAAAAGCAAGGAAGTCGCAAGGTCTGGGGCGGGGATGCTGGTATACGCCTCGGATACAATCGAAGCCATGCTAGAAAGAGGCTTCGATGATTAAAAAATCGTTCTTTAATCCGTTTTCGTCGCTGCTGCTTGCACTTGCCGGCTTGGCCTTTTTGGTCGACGTCGTACCGCAGGCGCAAGGCCAGACAGGAGTGTTCGCACCTGCCGTGCTGTTTTTGATGTGGCTGGTCGGCGGCCTGGTGCGCCTGTTCTACGAAAACGAAGCCAAGCGCAGCTTCGACCGGCACATGTTTAAGGCGAACCATGCGGCCGTTTGGAAACGTGTCGACGCTTGCTGGATTCAAGTCGATTCCGACCAGCTCGTGCCTGGCGATGTGATTCGCCTGTATGCCGGTATGCTCTGCCCGGTCGATGCGGTCCTTGCCAAGGGCGACCACATCCTTGTCTCCGAATCGTCGCTTACGGGCGAGAGCGGTCAGACCGTCAAGCGAGAAGGGGAGGCCGTCCGTGCTGGAACGACCATCATTGACGGAAAGGCTTCGGCAACCGTTCACGCTCGCGTTGCCGAGGAGCCGCCCACATCGCCGCGGCGCGCTCGGCTAGGCACGCAGTTTGGCGCTGGTGCCAGGAGCATCTGTGCCGCCCTGGTGAGGTGCATGCTCATCGTGCTGCCGTTTGTCATTATGATTCGAGGTTTTGTGCTGGGCGACTGGCCGCAGGCCCTGCTGTTTGCCCTGGGCACGGCCGTTGGCCTGGTCCCCGAGATGCTGCCAGTCGTCACAAGCGTGTGCCTTTCGGGCAGCGCGCATCGCCTTAAGAACAAACAGGTCATTGTTAAAAACGTTGACGCCATGGAATCACTGGGCTCCATGGACGTGGTGTGCGTGGACAAGACGGGCACGCTCACCGAGGACGCCGCGGTGCTCGAGTACTATACCGATATCCTGGGCAACGAAAGCGAGCAAACGCTCAACCTGGCGTATTTGGAGAGTACGAGCCAGGGGGCGGCCGCCAACCAGCTCAACCGGGCCATTGCCGACGCGTGCGCCGCGCCCGAGTTGCGTCTCGCCGCCAAAGACCTCGCAGACGCATTTACCCTGCACGCATCTGATCCTTTCGACCACGTCACCAAGGCTTCGGGTGTTAAGCTCGATGCCATGCCTGGGGCGCTTGGTTGCCTGGGGCTGCAGACTCGCCCTGGCAATCACTTGACCATCGTAAAGGGCGAGGTCGAGAGTGTTTGCGCTCGTTGTGCCTGGGCCAACTTTAAAGGGGAACTCGTCCCCATGGACGCCGCGGGCCGCCAGAGCGCCTATGAGGTTGCCGAGGACATGCGTGCCGACGGCATCAAGGTCCTCGCCGTTGCCTACAGCACAACGTCTTCGGACTGGGGTGACCTGGTGCTCTGCGGCTTTTTGGGCTTTTTCGATCGGCCCAAGGCAAGCGCTCGCGCCGCCGTGCGCGCGCTGTCCGACCTTTCCGTTGAGGTGCGCGTGCTTACCGGCGACTCGGCTTCGGTTGCCCGGTCAACCTGTTCGCGCCTGGGCATTCCTGCCGATAGCGTTATCACCGGCAGCATGCTCGATGCCATGGAGGAGTCCGAGGCGCTTGTTCGCGTGGGGCGTACTCGTGTGTTTGCCGAGCTCACGCCCGCGCAAAAGGCTCATGTTGTCAGTCTCATTCGACTCTCTGGCCATACGGTCGGCTATATCGGCGATGGTGTGAACGATGTGCCGGCGCTTACGTCGGCAGATGTCGGCATCGTTGTGGACTCGGCGGCAGCGGAATCCAAAAAGGTTGCCGATCTGGTACTGCTCGAGCGCGACCTGGGCGTGGTCGCCGAGGGCGTCAGCGAAGGCAGGACTTCGTTCGCCAACGCTTCCAAGTACATTCGCATCGCGTCGAGTTCCAACTTTGGCAATATCTGCTCGGTTGCCGCCTCGAGTATCTTCCTGCCGTTTTTGCCGGCAACCGCCGCTCAGCTGCTTTTGCTCAACCTGTGCTATGACGCCACCTGCCTGGCGCTCTCGTGGGATAACGTCGACGATGCGGAGATCGCCCGTCCCAAGGCATGGTCGGGCAAGGGCCTCGGCAGCTTTATGCTTCACTTTGGCTTCGCGAGTTCGGCGTTTGACATCATCACGTTTGCCATTTTACTCCTGGGCGTTTGCCCCGCGGTGTGCGGTGGGTCCTTTGTCACGTTGAGTGCTGCGGGCCAGGCGGCCTTTATCGCGACCTTCCAGACCGGATGGTTACTGGAGTGCGCTTGGACCGAATCGCTCGTGCTCCTCGTCTTGCGAGCGCGGAACGTTCGCGACGGGGACCGGCCGTGTCGTCCGCTCGTGATAATGGTCGCCACCATGCTTATCGCCTCGGCCCTTCTCGCGCTGAGTCCTGCCGCGCAACTGCTCGGCCTTGTCACGCTGCCCATGTGGTATCTGGGCATCGTTGCACTGCTGAGCGTGTTGTATCTTGTTGTTGTTTCGACGATCAAGCGGGTTTACCTGTCCCGCTCGAGCAGTCTGTTCTAGGGCGGTTCTATGCGTACCAACAGAACCAACATAGCGATTACGCCGGCAGAGGCCGCCGAGCTCAGCAACGCGCTGTTCTCGTCCGGTAGCGCCGCCGCTCTCGAACTTGCACCCGTGTTTGCCGATATCGCATCGGGCGGGCTGACCGCCATAGAACTGACAGTTGCCGGCTCGCAGACAAGTGCCGCTGCGGAGCCCATCGTTATCGGCGATCTTTCCATCGATCTGGCTTCGCGCACCGTTAAAGTGTCGGGCGCGCCCGTTTCGCTCACGCCCAAAGAATTCGATATCCTGGCCTTTTTGGCGAGCAACCGGGGCACAGTCTTTAGCAAAGAGGAAATCTATCGCGCTGTATGGCAAGACGAATATCTGCTCGATGACAGTAACATCATGGCCTTTGTCCGCAAGATCCGAAAGAAGATTGAACCCGAGCCCGACAATCCCCGGTACCTGCTAACTGTTTGGGGTGTGGGCTATAAAATAGCCGAGTAACGCGTTGAATCGTCCGCTTCTATCGACCCCAAAAGCCACTCTGACAATCCTTGCCAAATCGCAAGAAAGCCGCAAGAAACCAGCCATGTGCCCGGTCTTGCGGCTTTTCTATTCTAAGGACAGTCGCAGACGCGAAGGGAAGGTGAGGACCGTGAGCGGCAGTGACAGTACCAGCAAGGCAGGGCGATGTCTGCCGGCGCAGGTCCACCTTAATGGCGGGCGTCGCGGCTAGACGGCTCTGCATCCGATCGACAGAACGGAGCAAGGCAATTGAAGAAGCTGAATATGCGCCATACGCCATCTGCAGTCCAGGCGCAAAACGAACTGATCAGGCATCGTGCAGAGGGCCGCATCCAGCATGCGGCAACTATCCCGCTGATGGACGCCATGTCCTGGGTGGGCTCGAACCTGGGTGGTCTGGACCGCGACGAGGTCGCGCACAGCGAGGCCGATAACGGACGCAACGTGGTCACGCGCGGCAAGAAAAAGTCGCTTGTCCGCAAGCTCGCGGATGCATTCGTCAATCCCTTTACGGCAATCCTGTTTTTCCTAGCCATTATCTCGGCAACGACGGACATGATATTCCCGGCGTTGTCGATGATGGGCAACACGCCGGAGGACTTTGACCCGCTGACGGTGATCATCATCACCACGATGGTGGTTCTTTCGGGCACGCTGCGCTATGTCCAGGAAGCGCGTAGCGGCAATGCGGCCGAAAAGCTGCTCGACATGATCACGACCACCGTGACGGTCACCCGCAAGGATGTCCCCAGGACCGAGATTCCCATCGACGACGTGGTGGTCGGCGACATCGTGCATCTGTCCGCCGGTGACATGATTCCCGCCGACGTGAGGATTATCGAGGCCAAGGACCTCTTTGTGGGCCAGGCCAGCCTGACGGGCGAGAGCGAGCCGGTCGAGAAGGTCCCCACGACCTGCACCGAGTCCGATTCGGCCACGTCGTTCGAGAACATTGCCCTCATGGGCAGCAGCGTGATATCGGGCAGCGCGACGGCGCTCGTCTTTAGCGTGGGCGAGCAGACCCTGTTTGGTTCCATGGCGTCGAGCCTGTCCGACGACGCTGCGGAGACGAGCTTTTCCAAGGGCGTCAACAGCGTCTCGTGGGTGCTCATCCGCTTTATGATGGTAATGGTTCCGTTTGTCTTTTTGATCAACGGCGTCACGAAGGGCAATTGGCTCGATGCCGGCCTGTTCGCCATCAGCATTGCCGTGGGTCTGACGCCCGAGATGCTGCCCATGATCGTTACCACGTGCCTTGCCAAGGGCGCGGTTGCCATGAGTAAAAAGCAGACGATCGTTAAGAACCTCAACTCGATTCAAAACTTTGGCGCGATGGACGTGCTGTGCACCGACAAGACCGGCACGCTTACGCAGGACCAGGTGGTGCTGGAGTATCACTGGAACATCGACGGCCAGGAGGATTCGCGCGTTTTGCGCCACGCCTACCTCAACAGCTATTTCCAGACGGGCTACAAGAATCTGATGGATCTGGCGATCATCAAGTGCACGGAGGAAGAGGAGCAAAACGACCCGAGTCTCACCGATCTTTCCGAGGCCTACGTGAAGGTCGATGAGGTGCCGTTCGACTTTACGCGCCGTCGCCTCACCACGGTGGTGCGCGATCGCAGCGGCAAGACCCAGATGGTTACCAAGGGCGCGGTCGAGGAAATGCTGTCGGTGTGCTCGCATGCCGAGATCGACGGCGGCGTTCATGTGCTGGACGACGAGGTGCGCGAGCGCATTCTGGCGACAGTTTCCGACCTTAATGACGACGGTTTCCGTGTGCTGGCGATTGCTCAAAAGTCCAACCCGTCACCCGCCGGTGCCTTTAGCGCCGAGGATGAGCGCGACATGGTCCTAATCGGCTACCTGGCCTTTTTGGATCCGCCCAAAGAGTCGACGGCCGATGCGATCGAGGCGCTGCGCAATCACGGCGTTGCCACCAAGATCCTGACTGGCGACAACGAGAAGGTTACGCGTACCATCTGCAAACAGGTGGGGCTGCAGGTCAACAACATGTTGCTCGGCAGTGACATCGCTGACATGGATGACGCCGAGCTCGCTCGCCGGGCCGAGGATGTGCAGGTCTTCGCCAAGCTCACGCCCGACCAAAAGTCGCGCGTCGTTTCCGTCCTGCGTGCGAACGGGCATGTGGTGGGCTATATGGGCGACGGTATCAACGACGCCTCAGCCATGAAGTCGTCTGACATCGGCATCTCGGTCGACACGGCCGTCGACGTTGCTAAGGAGTCCGCCGACATCATCTTGCTCGAGAAGGATCTGATGGTGCTCGAGGAGGGCATCGTCGAGGGGCGTAAGACCTACGCCAACATGATCAAGTACATCAAGATGACCGCGAGCTCCAACTTCGGCAACATGTTCAGCGTACTTGCCGCGTCTGCCCTGCTGCCGTTCTTGCCCATGATGAGCATTCAGCTGATCTTGCTCAATTTGATTTATGACTGCAGCTGCCTGGCGATTCCCTGGGACAACGTGGACGAGGAGTTCCTGCGCGTGCCACGTGCCTGGGATGCCTCGAGTGTCGGCAGGTTCATGATCTGGATTGGGCCCACCAGCTCCATCTTCGACTTTATGACCTACATCTTTATGTACTTTGTCTTCTGCCCCCTGTTTGTGAGCCACGGTGTACTGTTCAACGAGCTGGCGAGCGTCTACTCGGGTGCCGCGCTGGAGCAGATGCAGCTGGCCTACATCGCGCTGTTCCAGGCTGGTTGGTTCGTCGAATCCATGTGGAGCCAGACTTTGGTTATCCATATGATTCGCACGCCCAAGTTGCCGTTTATCCAGAGTCGTGCCTCGGCTCCGGTGATGCTGCTCACGATGACCGGCATTGCACTGCTCACGCTGATCCCGTTTAGCCCGCTTGGCCCCACGCTGGGTCTGGGAGCACTGCCCATCGAGTACTTCTTGTTCCTGATTCCGTGCATCTTGCTGTACATGGCGCTGGCGACGAGCCTTAAGAAGGCCTATGTCAAGCGTTACGGCGAGCTGCTGTAGTGACTTCGATGTAGAGAGGAGCGTTCACATGAACTGGGCTCAGATTTGGATCGATTTGTTTGGGACTACGGAGTGGCTTGGGCTCAACATGGGCTTTTGGGTGGCCAATGGTGTTGTCCTGGTGATTGTCATCATTATGAACGTCATCTTTTGGAGCATGAAGCCGCTGCCCAAGGACGAATAACATGCATGGGATTGCCTGCGCCGCTGTGCCAAAATAAACACTCGAATGATGTACAAATGTGACAAAGGGACGGTCCCTTTGTCACATTGATTTGAAAGTTGATGTTGATGATTCTATCGCTGGCCCCCATGGAGGGGATTACCGGGCATGTGTTCCGCCGCGTGCATGCAGAATGCTTTGGTGCGCTCGACTGCTACTACACGCCGTTTTTGCCGCCGCCGCGGGTGGGCAATCGCTTTGGCGGCAAGGCGTTTAAGGAGGTCGATCCTGCCAATAACCAGGGGCTTAACGTGGTGCCTCAGCTCATGTCCAAGAACGCGGATGAGTTTGTGTGGGCGGCACAGGTGCTCGCCGACATGGGATACCACGAGGTCAACCTCAACTTGGGATGTCCCTCGGGAACAGTCGTTGCCAAGGGCAAGGGTTCGGGTTTCTTGCGCAACCTGGATGAGCTCGAGGTGTTTTTGAGCGACGTGTGCGAGCGCTCACCACTGCCGGTGTCGGTAAAGACCAGGCTGGGGCTTGAGAGCGATGCTGAGTACGAGCGCGTGCTCGATCTCTACTGTCGTATGCCGCTTGCCGAGCTGATCGTGCATCCGCGCGTGCAAAAGGATCGCTATACGGGCTCGCCGCGCAAAGAGTATTATGGCGAGACGCTTGAGCGGGCGCCGTTCCCGGTAGCCTATAACGGCGACATTTTTGACCTCGAGGACATGGATGCGCTGGTTGCTGCCTATCCCGACACGCGCCATGTAATGCTGGGCCGCGGTCTGCTTGCAAACCCTGCGCTGGCACGCATGGTAAACGGCGGCCCTGCCGCCACCGTCGCCGAGCTGCAACGTTTCCATGACACGCTGTTCGCGGCCTATGCAGAAGAGATTGGCGGCAACGCGGTCTTTCGCATGAAGGAGTGGTGGTTCTACGCCAAGTGCGCTTTCGCCGATCCCGCCACCGTCCATAAGATCGTGCGCAAGACCAAGAAGGTCGACGAATACCGCGCCGCCGTCGACCGCGTCTTCCGCGAGCAACCGCTCGCATCCGCAGCCCGCTTCCGCGGCTAGTTAGACATCGGGGACGTTCTTTAGCGACTAGGCATTTAAGAACGTCCCCGATGACTACCCGCAAAAGCTGTACACCAGCATCCAAAGATGTCGAAAAATGTCGACTTTGGATGCTGGTGTACATGTTTGGGTCGTATGGGTTGGGGCCCTGGACGGACAGAGCGTGCGTACTAGAGCAGGTTTTCCTGCACCCACGCGATGATGTCGCTCGATTCGTAGAGTGGTTTGCCGTCGATGAACAGGCAGGGAACCTGGCGTTTTCCGCCGACGGCGATGAGTATCTGTTCGGCATCGGAATCGGTCGAGATATTGCGCTCGGGAATGGTCACGCCGTTATCTGCCAGAAAGCGCTTGACCTTTAAGCAATACGGGCAGCCGGTCATAACGTACAGCGCGAGCTCGTGATTAGTAGCCATAGGTCTCCAATCGGTTGAGGTTTTGATTGAAATACCCAAAGCCGCCGCGGTCTATGCGTGCGTCAACGAAGACTCGATGGCCTGGACCAGAAACGCCGTGGCTCCGGTGGCTCAGGGCTTGTCGTAGTAGTCAACAAAGCGCTGGTCGGCAAGATAACCGTGGGCGAGGCCCAGGTACGCCTCGTCTTGGGGCTCGCATCCCCAGTTGAGAGCAATCCAGCGACGATGCATCGCGACAAGCTTACGAGCCTCGTTGCTCTCTGGGTCGCCAATGCCCATGGCAATCGAGAGCTGGCCCAGAATAGCGCGTTCAAGTTCCTTCATGTCGTTCCATGTCTCGGGGTCCATGTCCAGCAACGCTTCGTTTGCTGCATCGATAGCCTCATCGCCGTAGCGCGCCCGCGCCTCGGCACCGTAGCGCGCCTCGTTTTCCTGCACGGTGCGCCAGCGCTCCAGTTGCGGCAGGACGGCGCCCATGAGCGAGACGGCTTCGTCGAGCGACATGCCGGTGTTTTGTGCCAGGCGCGGGGCACAATCCTCAATCATTGCCTCCATGGTGGTGTCATAGGTGTACTTGCCGTGGTCGTAGCACCACTTGCAGTAATGATCGGTCGCGGTGCCCGTGGCATCGGTGCCGCAGTCGTTGGGCGTGAGTATCATGCCGCAGCTCTGGCAATAGTGCTCAGGCATTTCGAGCAGGTGGGACAGCGGTTCTCCGGTTACGGCGGCGATGAGCTTCATCATGTCGATGCCCGGTGTGACCTCGCCGCGCTCCCACCGGCTGATGGCCTGGCGTGTGACGAAGAGCTTAGCGGCAAGCTGCTCTTGGGTAAGGTGATGGGCGCGACGGACAGCAATGAGCTTTTCTGCAAAGGCCATAGCGGCTCCTTTCTGCTGGTTGATGGCTTAAGCATACGCGGCGGCAGGCGCCCTTCCAAGCAACCGTTGGTTGCACGACGGGGGACCGCGGCGAAGAATTGCGCGCAACGCCCCACGCCTCCATGCCGTACAATGACCGGCATGGAACCTATCGCACGCATACATACCGACCTGCCGCAGAAGTTCGGCATTCCGCGCAACAGCTTTTTGGCGCCCCATCTGCAGGGACGAATCTTTTTTGAGCCGGAATTTGCCTCCAATGCAGCGGTTGAGGGCCTGGACTCCTTCTCTCACCTGTGGCTGCTGTGGCGCTTCGAAAACGGAACGCCCGGCGGCACGGCTAAGGATATTGCCGTCGACGCTAAAACGCAGGACAGGTCCGGCACCAACGCAAAATGGTCGAAAACCGTGCGCCCGCCGCGTCTGGGCGGAGCCGAACGTGTGGGAGTGTTTGCCACGCGCAGTCCGTTTCGCCCTAATCCCATCGGGCTCACCTGCGTCAAGCTTGATCGCGTGGAGCTTACCGACGATGGCCCCATCATCCATGTGTTGGGGGCCGACCTGCGCGATGGCACGCCCATCTACGATATCAAGCCTTACATTCCATTTGCCGACTGTCACCCGGATGCGACCGGAGGCTGGATCGAGGATGCTCCGTGGCAAGAGCTCGATGTTGAGTTCCCGCAAGCGCTGCAGGATATGGTCCCGCCCGCAAAGCTCCCCGGCTTGGTCGAGGTCCTTTGCCAAGATCCACGCCGCGCAGGCAGCAAGCACGAGCCAAACCGCGTTTATCACTTGGCTTACGCCGGGCTCGACATATCGTTTGCGGTCGATGAAACCCAGCTAACCGTAGTTGCCGTCAACGACGCGCAAGACTAACCAGCCATTCGTCCGTACCCGTCAAATTAAGCGCCAAACCCCGCGCCAAAACCGCCCACGCTGGTGGACAATAACGCCTACCAAAACAATCAACTTTGCACGGGGGCTCAGCATGAAATACGACTTTAGCTCGCTTATCGACCGCCACGGCATGGACTCTATCGCTGTTGACTCTTGGGGTGAGATCCCCGGTATGGCCCCGAACGCACCCGACGAGGGCTTCGACCGCATCCCCATGTGGGTGGCCGACATGAATTTTGCCACGGTGCCCACGGTCCAGGAACACATCATTCAGCGTGCCCAGCACCCCATGTTTGGCTACTTTAACCCGCGCGCTGAGTACTTCGATCGCATCATCGAATGGCAGAGCCGCCGCAATGGCGTCGAAGGTTTGAGCCCTGAACATATCGGCTACGAAAACGGCGTGCTGGGCGGCGTCGTGTCGACGCTGCGCGCGTATGTCCAGCCGGGCGATGCGGTGCTGGTCCACAGCCCTACCTACATCGGCTTTACCAAGTCCATTGAGGCCGCGGGCTATCACATTGTCCACAGCCCGCTTAAGCTTGACGACCAGGGCGTGTGGCGTATGGACTTTGAGGACATGGAGCACAAGCTCGCCCAAAACCACATCCATGCCGCGGTGTTCTGCTCGCCGCACAATCCCTGCGGCCGCGTATGGGAACGCGACGAGATCGAGCGCGCCATGGACATCTATCGCCAGCACGATTGCGTGGTGATTTCGGACGAGATTTGGTCCGATATCATCCTGCCGGGGCACAAGCACATCCCGACGCAGTCGGTGAGCGAGGATGCCCGCATACGCACGGTTGCCCTCTATGCGCCGAGCAAGACGTTTAACCTGGCGGGCCTTGTCGGCAGCTACCACATTGTCTACAACGAGACGCTGCGTGACCGCATCTGCGCCGTGTCCAACAAGACCCACTACAACGAGATGAACGTCCTCTCCATGCATGCGCTTATCGGTGCCTACCAGCCGCAGGGCTATGAGTGGGTGGACGAGCTCAATCAGGTGCTTGCCGGCAATATCGAGTACTTCTGCAATTACGTGGACGAGCATTTTGAGGGCGTGTCCTATTCACGTCCGCAGGGCACGTACATGGTGTTTCTGGACTGCACCGAGTGGTGCCGCGAGCATGGCCGTGATATTCAGTGGCTGCTCGACGAGGGGGCGCGCGTGGGCGTGGGGTATCAGGATGGACGTCCGTTCCACGGACCCTGCCACATTCGCGTGAATCTGGCGCTGCCGCTTTGGCGCGTAAAGGAAGCGTGCGACCGCCTGGACCGCTACGTTTTTAATGCACGGTAGGCGTGCGCTGCATGCGGGACCTTCTGCCAAGTCGGCTGGAAGGCCCCGCATGGTAGAACGTCTGTAACCATTGGGCACTCGCGTGGTTTCGTTTGCTATTATCTTTAACCATTTCAGTCTGTAAACAGGATCGTCTGGAGCTCGATGAAAAGACCCTGTCGCTCGGTTGCCATTTCGTTGTTTTTTGTGCTTGCAGTGGCGAGCGCCTTTGTCGTAGCGATAGCTGGCTGTTCCGGGTCGAATGACGGAGCCTCGACGTCTGCATTAGAAGGTCTGGACGCCTCGCAAGTCAAAGACGACGACCTTACGACGCTCAACGTCGGCAGCGACCTCTATCCACCGTTTGTGTATACCGACGAGTACGGCGATATCGTTGGCCTGGATGTCGAGATATTGACCGAGGCTTTGGCCCGCATTGGTTACAAGCCAAAATACCAGCTGATCGATTGGGAAAAGAAGAAGGAGCTGCTGGCGAGCGGCGAGCTCGATTGCGTCATGGGCAGCTTTAGCATGACGGGTCGCGAGAACGAGTATTGTTGGGCCGGCCCGTACCTTGCGAGCCGCCAGGTAGTCGCGGTCGATCCCCAGAGCGATATCTACACGCTTGCCGATCTTGAGGACAAGGTTGTGGCGGTCCAGTCCACTACCAAGCCCGAGGACATTTTGCTCAATCGTACAAATGAAAACGTTCCGCAGATCAAGGAGCTCTACAGCTTTTCGGACCGCTCATGCCTGAACCCGGCGCTCGTCGAGGGCCTGGTCGACGCCATCGCCGCGCATGAGTCTTCGCTGCTCACCTACGAAAAAGACTATGGTGTGACGTATCGCATTTTGGATGAGCCGCTGCTGGAGGTTGGTTTGGGCACCGCTTTCGATCTCAACGATACGCGCGGCATCGACGTTAAGCTCACCCATGCCTACCAAGAAATGCTTGTCGATGGCACCATGGAACGCCTGGTGTCAAAGTACTTTGATGACCCTGCACCATTTTTGAATACGGAGGGCCTGTCATGATCGATGCGCCCGACCACGCCGTAGGGGAGCGGGACGATCGTTCGGCATGGGTATGGCTCATTGCCGCCCTGTTGGGGATAGCGCTCTCGGTTGTTGCCGGCATGATGAGCTACGGTTACACGACAGCCCAGGCCGAGCAGCGCTTTGCCGACGTTGTCGATTACGTGGCGACGCAGAGCCTTTCCTACGATGCATTCAATAGCGCCTATACGACCAAAAACCTGATTCGCGTTATGGAGATCGCCGGAGAGGCGGCGCGCGATATGGAGCGCGACGGCTCGGTGGATAACGCCGCGCTGGAGCAATATGCTGACCAGTTCAACGTGAGTGCGCTGATCGTGACGGACGCATCGGGCAACTTGGTGTCCGAGTCCTCGACGGATGGCGTGGGCTACGAGTCGCTTGCTACGTATCTCAAAGATGCGCCCGTGTTGGAGGTGGCAACCCATCCGCTTAAGTCTTATACCGATAGTATTACGCTTGCGGATGATTTGGTTGCAGACATTGGTTGCGTGACCCGGCAGGATGGCGAGGGTATCGTTATCGCGGTAAGGCATCAGAGCGCGGAGGCGGTTGCAGGCAATACGCTCAAACTGCAGAGTCTGCTTGAAGGTTATGAAACCATCGATAGCGGCAATATCGTGATCGAAAACGATGGCAAGGTCGTTGCGACCAACGCCGTCGAACCCACCATCTTGGGCGTGTTCGACCTGCCTACGACGGATGTCTTCATTGTCGACGGTATAAAGGATCGATGCCCGGCTGGTAAGGTCAGATTGGTTAACGCCAATGGCGAGTGGTATTTGGGCACATTTGGAAAAGCGCGCGGATTCTACGTGTATACCTATGCCTCGGCGCGGCGCTACTTTGAGGTCGTCGCGGCTGTTGCTGCCGGCGTGCTGGTGCTCTACAGCGGTGTTATAGCCGTTGTTGTGATGGCGCGTCGCCGCGCTGATCGTCGACGTTTGACGGACTTGCTGCAGCAGGAGCGCGACTATGGCGACAGGTTGGCAAAGGCAACGCGTGAGGCCTCGTCTGCCAACTCGGCAAAGACGGAGTTTCTGCGTCGTATGAGCCACGATCTGCGTACGCCCATCAACGGCATTCGCGGCATGGTTGAGGTTGGCGATGCCAATGCGGACGATCTACAAAAGCAGACTGAGTGCCGCTCAAAAATCTGGACGGCATCGGGACTACTGCTCGACCTTGCCAACGAGGCCCTGGATATGAGTTGCCTGGAGAGCGGGCAGATCGAACTGGAGCTTGTTCCCACAAACTTGGTGACCCTCAACCACGAGGTGCGCGATATTCTGGAGCGCCAGGCCGAGGAGCGTTTGGTGACAATTATCTGTGACCAGCAGACGCTTGATCATCCCTATGCGCGGGTGAGCGTGACGCACCTCAAGCGCTTGTTGCTCAATATTGCCGGTAATGCCGTCAAGTACAACCGCCGGGGCGGCTATGTTCGCCTGGTGTGCCGCGAGGTGGAGCCAGCGGATGGTGTCCCCGTCTATGAATACACGATCGCCGACAACGGTATTGGCATGAGCGAGGAGTTCCAACAGCGCCTCTACGAGCCGTTTTGCCGTGAGGAGCAACAGATGGAAGGCGCTTCATCGGGAACTGGCCTGGGCGCGCCTATCGCAAAACAGTTGGTCGAGCTTATGGGCGGAACCATGAGCTTTACGAGCGTCTTGGGGCAGGGGACGACGTTTACCATCCGTCTGCCGTTTGAGAAGTGCAAGCGCTCCGAGATTCCCCAGGCAGTTCGCGTGGATTCGGGCGATGGCGATGCGCTCCAAGGCTTGCGCGTTTTGCTCGTAGAGGATAACGATCTGAATGCCGAGATCGCGCAGTTTACGCTCAGCCGTGCCGGTGCCGTCGTGACGCATGCTAAGGATGGCGAGTCTGCCGTCGAGATGTTTGCCGCGAGCGCGCCGTACGAGTACGACGTGGTGTTGATGGACATCATGATGCCCGGCATCGATGGCCTTGAGGCCACGCATCGAATTCGAGTACTCGATCGCGAGGATGCCGCGACTACGCCGATTATCGCCGTGAGTGCCAACGCCTTTGCCGACGACCGCAGGCTTTCGCGCGAGGCGGGCATGAACGCGCACCTGAGCAAGCCTGTGAGCTCGCAAGAGCTCGTCGAGGCGCTGGCGCACATCGCCGCCGACGCTTCATAAGCATATGGTCCGGTTCCAAGGTGGGTTGGAACCGGGCCATATTGTTATTGATGAGTTTTGCTTTTGAGGCTTACTTTTCCTGAATCTGCTTGCCGCAAAGATGCTCAATCGTAATCTCGTAGAGCTGGACGCCCTTAATGTCCTTGGCGATTTCCTCTTCGACTTCCTCGGCAGAAGGGTAGTACTTAAGCGCGAGCTGGCGGACTTTATCCTCGATAAACGCGGGGGTGTCATTCGCCAGGCGACAGCGGCCAAAGACCACGGTACTCATAACGTAGGGAGCCCAGTCACCGTCCTGGTACCACTCGTTGCCGTAAACGGTGAAGCAGACCTTGTCATCGCGCTTGAGTGCGTCGACCTTGTGGCCGGCCTTGGCGCCATGGAAATAAATCTTGTCGTGCTCGGCGTCGAAGAAGTAGTTGACGGGAATGGCGTACGGGTAGCCATCGTCGCCGTTGACGGCAAAGACGCCGCGCTTGCATGTAGCGAGCAGTTCGCGCGCTTCCTCGTCGGTGATGGCGCGTTTCTTTCGACGTAAGGGCCTAAACATCGTTGGCGTCCTTTCTGCTGCGTATGGTTGTTGAGCACAAACTATAGCGAAACAGCTCCGTTTTTCTTGATGCGGGCGAGTATGTTTTTGAGCTTGTTAAAGTCGAGCGGTTTGGACAGATGGGCGTTCATGCCGGCGTCGTGTGCCGCCTTGGCGTCCTCGGCGAAGGCGTTGGCGGTGAGCGCGATGATGGGAATGTCGGATGCATCGACCTTCTCGCTCAGGCGAATCGCGCGGGTTGCCTCATAGCCGTCCATGTCCGGCATCATAATGTCCATCAGAATCGCATCGAAGCTGCCGGCGGGACGGCCAACGTATAGGTCGACCGCTTCGTTGCCATCGGCGGTGCGAGTTACGACAATGCCTTCACTTTCGAGCAGCGCCTGGGCAATCTCGGCATTCAATTCGTTGTCTTCGGCGAGCAGCACGTTCATGTCGGCGAGCGAGCAGTCGAGCGCCCTCTCGACCGTATCTGCCCGCGTCTGAGGGTTCTTGTCGATATCGAGCGGAATCTGGACGTTGAACGTACTTCCCACGCCAACCTCACTCGAAATCTCAATCGTACCGCCCATCAGTTCAATAAGCGACTTGACGATTGGCATGCCCATGCCGGTTCCTTGGAACTTGCTGCGCGCATCGTCACCTTCTTGGGCAAACGGCTCATAGATATGCTTTAAAAACTTGGGAGTCATACCAATGCCGGTATCCGAAACGCTAAAGCAAAAGAGCGCGCGCCCGTTATCGAGTGGCTTGGTATTTGAGCTAAAGGTGACGGAGCCGCCGTGCTTGTTGTACTTAATGCTGTTGTCTAACAGGTTGATCATGATCTGTCGGATATGGGTGGGACTGCCGATCATGTATGGCCCCGTGGCGTACGGCAGACTATTGTCCTGCATGGTGATGGCGTTACTGGACGCGCGGAGCTTGCACAGCACCAGTGTATCGTCACAGAGCTCTTTGAGGTTAAAAGGCGCATGCTCCAGTGTTAGCTTGCGGTCTTCGATTTTGCCCATCTCGAGGATGTCGTTGATCAGCGAGAGCAGGTGATTGGCGGCAACGCGCGCCTTGGCACGGCTCTCGCGGGCGACCTGGATATCGCCTTCCTTCAATTCCTCGATCTCGATAAGGCCCAGGATACCGTTGAGCGGCGTTCGGATGTCGTGGCTCATGCGCGTGAGGAATGCCGTCTTAGCGGCGTTGGCAGCGTCGGCTTTTTTGCGCTCGGTTCGAGCGCGCACGAGCGCCCAGATGAGCAGGACGATACCGACCGACAACATACCGATGAGGGCAGCTGCAACGGCGGCACGGTTGCGATAAAGGAATTGAAGCGTGTTGGATTCCTGGGCCGTGTACGACGTGGAGGAGTAATTGCTTGCGGAGAGCGATTCTCCGGCATTGATGATGCCCTTGTTGACGATTCCCAGCAGCTCGGGCTTTCCGCGCGAAATCCAGCACGAGAGCTCACAGGTGTCAGGGAGCTCGGCCGTCTCGTAACCTTCGAGATCATAACGGTCGCCGATGGTTTTTATGCGTGAGCTGGGAGCGACGATGCAGTGCGCCGTTCCCTTCCTGAGGGCGTCGAACGCTTCATCGTCGGATTGGTATTCGGTCACGGTCGCTGTGGGAAACAGGCTTTCAAGTGCATTTTTGTTGACAAACGATGATTTGGTACAGGCGATGTTCTGAAGGTCTTTGTTCAGGTCGCTGCCGGTGTGGATGGCGGTGAGGGACACGGTCCCCAACGATGCCGACTGCACAACGCCTGATTGCTCGGCAACCCAGTAATCTCGGTATACCGGCAGCGCAACGTCTATGCTTCCCTTTGACAGAGCCTTTGACATCATCTTGTAGCTATCAAAGGCGACGGTTTTGACCGTAATGCCAAATTTATCGTGCAACGTCGTCGCAAGCGATGCGAGCGAGCCTTCCATTTCGCCGTTTTCGTCTTCGTTGCAGTAGGGGAGTTTGCCCGTAATGTAGCCGAGCGTGATGGTGTTGTCATTTGCTTTGAGCCAGGAACGTTCGGGGCCGTTGAGCGATGATGAACCGCTGTTTTTGACCGAGTAGTTAGATTTGACTTCGTCGATATAGCGTGGGTTGACGCGGGCGATTGCCGACATGGCGGCATTGATGTCGTCCATTAGGTCGGGGCGGCTTTTGGGGACGGCAAAGTAGTAGTCGCTCGAACCAACGTAGAACATGGGCGACGCATCGGGCGACGAAATGGTGTCGTTCATGATGACGGCATCGACTTCGTCGTTTGCGAGCGCGTCAAAGAGGGCGCCGCCAGTGTCGATTTCTTTATAGGTGCAGGTAATGCCTTCGTTGGCGAGCCACTGCCGGCCAACAAAGGTTTGCATAACACCTCGGTTGCAGCCGATAGTGAGCCCTTGAAGTGCTTGAGGGTCACCCTTTGCGAGGTCGTCACGGTCGGGCCTGGCGTAGATGTAGTAGCGCTCGGTGCCCTCGGGGTTCGAGGAAAAGAGCAGCTTTTGGGCGCGTTCCTCGGAGTAGGAGATGTTGGGCATGAGGTCGATCTCGCCCGCCTCGAGCATGTCCATAAGCTCGGTGAAGGTGCCGGAGACGTATTCGTACCGCCAGCCGGGCGTGTAGTATGACAGGGTCTGGAGGTACTCGTAACCCCATCCCGAGAGACGCTCGCCGGGGGTGCCGTCTTGGAAGCCCTCGTTGCTGACGAGCCAACCAACGCGGACCGTCTTGACTTGCTGACTAGAGTCATCGGCAAAAGCCTGGACAGGCGCGATAGAACTCAGCACGGCAAGCGCGGCAAGCACAATGGCCAGGGCGCGATATATAACCGAACGAAGGACAGTGGCAGCTCTCACGTGCAATCCTAACGAATCGAGACATTACCGCATAAGGATACCAGCTCAGCCTGCCCAGTCGGCAGCTGCACCGCTAAACGCTCCCGCCCGGCAGCTGGGGACAGTCCCTTTCTGCCGGCGCAAAAGGAACGTCCCTAGCTGCCGGTTGTGGGACAATACCGGGCGAACGTGATTGGGCGTCTGGGAAAAGGGGTCGCGATGAACAAGTTGAGGACGCTTGCCGATGTGCTGCGACAGGCTGGCTTTGCGCGCATCACGGGTCTGTTTTTTATCTTTTACCTGCTGTGCTCGACGGCTGTCTGGCTGTCCGAGCCCACGACCCTCACGTTTGGCGATGGCCTGTGGTTTAGCTTTGAGACGGTCTCGACCATCGGCTTTGGCGACATTCCGGCCGAAACGCCGGTTGCCCGCGCCATTACCGTCGTCTTGAGCGTTATTAGCATCTTCTACATCGCCATGCTCACGGGCGTGGCGGTGAACTACTGCAATACGCTCATCAAGATGCGTCAAAAGGACACCATGGCGCGCTTTATGGATGATCTGGAGCATTTGGAAGAGCTCGATCGCGACGAGCTTGCCGATCTTTCGCGTCGCGTGCGCGAGTATCGTCGACGCCAGCGCTAGAACGGGCGCCGTGCGTCACGATGAGGGGGACTGAATATGAATATCACCGTGTATCTGGGTGCCAGTGTCGGTAACGACCCAGCATTTCTGTCTGCGGTACAGGAGCTGGGCAACTGGACTGGCGCCAACGGACACGCGTTGGTATACGGCGGGTCCAAATCGGGCCTGATGGGTGCGCTCGCCGATAGCGTGCTCGAGGCAGGCGGACATGTGACGGGTGTGGAGCCGAGCTTTTTTATCGAGGCCGAGTTTCAACATGACGGTATCGACGACCTCATCGTGACGAGTGATATGGCCGAGCGCAAAGCCAAGATGATTGAGCTCGGCGATGCGTTCATCGCCTTTCCCGGTGGGACGGGCACGCTCGAGGAGATTGCCGAGGTCATGTCCGCGGTGTCGTTGGGGCACCTGAGTGCTCCGTGCATCCTGTATAACCTGGACGGTTACTACAACGACCTCAAGGCGCTGCTCGGGCACATGATTGATAAAGGGCTTTCGAGCCCGAGGCGCCAGCACGGCATCTACTTTGCCGACGATTTGCGCGAGATTGTCTCGATTATCAACGGATGAGTCTTAAGCCTGTCCCGCTATGGCTCCCAATGGTGCCGTTTGCGGCGCAGACGGTTGGCTCGTTCGGGCAACGCTCGCTCTACAATAAAACATAACTATGTCGACTTTGACCGCGGGAGGACCCGATGGATAACCTTGCCAAACCCACAAACCGCGCGCTGTTTTTAGTTAGCGTTGCTGTGACCGGTGCGTTCGCAGGTGCCGCGGTCTGGCTGTTCTTTTTTGCGATGGAGCACGGTATCGACTATCTGTGGACCGAGATTCCGCACGCGCTGGGCGTCGCTTCGCCCGAGCTCGCCAGCGGCCCGTTTGGCTTTTTGCCGTACCCGTTTTTTGTCTGTCTGCTGGGCGGCCTATTAATCGGTCTGTACGAAAAGATGACAGGCGCCAAGACCGATGACCTCAACCAGGTGATGGCTAAGGTTAAGCAAGACGGGCGCTACCCGTACGACAACCTGGGCAAGCTTTCGCTCGCGGCGTTGCTGCCGCTGCTGTTTGGCGGCAGCATTGGACCGGAGGCCGGTCTGACCGGTGTTATCGCGGGTCTGTGCAGCTGGGTCGGCGACCGTATGCGTTGCTTTGGCGCCGAGTTTAGGGAGCTCACGCTGCTGGGCACCCAGGCTGCCCTGACGGCGCTCTTTACCGCGCCCGTCTTTGGCTTTGTAGCACCGCTTGCCGGTAGCGCCGACGGCCAGGGCGAAGACGCCGACGATGAGTCCGCGTCCGGCGAGATCACCATCAAGCTGCCCAAGGTGCAAAAGACCGTGGTCTATGGCATCGCGATTGCCGGCGGTCTGGGCACCTACCTGCTGCTTGGCCAGCTTGTGGGCGGCGGCATGGGCATGCCCAGGTTCGAGTCCGCCGAGGTGGGCAACCTGGAACTTGCCTGGCTCATTCCGCTGGCGTTGGTCGGCACCGTTTGCGGCTGGCTGTACTTTGTCTCCGAGCACGCAAGCGAGGCGCTGTCTCATGCAATAGGGGAGCGTCCTGTCGTCAAAGCCATGCTGGCCGGTCTGGCGCTCGCCATCTGCGGCACGGTCCTGCCCTACACCATGTTTGCCGGCGAGACCCAGGCCGACGTGCTCATGGAAACCTACCTGACCATTCCCGCCGGCGTGCTTATCGCGACCGGTCTTGTCAAAGCCATGCTGACCCCCGCCCTCATCAACCTGGGCTGGCGCGGCGGCCACTTCTTCCCGGTTATCTTCTCGGGCGTAAGCTTGGGCTATGGCCTTGCTATCCTCACTGGCGCAGATCCGGTCTTTTGCGTCGCCGTCTGCACGACATCGACGATGGGTGCGGTCATGCGCCAGCCGGTCATGGTCGTGGGCCTGCTGCTCATGTGCTTCCCACTCAAAGGTATCGTCTGCATGATCATCGCCGCCGTTATCGCTTCCGGCATTCCGCTGCCCAAGCCGCTGCGCAAGTAGCGCGGTTTTTCACGAGTCAATTCCAGGGGTACGAGATGATCCTGTACTTTAGTGCGACAGGGAACAGCGAGCATGTGGCGCGTCGCATTGCAGCGGCGACAAGCGACAAAGTTATGTCGATTGAGCGCTTTGATGCCGAGATCCTTCACCTTGCTGTGATGGAAGGCCCCTGTCGGCTGGGGTTTGTCGCCCCGGTATACGCCTGGGGCTTGCCGACGCCAATGATCGAGTTTTTGAAGACTGTCGACCTATCGGTTGCTGCCGGCACAAAGGGCGGCGAGCGCCCCTATACGTTCTATGTCTCGACATATGGTTCGACGACCGGGCAATCGGTCAAGTTCGCCCGCGATCTGCTACACGAGCGTGGGCTCGAGTTAGATGCGGCGATGAGCGTCAAGATGCCCGATACCTGGACGCCTGTTTTCGACCTGTCTGACCCTCAAAAGGTTGAGGGTATCAATAGGGCTGCCGAGGCGCAGATTGATGCCGTGATCGAGGCGGTGCGGGCGCGCCGCACGGGCAACATGATGCGCCATCGCGTGCCTCTGTTTGCATCGTGCGCGTATCACGCAATTGGGCTGCCGCGCATGCAACAGACGAGCAAGTTTGCTGTCGATGCCGATCGCTGCATCGGCTGCGGCCTGTGTGCCAAGCGCTGCCCCATGGCGGCGATTGAGATGCGAGACGGCCTTCCCGTCTGGACAAAGCCGGAGTGCGCAGCCTGCCTTCGTTGCCTGCACTGTTGTCCCAAATTTGCCATCTCGCACGGTAAGCGCACGGCATCCCACGGTCAGTACAGGCATCCCAAGCCAGGTGTGAGGATGTAGCGGCCGCTGGCCGCGCTACTTCCAAACTGCGAGCGCGGCGGTGCCCAGGACGATGAGGGCGAGACCGATGGCGCTGCGTCGTGAGAGTTTTTCGTTGAATGCCAGGCGCGCAAATAGTACCGATACGACAATCGATAGTTTGTCGATCTGCACCACGACACTCACCTGGCCTGCAGCGATGGCATAGTAATAGAGCAGCCACGATGCTCCGGTCGCGATGCCCGATGCCGCGAGAAATACGAGCTCGTAGCGGTCTACGTGCACGGCTTGGCCCATCTTGCCTTTAGCTGCCACGATTGCCCATGCCATAACCAGTACCACGCAGGTGCGGATTGCCGTGGCCAGGTTTGACTCGACGCCTTCGATGCCGATCTTGGCGAGGACGGAGGTGAGTGCTGCGAACATGGCGGCGCCGAGGGCGTAAGCGAGCCAGGTCCGGTCTTGCTGCTGCTCGGGTCCGGCGGATTGCTGCTTCTCGGTCATTAAAAAAGTGCCGAGGGTAATGACGGCGGTTCCCACGAGCTTAACCGCAAGGTTGCTCGTCTCGCCAAAAAGCACGATGGCGATCAGCGCGGCGAGCACGGTGCTCATCTTGTCGACCGGTACGACCTTATTGACGTCTCCGATGCTCAACGCCTTAAAGTAACAGATCCACGAAGCGCCGGTAGCGAGTCCCGAGAGGACGAGAAAGAGCCAGGATCTGGGTTCGATGCTGCCAATGGTTCCAATGGATCCAGAAATGCCCGCCATTGCCCAGGCGAAAACGAGCACCACGCAGGTGCGAATGGCCGTCGCGACATCGGAGTCGGTCTGCTTGATGCCGCATTTGGCCAAGATGGATGTGATGCCGGCAAAGAATGCTGACGCAAATGCTGCGACGACCCACGACACGGGTTGAGCGCCTCCTCAAAAAAGACCACGCCAGATCTATGGCGCATGTCCAATGATACCGCGCTTGCCTATAGGTTGCGTGCCCGGTAGACCTTGGTGCTGATGGCGCAGCTGACAGCGCCAAGGACGACCGTTGCCAGCGCGGCAATTCCTGCGCACAGGAAGCCAAGAACGGAAGGATCGGGATTCGCCCCGGCAATCATCGACATGAGCTGGTTGCTGATGGGGTTGAATGAGTTTAGCGTGACCATGATAAGGCACATGTATAGGGCGTATAGACCAACGGATAGGCGTTGCGCCTTCATGTGTTCAAATCGAAAGAACAGAGGCAGTACCAAAAACACCGCCATGAGGGAGAAAAGCATCGATATTGCCGAGGCGATTGCGGTCTCAAAGACGGTCTCTCCCGTGGAGGGGATACCCACGCTGTTTAAGATCGGGATGGCGACGATACTCAACAGCACGGCCGCGCACGTCATGATGACCGAGAAAATAGTGATGCACAGGTAGCGTGCGCTGACGATGTCTTTGCGTGAGATGGGCAGCGTTGCCCGATAGCGCTCCCATCCGTTTTGGTTGTCGAGCCCGGCCAGCGACGTCATGGCCATGATAGGCGACATGGCACTGATCGCGAAGGCGCCGGCGGCGCTCATATCGGAATCACCATTCGATGCCCTGACGGCGGTCAGCACGACGAAGATGAACAGGCCGACGCCCGCGATGCTCGGGGTGAGCGTGCGAACGATGGCGAGCTCGGACATAAAGGCGCGTTTCATTTCGAAGCCCCTTTCAGCATGAGGCGCAGATAGTCATCAATGGTTGCCCGATCGCAGGGAATCTCTGGGAAGGCCTCGAGCGTTTCGCGACGGTTGGGCACGAGCACGTCCACGCTATAGGCGTGGTGGACGGCACGGGCGCCTTCGACGCAAGCCATAAGCTCGGCGGCCTGTGCTTGGGTACAGTGGGCGATGCCGACGCGATCGGTAATGTCCTCGCGCGGCAGGTCAAAAATAATCGAGCCGTTATCGATGCAGATGACGCGGTCGGCGGCGCGATCGAGGTCGGACGTAATATGGCTCGAGAGCAGCACGCTGTGCAGGCCGTCGGAAACAAAGGCGAGCAGCTCATCGAGCAGCTCCTCGCGTGCCATGGGATCGAGGCCCGCGGTGGCTTCGTCCAAAACGAGCAGCTTGGCCTGGTGGCTGAGCGCGCAGGCAAGCTGCAGTTTCATGCCCATGCCGCGGGAGAGGTCCTTGACCTTTGTCTTGGGATCGAGGCCAAATCGGTCGATGAATCCGGCGAACGTTTTGCGGTCCCACGTGGGGTACGCCGGGCCTACGAGTGCCTCGATCTGGCCCACCTTGAGCGTTGAAGGGAAAGGACACGTGTCCAGCACGAGACCGACACGGGTGCGCAAGCAGCGCTGCGCTTCACCGGGTGCGTCGGCGCCACAGCGCTGCCCAAACAGGTGCACCTCGCCGGCATCGAGTTTGATAAGCCCGAGCGCGGCTCGAATCGTCGTTGTTTTGCCAGCGCCATTTGCGCCCACAAAGCCAACGATCTGGCCAGGCTCCACGGCAAGCGTGACGTCACGCAGCGAAAAACGGTCGCTCACACGGCGTGAAATGCCTTTGAGTTCTAACAAGTTTTGCATGGTATAGCCTTTCTTGCAGATGGCTACTGCATGGTTTCGGGGGCTACCAGGTCGAGCATTTCGTGCAGCTTGTCGCGCGTGACGCCCAAGGCTTCGGCTTGGCTTGCCGCTTTCGCAAGTAGCTCTTCGATATGGCAGAGCTGGTTTTCGCGCAAGAGCTCCTGGTTGCCCTCGGCGACAAAACAGCCCTTGCCCTGCACGGTGCAGATAAACCCGAGCTGCTCCAGGTCGGCGTAGGCGCGCTTGGTGGTGATGACGCTCACGCCAAGATCGCTCGCGAGCGCACGGATGCTGGGGAGTTTGGCTCCCGCAGCGAGCGTGCCCGAAAGGATCTGAGCTTTGACCTGCGAGGCTATTTGCTCGTAGATGGGTTTATCGCTCGAATTGGATAGGATGATGTCCACAGCGGCTCCTTAGCTGATGGGCTACACGTGTATATAACCGGTAAGCACAGTATATATACACTATGCACAGTTATGCAAGAGGCAAATACGGATTGGGCCGGCTGCCTAGGCCCCAACTGATGAATTTGTCCTGATAGGCGCCCTAGAGCGGGATTTCGCGGCTACAATAGTGCGGTTACAACGACGTAATGCACTCAATGCAAGAAAGGATCCGCATGGCAAGCCTGTCGGATGAAATCTCGTCGCGCCGCACATTCGCGATCATCAGCCACCCGGACGCCGGTAAGACCACGCTTACCGAGAAGCTGCTGCTCTATACCGGCAGCATCCAGACTGCCGGCTCGGTCAAGGGCAAGAGCTCGGCCAAGCATGCCGTCTCGGACTGGATGGACATCGAGAAGGAGCGCGGCATCTCCGTCACCTCCTCGGTGCTGCAGTTCACCTATAACGGCGCCTGCGTCAATATCCTCGATACCCCCGGCCACCAGGACTTCTCGGAGGATACCTACCGTACTCTTATGGCCGCCGACGCCGCGGTCATGGTCATCGATGGTGCTAAGGGCGTCGAGGCCCAGACCAAAAAGCTCTTTAAGGTCTGCACGCTGCGCCACATTCCCATCTTTACCTTTGTGAACAAGCTCGACCACGAGGCTCGCGACCCGTTTGAGCTCATGGAAGAGATCGAGAATGTCCTGGGCATCAATACGTATCCCATGAACTGGCCGATCGGCAGCGGCCGCAATTTCCGCGGCGTGTTCGATCGTCAGACTCGTCGCGTCATTGCCTTTGAGGGCGACGGCCACGCCAACGCCACCAAGAAGGTCGCCGAGGTCGAGGCCGAGCTGGGCGATCCTTCCATGGACGAGCTCATTGGCGAGGAAAACCACAAGAACCTGATGGACGACATCGAGCTGCTCGATGGCGCCGGCGACGAGCTCGACTTGGATGCTGTGGCCTGCGGCAAGCTGAGCCCGGCGTTCTTTGGCTCGGCGCTCACCAACTTTGGCGTGGAGCCCTTCCTTAAGGAGTTCCTGCGTCTGGCTCCGACGCCGCGCGCCTATACCGATACGCTCACCGGCGAGCCGGTCGATCCCTGCCGCGACGACTTTAGCGGCTTTGTGTTTAAGATCCAGGCCAACATGGACAAGAACCACCGCGACCGCATCGCCTTTGTGCGCATTTGCTCGGGCAAGTTCGAGCGCGGCATGGATGCCTTCCACATGCAGGGCAACCGCAAGCTTAAGCTTGCCACGGGCACGTCGATGATGGCCGATGACCGCGCCATCGTGGACGAGGCGTACGCGGGCGATATCGTGGGCCTGTTCGATCCGGGTATCTTTAGCATCGGCGACACCGTGTGCTCTGGCAAGCGCCACGTGCAGTATCCGCAGATTCCGACGTTTGCCCCCGAGATGTTCGCTCGCATTACGCAGGTCGATACGCTCAAGCGCAAGCAGTTCGTCAAGGGTATGGAGGAGCTTGCCCAGGAGGGTGCTATCCAGATCTTCCGCGAGCTGGGTGCCGGCATGGAGAGTGTCATCGT
The DNA here is from genome assembly GCA_902489665.1 of uncultured Collinsella sp. GTDB lineage: Bacteria > Actinomycetota > Coriobacteriia > Coriobacteriales > Coriobacteriaceae > Collinsella. Next base: position 115,494 of record CABUAT010000001.1, on the reverse strand, counting down.
GGGCGTGGTCGGCGTGCTGCAGTTTGAGGTACTCGAGCGCCGCCTCAAGGCCGAGTACCGTGTTGAGGTTCGTCGCCAGCCACTGCCCTATACGGACATCCGCTGGATCCAGAACGACCCCGACACCATCGATATCCCGGGCCTTTCGCTCACGCGCGACACCCTGCGTGTCGAGGACATGCGCGGCGGTAAGCTGCTGCTGTTCACGAGCCCGTGGAACGTGGATTGGGCAACCGACCACAACCCCGACCTTATCCTGTCGGAGTTTGGCAACGTAGCGTTTTAACGCATCGGCGCGGTGGCCCTGCGGGGCTGCCGCGCCGATTGCTTGCCTGATGCCGCGTGAGCGGCTATTATACCCACCGTCGTCTCAAGACCGAGGCGTCCGAGCAGTTCGGGTCCGATATCCTGCTCGTTAAACCTAAAACCAAAGGAGTACATAATGATCAAGAAGGTCATGGAGGACTACAAGGTCCTGTTGCGGAGCATTCCCGCGGCAACGGTTTCGCTGTTTTTCGTGAGCGTCATCATGATGAACCTGCTGGCCAACAAGGAGCTCATCAGCCTGCCGTATCTGGCACTCGATTGCGGCTTTGTGGTGAGCTGGGTTTCGTTTTTGTGCCAGGACATGATTTGCAAGCGCTTTGGCGCCAAGGCATCCATCAAAATCTCTATCCTCGCGCTGCTGGTTAACCTGGCCGTGAGCCTGTGCTTTTGGGCATGTTCGCTCACGCCCGGCATGTGGGGCGCCTACTACGACACGGGCATGATCGAGGTCAACACCGCCCTTAACGCCACCATCGGCGGCACCTGGTACGTGGTGCTGGGCTCTTCGCTGGCAATGCTCGTTTCTGCCGTGGTTAACTCCACGCTCAACCAGTCGCTCGGCCGCATGCTCAAAAAGAATAACTTTGCGAGCTTCGCCTTCCGCTCCTATGTGTCCACGGGTGTTGGCCAGTTTATCGACAATCTAGTCTTTGCCATTGTGGTGAGCCACACGTTCTTCGGCTGGACCTGGGTGCAGGTCCTTATGTGCTCGCTGACGGGCGCTGTCGCCGAGCTGCTGTGCGAGGTCTTCCTGAGCCCCGTGGGCTACAAGGTCGTGCGCGGCTGGGAGCGCGAGAATGTGGGCTCCGAGTACCTCGAGCGCCACGCAACCGCCTAAGGAGCAAGTATGCGGGTTTTGATCACGGGCGCTTCGGGCGGTATCGGAGCCGCATGCGTGCAGCGCTTTTTGGACGAGGGCCACGAGGTCGTGGGCTTTGATCTGCTGCCGGCAGCGATCGAACACGAGCGCTACCGCCATCTGATCGTTGATGTTCGCGAGCCGGACTCGTTTCCAGGCGACCTTGAACCCCAAGTGATCGTGAACGTTGCCGGTACGCAGGATTCGGCCGACGATATCGCCGCCAACCTGTATGGCACCATCAACGTGACCGAGCGCTACGCTTTTGTGGGGGAGGGGCTTGTCGCCAAGCCGGCGCCCGCTATCAAATCCGTGGTCAATGTGGGGTCGGCGAGTGGGCATACGGGGTCGGAGTTTCCCGTCTATGCCGCCAGCAAGGGCGGCGTTATCGCCTACACCAAGAACCTTGCAAACCGCTTGGCACCGCAGGCCATCGCCAACAGTGTGGACCCGGGCGGCGTTATCACGCCGCTCAACCGTTGCGTGATGGAAGACGAGCACCTGTGGAACCAGATTATGGAGCTCACGCCGCTTAAGCGCTGGGCCACTGCCCAAGAGATCGCCGAGTGGATCTACTTTGTGGGCGTGACCAACCAGTTTATGACCGGACAGAGTCTGTTGATCGATGGCGGCGAGGCCGGCCGCACACAATTTATTTGGCCCGAATAGGAAACGCGCCTGATGGAAAGCCGTCGGGCGCGTTTTTGATGTATCGATTTTTAGCCGAGGCAAGTCCAGTTGACGGGGGTCGAGCCGTGCTGTTCGAGTAGCCGATTGGCTGCCGAGAAGGGGCGCGACCCCATAAAGGCGGGGAGTTCTGCCGTGGCACGGTTGGCCGAAAGCGGCGAGGGGTGCGTAGATGCCAGGCAGAACTTGCCGGTCGCCTTGCCCGCGCCGGTCGCGGCGAGCTTACCTTCGACCATCTGCTGGGCAAAGCGGCCCCATGCCAAAAAGACTACCGGCTGGGGCAGCTGGCAGCAGTGTTCGATAACGTAGTCGGTGAGCGTGCTCCAGCCCAGCTTGGCGTGCGAGTTCGCGGCATGCTCGCGCACGGTGAGCGTGGTGTTGAGGAGCAGGACGCCCTGTTGTGCCCATGGGGTTAGGTCTCCCGTGGCGGGAATGGGGCAACCCAGATCGGCTTTGAGCTCCTTATAGATGTTGCGCAGGCTCGGCGGCAACTTGGTTTGCGTCGCGGGGACCGAGAACGACAGCCCCATGGCCTGGTTGGGTCCGTGATAGGGGTCTTGACCCAAGATGACAACCTTGACCTGGTCGGCTGGCGTGTAGGCGAGGGCATTGAGGATGTCGTCTTGTGCCGGGTAGATAGTCTGCTCGGCACGCAAAAGGGCGATGTGCTCGAGCAGCTGGTTCGTAGTGTCACGTACCGGTTGCGGCGCATCGCCCAACCAAGTTGCTATGTTGCGGTCGCGGGTCGCGGCGTCCATGGGACTCCTTTACGTCAGATGCTCTGTCGGTATCTATTGTAAAGGCGCACCGGTTGCCTTTATGCCACGGCTGTATGAAGAGTGGGGTCTACGAGACGTGCTCGGGCGCTCCTGCCATGCGAGCCTGTCCATGTGCGCGGAGGCGCGGAAGCTCGACGGTTGCCACCATGACGCCGGTGAGGATGAGGGCGGCGCCAAAGAAGGCGATGGGGCTCAGGACCTCGCCGACCAGGAAGAACGAAAAAACGGCGGAGCATACCGGCTCGAGCGAGAAGGCGAAACCGGTGGTCTCGGCAGGCACGTGGGGCTGCACGAGCGTCTGGGTGATAAAGCCGTAGGCAGAGCAGATGAGTGCGAGCGCGACGACGACCACGATCTCGCTGGGCGTACTGGGAAGCGTGAAGCCGCCAAAGGTGAATGCGGCGATGCCTGAGAACAGGCCGCCGAAGCCCAGCTGCCAAACGCCCAGAGCCAGCGGGTCGACATCTTCGACAAAGCGCTTCGCCACAATGATGTGGCCGGCATAGACAAAAGCGGAGAGCAGCATGATGAGCGCGCCCGGGTTCAGGCTGGTGAAGTCGGCGCCCGAGAGCAGCAGCATGCCGCAGGTGACGATGGCGGTGCCGATGAGCACTTTGCGCTCGGGGGCGCGGCGCAGCAGGGCGGCGTTGGCAAACGGCACGATCACGACCGTCAGGCTCTGCAAAAAGCCGGCGGTGGAGGCGGAGGTGAGGCTGGAACCCAGGCACATGCAGGTGAGTTCGGTTGCCATAATGGCGCCGATGATGGCGGCGCGGACCATAAGGTCGCGGTTGATGCGCAACGCGTGCTTGTGGAAGAGCAACAGGCAGACCACAAAGGCGATGATGCAGCGCAACGCAACGATGCTCGTGGCGTTCATGCTGTCCATGCCGATCTTCATGAGGGGGTACGAAAAGCCCCATGCGACGGGAACGGAAAATGAGAGCGCGATTGCTTTTTTGCGATCCATGGGACTCCTTTTGTTACAGAACGGTTTCGTAAAAAGGATTCTGCTCCCAGATGTGGATGTAGTAAAGCGAATGTATCTTCAGTATGATTAAGAAATGCTAATGTCATTAGGATAAGCACTGGCAAAACGTTTTACGGCTGCATTGATGTGGAGGCACGATGACATCGCGGTATCAGATTGTTTGTATGGTGGTCGATCGCGGCAGTCTGAAACGTGCGGCCGACGAGCTGGGCTATACGCAAAGTGCGGTGAGCCAAGCCGTCAAGGCGCTCGAGCGCGAGCTGGGCACCACGCTTATCGAGCGCGGTAAGCAGGGCGTTTCGCTTACGCGCGACGGTAAACAATATCTGCCGTACCTGCGCCAGATCGTGACTGCCGAGGCCGAGCTCGAGGGCAAGCGCCAGGAGCTGCTGGGGCTTTCGTCGACCGACATTCGCATCGCGACGTTTACCAACGTGAGTCGTACCGTGCTGCCGCGTGTGATCCGCGACTTTGGTGCGCTGCACCCGGGCGTACGCTTTACCCTCAAGCAGGGCGATTACACGCGCAACGCCCAGTGGGTGCACGATGGCGTGGTTGACTTTTGCTTTACGGCGCGCGGATTTACCGCTGGGCTCGAGAAGCGCGTGGTCTATCACGACGAGTTGGTGGCATTGTTGCCGGCCGCGCATCCGCTGACGGCAAAGGAAAAGGTGACACTCGCCGACCTGGCGTCCGAGCCGTTTGTGCTGCTGGATGAGGGCGAACAGAGTCTGGTGCTCGATGCATTCGCGACGCATGGACTGTCGCCGCACGTGACGAGTGAAGTGACCGACGACTACACCATCATGGCGATGGTGGAGGAGGGCCTAGGCGTGAGCATGCTGTATCGCCGTACCGTTGAGGGCATGCGGGCCGATATTCGTGTACGTCCTATCGTGCACGCACCCTCGCGCGACGTAGTGGCAGCCTGGCGCAGCTGGGATACCATGCCTATCGCCACGAGGCGTTTTATCGACTATATGAGCTCGCATATTGTCAATTAATGACTGGCGTGGCGTTGAGTGCGGTGTTTAGCGGGCTGTCGCTTTGGCTTGGGTGGCGCGATAGGTGCGTGCCGGGTGGCAGAGTAGTACCGCCACGACCATAAAGAACGCCGTGGTGCCCAGGCTGATAGGGTAGACCATCATGATGTTCGCAAAGGTGCGGAAGTGCGGGAACACGCAGAACACCCAATAGAAGCGGATGCCGCAGACGCAGATCATGGTGATGAGGGCGGGCGTGAGCGAGATGCCAAAGCCGCGCAGGTAGCCTGACATGTTTTCGTAGAACATGCTAAAGGCGTACGCCGGGAAGATCGAACACACGCGGATATAGCCGATCGAGACGATGTTGGGATCGCTGTTAAAGAGCGACAAGATTTCGCGCCCCAGGCCGACAATAACGATAATCGTGGTGAGTGCAACGATACCGCCTTCGACAAGGCAGACCTTGAGCGTTTTGGTGCAGCGGTCGATCTGGCGGGCACCGTGGTTTTGTCCCACAAAGGTGGTGCAAGCCTGGCTAAAGCTGTTGAGCAGGTTGTAGCATACGTACTCCAAGCTCATAGCGGCGCTCGATGCCGCCATGACCTCGGTGCCCAGGCTGTTGATGGCGGACTGGATGATGATGTTGGCTACGGCAAAGACGGCGCTTTGGATGCCGGCGGGCAGTCCGATCTTGACGATGCGCTTGAGGGCGACGGGGTCGATAGCCAGATCGCGTAGGGTGACGCGGACGACGGAGTCGGTCTTGAGCAGGCGGATAAAGAGTGTGGCGGCGCTGACGGTGTAGGCGATGGCGGTGGCGATGGCGACGCCCGCGACGCCCCAGTGGAGTACGGGGACAAAGATGAGGTCCAGGCCAATGTTGAGGACGGTGGACACGGCAAGCGCCTGCAGCGGCATGCGGGTGATGCCGACGGAGCGGAAGATCGCGGCCTCAAAGTTGTAGAGCAAGATTGAGGGCATGCTGAGCAAAAAGACGCGTAGATAGAGTGAGGCGAGCGGCATGGTCTCGGCGGGAACGTTGAGCGCGGCGAGCATGGGCTCGGCAAAGATCTCGCCCAGCGCGATGACGACAAAGCCCACGAGCGCCATTAAAATCGAGGTATGGACGGCGCGTTTGACCATGTTTTGATCGTTGCGGCCGATAGCGTTGGCGATGACCACGTTGGAGCCAAGCGACATGCCGATAAACAGGTTGAGCATAAGGCTGGTAAGCGGAACATTGGAGCCGACCGCCGCCATGGCGAGGGTTCCCTGGTCGCCCGAGAAGTTACCGATGATGACCGTGGCGATGAGGTTCGACAGCTGCTCCAAGATGCTCGTGGCGGCCACGGGGAAGGCGAACAGGGGAATATTGCGCCACAGCGAGCCGGTGGTCATGTCGATGTGCTTAGATACGGTATCGGCCATACGCTCTCAATCTCTAACATGCTATTTCGTGCTTATTTGCGCAGACGATGATACTCCTAATCGACTAGTCGTTGGGGACGTTCTTAAACGACTAGTCATTCAAGAACGTCCCCAATGACTAGGTGGGGAAGGCGTGCGACAATGGTGGGCGTTGTGTTGTCCGCGCTAAGGAGTTGCCATGTTGTTGTGTCCCGTTTGCCATGAGCCGTTGGTGGATGACGAGCGCGGTGCTGCATGTGCGGGCGGACACCGGTTTGACCGTGCTCGCGAGGGCTATCTGTATCTGCTGCGTTCGTCCAAGAGCGGCGACTCCATGGGCGATCCCAAGTCTCAGGCGCGCAGCCGTCGTGACTTTCTGAACCGTGGTTACTATGCGCCGTTGCGCGATGCGATGGTTGAGTTGGTGCGCGAGCGGGTGTCTGGGCGTGCCGCGTCTACGAACGACCCCATGACGCTGCTCGATATTTGCTGTGGCGAGGGCTACTACACCAGTGCCATGGGCGCGGTGCCGGGCGTAGATGCTTACGGTTTTGACCTGGGCAAGGAGATGGTGCGCCTGGCCGCCAAGCGCGGCGATGCGACCTACTTCGTGGCCAACATGAAGGACATCCCCGTGGCCGATGGTGCCTTCGATATGGTGACCGAGCTCTTTGCCCCCTTTAACGAACGCGAGTTTGCCCGCGTGCTGGCGCCGGAGGGTTCGCTCTACACCGTGGTGCCGGGTGCTCGTCACCTCTTTGGGCTCAAGGAGGTACTCTACGACACGCCGTACCTTAACGATGAGAAGCTGCCGAAGACCACCGAGCTCGAGTTGGTCGGAACGCAGCGGGTGTCTGCGATTATTACGCTTCAGACCCAGGCGGACATCGAGGCGGTGTTCCAGATGACGCCGTACTACTACCGCACGCGCCCCGCCGACAAAGAGCGCTTGGCAAACCTCGATACCCTTCAGACTGACATCGACTTCATCATCGCCGAGTACCGCCACGGCTAACAACCTGCCAAAAAGGGACAGGTTTATTTTGGTAGGTTTTATCTGGGCAAACGTAAAGGGCCGACCGCGGAGATGCGCGATCGGCCCTTTTTAGTTGCTTGGCTGCAGAGGTTATGAGAAGCGAGCGCTTACAGGCGGTCCTTGTTCTCGGCCTTAACGGCGTGTGCCTGCTGAACAAAGAACAGGTCGTACACCACGATGACAAAGGCGCCAAAGTTGATGGCGTCGCCGCCAAACGCGGGAAGCGTGAGCACCGCTTGGGCAAGCGTGGCGACCGCGGCAACAATACCGAGCTTAAACGCGCCGTCCACCTGCGAAGGCTTGTTGGCGCCCTTGATACCGGCGACGCCTGCGGCAAGGTCGACGAGACCCTTGGCGATAAGCACGACCGCTGCGAGCGTGGCGTACGAACCGTACGTGGAATCGAGACCGCCCGTGGCGATACCGACGCCGGCGGTGACGAGGCTGGCGATGCCCAAAACAAAGTAGATGAGAGCAAGGATTTTGAGAGTCTTGCGAGTGAAGCTCATGGCTGGTCCTTTCGATACGAGTACGCCAACTTGGCGCACCCAATGTACTGCACATATGGTGAAGCACATTGTAGTTCAACGCGGCGATGCATGCGTTTGAAAGCGTCTCTTGCCTGTACGGTCCAACCTTTCAAAAAGGAAAGCTGGGCGTAAGGCAAATCGATGGCAGCTCATGCGCGGTGCTGCGATGATGGGGCCATGGTAAGAGCTGGTCTCAAGGAGGAGCCATGATGTACGGAACAGGTCAAGTGCGTGAGCCGCGGTCGTTGGGAAGGCGCATGGGTGATTCTGTGATCGCTGCCGTGTGCACGGGATTGATGGCGGTGCTTTGCGTTGGGATGCTGTGGGCCATGTCGCATGTGGGACAATAGCGGACGGTTGGGTGCCGACATAAACGGCGCTCGCGTATTCGTTTTGCTTGCTAAGGAGTACCCATGGGCATCGTCGATCCCTTTTCTGTTGCTCGAGCCGCGGGGCTTGAGCTGACCGGGAAGTCCGAGGGACTCACGCTCACCGACGGCTCGATGGAACTGCGTGCCGATTTTACCCGCATGCTTCCGCGGCTCAAGCAGGGCCGTCTGCAGCAAGAGCTGTTGGTAAAGGCTGCGCGCACAAAAGGCATCGAGAGCCCATGGGCGATTGACGCCACGGCAGGCTTTGGCGAGGATTCGCTGCTGCTGGCGGCCGCGGGCTTTACCGTCGATCTGTATGAGCAGGATTGCGTGATCGCGGCGCTGCTTCAGGATGCCCTGGATCGCGCGGCAGATGATTCGGCGCTTGCGGCTGCCGTGTCGCGCATGCGCTTACATGCGGGCGAGGACAGCATTGCCGGCCTTCGCCATACAGCTGAGCTGATCGGGCGGGGCGAGCTTGCCGCCCCCGACGTGGTATATCTGGATCCCATGTTTCCCGAACGCACCAAGAGCGCGGCGGTGAAAAAGAAGTTCCAACTCTTACACCATCTGGAGCAGCCGTGCGCCGATGAGGAGACGCTGGTCGAAGCTGCGCTTGCGGCGCGCCCGCGCAAGGTCGTTATCAAGCGGCCGGTGAAGGGGCCGCTGCTTGCCGGCGTTAAGCCGAGCTATCAACTTGCGGGCAAGGCCGTTCGCTACGATGTGTTGGTGCCGCCGCGCCCGTAGCTTGCGTGCGATGGCTGGCGCTCCGTCAATGCCGTGCCGATGCGGCGCCTATTTCCAAGGGTGCGACGTCAAGTGCCAGCCGCCGCAGTATTCGCATTTGTAGCAGGCCAGCCCGCGGCGTCCGCGGTTTTCGCAGTCGGCCATAACTGCCTCGGCCTCGGCGCGCGTGTCGTAACGGTTTTTGCGCTCGCACGATTTGTAGCGCCAGGCTTCATCGCGCTCGGAGTCCAGGGCGTCGCGGCGCTCGTCCTCGCGTGCAAACAGGTCGCTCATATCGCCGCCGGTAGCAGCGCTCAAAAACTCGCTTTTGGCCTTTGACCAGGCGGCTCGCTTTTTGCTTCCCATCTGCTTCGCGCCCTTCTCCAAACGTTGGTATCATTGCTCAATCAAAGTGATACCAATAAACGTGAGGTCGCCGCGCGATGATCAGAAAAACCCTCGATACCGACATTCCCGCCGTCATGGCCATCTATGACGCGGCCCGCGCCTTTATGCGCGCACATGGCAACACGACGCAGTGGCCCGAGGGCACGCCTTCGGGCGAGCAGCTGGCTGCCGATATCGCCGCCGGTGGCAGCTATGTGTGCGAGGAAGACGGACGCGTGGTGGCGACGTTTGCCTTTCTGCCGGGGCCGGACAGTTCCTACGATGTGATCGAGGGCGGCCAGTGGCGCAGCGACGCCCCGTATGCTGTGCTGCACCGCGTGGCATCCGACGGCACCACGCATGGCGTCGCGGCTGCGATGTTTGCCTTTGCCGAGGAACGCATCGACCATCTGCGTATCGACACACACCAAGACAACCTGCCCATGCAGGGCGCCATCGCCAAGGCCGGGTTTAAGCGCGCCGGTATCGTCTATGTGTCCGACGGCACGGCGCGTGTCGCGTTCGATTGGCTGCGCGAGGCGTAAAAGCTGGGCCTTACGGCAACAATTCACTCGAACGACAAATGGCCCCAAACGGGGCCAAATTTAGTTGATTGTGGCGCCTGGGGTGCTTGCCGTGTGGTTGATAATGCTGCGCCTACGCGACTATTCCCTGGGCAGCTCGCTTCCGCAGTGGCAACACTTGGTCGCGCCTTCGTGCACCTCTTCCAGACAATACGGGCAGACGGGCGCCGGTGCGGCTTCCTCGGTGGTGGCACCGGCGAGCCTGTCGCCAATCTCCTGCGCCTTGTTGAAGGCCTTGACGATGGCAAAGACGATCGCCGCCACAATCAAAAAGTTGATGCATGCACCGATAAAGGCGCCAAAGTCGATATTGGTTCCCGGCACCACCAGCCCCGAGATCTCGGTGGCGCTGCCGCCGGCAATCACGGAGATAAGCGGGTTGATGATGTTGTCGGTAAGCGAGGTCACGATGGCAGTGAATGCGCCGCCGATAATCACGCCGACGGCCATGTCTATCACGTTGCCGCGATTAATGAATTCCTTGAACTCGTTGAGCAATGCCTTCATGGTGACTCCTCGCTGTTGTGAGGCTCGCGTTGTTACTGCCCCAGATGAACCCGGGCAGACAAAAAGGGGAGGTGCCGGCTTTCGCAAGGCGCGAACCTACGAAAATCGCCGCGCGGCAACGCAGGGCGATGAGCTCGGTCGGGGGATAGGGCCCGCTTCGCCCGCCGGCCCGTAAATTGTATCATCCAGTGTGGAACGAGGATGCCCGTTGCCGCGTGCGGTGGGCTTGCAATAAGAGGAGAGCCATGTCGAAGCAAGCGGTCGTTGGAATCTTGGCGCATGTCGATGCCGGCAAGACCACGCTGGCCGAGGCCATGCTGTTCAACGCGGGTCGCATTCGCAAGCGCGGCCGCGTGGACGATGGCGATTCGCATCTGGATACGAACGCGATCGAGCGCGAGCGCGGCATTACGATCTTCTCGTCGCAGGCCATGCTCGACCATGGCGATACCCACGTCATGCTCGTGGATGCGCCGGGACATGTCGATTTTTCTGCCGAGGCGGAGCGCACGCTGCGCGCACTCGACTACGCGATTTTGGTTGTGGGCGCCAACGACGGCGTGCAAGGGCACACCGAAACCCTGTGGCGCCTGCTTGCGCGCTATGACATTCCGACGTTCATCTATATCAACAAAATCGATTTGGAGAATCCCGGCCGCGATGTTTTGCTGGCACAACTTGGGCAACGTCTTTCCGAGGGCTGCCTGGATGCCAGCGAACTGTTGGCGGGCGGCGCCGTTCAGGAGGACGCTGCTGCGTTGGACGAGGCGGCACTCGAGGAGTTTCTTGAGGCGGGTGAGCTTTCCGTCGCAACGCTGTCGCGCATGGTTGCCGAGCGCAAGCTCTTTCCCTGTTTTACCGGCTCGGCGCTCAGGGACCAGGGCGTGGACGAGCTGCTGGATGGCATATGCGCGCTGATGCGTGAACAGGCGTGGCTCTCGGAGTTTGCCGCGCGCGTCTATCGTGTCAGCCGCGGGGATCGCGGCGAGCGCTTGGCTTGGGTTAAAGTGACCGGCGGCACGCTGCATGCCAAACAGATGATTGACGGACGTTCCGGTGTCGAGGCATGGGAGCAAAAGGTCGATCAAGTACGCATCTATAACGGCGAGAAGTATGAGCTTGCCCAAGAAGTTGCTGCTGGCGGTATTTGCGCCGTGACGGGTCTTGCGCACGTTCGCCCAGGGGACGCCCTGGGCGCGGAGCCCGCGGGCGATGCGCCCGTCGTCGCTCCGGTCCTCACCTATACGGTGCTTCCGGGCGAACACGATGTCCATGCGGTGTTCAAAGCGCTGACTGAGTTGGCGGACGAAGATCCTATGCTCGGCGTAAGCTGGAATACTCATCTTGAGCAGATTCATTTGCAGTTGATGGGCGCTGTGCAACTCGAGGTTGTGCAGCGGGTGTTGGCCGATCGCTTTGGCCTTTCGATTGAGTTTGAGTCTGGCGGCATTCTCTATAAGGAGACTATTTCGCAGCCGGTCGAGGGCGTGGGTCACTTTGAGCCGCTGCGCCACTATGCCGAGGTGCATCTGCGCCTGGAGCCGTTGCCAGCGGGTTCGGGCGTGCAGTTTGGCACCGTGACCTCGACCGACGAACTCGATCTTAACTGGCAGCGTCTGGCGCTCACCAACGCCATGGAGCGCGATCACCTGGGCGTGCTGACCGGCTCGCCTATCACCGATGTGCGCATTACGCTCACGGGCGGCCGCGCGCATGCCAAACACACCGAGGGCGGCGATTTTCGCCAGGCCACGTATCGCGCGATTCGCCAGGGGCTCATGCAGGCGCGTGAGGCCGGCGCGGCGGTACTGTTGGAGCCGTGGTATCGCTTTGAGCTCGAGGTGCCGGGGGAGTGCGTGGGCCGGGCGCTCTCAGATGCCACGCGTATGGGTGCCGAGTACGAGCCGCCGACGATGGCGGGCGACCGGGCGAAGCTTGTGGGTCACGTACCGGCATCCGAGGTGCAGGATTACGCGCTGGAGGTGGCTGCCTACACGAGTGGTCGCGGACATCTGTACCTAGAGTTCGCCGGCTATGCGGCTTGCCATGATGCCGAGCGCGTAATCGAGACTGCCGCCTATGAGCCCGAGGCCGATCTGCCCAACACGCCCGATTCAGTCTTTTGCTCTCACGGCGCCGGTTACACGGTCAAATGGTACGACGTACCCGCCGCGGCGCACGTAAAGGTCGATCCCGTCACCTTCCGCCCCTGGCGAGCAGCAGACGCCGAATTTTTCGGCCACATGTGACAAAGGGACAGTTTCTTTGTCACATGCTATTGGTATAAATCGGTATAAGTTGGTATAACTATTATCAGGGTTTGCCAATCCGAGGAGACCGACATGAATCCAAATCCCTTTAAGCCCACGGCTGGCAAGCGGCCTCCGATACTCATCGGTCGCGAGTCGGTCATCGAAGATTTCGAAGAAGGGCTCGATAACGGCGCCGGAGCGCCGGGCAGGCTCATGCTCATTACGGGAAACCGCGGCTGCGGCAAGACAGTTCTCCTGCGGGAGCTGCAACGTCTGGCCAGCGAGTGCGGATGGGCGGTTGTCTCCGATTCCGCTTCGCTTGGCTTATGCGACCGCTTGGCCGACGCGCTTCGCTCGAATAAACCCGTTGTGACGTCAATGGAGTTCGGTCCGTCGTTTGGGCGGATGTCGGTCGAGGCGGCGCGAGCAAAGGGCGAGATGTTGCGAGGGCTGGTCAACGAGCGCCTTAAGAAGCTCGGTCCAGGCAAGGGCATACTGTTTGCGATTGACGAGGCTCAATCTGCGTCTATCGAGGAGCTGGCGGCCCTTGCCGTTCTCTATCAGCAGGTGCTCGGAGACCAGGATGCCACGGGCTTGTCCGATAGCGACCAGCGCGGCCTTGCGCTTGTTTTTGCCGGCCTACCCAGTATGGTTGACGATCTGCTCGAAGAGCCGAGCGTGACGTTTTTGCGGCGTGCCCAGCAGCGTACGCTGGGGGCGATATCTTTGCCCAAGGTGCGCGATTCGTATATCCAGACGGTCAAAGACGCTGGTCTTTACGTTGACGCGGAGACGGCGGACCTTGCGGCGCGCAAAAGCATGAGGCATCCCTATATGGTTCAGCTGGTGGGCTATTACATGTGGCGGTCTGCTGTCCGGCGTGGCTCGCAGGTCATTGAAGTGTGGGATGTCGAGGCAGGCCATACGGACGCCGTCTCCGAGTTCTACGAAGTGGTCGACGCGCCCCTGTATTACGGACTGCGCAGCCCACAGCGCCTCTTTATCGAGGCCATGGCTGCTGACGAGGGTAAGCCGACGCGCATGGCGGACATCATTGAGCGTTGCGATCGCACCCAGAGCTGGGCGAGTAAATATCGTGCAAGCCTGATTCGCGAGCGCGTCATCGAGGCTGCCGGATACGGCCTCGTCCGGTTTACCGTGCCCATGCTGGGCGCGTACATTCGCGATCGCATTTTATGGCACGAGTAGGGTGATAAAGGGACAGCCCTGTTGTCACATCGATAGATGCGAGGTCAAAACATGGTGATTCAAACTGAGCGATTGACGCTTCGTCCGTGGCGCGAGACGGATGCGGCGAGCCTGTTTGCATATGCGAGCGACCCGGACGTGGGGCCGGCTGCGGGCTGGCCGCCCCACCGAAGCATTGGGGAAAGCAGAGAGATCATTCGGACGGTCTTTACGGCGCCCCATACCTTTGCCATTTGCCTGCCTGAGACAGACGAGCCCATTGGCAGCATCGGGCTTATGCCCCCTCGCTGCGGGTCGAACAGCCAAAGAGTTGGACTCGAGCTTGAGGTGGGGTATTGGGTCGCCAAGCCGTTCTGGGGTCGAGGCTTTGCTCCCGAGGCGGTGCGAGCCATGCAGCGCTATGCGTTCGAAACGCTTGGTTGCAAGGCGCTTTGGTGCGGATACTATGAGGGCAATAACAAGTCGTTACGCGTCCAGCAAAAATGCGGGTTCGCGCCACATCACGTTGAGCGCGACGTGCCCTGCGAGCTTATGGGCGATGTGCGTACCGAGTACTTTACGCATTTGACCCGCGAAGACTGGCGCGGGCGAGCAGAAGGGGAGCGATGACGGTGTCGCAACAACCAAGTGCTATCGAGGTACGTGGCGCGCGCGTCCATAACCTTAAAGACATCGATATCGATATTCCGCTGGGAAAGCTCGTGGGTATTGCCGGCGTGTCGGGCTCGGGCAAGAGTTCGCTGGCACTGGGAGTTCTTTATGCCGAGGGCTCGCGTCGTTACTTGGAGGCGCTTAGCGCCTATACTCGACGTCGCCTGACGCAGGCCGAGCATGCCCAGGTGGACGAGGTTCTGCACGTGCCGGCGGCGCTCGCATTGCATCAGCGCCCCAGCGTGCCGGGTGTGCGTTCCACTTTTGGCACCATGACCGAGCTCAACAACAGCCTACGTCTGCTCTTTAGCCGCTGCGCCCATCACGTGTGCCCGCATTGCGGGGCGCGTGTGGAGCCGAGCCTTAACGTAGCTGCGGGCCTGTCGCTCACGTGTCCGACATGCGGCCGCGAGTTCTACGCGCCGAGTGCCGAGGATTTGGCTTTCAATAGCGGCGGTGCGTGTCCCACCTGCGGCGGCACCGGTGTCATGCGCGAGGTGGACGAGGCGAGCCTGGTGCCCGACGAGTCAAAGACTATCAACGAGGGCGCGGTGCTTCCTTGGGGCACGCTCATGTGGGGTCTGATGAAGCAGGTGGCCGGCGAGATGGGCGTGCGCACTGACGTGCCGTTTAACCAGCTCTCGCCTCAAGAGCGCGACATCGTGTTCCATGGTCCGGCGGTTAAGAAACACATTCTCTACGTTCCCAAAAACGGCGAGGGCGCTACGCCGCTCGATTTTACCTATTACAACGCCGTCTATACCGTCGAGAATGCGCTCGCCAAGGTTAAGGATGATAAGGGGCTTAAGCGCGTGGCGCGCTTTTTGCGCGAGGGCCCATGCCGCGATTGCGGCGGCACGCGTCTCTCCGAGGCCGCACGCCAGCCTCAAGTGCGCGATATCAATCTGGCGCAGGCCGCGGCCATGACGCTGGGCGAGGCGATTGAGTGGGTGCGCGGGGTGCCCGCATCCTTGCCGGCCGAGATGCAGCCCATGGCGACGGATATCTGCGATTCATTTTTGAGCACGGCCCGTCGTCTGGTTGACCTGGGCCTCGATTACCTTTCACTCGACCGCGCCGGCGCCACGCTCTCCACGGGCGAGCGCCAGCGCGTGCAGCTCGCCCGCGTGGTGCGCAACCGATCGACGGGTGTGCTCTATGTGCTGGACGAGCCCTCGATTGGCTTGCATCCTGCCAATGTCGACGGCTTGGTAGGCGTGATGCGCGATCTGGTGGATGACGGCAACACCGTGGTTGTTGTTGACCACGATACGCGCGTACTGGCGGAAGCCGACTGTCTGGTCGAGATGGGTCCTGTTGCCGGAGCAAGCGGCGGCAATGTAATCGCCGCTGGCACGGTGGACGAGGTCGAACAATCGCCGGGCAGCCGCATCGCCCCGTTTTTGCGCGCAGAGTCCAAGCGCTTGCGTCCGCAGGTGGCTGACGACGAAATGTTCGACCAGGGACATATCCGCATGGCGACCGAGGCCATTCACACCGTTAGGCCACTCGAAGTCGATATACCGCGCGGTCGCCTTGTCGCGGTGACGGGCGTTTCGGGTTCGGGCAAGACGACGTTGGTGCTCGAGACGCTCATTCCGGCGCTTAAGGCGCAGGCAGCTGGCGAGCGCCTGCCGGGGCACGTGCGTTGGATCGATGCCGAGGGTATTGCCCGCGCAAACCTGATTGACGCTACGCCCATCGGTGCCAATGTGCGCTCGACGGTAGCGACCTATGCTGACATCCATGACGAGCTGCGTCGCGCCTTCGCTCGTGCGCCCGAAGCCAAGGCAGCCGGCTACAAGGCGGGCGCCTTTAGCTACAACACCGGCGCCTTGCGCTGCCCTACGTGCGATGGCACGGGCTCGATATCGCTCGACGTGCAGTTTTTGCCCGATGTCGAGATCGTCTGCCCGGCATGTCGCGGCTCGCGTTATGCAGACGCGGCTTCGCAAATTCACCGCGAGGGCAAGGACGGGAGCCTGCTTACGTTGCCGCAGCTCATGGATATGAGTGTGGACGAGGCTCTCGACGCCACGGTGGGGCTCAAGAAAGTTCAGACGCGCTTGCAGACCTTGCACGACCTAGGCTTGGGTTATCTCACGCTCGGTGAGCCCACGCCGGCGCTTTCGGGCGGCGAGGCACAGCGTCTTAAGCTCGCGAGCGAGATGGGACGCGTGCAGGATGATGCCGTATTCGTGTTCGACGAGCCCACGATCGGCCTGCATCCGCTCGATGTTCAGGTGCTGCTGAACGTGTTTGACGGCCTCGTTGCCAAGGGCGCCACAGTTGTCGTGATCGAGCACGACCTCGACCTTATCCGTAACGCCGATTATGTGATCGACATGGGCCCAGGCGGTGGCGATGCGGGCGGGCAAATCGTCTGCGTCGGCACGCCGAGCGACATCGCGGCCTGCTCCAAGAGCATTACCGGCCGCTATCTATAGTCAATGTGACAAAGGGACTGCCCCTTTGTCACATTGACTTCTATTTCACGCATTGAGCGGCGAGATAGTCGCGGAAGAATGGCAATTCAAAAGCGACGATTCCGCGCCCGCGTTCCCCAATGATGCCGGCATCTATCATGCGGCGTCGGTAGCGGGAGACCTGCTGCGGCGAACGCTTAAGGCGTTCGACAAGGTCAGCGGTGGTGGACTCTTTCTCGTCATCGAGCATGGCGATAAGGAATCGCTTGTCCTCTGCAGTGAGTTCCCGATAGGTTGCCGCGAGGATTCGGTCATCCATCTCGTCGCGTGCGATTTTGATTCCTAGGTCAAAGTCGCGTGACGAGATTTCCTTCGAATCGCTTGTGAGATCCCAGGCACGGTAGCCTACGAGTTGCAATAGGAAGGGAAAACCAGAGATCGAGCGAACGGCTCTATCGATTCCCTCAGCATCTGCCAGGCGATCGTTTTCCTGAATTGTGCGAATTAGGGCCTCGCGCACGTCATAGTCGGCAATGCGACCCAGATGATATTGTTGGGCGCGGCGAAGGAACGAGACCGTCTTGTGGTTCAGTAGCGTCGATACGTTGTTGGGAAGTCCCGCCATGAGCAGGGCGACGCGTTTCCCATCGGTCACAAAGTGCTGATACGTCGCTGCGAGCTGAATCATCTCGTCGAGTGTCGGGTCCACCTCGTCAACCGTGACGAGCAGACCGGTGCCCGCCTCGTTGAGCTGATCGATGATGTCGCTCATGCGATAACGCCAGGTTGAGACATCGTGAACGCGATTGACCTCGATGCTGCCGGGCGGTGCAATTCCGAGACCGATGACTTCGAAGTTGTTAGACGGGTCGATAAGATGGCCTGCAGCACGTTTGGCCCCAAACTCGATTTCCTCAAGCATTCCCGAGAGCGCGGTCGTCTTTACGGCAATCCAGCCATGGGATTCCGCCCTTGTCGCGAGCGACGACATGAGAGCGGTTTTGCCGGTTCCACGCGCGCCTGAGAAAATCGAGGTCAATTCTGGGCGCCTGCGCTGGCTCAAGAAGGCACGGTCCAAATCCCGAATAATCTGTTGTCTGCCAGCGAGATGGGCAGGAACCTCGCCAAAGCTAGGGGTAAACGGGTTCTCGAGATATTCCACAATGCCCTCCTTTAGCGTCTCGGGTTAATTTCATTTTATTCTAGTTAATCTCAATTAAAAACGATTAATTTCATTTCAAAGCATAAGGTTGGCGTCGTGCGTTATCGAAGCGGTGCTTGAATAGCTTACGCTGGAGCCCGAAAATGGGTTCAACCCATTCGCGAAATTTGCACGCCCTATTGTGAGTGGGCTCTCAGATGAGCTGAAGCTGCCATCGTGCGGCTGATAGGGGCAATCATGAAAAATAGAATCTATGGGTATGCTCGAGTTTCGTCAGCAGATCAGAACCTGGATCGCCAACTGGACGCGCTGGAGCGGTTTCCGGTCCAAACGAATTTGATCTATGCTGACAAAGCGAGTGGAAAGGACTTCAGGCGTCCTCAGTACCGGCGTCTTCTTCGTCGTCTGCGCGAAGGGGACGTTCTGGTGATTAAGAGTATCGATCGATTGGGTCGCGACTACCGTGAAGTTCTCGATGAATGGCGTCGCCTAACGACGGACAAACGCGTTGCCATCGTGGTGCTCGATATGCCATTGCTTGATACACGCGAACAACCCAATGGAATTACGGGGACTTTTATTGCCGATCTAGTGCTTCAGGTTTTGAGCTACGTGGCTCAGGTGGAGCGCGAAAACATAAAGCAGCGCCAGGCGGAGGGTATCGCGTCGGCGCGTCTGCGGGGTGTGAGATTTGGGAGACCGACGCTCGAACGTCCGGATAGCTACCGCGATGTCATCAAATCATTCGAAGGAGGTGAGGTTACGAGGCAAGAGGCCGCAATGCTTTTGAACGTTAGCGCATCGACGTTTGATCGTTGGAGACGGGCGGACGCGAACGGATATGACCGTTCGCCGTCTGCCCGTCCTCTTTAGCTAGACATTTTGACGAGGGGAGTTTATTGCACAGGGCCCACTCCTTCCCTCGATGTTTATCCAGTTCACGCCCTTGAATCAAATAGTGCCACCGCGTCGCCAATTCGTCTGCTATTTGACGAGGGGGAGGCTAAACGACTACCAAGGGATATGTAATGAAGAAAAAGTTATTTACGGCAGTTCTGGCTTTTAGCGCGGCGGCGCTAATCGGCATTTCTCTACCACTCGGAATTACGGGTCGCGGCTGGAGTCCGACATGCGCATTTGCAGCGACTAAGAAAAGTGGAAAGAAGCCAAAGCCAGGTAAGAAGGATTCAGTAAAAATCGATCAACTAAACTGGAGTGTCTCAGAAGGCGTTGTTGATGGCGTCGAGATGATGACATTTGAATATGACAACAAATCGAGCTTCGATATTGCTCAGTTCACTATTCAGTTTGAGCCGAAAGGGGAGTTGACTGACGAGCAGAAACTTCTGTTTACTGACGTTTTTGATGAGGAAGAGGCTGCGCACGATTATTCAACGCTGAAAATGACGGCGGATAGCCAGCGAATCGTCGAGAAGCGAGAATCGGTTGATAGCGTTCCGTGCATTACCCATGGCGACTATGTCGCCAATGCCCAGCAGAATCAATATGACCTGATGGAGCCTTCAGTGGCGACTATTGCCTATCTAGGCGGCGATGGAAAGATATATCTCGAGTACTATAGTTTCAAGTCGAAAGCCTATACGACTTCATCAAAGGGCGGTGTCAAGGCGTACGACTGGCCAACAAAAGCCCTTGCAAAATCCTTGCCGAAGCCTGACTGCCCTATCGTTTATACGTCGTTAGACGAAAAAGACTGCCTTTCGTTTGTCGCATTTGGCATCGATCATGATGGGTACGACAAATACATCAAAGCTTGCAAGAAAAAGGGATACAAGAACATCGAATATTCGTATGACAGCAGTTTTTGCGCAAAGGATAAAAAGGGACGGGAACTGATGATCGGATATAGCGACCGAGATCAGCGGATGGATGTCAGCGTTTCAGTTGATTAACGTGGGCATATGATCGAATGATCAACGCGTTATGATGCCTATGTATGGATTGGGGTGCCGGCCTATGGTCTGTGCCCCAATCTTTCTAAAGTTACGTGCAGCAGAATAGGTATTAAATTAACGTATGAATGTGTATTTATATTATGTTGGATTTAAGTCCTTCCTTTCTGAATTGGTTGACATCAAAACCCAATATAAATGAATTGAGTCCGTAATTACCCTGAGGACAACTGGAGGACAAGGGCTAAATGAGCGTTTCCAATCCGTTTAAAACAATTGGCCAGAAGATAATTGTCGCCCTATTGGCGTTAGGCTTGATTGCAGCTTGCGGCGGCTGCGTGTACCTGTGGTTGACGCGCGATCAGACCGTTATAAGCGATGATTCGATTCGGGAAGAAATTAAGCCGGTAACGAAGTTGCTTACCTACGAATACGATTTTACTCAGGTTCTATATATTGACGATGCAGGGAATCCGTTTGGTTTTAACAACCCATTTACTACTAAGCGATATGTAGCGACCATCGATGGCAAGGCGGATATCGGCCTGAACGTAGACGATGAGAACCTGAAGGTCAAAGTCCATCATTCGAAAAACAACGAGTCGGTAATAAAATCCGTTAATGTTACGCTGCCGCATTCCGAGATCGTGACGTTGTCAACGGATCCGAACTCGCTTAAAAAGTACGTTGAGGACAATGGTTTTCTTAATTGGAATCAGGTCAGTACGGACGATTTAAATAAATTGCTTCAGCAGGCTGATAAGGACCAGAGGCAAAAGGTTCAAGAAAGTGGCATGCTGGAAAAATCTGATGAACGTGCAGTAAAACTGGTGAAAAAGCAGGTGTCGACGTTCTGTGGTCCAGACGTAAGGGTCAATGTCGAATTCGAAGATTAATATCTACCTTTGAAATCAAATTGCTGATTCAGCTGAATGCCCGCTATCGCGATGCCTTACGTTGCGATAGCGGGCATCTCTGATTTCGTTTTAAGGGTGTCAATGTGACAATTGTCCGATATGACAACGAGACTGTCCCTTTGTCACATGCCGGCAAAGCCGGTCTGGCGGAGAGCTTCGTAGAGGACGATGGCAGCGCTGTTGGAGAGGTTGAGTGCGCTGATGCGGTAGTCGTCCGGGTTGACGAAGTTGCCGCAGATGTCCTGTTGAAGGATAGCCTCGTGGCTGTCCTCGGTATGTCCGAGCGATTCCTCGTGGGCTTCCCAAGCCTCGGCGTTATCTAGCGAGTCGCAATCGCGCAGCATAGGGATGCGCTCGCAGCGCTCGGGCGCCGCGGCGAGCAGTGGCTCGGGAATGCCCGAGCTCTCGCTGCCAAAGACCAAGTAGTCGCCGTCGCGGTAGGTGCTTTGCGTATAGGTGCGGCGTGCCTTTTTGGTCAACAGATGTAGGCGCTCGTCGGCAGGGGAGAGGCCGTTGCGCGCAAGGAAATCCTCCCAGCCGGCATAAGTCGTCACGTCCAAGTTTTGCCAGTAGCCCAGGCCGGCGCGACGTACCGTCTTGTCGTCGAGCGAAAAGCCCAGCGGCTCCACCAGATGCAGGCGGGCGCCGGTGACCACGCAGGTACGGCCGATATTGCCCGTATTGGCTGGAATCTCGGGCGCATACAGCACGATATTGAACATGAATCTCCTTGGCTCAGAACGAAAAACCACCACGAAGGGCACCTTCGTGGTGGTTTGGCGGTTACGTAGGCGGAAAATGCCCGCTTGGATAAACCTAGGCGCGGTGCCAGTCGGTCAGGCAGGCATCGAGGGAAGCGATGAGCGCATCCTTGTCCATGTGACGGCCGATGATGCACAGGCTCGTCATGCGATCGCCCGTCTCGTCGTCCCAAATCTGCATGATTTCGGGGTTCTCGTCGATGATCTTCTGCTTCTCGCCCTCGGGTGCCGAGTCAACGAACAGGCCGTTCTCCATCAGGCGCATCTGGTGGCCGGCCTGCTCAAACATGTAGCACATGTCCGGATCGCCGGTCTGCCACAGCGGACCCTTGACGCGGATGACCTCGTCGGGCCACTCCTGCTCAACAAAATTGGTGAACTTTTGCAGGTCAAACGGCTTGCGGCGCGAGTACACAAAGGTCTCGATGTCGTACTCGAGCACCTCGGGGTCGTCGTGCTCCTCGGGATGCTCCATGGCCTCGATCCAGGCGGCGGAGTTGTAGGCGCGCATAAAGTCGAAGCGGTCGGTGTCGAGCAGCTCCTCCATGGGGACCTCGCCGTTTTGAGCCTCGACAATCACAGCGTCCTTCTGCAGGCTGCGCACGATGGCCTTAAGCTCGGCGATCTGCTCGGGCGTCACGGTATCGGTCTTGTTGAGGATGAGCGTGGAGCAGAACTCGATCTGCTGGATGAGCAGGCTCTCGATGTCGTCCTCGTCGATATCCTCGGCCAGTAGGTCGCGACCGCCGTTGAACTCGTCGTACATGCGGGCGCAGTCGACCACGGCCACGATGTTGTCGAGCGCGAGCTTAGGCTCGCCGCCCACCTTGGCCTCGTCGCAGAAGCTCGAGATGGTGTAGGCGATGGGGATGGGCTCGCAAATGCCCGAGGCCTCGATGATGATGTAATCGAAGTTGCCCGAATCGGCGATGCCCTGCAGCTGGTTGGCCAGGTCATCCGAAAGCGTGCAGCAGATGCAGCCGTTGGTGAGCGGGATGAGGTCGTCGGTCTCGGAAAGGCCGCCGTCGGCGATAAGGCTGGCGTCCACATTGATCTCGCCGATATCGTTGACGATCACGGCGGCGCGGATACCGCCGTCGTTAGCGAGGATGTGGTTGAGCAGCGTGGTCTTGCCGGCACCGAGGTATCCGGTAAGCATGATGATCTTCACGGGTTTGTTGGGCATGTGCCCTCCTTTGTTAGACATGGCTTACAGTTGAATCTTATGCCAAACGTCTGCTCTTATACCCACGCGCCGGCAAATAACACAGGCTACTCCCAGGCTCCCCACACATCGGGGCAGTAACCGACGGTGGCCTTTTTGCCGTTGCGCACGATGGGCTCGGCCAAAACCTGCTGATTCTCGAGCAGTTTGTCGAAGCGCTGACTGGGGGTAAGGTGCTGAATGAGCGCGAGCGTCTCCTCGTCCTTGGCTTTGGGGTTGAGCAGCTTGTCGATACCGCCGACCGCTTGCATCACGCTCGTAAGCTCACCCTTGCTCATCTCCTTTTCCTTAAGGTCAATAAACTGCACCTTAATGCGGCGCTCCTTAAAATAGCGCTGGGCCTTCTTGGTGTCGAAGGACTTCTTAGTCCCGAAGATTTGAATATTCATGGTCCCGCCGCTCTATCGAATGAAGTTGGTCGTTGCTCGATCCGCCTCGGGTGCGTTGATGCCGGCGGCCTGTCCTGCCTCGATGCAGCGCAGGAGCCAGGCCATGTTTTTGCCGATGTTTCGCATGGTGGCAAGGCCCTCGGCATCCCCATCGGCGTCGCCGGGCACGCGGCCAAACACGTTATTCCAGTAGGTGGAAGCAACCACGGGCATTTGCTTAATGGTGAAGTACTTGTTGAGCACATCGAACGTGGTCGACGTGCCGCCGCGGCGGGCGACGGCGACAGCGGCGCCGGGTTTGTGCTCAAAGGCATGTCCGCCTGCATAGAATGCGCGATCGAGTGCCGAGAGAATGCGGCCGCTGGGGTGCGCGTAGTAGACAGGCGAGCCAAAGACAAAGCCATCTGCCTGCTCGGCTGCAGCGATGAGCTCGTTGACCACGTCGTCGTCAAAGGTGCAGCGGCAATCGAGCTTGCCACACTGGCCGCAACCGATGCAATCGCGAATGGGCTTGGCGCCCAGCTGAAACACCTCGGTATCGATACCCTCGGCATGCAATTGCTCGGCGACTTCGGCAAGCGCGCGAGCGGTGTTGCCGTTTGCCTTGGGGCTACCGTTGACTAAAAGAACCTTCATCACAAACTCCCTCTGCTTTTGGTGACTTCTGCAGAGGATTATCGCACGATGGGGGAGGCGGCGCGGGCGCGGCGCTAATCCAGTTTGGTACCTGGCACCTGCACGGCTTTCCCGAGCAACGCTTTGAGCTCGTTCAAAATGGAAACGGGCTGACGGTCGACGCCGTCCAGATGGAGCGTGGCCACGCGAATGGGCGGCTGATATTCAAGCGAGCCGATGAGCACGGGAGTACCCAGGAACCGTTCGATGTCGCTTGCGATCTCGTCGATTGCCTCGGGGCCGAGCTCATCGAAGAGTGCCACGAACATCGGCCCCGTTGAGCGGAACAGGCGGCCCTTGCCGCGCGAACAATCCATGAGGCAGGCGGCGCTTTCGGCGAGCACGCGGTCGCCTGCATCGAATCCAAAGCGGGCATTGACCTCGGCGATATCGTCGACCTTAATGGCAATAAAACCTGCCTCGTGCGGCACGTGGCGCATCTCTCCAATAGCGTTGACCAGTGCGTGGACATCGCCCAGGCCCGTTACTGAGTCGGTCGTATCCGCTAGGCTTCGGTTGACGATAATGCCCACATACATGCTGGGCTCGGTATCGGTGCCGTCCAAACGGTAGCCCGTGCAGTCGCAAAGCACGTACGCTCCGGTGGCATCCATTACGCGATACTGCATGTAGTGGAAGTGCCACGTGCCGTTTATCACCATGTCGAGCTCGGCGCGTACGTTGTCGCGGTCCTCGGGATGAACGCGGGCGAGCCACATGTCGAGTGAGTTAAAAGGGTGCTGGGAGGGCAGGTCAAAATCGCGCACGGCGTTAACCGACCATTGCGATTCGCCCGTATCGAGATTGAGGATAAACGGATAGCGCGTCTCGGAGCTCATGGAGATCGCTTGGAACACCCGGTCGTTGCAGGGAAGCTGATCGACGATTGGGCGTTGCGGCGCGTCATCGTCTTTCGGTTGCTGCACACGATGCATAAGCTTATAGCGATACATTTTGCGATCGGCATCCATCGTCATCTGGCGACGCGTGTCGCCAGCAAGTGGATCGACGCGCGAGCAGCCAAAGCTAAAGCTGCCGATCATGGGCGCCTTGCCACCTGAGCTCGCCTCGATCAGCCCGGCACGTACCTGCTCCAAGCGCTGCTCGAGTTCGGTCTCGTTTGCGGAGAGCGAGATAAGCACAAACTCGTCTCCACCGATACGGAACAGCATCTCATCGTGCTCCATGGTTTCGGAGAGCGTGCGGCAGATGCCCAGAATATAGCGATTGCCTTCGGCGTGGCCAAACCTATCATTGCAATGCTTGAGATGGTCGATGTCAATATAGGCGCAGGTGAAGGGATCGCCTTTGCGCCAGAGTTGCTCGACGTGACGGTCGAATCCGTTGCGGTTGCCCAAGTTGGTGAGCGGATCGATATAGGCGTTGCGCTCAAGCAGCTGGCGCTCTTGTTGCAGGATGGCATGCGTCTTTTGCAGTTGCTCACCAACGGCGCGTAGCTCAGCAGGCAGCGCGGCAACATCGAGTTCGGCGGTCGAGACGCCGTTCGCAAGTCGCTGAAGATAGGCAATAATCGATTGCTCGCCCAGGCGATATGACTCGTTCATGATGGATAACCTCCTTGGGCGGAACAACGGTTTGTATCATATCCCCAATTTGGTTTGAAGTGGGGATATAAGTTAGCCAATGGGGACAAATGCCCCCTTCGGCGGCGGCGTTTTGCGCGCGAGCGTATCAGTTGTTATTGCCGCCATCGAGCAATGCCTCAAAATTCTTCGCCGGCATGGGGCGGTAGTAGAGGAAGCCCTGAGCGTAGCGGGCGCCCATTTGTCGTAGCATGTTCGCCTGCTCATTTGTCTCGACGCCTTCAACCACGACGGGCAGATGGAGCGACTGCGCCATTTCGAGCATCGATGAAATGATTTGCGTGCTGCGGCCTTGATCGCCGTCGACGGGCGCAATCTGCCAAATGTGCTTGTCGAGCGTCACCATAAAGCCGCTTTCCTCGAGTGCGGGGATATGGGTGCACATGCTGTGGACGGCTATTATTCGACAGGCGGTAGCGCGACGATGCGATGTTCGATGAAAATGCGACTGAGACGATATATGTTGACGGGTATACTTGTCCCGGTTTAAAACGCAGGAACGGAGATGGTCGCATGGCACAGCCGGATACGACGCACACGGTGGGGCTTGCGCTCGAGGGAGGCGGCTACCGCGGTATGTATACGGCGGGCGTGCTCGACGTTTGGATGGAGCACGGTTTGACCTGCGACCATATGGTGGGTGTCTCGGCGGGCGCGGCGTTTGGCTACAACTTTAAATCGCGCCAGATCGGCCGCGCCATTCGCTACAACAAGGCCTATTGTGCCGATAAGCGCTATGCGGGTGTGACCAGCTGGTTGCGAACTGGTGACATGTTCAATGCCGATTTTGCCTATCACGAGGTGCCCATCGAGCGCGATCCCATCGACCTGGAGACATATCGCGCCTGCCCTATGCGGTTTACGTGCGTGTGTACCGATATCGAGACGGGCAAGGCCGTCTACCACGACCTGCCCTATGGCGACGAGCGCGATATCGAGTGGATCCGGGCGTCGTCGGCGATTCCCGTGGCGACGCGTCCCGTTGCTATTGGCGGGCATAAGTATCTGGATGGTGGCGTGGCTGATTCCATTCCCAGCGCTTGGTTGTTTGCGCAGGGGTATGACCGCAATATCGTGGTACTCACGCAGCCGGCGGGCTTTGTGAAGCAACCCAACAGCGTGATGCCCATGCTGCGGCGCGTGTTCCGTCACTACCCGGAGTTTGTTGTAGCGCTCGATCATCGGCATGAGGTCTACAATGCCACGCTCGATGATTTGGCGCGTCGTGAGGCTGCCGGCGAGGTCTTTGTGGTGCGGCCAAGCGAATCGGTGAAGGTGCCGTCGCTGTGCCGCGAGCCGGATGAGCTCGAGCGTATCTACCAGGTCGGCCGCCACGATGCGGAGGCGACCTTGCCGGCGCTGGAAGCGTATCTGGCGGGGTAAGGGTCGCATGCGGAAAGCGCATCCCGGAATGGAGGTCCAAACTTGGATGCGCTTTCCATTGCTGAAGATATGAGGTCGCGAATAAGCTGCTCGGCCTATGCCTGCTGCCAGGTGTCGACAAGCTCCTTGGCCGCGGCGTAGGGGTCATCGGCGCTGCAGACGGCGCTCACCACAAAGAAGCCGTCGACGCCGGTGGCCTTGAGCTGCGGCAAGTCGGCTGTCTTGACGCCGCCGCCCACCACGATGGGCACGGGGCTTGCCGCGTGGAGTGCGGCTAGGTCCTCAAAGCTTTTGGTGATGATGGAGCCGTCGGCCGCGCGTCCGCAATCGCGCTTGGTCTCGGTCTCGTGGAGTGGGCCGATGCCCAGGTAGTCGACCAGACTCATGTCGGCGGTCTTGACGTACTCGAGCATCTCTTCGCAACGGGCCGAAAGGCCCACAATGGCATCGGGGCCCAGCAGCTTGCGGCAGACCTCGACGGGAATATCGCTCTGGCCCACGTGCACGCCGTCGACGGCAATACCCTGCTCGCGTGCGGCGAGTACGCAGTCAAGGCGGTCGTCGATCAGCAAGGCGACCTGACCGGCCTTGCCGGCCTGTGCGATTGCCTGCGCGGCATCGCCGGTCAGTGAAATGATCTCGCGGGCACTTGCCACCTTAGAGCGCACCTGGATGCAGGTAAAGCCGGCGTCGAGTGCCTGGGCCACCACATCGCCCACGGGGCGTCCCAGCGTGTTTTCGGGGCCGAGTACCAGATAAGCCGAGATATCAAGGTTGTCGCGGATGCTCATCGTGCTTCCTCCTGCTTTTTGATCTGTGCTTCCATGCGCTCGAGCTTGCCGGTCATGGTGTCGGTAAATCCGGGCCGAATATCGGCTTTGAGCACGACTTCGGTGCGGATGCCCTTGCTCGCCAACACAAAGGTTGCGTCGCGCACGACCTGCATGACCTCGTCCCAGTCGCCCTCGATCTCGGTGAACATCGAGGTGGTGCGGTTGGGAAGGCCGCTCTCGCGTATGACGCGCACGACCTCGGCGACCTCGGCGGACAGCTCGTCGCCGGTGCCGCACGGGGCGATGGCCACGGCGATGAGCGTGTTCATTCCGGCATTGGTTGCGGGCTCGGACATGGCTTACGCCTCCTCGAGCTCGAGCTGGTTGTTGGCGATGTCCTGGGCGCTCGCGCGGTAGAGCTCGTCGATAAAGGCGACCTTAAAGCTCGCCGGGGCATCGGCGACGGCGGCAGCACGCGTGCCAGCGACGTTGTAGACGGCGGTACCGCAGACTGCCGCCGTAAACGGATCGGCAGCACAGGCGTACACGGCCAGTACGCCGCCTTGCGAGCAACCGCAACCGGTGATCTTGGACATGAGCGGGCTGCCGCCGTGGGACTTGGCCACGGTCGTGCCGTCGGTAATCAGGTCGACTTCGCCCGAGACCACTACGGCGCCGCCGGTGTAGCGGGCGAGCGCCACGGCGGCACCACGGGCGGCGTCGACCGTGTCGGTGGTATCGACGCCGCGCACGCGGCTCAGATCGGCCGCCTCGCCCTCAAGACCCCACAGGCCGGCGAGCGCGATAATCTCGGAGGCGTTGCCGCGTACGATGGCGGGCTTGTACTGCTTGAGCTCGTTTACCAGCTGGGTGCGCAAGCTGCCGATACCCAGGCCCACCGGATCGAGCACCCAGGGCTTGCCGGCGTCGTGTGCCGCCTTCGCCGCGCGGGGAATCGTCTGCTCGTAGATAGGGAAGAGCGTGCCCATGTTGAGATAGATGGCGCCGCCGCCGGCAACGAGCGCTTCGCCCTCGTCGGGCAGATAGACCATGGCGGCCGATCCGCCCACGGCGAGCTGTGCGTTGGCGACAAAGTCGATCGTCACCGTGTTGGTGATGGAGCCGGCCATCGGATTGGTGGCGCGAATTTCCTCTACGGCCTTGACCATATGTTGCTTAAGCTGTTCCGAATCAATCACTGCACATGCCTCCTTGGCATAGAAAAGGGGCGCTGTGCATAGACAGCGCCCCTGTAAAGGCGGCATGCTCCCTACGCCAGCATTAACTGACAGGTTCAAAGGATTGGGCCCCATGCCCTCTCAGCCTTGTGGTTTGCACCGCCGGCACTCCCGCATCGAATCTGTTGTTCCCTATACTAGCGCACCTGCCAAAAAGGGACAGGTTTATTTTGGCAGGTCGTTACAATAGGTAGGACCGATACGAATGGGGGCCTTATGATTAAACTTGTGCTGACCGATATGGACGATACGCTGATTCCAGCCGGGCATGACGGCGCCAGCGACTACGCCATTGAGGGTATTCATGCCATGCAGGCGGCGGGTCTGCACTTTGGGCCGGTTTCGGGTCGTCAGCCGTCCGCGATGGGCTGGATGTTCAAAAACCGTTCCGAGTGTTTTTCGACCGGTGCGTTCTGTAACGGCCAGGTGATGTTTGTCGACGGCGAAGTAGTCGCTTCGCGCGCAATCGACAACGATGCTCTGATGCGTTTGGCTGACTATCTGGAGCAAGAGACCGACGATACATTTCTAAAAGTCTACAGCCTGGGCGATGACTTTTGGGGCAACGATGCCTATTGCGTGACGAGCAATCCCGGGCGTTTCCGTCGCGCTATGGAGTCGGGCGGCAATGCGTGGCTCAAAGGCGAAGAGGCCCCGTGTCGTCCCGTCGTCGATGGCGCGCCGGTGTTTAAGGCGAATATCTGGAGTGCCCGTTCGCGTGAGGAGCTCGCGGAGCTACGCGAGCGCGTTGCCGTTGAGGTGCCGGAACTCTCGCTTGTGTTTCCCAACAACCGAGTGCGCCTGTTCGACATCCTTCCGGATGGTTGGGACAAGGGCTGCGCTGCGCTGGAGCTG
The DNA here is from genome assembly GCA_902489665.1 of uncultured Collinsella sp. Classification (GTDB taxonomy): domain Bacteria; phylum Actinomycetota; class Coriobacteriia; order Coriobacteriales; family Coriobacteriaceae; genus Collinsella. The sequence goes on along the minus strand of CABUAT010000001.1, from coordinate 85,884 downwards.
GCGCGCGCCTTGAGCCTGACGCCCGACGAGGTGGCCGTATTTGGCGATTCCGATAACGATCTGCCCATGATCGATGCCGTTCCCAACTCCGTTGCAGTCGCCAATGCCAACGAGGCCGTCACGGCTGCCGCGCGCTGGCATATCGGCGCCGCGGTGGATGATGCGGTCGCCGGAGTCCTGCATCAGATTGCCGCCTGCGCCGCGACGGGGGAGATGCCGCCGTTTATGCGCCTGCCGGGTACTGCCGACGCGAATCTCACTAACAGCTAAGGAGACAGCCATGAAGCTCCAGCAGCTCAGATATGTCGTCAAAGTTGCCGAATGCGGCAGCATTACCGAGGCCTCGCGCCGGCTCTTTGTGTCGCAGCCTTCGATTACCGCGTCGATTCGCGATCTCGAAAACGAGATGGGTGTGCACATCTTTGAGCGCACCAACAAGGGCGTCATTGTGTCCGAGGAAGGCGAGACCTTCTTGGGCTATGCGCGCCAGGTACTCGACCAGGCCGACCTGCTCGAGGGCAAGTACAAGGGCGCATCCGAGCAGGTGCCGCACTTTAGTGTGAGCTGCCAGCATTATTCCTTTGCCGTCAACGCGTTTGTCGACGTGATCCGCGAGTTCGATGCCGCGCGCTACGACTTTACCCTGCGCGAGGAACAGACCCACGAGATTATCGAGGATGTCGCGCACATGAAAAGCGAGCTGGGCATCCTATATCTGTCCGAGCACAACCGCGAGGTCATCGAGCGCATGCTGGTGGCCAACGAGCTCGTGTTCGAAGGACTCTTCTGCGCCACGCCGCATGTCTTCGTCTGCGCCGACCATCCGCTGGCGGACCGCTCCAGCGTGACGCTCGAGGATCTGGAAGACTACCCGTTCCTGTCCTACGAGCAGGGCAGCTACAACTCGTTTTACTATTCCGAGGAGCTGACCTCGACGTTCGAGCGTCGCAAAAATATCCGCGTGCGCGACCGTGCGACGTTGTTCAATTTGGCCATGGGCCTCAACGGCTACACGGTATGCTCGGGCGTGATCAGCCACGAGCTCAACGGCCCCGGCATTATCTCGATTCCGCTCGACGTGGACGAGTACATGGAGATTGGCATCATCACGCGCAAGAACACGACGCTTACGCGCTACGGTCGGGCCTATATCGACGCGATTCGTCAGCATATCTAGGCTGCTGTGCTCCGCACGGTTCAAGTCTCTTTATGACAGTCCAGACTGATATAGGAAACATCTATATCAAACTGTTATAAACGTATATTTTACGATGGTCATATGAGCGCTCATACTCTGTCCCAGTAAAGCAACCAATGCAAAGGGAGATATCTATGAGCACTTCGATTCAACCGAACGCGCCGTTTCGCGCCGATATCGTCGGCAGCTTTCTTCGTCCGCAGGCTGTAAAGGACGCCCGCGCTGCCTATGCGGCAGGCACGCTTGATACCGCCGGCCTTAAGGCCGCTGAGGACGAGGCCATTCGCGACCTGGTGGACAAGCAAAAGGCCGCTGGTCTGCAGGTGATTACCGATGGCGAGTTCCGCCGCAGTTACTGGCACCTCGACTTTATGTGGGGGCTCAACGGCATTGAGCGCCGTACCTCGCGTACGGGCTATATGTTCCACGATGAGGAGACTACCGCCGACACCGCCGTGGTAACCGGTCCCATTAGCGGCGAGAACCATCCGTTCGTCGAGCACTTCAAATTTGTCAAGTCGCTCGAGGGGGAGGGCCAGGTCGCGCGCCAGACCATCCCGGCGCCGATCCAGACGTTCTCTGAGGTCACGCTCGATCGCTGCGACGGCCAGCAGGAGAGCCTGCGCGCTGTCTATAAGACCGATGAGGAACTTGCCGACGCCATTGCGGCCGCTTATCGCACGGTGATCGCCGACCTGTACGCAGCAGGCTGCCGCAACATCCAATTTGATGACTGCACCTGGGGCATCTATTGCGATACCGACTTTGTGTCCAAGACCGGCATGAGCCCGGTTGACCTGCAAAAGGTGAGCGAGCTGGGCGTGGCGCTCAACAATGCCGCCATCGCGGGCAAGCCCGACGATCTGGTTATCAACACGCACGTGTGCCGCGGCAACTATCACTCCACGTATGCCTTCGAGGGTGGTTACGATCCCATTGCGCCGTACCTGTTCGCACATGAGAACGTTGACGCGTTCTACCTTGAGTTCGATACGCCACGCGCCGGTGGCTTTGAGCCGCTCAAGTACGTTGCTCCCGGCAAGAAGGTCGTGCTGGGTCTGGTGACCACCAAGGCGGCTGAGCTTGAGGACGAGGACGTTATCGTCGAACGTATCCACGAGGCCGCAAAGTATGTGCCGCTCGAGAACCTGTACCTGTCGCCCCAGTGCGGCTTTGCCAGCTGCGAGATTGGCAACAAGCTGACCGAGGACGAACAGTGGGCAAAGATCGCGCTGGTCAAGCGCATTGCCGAGCGCGTTTGGAAGTAACGCTACCGCTTGCAGGTGACGGCGCGCGCGAGACATGACGTATCACGTACAATGGTCCGGATCGTATCGTTCGGGCAGGTTATCCGATATGCCTGATCGCCCTTCCATCATGAAAGGACTTCCATGTCCCAATCCTCGACGCCCGCCGTCACCGATGCCATCTACGATGCATCATCGCTCGGCCGCCCGCGCATGTTCGTGTTGGGTTTGCAACACATGTTTGCGATGTTCGGAGCCACGGTGCTCGTGCCCGTGCTCACCGGCCTTTCCGTTTCGGCGACGCTTCTGTTCGCCGGCATCGGCACGCTGCTGTTTCATTTTCTATCGCGTGGTAAGGTGCCCGCGTTTCTGGGCTCGTCGTTTGCCTTTATCGCGGGTTATGCCGCCATTGCACCCAACGGCGAGGCCGAGCTTTTGCCCTACGCTTGCCTGGGCGTTGCCTGCGCCGGCCTGCTCTATCCGGTGCTGGCGGCGCTGTTCCGCGCATTTGGCGCCAAACGTGTCATGCGCTTCTTTCCGCCGGTGGTGACCGGCCCCATCGTCATTTCCATCGGCCTGATCCTAGCGAGCTCTGCCATTGCCAACTGTCAGACCAACTGGCTTGTCGCCGTTATCGCTGTGGCCGTGATCATCATCTGCAACATCTGGGGCCGCGGCATGGTCAAGATCGTGCCGATTCTGCTGGGCGTGGTGGTGAGCTATGCCGTTGCGGCTGCGTTGGGTGAGGTCGACTTCTCTGGCGTCGCAGCTGCCCCCTGGGTTGGCTTGCCCGTCGTGTGGGACAACACCGTGTTTGCGCTCTTTGGACCGCAGTTCGATAGCGGTCTTGCCACGACGGCCATCATCACCATCATGCCGCTGGCCTTTGCAACTATGATCGAGCATATCGGCGATATCTCCGCCATTGGCTCTACCTGCGAACGCAATTACATTGCCGATCCCGGTCTGCACCGTACCTTGCTCGGCGATGGCCTGGCGACCATCTTGGCATCGCTTTTTGGCGCCCCCGCCAATACGACGTATGGCGAGAACACCGGCGTGCTTGCCCTGACGCGCGTGTTCGACCCGCGCGTGATTCGCATTGCCGCCTGCTGCGCCATCGTGCTTTCGTTCTGCCCCAAGTTTGCTGCTGTGATCGCTGCTATGCCGGCGTGTGTAATCGGCGGCGTGTCGCTCGTGCTCTACGGCATGATCAGTGCCGTGGGCGTTCGCAACCTTATCGAGAATCAGGTTGATTTCCAGAACAACCGCAATGTGCTGGTTGCGGCTTTGGTGCTCGTGCTTTCGCTCGGCATTGCCTACAGTACCGCCGGTGCCATCGTGCTGGAGCTGGGCGGCGTGACGATTTCGCTTTCGGGCCTTGCCGTGGGCTCGCTGGTGGGCATTGTGCTCAACGCCATCCTGCCCGGTAATGACTTTGAGTTCGATACTTCCGAGCTTGAGGAGACTGCCGAATAGTAGCTGCGTTCAGCCAAATTAAAAATGGCGTCCATGCGTATGTACGCGTGGACGCCATTTTTAATGCGTCAGTATCCAGTGGATGCCGCGCGCCATGCGCAGGTCAGTTTGGGCAAAGTGATTGCCGGGGTTGAGCTCCAGCGTTGTTGGAATGTCACGCTCGATAAGCAGCTCTTCCATCGCGTGCGTATCGTCGAGTACGTGCCGCATCATGCGGTTGGGCGTCTTGGTTTCCTTTTTACCGAGCGACAGATAGGCGGCGTCGGGCGTAGCCGTCATCGTGCGCTCGCGCGCGTAGTCGATAAAGCCGGGGAACCATAACGACCCCGATGCACTCGCTGCGCGCTCAAAGACATCTGTTTGCCAAAGTGCCCACAGTGCAAAAAGACCCGCCAACGAGTAGCCGGCAACGCCGCGCCAGGCGGGCGGTTGCGGGAGCGATGATTCGGCCTGGGGGATTATCTGCTTCAACAACTCGTCAAGAAAACCAGCAGCCTGTCCACCAAAGGGCTCGGCATCTCGTATAGTTCCCTCACATTCCCAGGGGCTCAGCTCGCGATTCCAATCGAGCCCTCCAATGGCGACAAGGGTGAACGGCGGGCAATCGAGCTCTCGGCAGCGCTCGTAGACTTCACTACCGTCGCCCATAACCACGGGGAGGTAGATGACGGGCGCGCCTTCCGCACACTCTGAATAAACGGTTATCTGCTTATGATGCGCTTCCAAGGCAGGCTTCTCTCGGTGTTGTGATATTGACAGCCTTAATTGTCGCACGCTGACACGGGGGCAGACGCTAAAAGAAAGGCGCGGAGCCGCTCGATGCGATTCCGCGCCTTGTTGTTTTGCTTTAGCAGACTATGCCGTTACGCCACGAAGAAGTAGACAAGGAAGGCAAGGGCTGCGATCCACATGAGCGGCTTGATCTTGGAGGCCTCGCCCTTAAAGAGCGCGACGATCACGTAGGCGATAAAGCCCAGGCCGATGCCGGCAGAGATGGAGTAGGTGAAGGGCACGCCGGCGACAATCATGAACGCCGGGAAACCCTGCGACACGTCGGACCAGTCGATCTCGGAGGCCTCGCTCATCATGAGGTAGCCGACGTAGACCAGAGCACCGCAGGTGGCGGCGCTGGAAACGATGGTGACGATGGGGGAGAAGAACGCGGCGAGAATGAACAGCACGCCGGTGGTGACGGAGGTGAGGCCCGTGCGGCCACCGTCGGCGGCGCCAGAAGTGGACTCGACGAAGGTGGTGATGGAGGAGACGCCCATAAAGCCACCGGCAGCAGCGGCCACGGAGTCGACGACCAGGATGGGACGGATGTCCTCGACATTGCCGTCCTCGGTCAAGAACTCGCCCTGCTTGGCGACGGCCATCGCGGTGCCCATGGTGTCGAAGAAGTCACTCATGAGCAGCGAGAAGGCAACGACGAGCAGCATCGGGTCGGTCAGAACCTTCACGATGGCCATGTTGCCGTCTGCGGTGCTGGCAAACGGGGCGCCAAAGGTCGAGAAGTCGAGCGGTGCGATGAGGCCCTCGGGGGCGTGGGTGACGCCCAGCGGGATACCGGCGATAACGGCGACGATGATGCCGATGAGCAGCGAGCCCGGCACGTTGCGGGAAGCCAGGGCAACCGTCACGATGATGGAGATGATGCCGACGATAAAGGTGGGGGAGGCGATGTCGCCCAGACCGACGAGCGTACCGGCACCAGCGGTGATGATACCGGCGTCGCACAGGCCGATCATGGCGATGAACAGGCCCAGACCCACGGAGATGGCGTGGCGCAGGACCACGGGGATGGCGTCCATAATGGCCTCGCGCAGGCCGCACAGGACGAGCAGCAAGATGACGATACCCTCGAGGAAGATAACGCTCATGGCCACGTGCCAGTCACCGCCGCACATGGTGGTGGCGATGCCCGCGATCATGGCGTTGATGCCCAGGCCCGAAGCGCAAGCGAGCGGGCGGTTGGCGAAGATGCCCATGCAGATGGTCATGATGCCGGCGCCCAGGCAAGTGGCGCAGGCGAGCGCTCCCGCATCGATGCCGGCGCCCGAGAGCACCGCGGGGTTGACGGCAATGATGTAGGCCATCGCCAGGAACGTTGTCAGTCCAGCGCGAAGTTCGGTCCCGATCGTGGACTTGCGCTCGCTGACGTGAAATAGTTCGTCCATGCATACCCTTTCCTTGTTCGGCCCCGAGTTTAGGCCGATTGACACGAACTCACTTACTATATCGCCTTTACAACCTTGCTGTTCCTCACATGTTGATGTTCGGCGCTTTGTAACGGACGGGCGGTATTTTCCGTATGAAAATGTGTGGGTACCGTATACTTAAGCAGTTACAACGACCCCTATGGAGGAACGTATGATTAAAGAGCTCTGCCACGACGAGGCTATTCTGTCCCAGCGTTGCGAGGTCGCGACCGTCGAGGACGAGTCGGTGGCACAGGACCTGATCGATACCATCAAGTCGCTCGACGATGCCGGCTGCCTTGCCGCCAACCAGATTGGCGTCACCAAGAAGGTCTGCGTCTACCTGGACGATGCCGGCGAGCCCCATGTGCTCTACAACCCCCGTCTGGTGTTTGGTCTGGGTGCCAGCAAGATGGAGGAGAGCTGCCTGACGCACGAGGAGGTCACCAAGTCCACGCGCTATATCAAGTGCAAGGTCGCTTATGACGTGATCGTCGACGGCAAGATGCGCGAGCGCAAGCAGGACTTTGTGGGCTTCGAGGCTCAAATGGTCCAGCATATGATCGATCACTGCCAAGGTAAACTCGTCTAGGGTGATTACAGCACCGCGCTTCGTCGCTTTTGGCCCGGGTATGACATTGTTGTCATGCCCGGGCTTTTGTGTTTAGCGCCTTTTTGTTTGGAGACAATAACCTTAGCAGGAACGTAAAGCTGGGAGGCGCTATGTGTACGAGCATTCGATTTACCGATAATTCTGGTCACATGTATCTGGGCCGCAACCTCGACTGGAGCTTTGACTACGGCCAACAGGTTCGCGTGATGCCGCGCGGGTTCCACATTCCGTATTCGTTTATCGACGACGCGACAGCGGCACACGCGGTGATCGGTATGTGCATCGATTACAAGAACTATCCCATGTTTTTCGATTGCGGTAACGATGCGGGTCTGGCTGTGGCGGGGCTCAACTTTCCCGGCTATGCCGAGTATGCCGAGGGCCCGGTTGATGGAAAGACCAATATCGCGGCCTATGAGTTTCCCCTCTGGGTGGCAGCGACGTTCTCGACGGTCGATGAGGTCGAGGCCGCGCTGCACGATACGGTGATTGTCGCCAAATCTGCCGGAGAGGGGCTGGGCGTGTCGCTGCTCCATTGGATTATCGGCGACAGCCAGCGTAGCATCGTGGTCGAGATGATGGCTGACGGCCTGCATGTATACGACGATCCGGTCGACACCCTTGCCAATCAGCCCGCCTTCCCGTGGCACATGGAAAACCTGCGCACCTATATCACGGCCACAAGCGATTTTCCGCAGACGGCGACATGGCGTGGCGCCGAGCTCAAGCCCTATGGCGCGGGTGCCGGCATGCGCGGTATTCCGGGTGACTGCTATTCGCCGAGCCGTTTTGTAAAGGCGGCGTACCTCAATGCCAATTACCCGCAAAAGGAGAGCGAGACCGAAAACGTCGTCCGCATGTTCCGTTCACTCGAGGGCGTGGTGATGATTGAGGGGGCGTCCAGGATGGGCGATGGCAAGTTCGAGAAGACTATCTATACCGGATGCTTTAGCGCGCGCACGGGCAATTATTACTACGCGATGTATGGGGATCCGTCGATTCGCTACGTGAGCCTGATGGATGCCGAGGGCGCGAGCCCCGATAGGCTTGTGGTTCCCGAGCCGCGCCGTTCGTAGCCGATAGCTTTACTGCAATGCAAAGCGGTCCCGCATCTCCCATGAGATGCGGGACCGTTGTCGTCAATGGCTGGTGGCGTGTTAGAAGTTGGCGTCGTTGAGCTGGGTGCTTTCGAGTCCGTCGAGTTGCTGTTGCTCGGGCGTATCGGCGACGCTCTCGAGCAACTCGGTGGGATCGACGTTCATGTCCTTACCGGCTTCGTTGCCGTTGACCAGGTCGTCCGAGAAGATGTCGACTTCCATTTCCTCGGCCTCTTCGATCAGGATCTCGAGCGGCACCTGGGTGCGTACGAGCTTGACTGCCGGACGCATGCGGGCAAAGAGCGGTACGTACTCAATGATGATGGCCGAGTTCTCGAGACCATACCAACGTGCCGGGCTTCCGCAGGCGCGGCGGACGGCGTACTTGATGGCCATCACACGGTGGTCGTTGCGGTTGATGTCCGTTTCGGGGGCAAGCATCTTGCGCAGCATGCAAAAACGGAAGTCGCCCACGTTGCCGCGTGTCTCGTAGATAGAGTAGGTGTGATGCTGCGGCGGCAACTCACCCGATGCCATCAGGTCGCCGACGATCTGGCGCAGGTAGGCGTTGACGCGCTGGTTGACCTTGAAGCCCAGGTCCAAGCGCACGCGGAACAAAAAGTCCGTGCCAAAGGTCTCGACGGAATACTCGTGCGTATAGGGCTCGTCGGTAACGTGCACGTTGATGAACCAGTATGCCTTGGCGCGCTTGGGGTGCTTGTCCAAGATGGAATAGAGCACGTCGCGGTCGAGCGTGAGCGGGTCGGGGCTGTTGGTGAGGAACACCAGATTGTCCGCGAGTACGGGATAGGTCTCGTCGTTGCGCAGACGATCAAGCTGGTCGATGTACTTGGAGACGGGCAGCAGGATCGTCTGCGTGCGCTCGATGGCGGTGCCGCGGCGCCATACGTACATAAGGCCAAACAGCAGCGAGGCCAAGAAGATCATGACGTAGCCGCCGTCAAAGAACATGGTGAGGCACGAGGCGAAGAAGCAGAGCTCAATGGCGCCAAAGAGCAGGGCGAAGACGCAGGCGCCGAGCTTGTGCTTGAGGATGCCGGCGATGTAGCTCGTCAAAAGCGTCGTGGTCATGAGCATGGTCACGGTAATGGCGAGGCCGTAGGCGCTCTCCATGCGCTCGGAGTTTTGGAACAGCAGCACGATGAAGATGCAGCCGACCCACATGATGTTGTTGACGAGCGGAATATAGAGCTGGCCCTTGGTGTCGCTGGGGTAGTGGATGCGCAGGTGCGGCATGAGGTTGAGGCGCGTTGCCTCGGATACCAGCGAGAACGATCCGGTGATAAGCGCCTGCGAGGCGATGATGGCCGCAACGGCCGAAAGCACGATGGCAAAGGGGCGCAGGGGCTCGGGAAGCATCATGTAGAACGGGTTGACGATATCCATCGCGAGCATCTGGGGGTTGGAGTTGTTGGCGAGCAGCCAGGCTCCCTGACCCAGATAGTTGAGGATGAGTGCCGCCTTTACGAACGGCCAAGATGCGTAGATATTTGCCTTGCCCACGTGACCCATGTCCGAGTAGAGGGCCTCGGCGCCGGTCGTCGACAGGAAGACGAAGCCGAGCACCATGATGCCCGAATGGTTGATGGGCGAGAATAGGAACATGATGCCGCGGATGGGGTTGAGCGCGCGCAGGATGGACAGGTTGCCGAGCATGTTGAACAGGCCGGCGCCCGCCAGGAACAGGAACCAGAGCGTCATGAGCGGGCCGAACAGCTTGCCGATCGATGAGGTGCCGGCGCGCTGCATGGCAAACAGGCCACAGATAATGATGATGGTAATGATGATCACATTGGTCTGGCCGTCGCCCAGCAGCGCATGGCCCCATTCGATGGTGCGCAGACCCTCGATGGCTGTGGTGACCGTGACGGCGGGGGTGAGGATGCCGTCGGCGAGCAGCGCCGCGCCGCCGATCATGGCGGGGAGAATCAGCCACGGCGCCACCTTACGCACGAGACTGAACAGGGCGAAGATGCCGCCTTCGTTATGGTTGTCGGCTTTCATGGCGATTACAACGTACTTGACCGTGGTCACGAGTGTCATGGTCCAGATGACGAGTGAGAGCGCGCCCAAGATCATGTCCTCGCTGACGGTACCGATGCCGCCGTTGTTGGCGACGATTGATTTCATGGTGTACATGGGGCTCGTGCCGATGTCACCGTAGACGACGCCGAGCGTTACGAGCAGCATGCCAGCGGAGAGGGGAATGGCTCCATGCCCGCCTTGACTACGCTGGTCTTGGAGGCTTGCCTCCAGCTTGTTGTGTGCCACGTGGACTCCCTTGGACATCTGGCCTCTGCCACGAGCAGTAGACCTTTATGCCATCTTTATACATATAAGAGCAGTTTGGCACATCGGGGTGTTTTAGACAATAATCCCCATCTGGGGATTATTCATGTACGCAGGTAGCATTTCGAAGCAAAGGCTTTTAAGCACGTGCTGTCTGGGCGATGCCGGCCTTGGCGTTTGCGCGTTTGCCGGCGAGTTCGCAAAAAATCGCGCCGCCGATGATAAGCGCGGCGCCCATCAGACGGACCGGTGTTATGGTTTCGCCCAAAAGGACGGCCGAGAACACGACGGCCGAAAGCGGCTCAAGGTAGCCGACGACGGCGACGGTCTGCACGGGCAGTTTGGCGACGGCGCTAAAGTAGAGCAGACAACCGAGTCCGGTGTTGACAATGCTGAGCATGGCAACGGCGCGCCAATCGATGCCGGCGGCAATGCTGGGGGAGAGGAACGAGGGGGCGCCTTGGGTGACGAGCGTGAGGACCAGCGCGGTCACAAAGGCGGCGCTCACCTGGAGCGTGGAGTTCTCGAGACCTTCGATATGTGGCGCTCCCTTGCTGGCAATGACCATCAACGCGTAGCAGAAGGCCGAGGCGATGCCGCACACGATGCCTGCGATGGGCATATTGCCGCCGAGGCCTTGGGCCGCGATGAGGAAGGCGCCGCAGGCGACGGCGATAAACCCGGCGATTTTAGCGCCGGTCAGCTTTTCGCCAAAGATGAGCGGGGAGAGCGCCATGACAATGATAGGGCCGCAGTAGTACAGCAGCGAGGATATGCCGACGCCGATCGTCTGGTAGGCGCGGAACAGAAAAATCCAGCTGGCGCCCAGTGCGGCTCCCGAGAGGAGGAGGGCTGCGGCTTCGCGGGGGCGAGATGGCGCCTGCAACTTATGGCGTTGCGTAGTGACGAGTATGACAACGAGTGAGAGCGCGCCCAAAAACGTGCGCAAGAGCACGATATCGGAGCTCGGCAGCGCGATGGCAGCGGCGATGATGCCGTTGGAGCCAAACAATAGCAATGCTGCTAGGTACGTAAACAGTCCGTTGTTCATGCACTGACATCTCCTCTATATCCGAGCATGTTCACTATGGGTGAACTGGCTTTAGAAGAAAAGCGAATATAATGCATGGATGACATGACAAATACTCATGCAATGGTGGGGACGTGCTATGGAGACCAATATCCAAAAGATGCAAGTGCTGCTCGAGACGGTACGTGCCGGCAGCTTTACGCGTGCTGCAGAGCGGCTGAACTATTCGCAGTCGGGCGTGAGCCGCATGGTGGGCGACCTTGAGGCCGACTGGGGCTTTAAAGTGCTCGATAGAAGCCGCGAGGGCGTGGTGCTTTCTGCCGACGGGCGGCAGGTCATGCCGGCGGTCGAGGCGTTATGCGAAGAGTTTGGCCGCCTGCAGCGACGCGTGGACGAGATGCGAGGGCTCATGCGTGGCAAGATCTGTATCGGTACGTTTTCGAGTGTGGCGACCCATGTGCTGCCGCCGGTGATCGCGCGGTTTCGCGCCGATCATCCGGACGTTGATTACGAGCTGTTGATGGGTGATTACTCCGAGATAGAGCAATGGGTGGCGGAAGGCCGCTGCGACCTGGGCTTTATTCCGCGTGAGCCACGCGGCGCCGGCATGGCGTCGCGGCCGTTGGTGCAAGACGAGCTGATGGCCGTGGTGCCAGCGGACTCCTCGCTTGCCACCGCGGAGGTCGTTTCCCTTGCCGATTTGGCCAACGAGCAGTTTATTCTGCTGGAACGCGGTGGCGACGACGAGATTACGCCGCTGTTTCGCCGCGCGGGCCTGACGGTGCGCTCAAAACTGTCGACCTGGGATGACTATGCGATTATGGCCATGGTCGAGGACGGTCTGGGCGTGAGCATTCTTCCCGCGCTCATCTTGCGCCGTTGTCAGTTCGATGTTGCCGTGCGTTCGCTCGAGGGACATCCCCATCGGCAGATCAATGCCATATATCGAACGGCCGACGTTTCGCTTGCCGCCGCCCGTTTTCTCGAATACCTCTAAACGTGTACACGCCATTGTTTGCTTTGGGCAGATCCCGGAGTCCGATACATTTTCTTATGAAATTGAACTTTCGAATGAAGCGCCGCGTTATACTGCTTGCTAAATTGAACCATGGTTCAATTCGTGTTCTATAAATTGAACTTTGCCAGCAAGGAGGTTCTAGTGGCCCAAGAGACGTTTAGCGATCGCCTGCGACAGGCTATGTCCGATCGCGACGTTCGCCAGTCGGACGTGATCCGCGCATCGGAGATGCTCGGCAAAAAACTCGGCAAGAGTCAGATGAGCCAATATGTGAGCGGCAAGACGATCCCGCGGCGCGATGTGGCTGAGCTGCTCGCCCGTATTTTGGAGGTCGATGTTACCTGGCTGCTTGCCGGCGACGCCGATCAAGGCGAGGCATCATCACCCCGCAACGATTCCAAACCCGAACCCCATCCCTCAGCTCAAATTGCAAGGAGCACCACCATGCGTACTTTTTCTAAATCCACCAAGCTCGATAACGTCCTGTATGACGTGCGCGGTCCCGTCGTCGACGAGGCCGCCCGTATGGAGGACGAGGGTGAGCGCATACTCAAGCTCAATATCGGTAACCCGGCGCCCTTCGGTTTCCGCACGCCCGATGAGGTCATCAAGGACATGCGCCAGCAGCTGCCCGACTGCGAAGGCTATTCCAACTCGCGTGGCCTGTTCTCCGCGCGCAAGGCGATCATGCAGTATTCGCAGATCAAGGGCCTGCCCAACGTTCAGATGGAGCATATCTACACGGGCAACGGCGTGTCCGAGCTCATTCAGCTTTCGATGAACGCGCTGCTCGACAATGGCGACGAGATTCTGATCCCCAGCCCCGACTATCCGCTCTGGACGGCGTGCGCAACCCTTGCCGGCGGTCATCCTGTGCACTATCTGTGCGATGAGCAGGCGGATTGGTATCCCGACCTGGAGGATATGGAGTCCAAGATCACGAGCGCGACCAAGGCCCTCGTCATCATCAACCCCAACAACCCCACGGGTTCCGTCTATCCGCGCGAGGTGCTCGAGGGCATCGTCGAGGTTGCACGCAGGCATCAGCTGATGATCTTTGCCGATGAGATCTACGACCGCCTGTGCATGGACGGCTACGAGCACGTCTCGATTGCCTCGCTCGCCCCCGACCTGCCCTGCGTTACCTTTAGTGGCCTTTCCAAGTCGCACATGATTGCGGGCTATCGTATTGGCTGGATGGTGCTCTCGGGCAACCAGCGCTGCATGAGCGACTTCATCATGGGCATCAACATGCTTTCCAACATGCGCCTGTGCTCCAACGTGCCGGCTCAGTCGATCGTTCAGACGGCACTCGGTGGCCATCAGTCCGTTAACGACTACATCCGTCCCGGCGGCCGTGTCTACGAGCAGCGCAACTTTGTGTATGAGGCACTCAGCAAGATTGACGGCATCTCGGTAGTTAAGCCGCGTGCGGCGTTCTACATCTTCCCCAAGATGGATGTAAAGAAGTTCAACATCACCGATGACGAGCAGTTCGCCCTTGACCTGCTGCACGAGAAGAAGATCCTGATCACGCGTGGCGGCGGCTTCAACTGGGCTGAGCCCGACCACTTCCGTATCGTGTACCTGCCGCGCATGGAAGTACTCAAAGAGTCCCTCGAAGACCTCGCCGACTTCTTCGATCATTATCGCCAGTCGTAGGGGATAGAAACTCCGCACTATGAAAAGCTCCCTGCAGTTGTTTTGCTGCAGGGAGCTTTCTTGAATCGGCGGAACTAAATAACAATCCCGTTGCAGTGGTCGATTTCGTGTTGGATGATCTCGGCGGTGTAGCCCGAGAAGTTTTTGATGCGGTGGACGAAGTCCTCGTCCAAATACTCAACCTTAATGCGGCGATAACGGGTACAGGGACGCTCGCCGACGAGCGAGAGGCATCCTTCGCTCGTCTGATAGGCATTGACCTGCTCAAGAATTTGAGGGTTGTACATCAGGAGTGTCCTGTTGCCGTCCTTTACGCAGATGATGCGTTTGCGCACGCCGATCATGTTGGCGGCGAGGCCCACGCACTCGCGCTCATGCTCGTGGAGTGTATCCAGGAGATCCTGCCCGGTTGCGGCATCGTCGGGTCCCGCGTCTTCGGAAGGCAGACGCAAAAAGAACTCGGACTTCATGATGGGTTTAATCATGGCGGGCTCCTCATGTCTTATGCTTTCGTGGACTTTTAATAATAGCGCGGAAGGAAAGCTGTGCGTCCGCGTTACAATCTTTCGATGTTGGACCATGTTGCCAGATTCGTCGTGTACGGCGTCTGGCGTAAGTCTAGGGCTCATTTTTCGCCCTGGACTGTCCCTCTGGGGCGATGCGACTGTCGTTCCAAGAGGAAGGAAATGCATGGGGAGCAAATCTCAGCAACAAGTTCAAGTAACGCCATCGGCCACTGCGGCGATTCTCGTCGTAATGTATATTGCAGCCTTTGTTGCCGCGTTTAACGAGAACATCATTAACGTGGCGTTGCACGACATTATGGCGGCCTTTTCGGTGAGTGCCACCACGGCACAGTGGCTCGTCTCGGGCTACATGATCGTGACGTCGATTTTTACGGCCATCATGGCCTTCCTGTCCGGCCGTTTCTCGACGCGCAAGCTGCTGTTTTTCGCATGCGGATGCATGGTCGCCGGCGAAGTCCTGTGCCTGGTCGCTCCGTCGTTTAGCGTTTTGCTGCCAAGTCGTATTTTGCAGGCTGCGGGATCGGGCATCTTGTTCCCGCTCATGATGAACGTGGTGCTGTCTTGCGCCCCGCGCGAGAAGCTCGGTCTGTATCTGAGCCTGGGCGGCGCCTGCATTACGCTAGGGCCGGCGTTTGGACCCGTGATTAGCGGTTTTATGTGCACGTTATTTGGCTGGAGGGCGGTGTTCGTAGTGCCGCTGGTGGGCGGTATTGCGGTCGCTGCGGCGGGCGTAAAGCTCGTTCAGAATGTCGGAGAGCGCTTGAACACCACGCTTGATATTCTGTCGGTTGTTTTGCTCGCCGCCGGCATTACGGCATTTGTGTATTCCGTAGGCGAGTTCTCGACCAATCTGATTGCCGGCATCGTGACGCTTTTCGCTGCCATTGTGCTGCTCGGCCTGTTTGCGGCCCGCCAGCTTAAGCTCGAGCATCCGGTGCTTAACGTGCGTCCTATGGCGAGCGTTCGTTTTTGGCCTGCGTGCCTGCTCGTGGTGGTGTCGATGACGACGACGTTCTCGATGAGCGTTTTGTTGCCGCTCTATTTTGAGGGCGCATACGGCATGACCGCACTTGTTGCGGGCCTGCTCATTTTGCCAGCAATTGCCTGCAACGCCGTGACCTCGATTGTGGGCGGACGCGTGATGGACGCCCGTGGCGCATGGCCGCTGCTGCCGGTCGGCTTTGCCCTGATTGCCGTGGGGCAGACTGCCATCTCGATGACGGCGGCAAGCATGAACATCGGCGTCGTCGTGGCACTGACCGTTGTGGTGTATGCCGGAGTCGGTTTGGTGCTGAGCCCCTCGCAAACGGCCGGCTTGGAGACGCTACCCGCCGCTGAACATCCTCACGGAACGGCATTGCTTAACACGTGGAATATGATTGCCGCATCGTTTGGCCCGTCGCTGTTTATCGGTCTGCTCTCGAGTTCTGCGGCGACTGCCGGTGCGGCTGGCGTTGCGACCGACGTTGCCCAGGCGATTGGATTTGCAGCTGCCGTGCGTGTGGCGGCTGTAATTGCCGTGGTCGGGTTCGTGGCGTCGCTGGTGTACGCTCGTCGCGAGTCACACATGTCGCATTAATGTGTACACATAGATTCTGCAGCTAGATTGGATGGCGACAACATAAACTAATGGACGTTTTGCCGAGAGGCATGAATGTTTAAAGCGCAAAGAGTGCGCGACGGGCCCCGCGAATGGGGCGATGATGCCCGAGAGGGCCAAGAAGGAGTCTCATGTCTGAGAACGAAGAGATCATGAACGAGACCGAGAACGAGACCGTGGCTGCCGAGGTCGAGGCAGTCGAGACCGTGGAGACCGAAGCTGCCAAGGTTGAGGCTGCTGACGAGGTTTCCGCCGAGGAGGAGGCCGAGGTTGTCGAGGCCGCCGTTGATTACGATGACGAAGAGCTGATGGACAAGATGCAGAAGGCCGCCCGCCTGCTGCGTAGCCGTCGCTTTGCTATTTCCAAGGAGGAGGAGGCCAAGGCCGAGCGCATGGCGAACATCGAGCGCGCCATCAAGCTTCTTGACCTCAAGCCCAAGATGGAGCAGAAGGAAATGTCTGACCTGCTGGGCATGCGCCTTCGTGAGCTCGATGGCCTGATGGCCGAGGCCGAGGCTGCCGATCTGGTCGGCCGAATCGACGACGCCGAGGGCGATATGCGCAAGATTGTCGTCTTCGCTGCCGAGGATGCCGCTGAGGGCCTGGTCGAGCTTGCCAACAAGAAGGAGAAGCTCCTGCCCGAGCTTTCTTACGAGGAGGCCACCGAGCTGATGGCCGCTCTCGATAAGGTCATTGCTCCGCTCGTCGCCATGGGCCTGGACGAGGACCGCGGTCCTCGCGGCGGTCGTGACGATCGCGGTGGCCGTGGCGGTGACCGTGGCGGTCGCGGCGGCTTTGGCGATCGCGGTGGCCGTGGCGGTGACCGTGGCGGTCGCGGTGGCGATCGCGGCGGCCGTGGCGGCTTTGGTGACCGTGGCGGCGACCGTGGCGGTCGCGGCGGCTTTGGCGGCAACCGTGGTGGCTATGGCGACCGCGGCGGCAACCGTGGCGGCTTTGGCGGCAACCGCGGTAACGACCGCGGCGGTCGCGGTGGCGACCGTGGCGGCCGCAACGGCGGCGGCTTCCGCGGCAACCGTTTTTAGTTACGGCGTTTTACCAAACGCCGTAACCACTTGACGCTGCGCGCCCACCAGAGCGACAACTTGTCATTCAAAGAGGACGGCATGACCAGAAGGTCTATGCCGTCCTCTTTTCATGCCAATTTGTTCGCTCTGACGGGCGCTCGCTGTTCGTCCTCTACCTGCGGCGCCGTCATGGTCCAAAGTAGTCATTGGGTGTTCCTATAGTTTTGTCTAGTCGTTTAAGAGCGTCCCCAACGACTACATAGCATGAGAGTGGATAATCTCCCGGTTTGAGCCTGCATCCAAGTTCAAAGTGGGAGATTATCCACTCTCATTTGTTATGTGTCCGAAAATCCACGCTCGTTCTACTTTGCCTACATTTGTAGGAACAGTTCGTGGAGGCGGGTGTCTTCGTCGAGTTCGGGGTGGAAGGTTACGCCGAGCTGGTTGCCCTGACGGGCGGCGACGATACGGCCGTCGACTTTCGCTAAGGCCTTGGCGTCGCCGTGGACCTCGACGATGCGGGGCGCGCGGATGAACGTCAGTGGCGCTTCACCGTCGATGCCGGATACCTGCCCCTTGGTTCGAAAGCTGCCGAGCTGCCTGCCGTAGGCATTGCGCTCGACAAGTACATCCATGGTTGCCAAACGCGGCGTGCCCTTATCGTCGTGGGCGGCAAGGTCGTGAGCCAGCAGAATCAGGCCGGCGCAGGTGCCCAGGACGGGCATGCCTTCAACGATACGGGCACGAAGCTCCTCGAGCATGCCCAACTCATCAAGCAGCTTCCCTTGAACGGTAGACTCGCCGCCGGGAAGTACCAGACGGTCAAAGTCCTGCTTCAAATCGGCCGCCTGCCTCAACTCAATACAACGTGTGCCCAGCTCGGACAGCCTCGCCTCGTGCTCGGCAAAAGCGCCTTGGACCGCCAGCACGGCGACCGTTTGGTCTGCATAATCGCTCATGTGTGATCCTTTCTGCTGGACTAGCGCCCGCGCTCCTCCATGATGATCTCGATCTCGTCGGCGTTGATGCCGACCATGGCCTCGCCCAGGTCCTCCGAAAGCTCGGCGATGAGTTTGGCGTCGGTAAAGTTAGCCACAGCCTTAACGATGGCGGCGGCGCGCTTGGCGGGGTCGCCGCTCTTAAAGATGCCCGAGCCGACAAAGACGCCCTCGGCACCCAGCTGCATCATCAGCGCAGCATCGGCCGGGGTTGCCACGCCGCCAGCGGCAAAGTTCACGACGGGAAGCTTTCCCGTGGCATGGACCTCGCGCACCAGCTCGACCGGAACCTGCAGTTGCTTGGCTGCCTCAAAGAGCTCGTCGTCGCGAAGGGCAACAACGTCGCGGATCTGCTTTTGGATCTTGCGCATGTGGCGCACGGCCTGAACGACGTCGCCCGTGCCCGGCTCGCCCTTGGTGCGAATCATCGTGGCACCTTCGGCAACACGGTGCAGCGCCTCGCCCAGATCGCGGGCGCCGCAGACAAACGGCACATCAAACTGGGTCTTGTCGATGTGATAGACGTCATCGGCAGGGGAGAGAACCTCGGACTCGTCGATGTAATCGATCTCGATGGCCTGCAGGACCTGCGCCTCGACAATGTGACCGATGCGGCACTTGGCCATAACAGGGATGGAGACGGCCTCTTGGATGCCCTTGATCATCTTGGGGTCGCTCATGCGCGAGACGCCGCCTGCGGCGCGGATGTCGGCCGGAATGCGCTCGAGTGCCATGACGGCGCAGGCGCCCGCTTCCTCGGCGATGCGCGCCTGCTCGGGTGTGGTGACGTCCATGATGACGCCGCCCTTGAGCATCTGTGCGAGTTCGCGATTGAGTTTGACGCGATCGGCCTTGCTGGTCTGTTCTGCCATGGTTGCTCCCTTGGTTGGCATGTGCATTGTTTGACGGAACATCCTATCGGGGAGCTGGGTATGGCAAAATACTCAGTTTTCGAGATAATAATAAGATCAGCTTAATATCAGATTGAACAGCTCGATAAGGTCAGGTGGCAAACTCATGCTTGACTACAATTTGGAAAAACGTGGCGAGGCATCGCTCTATGAGTATGTTTATCAGCAAATTCGAGATGATATTGTTGCTGGACGTATTGCGGCGGGGGAGCATCTTCCGTCTAAGCGCGCCTTTGCCAGTCATCTGGGAATCAGTGTCATTACCATCGAGAATGCATATAGCCAGTTACTCGCTGAGGGCTATATTTGCTCAATGCCGCGTCGTGGCTACTACGCTTGCGAGCTTCCGGATGCACCGGTTTTGGCTTCAGCTGCGGAGGACATCGACCGAGATGCCGCCTCTGCGGGTCCCAGCGCGCATGATGTCAACGGACAGGTTGAGCTGTTCGATGCACTTTCTCCTTCCGCTTTGGAGGCGGCGCGGCTTTGGCAAAGTGCGCTACGGGCGACGCTGGCATCCGAAGACGAGCGCGAAATCTTTTCGCCCGCACCGGCGCAGGGCACCGCTCGGCTGCGACGCGCAATTGCTCACCATCTGCGCGGGACAAGGGGTATGAATGTCGACCCCAACAACATCGTTATCGGTGCAGGTGCCCAGCTGCTCGATACTATGTTGGTTCAGTTGCTTGGAGCCGACAAGGTGTATGCCGTTGAGGACCCGGGCTATTTGCGCCTGACGCGCATCTATCAGGCCATGGGTTGCAAAGTTCGGCATATCCCGTTGGATGATGACGGCGTCGACCTGAGCACTCTGCAGAAAACTGGGACCGATGTCCTTCACCTGATGCCGTCTCACCAATATCCAACCGGCCTGGTGACGAGCATCGCGCGTCGATATGCGCTGCTGAGCTGGGCTGCCGAACGGCCGGGTCGATATCTCATCGAAGATGACTTTGATTGTGAGTTCCGCCTTGCCGGCAAGCCGATCCCCGCACTCGCGTCGATCGATGCCGCCCAGTCGGTTATCTACACCAATACGTTTTCGAAGAGCCTGTCATCGGCGTTGCGCCTAGCGTACATGGTGCTGCCCGACGAGCTGATGGAGCGGTTTAGGCGCGACCTTGGTTTTTACGCCTCGTCGGTTAGCTCTATAGATCAAGTTGCATTGGCTCGCTTGCTGGAATCGGGTGATTACGAGCGACATGTGAACCGCGTGCGCGTTCGTGCTCGCGAGGCGCGTGATGGCCTGATGGTGCTTGTGCGGAAAGTATTTCCGGCAGGAGAGGTCTCGATCGAGCATGCAGACGCGGGCCTTTACTGCACCGTGGTTGCGGAGCGCGGAACGGGCGGAAGCACTTTTGCACGGGCCCTCACGCGCTCGAGCATCCCTTTTATCGATATCGGTGACTGTTTTTGGTGTGCCGATGGCGCATCTGCCCCTGAAAACTCAACTCATATTCTTGTCCAGTATGACGACCTGAGTCCAAAAGTACTAACTACCTTGGAATTGCAGCTAATGGGGGGCACTCTGCAATCTAAGTGAGTAGACTTTTAGCACTTTGGCGACCAGGCAGTTTTGTAACAAGCTATCTACCTGCGGTTTTGAAAAGCAGGAAGACCGGCCTGCTCGGAATGTTCAAAAAAAGTCTACTCACTTGCCGCGTAAAGCTTCTGCATGAGAAAAAAATGGGGTTTTCAACAGGGCTTCGTCCAGCTCTCGACAAGCTTTTGGCCAGTTGGGGAGGGCTGTTGAAAACTTGGCAGTCCGTTCGGCGCCATTTTTGGTGCGTTCGCGCCAATGCGTGACTGACTGGGTTGAAATTCGTGTTCTCCTGTGCCTATGAAGGATCTACTTTGTGACATATCGGCTTTTAGGTACTGGCGTTTGCCTCCTCAAGTCCGCGCTTTGTGTCCGTCGCTTCCACGACCGGAAGAAGACCGGCAGCGATATGATCTCGCCCGCAACCCGACGGCTGCGGTCGCGCTCGGTTTTCCGTTGCATACATTGGTTCGGACGAGAAACAAACGGACTTGTCCTGCCAGCATTAGGCAGCGGCTGTTTCTTGGTGAGCTCCCCAGGGAATCCGTGCTGGAAACGGAGCATGGATTTTTGATTACGTCTCCTCTACTGACGGCATTCATCATGTCACGGCATCTGACGGATCTTCAGCTTCTTTTGGTATTGGCGGAGATGTGTGGCTTGTTTGCGGTGTGCGCTCTGCCTGCGGCACTTGAGGCGGAGCTTTCGCGTGCAATTGATTCGGGCGCGATCTCGACAACGTTCGGTTGGGTGCGCTGCCCGTCCGAGGACGGCACCGCCTCAAATTTATGGCGTCGAGACGCTTTGGTTTTAGGCGGAGACCTTGACCGTTTTTGTTCAGATGTTTGCGGGATACGTTACGGCAATAGATTTAGGACGGTGTCGCAACTCGTTCCATTGGGTGCCGCGTCGCCTTTTGAGGTCGAGGCGTATTTGCTACTTGCACTGCCGCGATCCCTGGGAGGCGAAGGCTTTTGCGACATAGAGCTTAATGTTGAAGTGATGCTAAGCACAAGTGCTCGAGCGATTGTGGGAAAGTCCCGTGTATATATCGACATACTTCTGTCTTCGCCGGACGGCAGGCGACAGGTGGCCATTGAATGTCAGGGAAAGGCCTCGCACGGACGCGCAGGGGATGGCTTGCGTGACGCTGACCGCATGACGGCCCTTCAGGCCATGGGCTACGATGTGCTTCTCCTGACACACAGACAGATATCGGATGAGGATAGATTCCGCGCGATCGTTAAGGCCGTATGCAGGATGCTCGATGCTGAATATCGTGATAAAAGCTCAGATGAGCAAAGGGCTGAGACATTACTCAGGTCTGAACTATTCGTTGACTGGACAAAATTGGGAGTAATCGACGGAAAGATGCCCGTTAGACACAAAATGGCTCGATCGTGGACGGCTGCGGTTCTAAGTGAGTAGACTTTTGGCACTTTGGCGACCAAGCCGTTTTGCAACAAGTCATTTACCTGCGGCTTTATAAAGCAATATGGATGGCGTGCTCGGCAAGTTCCAAAAAGTCTACTCACTTAGTTTTTGACGAGAAGCCGATGCCGAAGGCGGTCCTATTTCAGGGCGTTAACAAGTTCATGAGGCACGAAAAAGGCCCGAACCAATACGGTCCGGGCCTCATCGAGCTTGAGGTTATGTCTCAGGCGTTTGGCTTAGCCAAAGTAGCGCTTGAGCAGGCCGGCGAAAGCCTTGCCGTGGCGGGCCTCGTCGCGAGCCATCTCGTGCACGGTGTCGTGGATGGCATCGAGGCCGGCGGCCTTGGCACGCTTGGCAAGATCGGTCTTGCCGGCGGTGGCGCCGTTCTCGGCCTCAACGCGCATCTCGAGGTTCTTCTTGGTGGAGTCGGTCACGACCTCGCCCAGGAGCTCGGCGAACTTGGCGGCATGCTCGGCCTCCTCGTGGGCAGCCTTCTCCCAGTACAGGCCGATCTCGGGATAGCCCTCGCGATGAGCGACGCGAGCCATGGCCAGGTACATACCGACCTCGGAGCACTCGCCCTCAAAGTTGGCGCGCAGGTCGGCAACGATGTCCTCAGAGACACCCTCCATCTTGGCGACGCCCACGACGTGCTCGGCGGCCCACTCGAGCTGGCCCTCCTCCTGCTTCAGGAAACGAGAACCGGGAACGCCGCACTGGGGGCACTTAAAATCCTCGGGCAGCTGGTCGCCGTCGAACTCTTCCACATAACCGCAAACGGGGCAAACAAACTTCATGATTCGATCCTTTCGATCGATGGCGATTGCGCGCTCGTCCGGTCCCGTAAGGGCCCTCTCCGGACGTGCGTCTTGACGAGTTCTATTATCCATAAATGCAACCAAATGTGAAGCCTATTAGGAATGATTTTTAATAAAACAATTTTGAGATATGAAGATGTTGATTGATTAACGATTGGCAGGCCGTCTTTGACCGCCGCTGAGTACAATCGGGCGAGCAAATGTTGACCTATCAACAAATGAAGGAGTTTCCTTTATGCATCTAGCCCGTCGTGCCTGGTGCCGAACATATCAGACGGTTTTTCGCATTGCATTGCCGATCCTGCCCTATACCGAGCCGCGCATTTTAGAGCATGCCGAGGATGTGCCCGCGGTGCTTCAAAAGCGCTCGATCCAGAAGGTCCTTATCGTGACGGATCCCGGCATTGCCCGTCTGGGGCTCACGGCACCGCTCGAGACGGCGCTCGCATCCAGGGGGATTGGCGTTACGGTCTATGCCGAAACGCGTGCAAACCCCACGGTTTCAAACGTGGAAGAAGCGGCGTCCCTGTATCGAGAGAGCGCCTGCCAGGCCATTATCGGCTTTGGCGGTGGCTCGGCCATGGACTGTGCCAAGGGCGTGGGCGCACGCATTGCGCAGCCAAACAAGCCCATCAACAAGATGCGCGGCCTGCTGCGGATTCATCGTCGCCTGCCGCTGCTCATCGCCGTTCCCACTACCGCCGGTACGGGAAGCGAAGTCACGCTTGCGGCGGTAATTACCGATGACGGGACGCACTACAAATACCCCATTAACGACTTTGTGCTCATCCCGCGTTTTGCAGTCCACGACCCCGAGTTTACGTGCGGCTTGCCCGCTTCCATTACGGGGCAGACGGGCATGGACGCCCTGACGCATGCCGTTGAGGCCTTTATCGGGCGAAGCACCACGCCCTATACGCGCAAGATGGCGCGACAGGCGGTGCAGCTTATCCACGACAATTTGCTCGAGGCCTATGAGCATGGTGACGACATGCGCGCTCGTCGCAATATGCTTTCGGCGGCGTATAAGGCGGGCGTTGCGTTTACCCGCTCCTATGTCGGATATGTGCATGCCATCGCGCACAGTCTGGGCGGCCGATACGGAATTCCGCACGGTTTGGCCAACGCGATCATCCTGCCGCACATGCTTCGCGCTTATGGTGACGCCGCCGCCCCCAAGCTTGCCGATCTTGCTCGCATGGCGGGCATTGCGCCGGCTACCGCGCAGGATAGTCTTGCGGCCGAGGCCTTTTTCGATTGGGTCGACCGCATGAACGAGATCCTGGGAATCCCCAAATATGTCTCGGGCATTCGCCGCTCCGACATTCCCGAGATGGCGGCGCATGCCGATGCCGAGGCCAATCCGCTGTACCCCGTTCCGCTTTTGATGGACCGCTTGGAGCTCGAGCGTATGTACGAGGTCGTCGCGGGTGGTATGTTTGAGGACGAGAACTAGGAGGGTGCCATGAACACCGAGGAAATTGCGCGCATCGTCGGCGATCAGCGCGCCTACTTTAAGACGCACGCCACGTTTGATGTCGATGCTCGACGTCGCGCGCTCGTGAGTTTACGCGATGCGGTGCGGGCCCACGAGGCCGATATCGCTCATGCGCTCAAGACCGATTTGGGAAAGTCGCATGACGAGGCCTATATGTGCGAGATTGGCACATCGCTTTCCGAGATTCGACATCAGATCGCTCACGTGGTTCGATGGAGTCGTCCGCGCCTGCGTCCGTGCGACCTCGCTAACGCCGTGAGCGTGTGCAAAACGCAAACCGTGCCCTATGGCGTCACGCTCATCATGGTGCCCTGGAACTATCCGTTTTTGCTGACGCTCGAGCCGCTCGCTGGCGCCCTTGCCGCGGGCAATACCGTGGTCATCAAGCCGAGCGCCTATGCTCCGGCATCGAGCGCGGTGCTCAGGCAAATCTGTGAAGAGGCATTTGATCCGCGCCTGGTGACGGTTGTCGAGGGCGGGCGCGCCGAGAACGAAGCGCTGCTCGATGAGCACTGGGACAAGATCTTCTTTACCGGTAGCGTTCCGGTCGGCAAACTCGTTATGGAGCGCGCAAGTAAAAACCTTACGCCTGTGACGCTTGAACTGGGCGGAAAGAGTCCCTGCATCGTGGATGCGACGGCAAACTTGAAGGTTGCGGCACGGCGTATCGCCTTTGGTAAATGGCTCAACGTGGGGCAGACCTGCGTGGCGCCCGACTACCTGTTGGTCGATGCGCGCGTGCACGACGAGCTGCTGGACCTTATCAAGGAGGAGGCCCGCCGTATGTTTGGCGAGCATCCGCTCGATAACGAGGACTACGGGCATATCGTCAACGCCAAGCATTTTGCGCGTGCGCGCGGGCTGATCGATCCCGATAAGGTCGTGCTTGGAGGTACCGCGCGCGAGACGTCGCTCAAGATCGAGCCTACGATTTTGGACGGCGTGACCCCCGATGACGCCGTGATGCAGGAGGAGATTTTCGGCCCCATCTTGCCGGTGCTGACGTTTGAGAGCCTAGACGAGGCCGAAGCGTTTATTACGGATCGTCCGACGCCGCTGGCCCTGTATATCTTTAGCCAGGACCGTACGGTTCAACAGCGCTTTGTGCGCTACGTGCCCTTTGGCGGCGGCTGCGTCAACGACACCATCATGCACTTGGCTACGAGCCATATGGGCTTTGGCGGCATGGGCGCGAGCGGTATGGGGCAGTACCATGGCCGCGAGAGCTTCGATACGTTTAGCCACAAGAAGAGCGTCGTGAACAAGGCAACGTGGCCGGACGTGCCGTTTCGGTATGCGCCCTACGCAAGCTGGAAGCACAAGTTCGTGCGCATGTTTGTGCATTAGAATCAGATGGTGTAGCGACAAACGGTCGAAAAGGCGCGGGTGGGGCGAATTTGTGTCCGCGCGAGTTCGTAGACTTCTCAATAAGGTTACACACCGGTTTATCCGGCCGTTAGAGGAGCTGCTATGTACGAGCCTTCGCGTGTTCTTCTGTCATTTCACATTGCAGGATTTCAGTATGCCGATGGCGCCTTGGTCTTGGGCGATCTTAAAGCGGGCGATAAGCTGACGCTGTGTGCCGAGCGCGATAATCCCCATGACCCTGAGGCGGTTGCGATTTATTACGGCAACACCAAGCTTGGCTATGTTCCGGGAAACGAGGTCGGCCCGCTGTCCTTGATGATGTATTACGGCCACGAGGACGTATTTGAGGCCCGCGTGCAACAGGTTGCTCCCGAGCGCAGCCCGTGGCATCAGGTGCGCGTTGGCCTCTATGTGGTGGATGCTCGCTAATCGGTAAGGGAAGCTGCCATGTTTGACGACGATGACCTGTTCGATTTGACGGATGATCCGTTTGAATGGGATATGCTACTCGATGACGATGAGTTGGAGCAGGGCCGTAGGAAACGGCAGGACAAGAAAACTCAGGGTGACGCTTCGAAAAAGCAAGACAAGCGCCGCCGCGGACTGTTCGGCGGGCTCTTTGGCTAACCGCCGCATCGCTGTGTCTGTATACTTAGCACCAGTTTGACGCGTTGCGAAATGAGGGCATAGACGATGATGTGGTTTACCGCCGACCTACACCTGGGCGATACGAATATCTTGCACGATATGGATCGACCGTTTGATTCGGTCGAGGAGATGAACCGCAGGGTCACCGATGCCATTAATGAGTGCGTGGCGGCGGACGACCGTCTCTATATCTTGGGAGACTTTACCTATCGTTTGCCCCTAGCGGACGCCGTGCACCTGCGCGAGCGTATCGAATGCAAGAATGTGACGCTCATCTGCGGTAACCATGACGGCGACTGGGAAGATCCCGACGCCCCGCAAATTTGGGAAGACGTGCGCGATTACCTGGAGGTTGCTCCCGGCTATGCCAAGGGCCATCGTCTGGTGATGAGCCATTACCCCATGCTCAGCTGGAATGGTAAGGCGCGTGGTGCCATCATGCTACACGGGCATATCCACAGCAGAGGAGACCGCACCAACGTGCGCAATCGCGACCGCGAACGTCCTATCTTTCGCTACGATGTCGGCCTCGACGCCAACGAGTACAAGCCCGTAAGCCGCGACCAGATTCTTAGCTTCTTTGGGCTATAGGGCGCCAGAACCACCACAATAGGGATAGGCACCTTTGCGGTGGTTCCGGCGCCGTTGCCATTATGGCGGCGGCGCCTTTTTTGTCCGTGCAGCGCGGTAGAGTGTAGGCGGTCGAAATTTGCGTTCATCGAGGAGCTGCTATGAATGAGATCAAGTGCCCGCATTGTGGCGAAGTCTTTAAGGTCGATGCGTCTGGCTATGCGGATATTGTTAAGCAGGTGCGCGATGCCGAGTTTTCGCGCGACCTGGATGAGCGTGTGAAGGCGGTTCAGCGCGAGGGCGAGCAGGCACTGGAGCTTGAACGCTCGCGTTCGTCGGCTGCCTTGCAACAGGCAGAGTCTCAGCGCAACGCTCAGCTTGTCGAGCAGAAGAACACTGCGGATCAGAAACTGGCGCAAGAAGTCGCCAAGCGCGATGCTGAGCTCGCCGAGCTGCGCGCCAAGCTCGAGGGCGCTGCCGCAGAGCGCGAGAGCGCAAGCCAGCGTGCGGCGGTTGAAGCCCGTGCCGACGCTCAAAAGGAGAACGCCGAGCTTCAGCGCGAGATCGACAATTTGCGTGCGCAGTTGGGGCGCAAAGATGACGAAGCAAAGCTTGCCGAAGCCGCGGTGCGCAATGCGACTCAAAATGACCTCGCCGCGCGCGATGCTCAGATTGCGGAGTTGCAGGCAAAGCTTGCCGCCGCAGATAAGGCTCAAGAAATGGCACTCGCAACTGCTGCGGCCGAGGCACAGCGTAAGCTCGAGGCTGCGCAAAACGAAGCGAATCGTAAGCTTTCCGATTACCAGACAGAAGTGCGCGAGAAGTTCTCGAATGCTAAGACTCAGTCCGAGCGCGAGGCCGAGGGCCTTCGTGCACAGCTTCGTGAGCAAGAACTTTCTGCAAAAATGGAGCTGTCGAAGGCGGTCGCCGCGGCGGAGCGAGAGCGCGATGAGGCGCGTGCCAAACTGACGAGCGAGCTGGCGGTGCGCGATTCTCGCGAGGAGCAGGCCAAGGCGGCCCATGAACTCGAGCTTGCTCAGGCCAAACGCGCGAGTGACGAGCTGATCCGCTACAAGGACGAAGAGATTGAGCGCCTTAAGGACATGAAGGTGCGCTTGTCCACCAAGATGGTTGGCGAGTCGCTCGAGCAGCATTGCGAGACCGAGTTCAATCGCTTGCGCATGACGGCGTTTCCCAACGCGTATTTTGAGAAAGACAACGATGCATCCGAGGGCACCAAGGGCGACTTCATCTTTCGTGAGTGCGACGCGAGCGGCAACGAGGTCATTTCGATTATGTTCGAGATGAAAAACGAGAACGATGAGACCGCGACCAAGCATAAAAACGAGGACTTCTTTAAGAAACTCGATCACGATCGTCGCCAGAAAGGCTGTGAGTACGCGGTGCTCTGCACGCTGCTCGAGCCCGAGAGCGAGCTCTATAACGCAGGGATAGTCGACGTGAGCTATCGCTACGAGAAGATGTACGTGATTCGCCCACAGTTTTTCATTCCCATGATTACACTTCTTCGCAACGCCGCCATGGGTTCGCTGCGCTATAAGCAGGAGCTGGCGGAGTACAAGCAGCAGAACATCGACGTCACGAACTTCGAAGCCAAGATGGAAAAGTTCAAGAACGATTTCGGCCGCAACTACGAGATCGCGAGCCGCAAGTTCCAAACGGCAATCGATGAGATCGACAAGACGATTAGCCATCTGCAGAAAACCAAGGAGGCGTTGCTGTCTTCCGAGAACAACCTGCGCCTGGCCAACAAGAAGGCCGACGATCTTACCATTCGCAAGCTCACGTGGGGCAACAAGACCATGAAGGCGGCGTTTGACGAGGCGCGCGGGGCTGCGACAGAGACAAACGATGAGCCAGCCGAGGCGGATTCGTATGAGGTCGAGGATGCCGAGTAGGGCATAGCGGATAGTGCAAAAGCGGGGCCGCTGGCGATGTTGCCAGCGGCCCCGCTTGTTTCGTTCCAGTATGTTCGACTAGTTCTCGAGCAGGTCCTCGATAAAGCCGACACGGTAGTTCTTGAAGATGACCTCGCCGCCGTCTTGCGTTGCGTCCAGATCGACATCGCCCATGATGCCAAAATCGTGGTCGCCATCCTCGTCGGCAAAGATCTGGTGCACGTGCCATACGTGCGCGGTCTTCTCGTCGCTCTCGTCGATGGTAAACATCGCGGCGCTGCGGGCATTTCCGTCGGTGAGGATTTCCTCGTGCTGCTCGTGGTAAGCGTTGAGTGCTTTTTGCCAACGGATCTCGCTCATGCCCCAGTCCTCGTCGAGCTCGCCCAGATCGCGCACGTGTCCGCGGGCTGCAAGGGTTACGCGGCGGAAGAGCGCATTGCGCACCAACAGCGTGCAGCCGCGACGGTCCGCCACGACCTCGTCGATGCCCTGCGGCGGCGCGGCGTCGAGTGCAGCGGGGTTGCCGGCGTTCTCCCACTCGTCCACCAGGCTCGAGTCGACCGAGCGCACCACAAAGCCGAGCCACGAGATAATGTCACGCAAGCGCTCATCGCGCTTCTCAATGGGCACGGTGCGATCGAGGGAACGGTAGGCCTCGGCTAGGTAGCGCAGCAGGATGCCCTCGGAGCGGGCGATGCCGAGCTTTTGGATATAGCCCTTAAAGTCGCTCGCGCTCTCCAGCATGTCGCGCAGGACGCTCTTGGGCGAGAGCTGGTAGTCGTTGGCCCAAGGTACTTCCTGGCAGTACTTGTCGAAGGCGGCATCGAGCAAGTCCTCGAGCGGCTTTTCGTAGGTGACATCCTGGATGCGCTCCAGGCGTTCTTCATATTCGACGCCGTCAGCCTTCATTTCGGCCATCGCGCGGTCGCGCGCGGCGCGCTCCTGTGCGCGCAATACCTGCTTGGGGTCCTCGAGCGTAGCCTCGACCATCGAGATCAGATCCATGGTATAGGTCTCACTCTCGGGGTCGAGCAGCTCCAGCGCGGCAAGCAAAAACGGCGAGAGCGGCTGGTCGAGCGCAAAGTCCTCGGGCAGGTCGACCGTCAGTGCATAGTCGATATCTGGTGCGGCGTCAGTCGGGGCGTCGGGCGCGAGTGGCACCTCGGTGCGAACGACGACGCCGGAATCGATGAGCGTGGCGAAGATCTCGTCGGCACGAACCTCGAGCTTGGCCTTTTCCTCGGGGGTCTGCAGGCTCGTCTCGATGAGGTCGTGCACGCGGGCGCGGGCATCGCCGCCCTGCTCGACCACGCTAATCACCATGGAGTGTGTGATGCGAAGGCGCGGCTTGAGCGTCTCGGGCTGCGTCTCAATCAGGCGCTCAAAGGTCTGCTTGTTCCAGGTGACAAAGCCCTCGGGGGCCTTCTTCTTTTTAATTTTACGGAGCTTCTTGGGATCGTCGCCTGCCTTGGCCATGAGCTTGGCGTTCTCGATCTCGTGCTCCGGAGCCTCGGCAATGACCATGCCCTCGGTATCGAAGCCCGAGCGACCTGCGCGACCGGCGATCTGATGGAACTCACGGGCGCGCAGGCGACGCATCTTGTAGCCGTCGAACTTGGTGAGCGCGGTGAGGACCACGGTGTGGATGGGCACGTTGATGCCGACGCCGAGTGTGTCGGTGCCGCAAATGACGGGCAGCAGGCCCTGCTGCGCCAGGCGCTCGACCAGGAGGCGATAGCGCGGCAGCATACCGGCGTGGTGCACGCCGACGCCGCATCCAAGCAGGCGCTTGAGGATCTTGCCGAAGGCCGTCGAGAAGCTCGTGCTCTTGGCCGCTTCCTTGATGGCCTCGCGCTGCTCCTTGCTGGCAATGCCAAAGTTGGCGAGGGATTGCGCCGTCGCAAGGGCGGCATCCTGGCTAAAGTGCACGATGTAGAGCGGGGCCTCGCCGCGACGCATCGCGAGCTCTACCGTGCCCTCGAGCGAGGTCGTCACGTAGTCGTAGCTCAGCGGCACGGGGCGTGGGGCATCGACGACCAAGTCGCAGGTAGCGCCGGTGTGTTCCTCGAGCGAGGCGGCGATCGCGGTGACATCGCCGAGCGTGGCACTCATGAGCATGAATTGCGTGTGAGGCAGGGTGAGCAGCGGCACCTGCCAGGCCCAACCGCGGTCGGGGTCGGCAAAGTAGTGGAACTCGTCCATGGCGACGCAGCCAACATCGGCATCTTCGCCCTCGCGCAGCGCGTCGTTGGCAAGGATCTCTGCCGTGCAGCAGATGACGGGCGCCTTGGTATTGATGTGCGTGTCGCCGGTGATCATACCGACGTTATCGCGGCCGAGCACCTGTACCAGATCGAAAAACTTCTCACTGACCAGAGCCTTGATAGGAGCCGTATAGTAGCAGCGCTTGCCCTGCGCCATGCCCATAAAGAGCATGCCCAGCGCGACAAGCGACTTGCCCGATCCGGTCGGTGTTCCCAAAATGACATGGTCACCGGCGGCTAGATCCATGAGGGCCTCTTCTTGGTGATCCCACAGCTCAATGCCGCGGTCGCTTGTCCATTCAAAGAAGCGTTCGAAGGCCTGATCGGGCGTGAGCCATGGCTCGGGCTCGCTACCATCCTCGGGCTCCCACCAGGCGGGGGAGAGCGCACCGAGCGAGCCAAACTCGGCTTCGGTTCCCGTGCCGCCCGAGAATGAGCTGGCAGCCCCGGCGCCGGAGACGGTGCTGGCGGTGGTATCTGTCGTGGTCTGTGCCATGTGGTTTGCTTTCTCTCGCGTTTGTCCGCCAACTATTATGGCGTAGCGGCGGCGCGGGGTGCCAGCGCGCGAGAAAATGCAGGAAATGGGCGTTCTGCCCGGCCGTTTGGTGTAGTCGTTAGCTAAGTGAGTAGACTTTTTGCGATATCTCGAGCACATGGCTTTTGCACAAGGGCTCTACCTGCGGTTTTATGTTTCGCTATGCGGGTTGTGCTTGGCTATTGCAAAAAAGTCTACTCACTTAGGCTTGAGGGTCGTTCGCTGGCGCCTATTTGCGCTTGTTTGCCGACGCCGCGACCATAAGAAGCCCCTAGGACTCTTGCGGTAAGCGCTTCTTGCCCTTGCGGGCGCGGTTTTTAAAGTTCTCGACGGCCTCTTCCATGCCCAGAGGTACATAGGTGAGCTCATCGAGGTTTTCGGGCAGGTAGCAGGCAAGGCTTTGCTCCTGCATGCGGCCCGTCGTGAGCTGTTCATCGCTGGGCTGCGCGCCGGGTGTGGCACAAATGCCATAGACGACGGCACCCATCTCGCGCGTGCGGCATTCATATTCGGTCTCGGGATGCTCGGGATGGTCGCGGCGAACGTCGTCGCTTACCCAAAGTGTGTCGTAGCCGGCCGCGGCAAACTGTCCCAGGGCGTAGTCGCGCAGTGGTTTGCTGTCGGTTCGCAGCGTGACGGTGGCGCTGGCTGCAAAGAGCGGGCGGTAGAGCATCAGATGGTCGACATGGACGAGTCGTTTTTTGGCGTACTTGGCCTTGGGCTGCGGCGTGGGAAAGTTGATGGTGATGGCGTCGAGCTCGCTTGCGGCAAATAGCTGCGGCAGCGATGCAGCGCCTCGGGGCAGGACGAGTGCGTTGGATAGCTCCTGCTCGCAGATTTTCTGCGCGGCATAGGCGATGCAGATGGGCTCCTGGTCCATGCCGATAAAGAGGGTGTTTGGCTCGTGGACCGCGCGTTCTACAAGGTACGTTCCCTTGCCACAGCCAAGATCCAAGTGAAGGCGTTCGAAAGGCTTGCTGCCTGCGGGAGCACAGGCCTTTCGCCAATCTCCGGCATAGGCCTCGGGGTTCGTCTCAATCGCATCGGCGTAGCGCTCCAGGCGCTCCTCGAGCACAAAGTTCTTAGGCGTGCGAACGTGGACGGCTCCCATAAGGCTCCTTGGTCATAAGTATGGAACGCATAGCTGCGCGTTCCGTCAATGGGTTGAAAAAGGGTGGGTATAGCTTGCCCGAAAGATGCGATGCGGCTCGGCGGCGAGTCGTCGATGCCTACAGGCGCTTGAGGATCACATAACGGTTGAGCTCGCCGCTGCGACCGTCGGCATGGAAGCGCTCAAGCTCGCGCACGGGGACCTCGCCGCTCTTGTAGAACGTACGGACGCCGCGCACCAGGTCGGTGATCTGCTGATCGTCAAAGTGGTGGCAATAGCGGTAAGCATGGCGGTCGTTTTGCCAGCCGATGAGGTGGTCGCCGGCTTCAAACTGCGCGGAATCGTAACCCTCAAACGGCGGGGTGAGCTCGGCGCGGGCCTCGGCGCGAACGGCCTTGCGCGCCATGCGCTCGTCGTTCATAAACTCCCAAAAGCTGATGGCGATGATGCCGCCTGGGCGCGTCTGGCGCACCAGGGCGTCGAGCACGCGTACGCGGTACTCGCACGACGGCACGTGGTGCATAAAACCAAAGCAGACCGAGATGTCAGCGAGCGGGGCGTCGAAAAGCACGTCGGGTGTTTCGGCGGGGTTGAGCTTCATGAGGGCGTCGAGCACGTCGAGTTCCTGGAAGTGCAGGTTGGGAATGCGCAGCGCGTGGCCATGTGCATCGATGGCCAGGTCTTGACACGAGTCGACGCCATAGAACTCAAACGGGCAGCTGGCATCTGCCGAGGGGTTTGCGCCGTCGACGCCCTTGGCGGCAAGTGCGCCGCCGGCGGCAAAGTTTTCGAATCGCATATTGCCGCAGGCGAGATCGAAGACGCGGACGGGATGCTCGATCGTGGCGACGTCGAGCTGTTCGAGCGCGATGTCCATGGTGCGCACCCAGCCGGGCCACGGGGCCTGGCGCGTATCGGAAAAGGAGGCGGAGTGCTCGCGATAGAACGTGTTGTTGAGCTGGATGAGCGATGAGGCGAAATCGCGGTTCACGGCGCGGAACTCCCTCCGTTGGCGGTGCGGAATAAACAGTATGACCATACTACCGTTAACGCCGCAACGGGGACAACCGAGCTGCGGCTCATTGCTTTGTTTGGACACATTTCCGCAGCTCATATGTGCCCGCAACCGCCAGTTGTCAAAAATCTCACTAGAATAGGTGGCATGCTTTTGGCGGTGGCGGATAGATTTTTAACTGTGCAAGGCGCCTTAAGAACAAAAACGGTCCGGCGGCACGGCTGGCATCACATAGGAGGAACCATGAATGTAGAAACTGCGCAGCGGCTCGCCGACCTTCGCCGCAGCAAGGGCTTTAGCCAAGAAGGGCTGGCGCGAAAGCTGGGGCTGTCGCGCCAGGCGGTTAGTAAATGGGAGCGTGCGGAGAGCTCGCCCGATACCGAGAACCTGATCTCGCTCGCCAAGCTCTATGGTGTGAGTCTGGACGAGCTGCTCAATCCGAGCGATGAGATTGAGGACGATATCGAGTTTGAGAACGAGGACCGCGCTCGTCAGCGCGAGGCCGAGGCGGCAGAGCGCGCCCGCACCCATGAGGCGGCGGCGCGCGCCACCGAGGCGGCAACGCAGGCAAGTGACGCGGCAGCCAAGGCGGCGCAGGCGGCAAGCTGGAGTGCGCAGGCTGCCAATGCGGCGACGGCTCAGGTGACGGGTACCGGTGCGGCTGGTCCGACTCCGGTGAAGGGTCCGTTCCAGTCATTCCCGTATTGGGCCGTGTGCTGGCTGCTGTTCTTTTTACTGATGTTCCTGTTTGGTGCCGGCCCCTTTGCTGCGCTGATCTTCTTCACGATTCCCATCTATCACTGGGTGGCGCGTGCACTCGATGGCGATTGGGCGCGCGGGGATATTCAGGTTGGTCCGGCACCGGTGGCGGTCAGGGCCCAGGGGAAGGATACTTCTGCGGAACCTGATGCTGACGTGGCTACCGCGGCCACCGCTGAGCCATGTGCCAAAGAAGGTGACGAATGATGAAGCTTTCGCATGAATCCAAGCTGCGCCTGGGCGTCGGCATCGGAGCGTTTGTACTGATTATCGGGCTTGTTTTTGGCGTTTCGCGGACTTTGATTCATTTTGATGGCCCGTGGGATCTCGACGATGTTATACCCGGCTTGTCCGGTATGGACGATGTGGTTGATGACGACGATTTTATGAACGATGGCGGTAACTATTCCGCTCGGCCTCAGCAGCTTTCGTGTACGACCTTTGATGCCGATGAGTTTCGCTACCTCGATTTCGATATCGATGCGGCTACGGTGGACGTCAAGGTTATTGATGGTAACAAGGCTCGCGTTATCGAGCGGGGACGCGTTGCCAATGGTATGGATGCCTCCAAGGCCGCGACGCAGAACATCGCATCCGTCGAGGACTCGACGCTCAAGGTTTCCCAGTTTGGAAGTGATGACGGTAAGGCAATCGATCGCTCAGTTACGGTCGAGCTGCCGCGCCGTGTTGCCGAACATCTGAAGGGAGTCAACGCGCACGTGGGCTCGGGTGATCTGCAGATTGCCGGTGTCACCTGTGATGGTTTCGACCTTTTCCTGGGTGCGGGAGATGTAGAGTTTGCGGGCAGCGTGACTGATGCGCTCAGTGCTGAGGTCGGTTCGGGCGATGTGACGTTCGAGCTCTACCAGGCCCCCGCGAAGTCGATGGACGTGAGCGTGGGCTCGGGCGATGTGGAGATGACGGTTCCGAACTCGACGGGCTTTAAGGCGAGCCTCACCTTGGGCAGCGGCGACTTCGAGAGCGATTTTCTTCCGCTTGGCTACGATGGCGAGACCATTTTGAATCTTGAATTCGATAACGGCGATAAGTCTGCTACGTATCGTTTTGAGGTCGGTTCGGGCGACATGTCGTTTGATTCAGAGTGACGGGTGGTTATTGAAGACTTATAAACCATAGACGCGCTGTTTGATGGAGGCGCCGGAGCCGTGACGGGCTTCGGCGCCTTTGCCTTTACAATGGGGGCATGGAACAGATTATCTTGAACATACTTGAGGCTCTGCGTCGCGGCGAGATCGTGGACGACAAAGCGCTCGTCAAATTGATACATGCCGAGGCGCGCCGCGAGGGTGCCGACAAACGCGATTTGGCCAAGCGCCGCCTGCTGCCGTTTTACCAGCGGGTTAAACGTGAGGAGCCGGCTCGGTGGGCTGCGTGGAATGTCGATTCCGATCTGGAACGTCAACTGCTGCAGGTGCTGCGTATGAAGCCGCGCCGCACGGCTTCGGGCGTGGCGACCATTACCGTCATCACCAAGCCCTGGCCGTGCTCGGGCGATTGCCTGTTTTGCCCCAACGACCTGCGCATGCCCAAGAGCTATCTGCACGCCGAGCCGGCATGCGCCCGTGCGGAGCAAAATTGCTTTGACCCGTATCTGCAGGTGAGTGCCCGTTTGACGGCGCTTTCGCAGATGGGGCATGCGACCGACAAGATAGAGCTCATTGTGCTCGGTGGCACCTGGAGCGACTATCCGCAAGGGTATCAGACATGGTTTATGTCAGAGCTTTTCCGTGCGCTCAATGACGATGCCGTCGCCGGCGTGGCTGCCAACCCCATGTTGGCGCGTCCGGGCATCAGCCGTGCCGAGGCGGGGCGTCTACTCGATGACGCTCCCGCCGATGCCCTGCCGCCGGTGGTAACAGAGCGCCGTGAGCGCTATCGGGCTGCCGGTATTGCGACCGACGAGGCCGAGCTTGCGAGCGGTGTTGCCGACGAGCAGGGGCGTGTGGATGTTGCCGTGGGCGGCTATAACCGCGCGGTGAGTCGTCTGTACGGCCCTGGTACGCCGTGGGGCGAGGTCGCCGAGTGGCAGACGACCACGATGGAGGAGCTTGAACGTCAGCAGCGCATCAACGAGACGGCGAAGCATCGCGTGGTGGGGCTCGTTATCGAGACGCGCCCCGATGCCGTGACGCCACAGGCGCTCACGCTCATTCGTCGCCTGGGCTGCACCAAGATTCAGATG
This sequence comes from uncultured Collinsella sp., assembly GCA_902489665.1. GTDB lineage: Bacteria > Actinomycetota > Coriobacteriia > Coriobacteriales > Coriobacteriaceae > Collinsella. Next base: position 49,289 of record CABUAT010000001.1, on the reverse strand, counting down.
GGCATCCAAAGCCTTGACCAGCACCTGCTCGATATCAACGAGCGTCGCATTTCGGTGGCGCAGATCGAGCGGGCGTTTTCGCTTGCGCGCCTGTTTGGCTTTAAGATCCACGCGCATTTTATGCTTAACTTGCTGGGCGCCACGCCCGAGGGGGACAAGCGCGACTACGAGTGCTTTATGACCGAGGGGGCCTTTATGCCCGATGAGGTCAAGGTCTACCCGTGCGCGCTCATCGAGGGCTCGCGTCTGGTGGGCTGCTATGAGCGCGGCGAGTGGCGTCCCTATACCGAGGAAGAGCTGCTCGATGTATTGGCCGACGACATCGTGGTGACGCCGGCGTTCTGCCGCATCAGTCGCATGATCCGCGACTTTAGCTCCGACGACATCATGGTGGGCAACAAGAAACCCAACCTGCGCCAGCTCGTTGAGAACCGCTTGGCGGCTCGTGGGGAAGGCGCGACGGTGCGCGAGATTCGCTATCGTGAGATCAGTACCGCGGGTGCCGACTTGGACGAGCTATCTCTTGATGAGGAAGTGACGTACGAGACACCGGTGACTTACGAGCGCTTTTTGCAGTGGGTGACGCAGCAGGGCAAGATCGCGGGCTTTTTGCGGTTGTCGCTGCCCGACCATTCGTTTGTTGCCGCGCATGCGGACGAGTTGCCGACGACGCCGGACGAGGCGATGATTCGCGAGGTGCACGTGTATGGCATGGCGGCACGCGTGGGTGACCAGGGCCAGGCGGCGCAGCATCACGGGTTGGGGCGTTTGCTCGTAGAGCGTGCGTGCGAGATTGCCCGGGATGCCGGCTATGCGCGCATCAACGTGATCAGCGCGATTGGTACGCGCGAGTACTATCGCCATCTTGGATTTTATGACCATGGCCTTTATCTGCAAAAGGAGCTCTAGATGAACAAGCCAAGTGTTTCTGCCGGCGTCGTTGCCGGCGTTGCTCTGGGGGCCGCGGCGCTTGGTGCGGCCGCTGTCGCTGTTCGTGCTGCCTGTCTGCAAGTTGCGCGAACCCGCAATGGGTTGGCGCGTGTGAAGCGCGTGCACGATGAGTGCGGCGATGAGATTCGCGTGTTGGTGCAAGGCGGCGTCTACCAAAGCGCGAGCTATGTCGGTGAGCGTTGGGCCGAGCCCGTCTTTGCGTACTATCGTGCGTTTGACGACGTGTTTGAGTCCGAGGATGCGATGCGCGACGCTTATGGTCACGGCATCGACCGTATGCTTATGCTGGGCGGCGGCGGGTTTGCCTATCCTAAATTCGCCCTGATGTCGCACGAGGGCTTGCGCATGGACGTCATCGAGTATGACGGAGAGATTACGCGCCTGGCGCGCCGCTGGTTCTACCTAGACGAGCTGGAGCGCGCGGCGGGCGATCGCCTGCGGGTGATAACCGCTGAGGCTCGCTCGTATCTGGGTGTGACGAGCGTGGGCCATCGTCGCTACGACGTGGTCGTGAGCGATTGCTTTGGCGGTGCCGAGCCCGTGCGCGAGCTGGCGACCGTTGAAGCGTTGCGTTTAGTGCGGGGCAGCCTAAATGTTGGGGGCGTCTACGTCGCCAATATCGTGAGCGCAAACGAGGGGAGCGACGTGACGTTCCTGCGCGACTGCGCTGCCACGGCACTCGAGGTATTCGCCCATGCCTGGGTGGTCCCGTGCGGCGATGCGGAGTTCGGCGGCGAGGAGAACTACCTGCTCATCGCCAGCGACGGCAACTACGCCTTTGCCGAAGCCGTGCCCTTCGACACCGACTTCATCGGCACCGTTCTTCACGACAAATAGGTCTCCCCGTCCCAAAAAGACTGGTCTTAGGCGTGGTCGCGCCAGCCGAGAACGCGCTGCTTCATGCCTTCGATGTCGAGCACGCCTTCGGCAAAGCCTTTGCGCACGAGCTCCTCGGGAACGTACTCGTCGTAGCGATCAAAATAAGGCACCTCGCCGGGATAGACGAGCTCGATGGGATTGAAGTCCTTCTCGGCCTCGGCGGCGAGCACCTCAAAGAACGTCTCCTCGTCAGTCTTCATCTTAAACTGCATAAAGTACGGGCGCGATGGGTCGAGTCCGCGAAGGCCCAGCTCCGCGGCACATTTAATCTTGAGCATACGTTCGAGCGCCAGAAAGGCGTAGCTGCCCAACCAGGGGAAGAGCACCCAGGTATCGCCGCCCAGGTTGATGAGTGGCTTGGTCCCTGCGCCCGAAATCTCGGCCGTATGGCGAGCCTGCGCCAAGCGGGCCCGCGCGTTACCCATAAGGTACGGATATGCCGCGTGCTCGTTGAGCGCCTTGCGCATGCGCTCGAGTACATGTGTGTTGATATCACCGGGGCAGTCGCCAAAGTAGGCCGGCACACGGCCCTTGACCTGCGTGGCAAAGACGGTATGGCGCTTCCAGTCCACTTCCTCGACAATCCAGCAGTGTCCGGCGATGGCGATGCGCTCACCGGGCGGTGGCGGGTTGACGATCGTGCCCAATTCGGCCGACTCGCTACGAACGGTGAACTCCTCGTTTTCCTGGAATACGGCGTAGAACTTAAAGTTGTTAATGATGCGCTCTCCCGCGAGACCCACGATGAGTCCGCCGCCCTCGGTGACCTGGATATGGTCGATCTTAATGAGGTGACGAAGCAATACGCGATAGTCATCGGCCGAGATGCGATGGAAATAGCTGAGCGTGAGCACGCGCTGGGCAAGTTCGGCCGGCGTGAGCTCGCCGGTGCTGGCGAGGGTCGACATAGTCTGGTGATAGAGCAGGCTGTAGGGGAGTCGATCGAGCTCGGGCGGCTCGACCCACTTTTCCTCGCGATAGAGTTGTACGAGCGCGATACCCTGCAGGAGCTTCCATGGAATGGTTTCGGGCATCATCGTGCGCGGTTCGGGCTCTTCCTCGCGCATGACAAACCACATCTCGGGCGGAAGGTCGCGGCGTCCCGTGCGGCCCATTCGCTGCAAAAAGGAGCTGACGGTAAACGGCGCATCGATCTGGAACGCGCGCTCCAGGCGGCCGATATCGATACCGAGCTCCAGCGTAGAGGTGGTGACGGTTGTCTGCGCCTGCTCCTCGTCGCGCATGAGCTCCTCGGCCGTCTCGCGCAGCGATGCCGAAAGGTTGCCGTGATGGATTAGAAAGCGGTCGGGCTCGTGTCGACTTTCGCAGTAGCTGCGCAGCATGGAACACACGGCCTCTGCCTCCTCACGCGAGTTGGCAAAGACCAGGCACTTGCGGCCGCGCGTATGCTCAAAGATATAGCCCATACCGGGGTCGGCGTTGTCGGGCGCCGTGTCGGTGGGGTTGAGAAGCGCCTGCTCGGTCGCTCGTGGGATGTCGACTTCGCCCTCGGGGGCCGAGGAAGTGCGACGGTCTTTGGGAGCGGCCTTGCCCCGTGCCCGCTCACGACGTTGACGGCGTTCCTCCTGTGTAAGCTGTCCGCTGTGGCGCACGTCTTGGGCGCCAGCCGGCAGCGCCGCGGGCGCCGCCGGCTCAATACGCTCGCAAGCAAGCATCTCGGCTTCTTGTGGACCCGTGCTCTCGAATCCCCACTGCTGTGCCTGGGGACCCGAGTTGTAGAAGTGCTCCATGGAGATGCGCCACACGCGGCGCGGTTCCTCAAAGCGGGGGATGATGCAATCGCGTCCTGTTCCCTGTGAGAGAAAGGCGCCCGTGCGCTCGGGGTCGCCGATGGTGGCAGAAAGGCCGATGCGGCGGGGCTGCACGCCCGCCATGCGCGAGAGGCGCTCGATAAGGCAGAGCGTCTGACCGCCGCGGTCGCCGCGCATGAGCGAATGAACCTCGTCGATAACCACATAGCGCAGGTCGCAGAACATACGAGGGATTGCCATGTGCTTATGGATCAGGAGCGCCTCGAGCGACTCAGGCGTAATCTGCAAGATACCGCTCGGTTTTTTGATGAGCTTAGCCTTGTGCGACTGCGAAACATCGCCATGCCAGTGCCAGACGGGGATATCGGCCTCTTCGCACAGGTCGTTGAGGCGGACGAACTGATCATTGATGAGTGCCTTGAGGGGGCCGATGTAGAGGGCGCCAACGCTCGCGGGCGGGTTCTCCCAAAACTCGGTCAGGATGGGAAAGAAGGCTGCCTCGGTTTTGCCGGAAGCCGTGGATGCCGTCAGGAGCACATTGTCCTGAGTGTTAAAGATGGCATCAGCTGCTGCAACCTGGATGGAGCGTAGACTCTCCCAATCGTGGGAGTAGATGAAGTCTTGGATAAACGGGGCGTAGCGGTCAAAGGCGTTCACGGGGCCTCCTTTCAAAAACGAATCTCTCAACGCGGTGGGCAGTGGCTTGCTGCATTACTGCCTCGACGTTTGCCCAGATAAAGCCTGCCAAAATAAACCTGTCCCTTTTTGGCAGGTTAGATGGTGAATTCGGCGAAATTGCGGTCGCCGCTTGCGGTGCCGGTGTCGCCTGTTGCTGTTGCCGGCGCCAGCGCGTCGCCGCCGACGCTTTGCAGTAGCTCGGCCACGTTGGCGTCGGGGTTTTGGCATAGGATGTCGAGCAGCTCGATAAAGTCACGAATGACCTCACGCGGCGTCAGATGCGTGTCGGCTCCCACGCGGCCAAACTCAATCTTGAGGAAGTCCACCAAGTCGTTCTCGGTAAGCGTGGGCGTCCAGCCAAAGTAGCCGGCATGGATCTGCATGAGTTTTTCGATGAGCACCAGCAGCTCCTCGTAGGTGAGTGGCTGCAGACGGATGATGGGCGCGAGCATGTCCTTAAGGTCCTCGCGCGCAAAGCGGCCCTGAGCGAGTCGGCTGCGCAGGGCCTCGTAGGAGAACACGCCGCGGCGGCGGTCTTCGATGGAGGTTGGCGTGCCGCCCATGATCATGCCCAGGTACTGCGCCTTGCCCTGGAGCGTGTCGTTGTACATAGTCAGGATCTTCTCGTAGTTGTATTGGCGCGTGATCGCGTTGGGAATCTTGTACAGATTCACGAGTTCGTCGATGAGCACCAGCATGCCCTTGTATCCGCTGCAGACCAAAAAGCGTGCAATGAGCTTAACGTAGTCGTACCAGTCGTCATCGCTGATGATGGTCGAGGAGCCCAGCTCAGCGCGTGCCTCGCTCTTGGTGCGGTACTCGCCGCGAATCCATTTGGTCACGCGGCTCATAGCCTCTTCATCGCCCTCGGATACGGCCATGCGATAGCGGCGGAGCATGCGGGTGAAGTCGAAGCCGTGGACCATCTCCTCGAGCGGGGCCAGTTGGGCATTGACGACCGACTCGTCGACGTCGGCACACGAGGCGACCCAGCGATCCAAAATAAGGTTGAGCGCACCACCCTCGGGGCGCGTCTTGGTCGATATATTGCGGATGAGCTCGCGGTAGGTGGCAAGGCCCTGTCCCTGACCGCCCTGCAGGCGGCGCTCGGGCGACAGGTCGGCATCAGCGACGACGAATCCCTCGCCCATGGCGTGCGTGCGGATGGTCTGGAGCAAAAAGCTCTTGCCGGCGCCGTAACGACCGACTAAGAAGCGGAAGCTCGCGCCGCCATCGGCGATGAGACTCAAATCGGTGAGCAGGGCGCGAATCTCGACCTCGCGACCCACGGTGATATAGGGAAGGCCGATGCGCGGGACCACGCCGCCCTTGAGCGAGTTAAGGATAACGGCGGCGACGCGTTTGGGTACACGGGGCGCTGCGGATGCGGTATCACTCATGGTCTAGGTATCCTCTCACGTCTGCTTCGTAGTCCTCGATAATCTGCGGCCCTGCCGCGCTAAATTCAATTACGGTGTCGCCCACCAGGTCAAAGAGCGCCTCGTTGATGCTGTCGACGAGCATGTCCTCGCTCTGCCCCGATTGCACTACCGCCGATTCCGCCTGTACTGCGTTGTGCTCGAGCAGCGCGCGGAGATAGGCGTCTGCGGCAGGCGTGAGTTCGTTCGTGGCGTCAGCGGGCGCAACAGCTGCGAACGCGGGCGTCGGCGCGAGAAGCGGTGCCACGACACCAAACTGTTCGGTGGATATGGTTGGCTCGTCGGTCTCGTCCTGCCGAATGGGTGCCGCGACCGCCTCGACAATCGCGTCGGCTACGGGCTCGGCTTCCGGTTGCCCTGAGTCCGCTGCCTCGGCTTCCACAGGTGCGCCGTCCTCGCGCTCTTCGTCGATTAAAAGTGCTTCGCGCGTTTGCGCAGCGGCGCTCCGAATGTGCCCCAGCTGACTCAGATCGATATCGATCTTGACGGGCTGGTGTGCGGCGTCCCACGAAAGCCATGCCATGATCTCGTCATCGATAATCTTGGCCAGATATTTGGGGACCTTTTCTTCCTTAAGGGGATGGGCGGGGTCCAGCGCCAGGCGCAGGCGTTGGTCGCAGGCGCGCATCATTTCACCGAGCTTGCTGCTCTTTTGCCTACTACCATGGATACGCATACATTCCCAAAAGCCGTTTTGGCAACGGTAGATGTGGATGGGATCCAGGCGGTATTCGCAGTCCTCGTGGCGCTCGGGCGCAAAGAATACGGCCGAGGCAAACATGGTGTAGGGCATGGCCGTCTCCTCCCCAAACAAGCTCGCTACGATGCCGGTCTTTCGGTGCGTGTCATAGTAGCGCGCCATGCGGACATACACGGCGCATGCCACGTGGCGCAGATCGCGGTGGTGGCTGCGGTCGAGCCGCGAGTTACTTAGGTTGTACGTGGAGAGGGCGTTGATGGCGGCCATGAGTCGCTCCTCGCGCACCTCATCGGGCGGAAGGGGGAGCGTGGGCTCGGAGGTTTTGCGACGTTTGGGGGTCTGGTCGGACGGTGCCGGTGCCGGTACAAGGTCTCGTGCCGCGCGCCGCAGCTCGATAAGGGCGTTATCGAACATGACGGTTTTAGAGTCGCGGAGCAGCTTGGGGTCGAGCCCATGGAATACGGCGTAATCCTGCAACCACACGCGTGCAAACCGATCAATGCCGGGCTCGAAGGCGCGATAGACATCCCAAAAGGCCTTGATCTTGTTAAAACCGTCGAGCGGGTCATCTACGCCAATGCCGCAAATCAGCTCATAGAGATACAGAAAGGCAAAGGACGTAGACGTTTCCTCGACGGTTCCGCGGCGCACTTGGGCACGCCAGGTAAAGTAGCCGCGCAGCTGCCGGTCGCTCATGGCGTTGTAGGTGGGAAAGTACGACTTAAAGGTGCCGTTGTAGGGACAGTCGTCCTCAAAGTCGGCCATCAGCAGGCCCTGGCGGTAAAAAAGCTCGGCTTCCGAAAGCCAGCGGCCCGCGCCGCCCTTGGGATCATCCTGCCAGCGCGATATCTCGCGCATCTTGCGGTACTGGTCGGGGAGGAAGTTCTGCATCTGTCGGCCGGTCTTGAGAATCGGCTCGTCAGCATAGATTTTATTTGAGAAGCGGGCGGACTGATGGGTCCGAGCCTCGGCCATAATGCGCTCGATGAGCATCTTGACGTCCTGGTCGGCCACCGCCCTCTCCTCTCCCTATGCGGTGTCGGTGACCTCATATCATAGCACAGCATCAAACAGATGTTCGAAATGCCGCAACGTAGATAGATTTAGAACAGGAGGGCGTAGATGACGGCAATGACGACGGCTGGCAGCATGTTGGCCGTGCGGAAGGTCTGAGGTCGGATAAGGTTGACGCCGACGCAGAAGATGAGCATGGATCCCACGAGTGAGAGGCTGTCGAGGGCCGCCGTGGTCATGATGGGGGAGAGCGCGCCCGCAAACAGCGTGATCGTCCCCTGGAACACGGCGACGGGCAGGGCCGAGAAGATGCAGCCGCGGCCGAGCGAGGCCGTCATGGTGCAGACAATGATGCAGTCCAGTGCGCCCTTGAGGGCAAGCGTTGACCAGTCGCCGAGCAGGCCGTCCTGGATCGATCCCACAATTGCCATGGCGCCGATACACACGGTGAGTGAAGTCGAGACAAAAGCGTTGGTGAACTCGTTATCGCCCTCACTGCCGGTCTTGCGCTTGAGCCATTCGCCAAGGTTCTCGATGGCGGCTTCCAAGTTGACGGCCTCGCCGATGAGCGAACCGAGCGCAAATGAGACGATGAGCATGGTGGTGCCGGTGGTCGCTAGCGCCTTCCCATCGATAAGGAGCATCTTTTGCATGGTGCCGCCAAGGCCGATAAACAGGACGCACAGCCCCGATGCTTTCATGAGCGTGTCTTGGATGCGCGGTGTGATGAAGCGGCCGCCCGCTAATCCCAAAAGACCGCCCGCAACTAAAAGCACAACGTTGATGATTGTTCCCAAGCCCGGCATGAGCCCTCCTGTATTGATGCCAACGTGGCAATCGTAGCAGAACGAAATGCGAGGCACATCGCGACTCATCTAATACGTTATATAAGTGGTGTTAGGAATGATGTGCAGCATTTAAGCCTCAGGTGGTTGTCGGGACATAGGGATAGTATTCAAAGCGCAGTGTCATAAGCCGCTGCGGGGATTCAATAGCCGCGGCGATGATATTGGCATCGCGGGCACGATCAAACCCTTCGAGTTCGATCTGATACGAGACGTCTTGCATAATGTCCAGACGTCGCCAGGCTAGGAGTGTGTCACCATCGAATTCCAAGGTCTTGCCTCCGTCTGGAGCAACGGCGTATAGACGCAGCTTGGCGGTGGTTGCAGGGTCGACAACCGTGACCTTTTTAATTTCGTTTCGAGTATTCTTGGCGCCCAACAAGGTGAGCAGTGTTGGGGCCACGACCTCGCCCGATGGCAAAAAGACGACTTCGATGGATTCGGGAAATGCGATGATAGCCGACTTGCGGACGGGCTGATTGGCGGCGGCAACTTCGATGTTCGCAGCGTCGATGACCTCTGTGTGGTCGAGTGCGGCAAGCACGCAACAGTTACCTTCATCGATCTCTTGAGGATCAGCAAGCCCCAGACTGTCCGCGAGCTCGGGATCGTTTGGATCGGTAACGGGCTCATTCGGTGCTTCGAAAGAAGCTGGGGCGCTGTTTGTCGGCGACGGCGTGTCGCCCGCACCTGCTTCTTTATCCGCGCTCTCTTCTTGTATGGTTGCGTTGATGGGTTCGTCGTTTGAGGGGAGCGTCTTGGCGTCAAGCGCGGAGGGGAGAATTCCGATGGCTCCGGATCCGTTCCACTCCATTTCGAGAAGCGCCGGGTCGGCAAGAATGCGTTGCCTGCTTTGCGCGTGGGCATCGATTTCAATAGGGCCTGCCTCCATCCCTCGTGTAAGACTGAGTGATCCGGCTGGCTTCTCGAAATGAGCGTTTGTGTCCTTGGCGCTGACGGCGTAGAACAGCAGGGACGCTTCTCCCGCCGCGATGGCATCGGTGCCGGCTTTGGTCAGTCGCAACGATGCCGTGAATGAGAGCGTGGGCTGCGCGCCGTCGGCGTGCGAGACAACGCAGCCCAGGCATACACCTCCTTCTTCTTCGAAAAACGCGCTGTCGAAGGCGACCTTCGCTTCGTTCGCCGAGTCATCGACCGAAGCGATGTCGATGCGTAGCTCCAAATCGCAAGGGTCGTCATCTGCATCGAGCGCAACTGAGCGCCACGTGCAGATGGCGCATCCTGCCTGGGAGCCGTCCGTCTTGTCCGAACGCTTGATATCCACGACTATCGAGCTGTCCGTGTCCTGACGAAGGCATCCCGAGGTCGAGACTGTTGCCTGTGTGAGCGAAAACCGCTTGCACGCAATGACGCTCGACGGGTCTGGTGCGGGGCTTAGGGCTGCCGGCAAGGAGTCCGCCATGACGGGGGTCGCCCAAGCGGCGATAGGCGTTCCGGTTGCGAGTGCGCCGCAGAGCGCGACGACGGGCAAAAGGTTCTTCGATGCCATGGGGTCTCCTTGCTTTATATTGTGCGAGCTGGTTGTGTCTTATTGCTGGTTGCGTTTGATGCACAGTCCGAGGCCGGTGGCTCCCGCGCCCGCCGCAGCGACGCTTGCTGCCAAGAGCTGCTTTTCGTCGCCTGTCTGCGCCAACGGTTCCTGGTGGTTGCCGCGGTCGAGCCCCGAGAGGTCGACCGTCACTTGCGTGGCGGCCTGAGCCTGTTCTTGCTGGGCAAAGGCCATGGCTGGCCCAAACGCTAGGATGCTGACGGCGGCGGCCAGGGCGATCACCTTATGCCGTGTGCGCACCGGGCTCGACCGTCCAGGTGATTGTTGCAACTTGATCGCCTTCGCCGGTTACGTGGAAGATGTCGCGCGTGACGCGGGCGACATTTCCGCTCGTCTTGAGCTTGATCTTGTCCGAACCGCCGGCAATACCCTGATAGCCCATATCAAAGGTTGCGTTTTTGGAAAGATCGATTCCCGTTCCCTGCATTGCGGCACTGGCGTCTTGGAGCGCGCCTTCGGGACCGACCTTAAAGTCGATGGAGTTCTGAGCGGTTCCGGTCTTCGCGTCGGCGGCAATGGTCCAGGTGTTCATGGCATCGATCTTCATGTTGGTGACATGGATGCCGTAGGCCGAAAGGTTGTCGATGGTGGTTGCATCTTCTGAGGGGCCCTGAAGCGTGCCGTCGGCCTTGGCGACGAACGGAATAACCGTCGGAACTTTGAAATTAACGTTGTCGATCTCGGTCTTGACCATTACCTTCGTGCTTCCAACACGCCCGGCTGCCATAGCTGGCGTCGGGGCGGCGCCCATTGCGAGCGCGAGCGCGAGCCCTGCGCCCACGACGAGCGCTCTGGCTCCGTTCATGTTCCTGGTGATGTCCATGGTCGTTCCTTTCTATTCGCCGCGGGCCGTCCCCGCGATGATTGGACGAGTGTTGGTGACTGCGCGCAATGACACAGCGGGCGTTAGGGGCTAGCTCTCGGCCTGTTCCACCCGGACCTTGACGCGCGTCGGATTGCCGTGGTTGTCATGGGTCTTGGTGTCGAGTGCCTGGATTTCGATATACGCTTCGCCTTCCTCGATATCGCCGGCGGGACACGTCTCAACCGTCTTGCCGGTTTCGACGATGCCGGACTCATAGATGGTCTCGTCGTTTTGAATGACGCGGAATCGCTGGGGAAACTTGTTGTCCTGGACGTTTTGCACGTTGACGCGCAACTTGCCGCCTTCCTGCAGCTGGGCGACCGGCGCGACCGAGATCGTCATCATGTTGTCGCGGACGATGGCGTCGAGCTCGTCTTGGATTTCTTGGCGCGATTTGCCCTCGGCCGTCGTGACCGAGGCGCCCGCTTCGGGTACGGGCTGTGTCTGCCAGGTGTACAAGCCTACGGCGACGAGGGCGCAGACGATAGCCAAGCAGACAGCGATGAGTTTCTTGCGATGTCCCGGACTCGCGAGCCGGGGCAACTTCTTCGCGCTCATGCGGCGTCCTTGGTGGTGTAGACGCGTGCGAACGTGGACGGGTCCGCTCCAAAGAGCATGTGAAGCATCAGACGGCGCGAGTAGACAAGCTCATCGAAGTCGGGAGGGAGCTCGATGTCGTGGATGCGTGCGATGTGGTGGGCGAGTGCCGAGAACGACTCGGGGTCGCAGATCACATCGGTAGTGACGTGGTAGACCGTCGTGTCGGGGAATGCCTCTTCTTCGAAAGGCAGGAGATGGGGATCGTCGTCGACTTCGATGGCGACACCGTACTGGGGCCAGTAATATGCCATAGGAACCTCCCTGCTTCTGGGGCCAAAACTTCTATCGGTTTGGCTGTCGATGCCGACCGTATCAGCCACTACTTGACCAAAAGCTGACCAAATACTTGACGGATTCGCATCGTCGCAGGTAGTAGGTGGTAAAAAATACTTCAACATTTTTTGAGCGCCAATTTCGCGATCGTTGGCGGCAAGGCGATATGTGTCAAAAACATCGCCTGCCGAGATGTAGCGGCCGCTCGCCGAATTGCACGAACGTAAAAATCCTCAATTATGGAGACGGTCTCGAACACGTCAACGAAACGATGCGGTAACATCTCCCTGCAAACACTGTAGTTAGCTAAAGGGGAGTTCTGCATGTCTGCAACTATCAAACCCTTCACTGATGAGTTCGAGGAATACGGTCGCGACGAGTCTCGCTCGTCGGGCGAGGCCTCGAGCATTTCGTTTCCAACATCGGAAGACGAGGTTCGCGCCATCTTGCGGCAGCTCCATGCCGAGCGCGTCTCGGTAACGGTTCAGGGCGCCCGGACCGGTCTTGCCGCCGGCGCCGTGCCCCATGGCGGCCACATTCTCAACACTTCCCGTACGAATCGCTACCTAGGCCTTCGCCGCGATGAACAGGGTCGCTTTCTGCTTCGCGTAGAGCCGGGTGTCGTGCTGTCCGAGTTGCGCAAGCAACTGGGCAAAAAGGTGCTTCCGACCGCAGGCTGGGACCAGGCATCGCTTAAGGCTTACGAGGAGTTTCAGGATGCCCCCGAGCAGTTCTTTCCCACCGATCCTACCGAGGCATCTGCCTGCTTGGGTGGTATGGCGGCATGCAACGCTTCCGGCGCCCGTAGCTACGCTTACGGTCCCATGCGCCCCCACATCACGGGTCTTCATGTCGCGCTGACCGATGGCGACCTGGTCGAGCTTCAGCGCGGCGTGGTTTTTGCTCGGGGCCGCCACCTGTCACTCGTGACGGCGGAAGGCCGTGCGCTCGAGCTTGATCTTCCCGCCTACACCATGCCCAAGACCAAAAATGCTTCGGGCTATTTTGTTGCGGACGACATGGATGCCATCGACCTCTTTATCGGCGCCTGCGGCACGCTCGGCGTCATCACTGAGCTCGAGATTGCCCTGCAGCCGGCACCGGCGGTCGTATGGGGCGTCAGTTGCTTCTTCGATAGCGAAGACAAGGCCGTGTCCTTCACCGATTCCGTGCGCCCCGTCCTGTCCCACGCGGCCGCCATCGAGTATTTCGATGCGGGCGCCCTGGATATCCTACGTCGCCAGCGCGAGCAGTCGACGGCATTTGCCTCGCTGCCGGCGCTCGACAAAGAGGCTAAGGTCTGTGTCTATGTTGAGCTCGACTGCGATGACGAGGCCCAGGCGACCGAGGAGCTGTACCACCTGGGATGGGTGCTGGAGCTTGCAGGCGGTCGTGACGATGCGACATGGGTTGCGCGCACCGAAGTCGATCGCGAGTGCCAGCGGTTCTTCCGCCATGCGGTACCCGAGAGCGTCAACATGCTTATCGATGAACGTCGCCGCACGGACCCCACCATCACCAAGCTGGGCTCGGACATGTCGGTGCCCAACGCGCGTCTGGCCGACGTCATCGCCCTCTATCGCCGCACGCTGGCCGAAAGTGGGCTCGAGTCTGCCGCTTGGGGACACATTGGTAACAACCACCTGCATGTGAACATTCTGCCGCGCGATGCGCAGGATTACCGCCGCGGCGGCGAGTTGTTTGCCCAGTGGGCCTCCGAAGTTACGGCTATGGGCGGTGCCGTCTCTGCCGAGCACGGCGTTGGCAAGATCAAGGCGGGTTTTTTGGAGACGATGTACGGCCACGAGGCCATGGTCGAGTCGGCGCAGCTCAAGCTCCAGCTCGATCCTGCCGGACAGCTGGGTCGCGGCAACCTGTTTTCGGAGAAGCTCTTGGATGAACTCGTCCAGAAAGGGGGCGCGTGAAGATGAGCGATTTCCATATGGTGGTGTGCGTCAAGGCGGTGCCGGGAAGCACCGAGGTCAAGATGGACCCCAAGACCAATACCATTGTGCGCGACGGCAAGCAGGCGGTCATCAATCCCTTTGATGCGAGTGCCCTGGAGTGCGCGCTGGCGCTCAAGGACGACTTTATTGGCTTTGGCATGGATGTGCGCGTGACGGTGGTGTCGATGGGTATTCCCGCGACCGAAGCGCTGCTGCGCGACTGCATCGCCCGTGGCGCCGACGACGCGCTGCTGCTAACCGATCGCGCCTTTGCAGGTGCCGATACCTTGGCGACCACGTATGCCCTCAAATGCGGTATCGAGGCGCTCGACGAGGACTTCGACCTGCTTATCTGCGGCAAGATGGCGGTGGACGGCGATACGGCCCAGATTGGTCCCGAGCTTGCCGGCGCCTTCGAGATTCCCTGCGTGACCGATGTGAGCTGCGTGCAGAGCGCGGGCTTTACGACGTGCGGTTCGCTGGCGCTCGTTCACGGATGCGATGCCGGCGAGGAGACCGTGTATCTGGAGATGCCCTGCGCGATGACAACTGCCAAAGAGATTGGCCAGCTGCGCATGCCGAGCATTGCCGGTATTCGTGCGGCAGAGGAGGCGGACGTGTGCGTGGTCAGCGCTGCCGACGTGCATGCCGACCCCGCGCGTTGCGGCCTTGCTGGCTCGCCGACGCAGGTCGTGCGCTCGTTTGTGCCCGACCGCGATCAAACGTGCGAAGCCGTTGAGGGCACACCGACCGAGCAGGCGGCAAAGCTTGCCAAGATTATCGAGGGGATGGCATAGATGAGCGGACTGATTATCGATAGCGAAGCCTGCATCGGCTGCGGTCGCTGCGTTCGTGCCTGCGCCTCGGGCGGTATTGTGGTGGAGGGTGAGCGGCCAAACCGCTGCGCCCGCGTAACCGACGGCTGCATCCTGTGCGGCGGCTGCGTCGACGCCTGTCCCGTTAACGCCATCTCGATCGAGCGCGATGAAGCCGTCGGCGCGGTGGACCTCGACGCGTATCGAGATATTTGGGTATTCGTTCAGACTGACGAGCATGACACTGTAGCCCCTGTGGCCTATGAGCTCATGGGCAAGGGCCGCGAGCTTGCCGATGCCCGCGGCTGCCGTCTGGTGGCACTGGTCGGCATGGGCCCCGAGGGCTCGCTCGGGGACCTCGAACACCTGGTTTGTGCCGGCGCGGACGAGGTCCTAGTGTGTCGCGACGAGCGCCTGCGCCAGAACGATGCGGAGGTCTACGCCCGGCTGATCTGCGATTTGGTGGCCGAGCGCAAGCCCGAGGCCATTCTGTACGGCGCGACCGCGTTTGGCCGCGAGCTGGCGCCTGGCGTTGCCGTGCGCCTGCAGACGGGCCTCACGGCTGACTGCACCGTGCTTTCGATGGATACGGAGACGGGCTTGCTGCAGCAGACGCGCCCGGCGTTTGGTGGCAACTTGATGGCCACCATCATTTGCCCCAACCACCGTCCGCAGATGGCAACGGTGCGCCCCGGTATCTTTAAGGCGCCTGACTTTGACTACGGCCGCTCCGGCACGATCACCCAGATATCACTTGCGGATGATGCTAAGGCTCGTGTCGAGATCTCGATTCCCGCCGAGGAGTGGGGGCAGCAGGCCTCGATCGCCGATGCCGAGCGCTTGGTCGTGGTGGGCCGCGGCATTGGCTCCAAGAAGAATCTGCCCCTGATGCGAAAACTCGCCGATGCCCTGGGTGCCGAGCTTGGTTGCACGCGTCCCGTCGTGGAGGCGGGTTGGCTGGAGTATCGCCATCAGATTGGCCAGACGGGCGTATCGGTTTCGCCCAAGCTTCTCGTGAGTATCGGTGTTTCGGGCGCCATCCAGCATCTTGCCGGCATCGGTGGGGCGGAGTGCATTATCGCCATCAACGAGGACCCGGATGCCCCCATTTTTGGTGCTGCCCAGTACAAGGTTGTTGGGGACGCCGTCGAGGTCGTCGAGGAGCTGCTGGCCCAGCTTGAGCGCTAGGCGCGCGTCAGCCAGTCGCGCATCTCGTCCTTTAGGCGGCTCCAGGTTGCCTGCGTGGCGGGGTCGGTAAAGGGCTGCGTAATGCCAAAGGGCGCGTCGAGCAGGCGGTGGATATCGCCCTGCTCGCGCGCCAGCGCGCGGCTCGCTGGATAGACGAGCTCAAACATAAAGCAGATGAGTCCCACCAGGTAGTCTGCGGGCTCATCGCGCTCATCGCGCGTGACGCAGCGGTGCTCGTCAAAGGCGGCAAGCGTCGGTGCCGAGAAGCGACTGGCTAGAAACGCGTCCTCATCCACCTTGAGGATGGTGTCGACGGTGCTGTCGGCGATGGTGCGCATAATGTCGATCTTGTCACCATCGCGCACGATATCGCAGAAGTTTCGCGTGCGCACGTCGAGCTGCGCGGGTAGACGGAAATCGCTGTGATAGGCAATGCTCGCTCGGATGAGCTCATCTTCTGCCGGGTCATCGATAAAGTCGCGGATGCTTGTTACGGCGGGTGCATCGGCGGGATTCTCGCCAAAGAGGACCTCGATGCCCAGCGCCGCATGGCTCATGCTCTCGGCGTCCTTAAAGGTGTCCCAGCGTCGCAGCTGCTCAAAGCGGCCCATATCGTGTAGCAGGCCGCAAAGCCATGCCAGGTCAATATCTTCTGACGACCAGCCCTGCTCGCGCGCTACGGCATCGCATGCCTCGGCCACGTGGTACGTATGCTCGATTTTGAGCGCGATGCGTGGGTTGGTGGCGTCGTAGGCATCGGTGTAGCTTTTGAAGGCCGCGCGCGCCCGGTCTCGATCGATAGCTGTCATAATGACTTCCTAAAAAGTTGTGTCTTTCGATCCGGTGGCAATTGTAGGTGAACTCGGTTGCTGTCGGATGATGATTCTGCCGTGCCGCTACATGCGGCTCGGAGACCTTGTCAGGATGAGAAGCGTATGGTGCTCAAAATCGTTAGAACCGTCTGGCCGGTGATGCTTACCTATGTTGCGATAGGCGCGCCGTGCGGAATGATCATGGGGCAGACGGGAATGGAGCCCTGGATGGTCTTTGCTCTGAGCAGCACGTTTGTGACGGGCAGCGGTCAGTTTATGATCTGCAACCTGTGGCTGGCGGGCGTACCGGCACCTTCGATTATCGCGAGCGTCGCCGCCATCTCATCGCGCTTTGCACTTTATTCGGCATCGATCGCACCCCATCTGGCGGGCTCCTCGAAGCGTCAGACGCTGGCTGTTGCCGCGACGCTCACCGAGGAGGCATACGGCATCTCGCTTGCCAAGCTGGTTGAGGGGGAGGATTGGGGCCCGCGCGAATCCTTCGTGCTCAACGTGATCCTCATCGCGACATGGGGCGCTTCGTGCACGATGGGTGCCATCGTCGGTGCCGTTGTCGATGTTCCCACCGCTATTGCGAGTTTCGTCTGCACGTCGCTCTTTATCTGTCTACTCTTTTCGCAGCGGCTGTCGCGCGGCAACGTTGTCGCGGCGGTTTCGGGCGCGGTGTCCATCGCCGTATGCAAGTTCTTGGGCCTCACGAATATTGCCGTGCCGGCAAGCGTCGTGGTCGGCATTGCCATTGCGTTGGCGTGCGATGCCGTATTTGACGGAAGAGGTGCCCGCGATGCCCGTTAACGAGTTCTTGGTTCTGTGGCTGTCGTCGTGGGCTGCTATCGCGTTCTTTCGCATCGCGCCGGCGTTCGCCTTGCGCGGGAGAACGCTGTCGCCCCGTATTACCGAGGCCCTGGGTTATATCCCGCCCGCTGCCTTTGCCGCGCTGGTCGCCAACGACTTGGTGAGCCCCGGCGCGTTCGACGCGGGACTCTGGCCTGCCTTGGTTCCCTGGATTGCGGCTGCCGGCGTCGTGGCGGTGGCAATCAAGACAAAGTCGATGCTGTGGTGCTGCGTCTCGGGAATCGTGTTCTATATCGTCTTGAGCCTTATATAGGACCGCGAACGGGTTGTCCCTCCCGCTCACCCCGCTTCTGTCCGGTGAATTGAATTTCTCACCGAGTCGGTCTGCTTCTTCTGGTACCATGTTCATACTTTACTGTAGCAAAGTGTGACGTGGTCTTTTGTGTCCCATCAACGGAAATGGGGGTTTCATGGCACAGGAAGCAACCGCCAGCGAGCAAAAGAAAATCAAGGTCCCGCGTATCCCGGGCGACATCATGATCTACCCGATGATCGTCGGCCTTCTGCTCAATACCTTCTGCCCGCAGGTCTTTGAGATCGGCGGCTTCTTTACGGCTGCCTGCCGCGGTGGTTCCAACACCATCGTTGCCGCGATTCTGCTCTTCGTGGGCGCCGGCATCAGCTTTAAGTCCACGCCGGGCGCTATCAAGACCGGCATCGTCGTACTGATCCCCAAGCTTGTTGTTGCGGCCGCCCTTGGCTTGGGTGTGGCATATTTCTTTAACGACAACTTCCTGGGCCTGAGCTCCGTGTCTATCATCGGCGGCATCACGTTTTGCAACATGGCGCTCTATACGGGCATCATGGGCGAGTTCGGCGATGAGTCCGAGCAGGGCGCTGTCGGTATCCTGTTCTTTACGGCCGGCCCCGCCGTCACGATGATCATCCTCGGTGTCTCGGGTCTCGCCAACATCCCCGTCGGCACCATCATCGGATCCATCCTGCCGCTTGTTATCGGCATGGTTCTGGGCAACCTCTTCCCGTTTATCAAGAACCTGCTGGTCCCCGGCGCCAATCCCGCAATCGCCGTTATCGGCTTTCAGCTTGGTGCGTCCATGAGCCTTTCGAGCTTTATCACCGGCGGCATCTCGGGCATCCTGCTGGGCCTCATCACGCTCTTTATCGTCGGTCCCATTACCTTTGCCTTCGAGCGCCTGTGTGGCGGCAACGGTAAGGCGGCTGTGGCATGCTCCACTATCGCCGGCACGGCCATGACCACGCCGGTCGCCCTCGCCGAGGTCGCCCCGCGCTATGCCGAGCTTGCGCCCACCGCGTATGCGCAGATCGCCACCGCCGTCATCATCACGGCAATCATGGCTCCGATTCTGACCGGCTGGGTCGACAAGAAGTTTTGCCAGGGCAAAGAGGATCTGTCGGTCGAAGGCATCGAGGCCATCGAGGAGGCCGTCGCGACCGATATCGACGGTGAGTAACGGCCGTTACCGATAATAGATTCCGGCGTGCAATTCGCGCCGTTTGAGCGCCCGAACGAAAGCTGTCTTGCAGTGACGTTCGGGTGCTCTGCTATTATTCCCTTTACCCCTGCGGAGTAAGGGGCGTTTATTGCCCAGACACGAATCGGGCGATTCTGACCACTTGGATATTGAAGGGAGGGCGTCTAGTGGTTAAGGCACTCAAGATCGAGATATTCCTGCTATGCATGATTGTTCTTATCGGGCTTGCCGCGCGAAGTCGCCACTCCTTGTTCTCGAGTACCCAGCAGTTATTGTTTAGTACGCTCGGCTACACCTCTGCCGCGTACATGTTATTCGATATAATCTGGACGCTTTCGGACGGTGTGGGCGGCACGCTGGGCATTGCTGCCAACTGGATTTCCAACGCGGTTTCGTTTTCGCTCTTTGCCGCCGCGTGCCTCATTTGGTTTATCTATTCCGAGACGGTGCAGGGTTCTCGCCTTTTGACCGCGCGCTATAGGATGGCGTTTGTAACGCTGCCTGCGGTGCTGGTAGTCGTGCTGGCGTTTACTAGCTACTGGACGCATGCCCTGTTCTATATCGATGCGCAGGGCGCGTATCGTCGCGGTTTTGTCTATATGATCCAGCCCATCGTCAGCTACTGCTACGTTATATATACGTCCCTGCATGCGTTTATACAATCTTGCAAGGTCGAGAGCCTACAAAAGAAGGCCATCTATCAAACCTTGGCATTTTTCGCCATTCCGGCCTTGGTGGCCGGTGTCTTTCAGGTCTTTTATTCGGGTCCCTGCCTTAGTGTCGGCATCATGTTAAGTATGTTGCAGCTCTACATTGTTTGTCAGGAGCAGCTGATCTCGACCGACCCGTTGACTGGCCTCAACAATCGCAACCGTTTTGAGACCTATATGCTATCGCTGTTCTCGGGTGCTGATCAGGCCGATGATGTGTATCTGCTTATGATGGACGCCGACGGCTTTAAGCTGATTAACGATCGCTATGGACATGTGGAGGGCGACCATGCTCTCCAGGTCATATCTGCTACGCTCAAAGAGGTCTGCTCGGCGTCTGGTGGCTTTATCGCACGTTATGGCGGCGATGAGTTCGTGGTGCTCCAGAAGGCTGCGGCGGAACAGGACATCATAGACCTGTGCTCGGCGATTAACGACGAGCTCGCTCGTGCCGAGGTGCCGTATGCATTGCGGATGTCCATCGGTTACGCGCGGGTCGGCGATAGTGTTGATACCTGGCAGGACTTACTTCGCGCTGCCGATGCGGAGCTCTACCGCGTCAAGGCCGAGAAAAAGAAAGCCGGCGTCCAGATACGCTAGAAAAAAGGGACGCACGCTGGCGGGCGTGGCGGCCCTCAGCTCACCGATGTATTCCATTAAACTAAAGTATGTGAATCCCCTCTGCTAAATAAGGGCAGTTCGTTAAGCTTTTTTGGGTTTGTTGACGATGATGATGCCGCCGCAGACCAACAACAGGGCAACGATGACAGTAACGGGGCTCGTGCCAGCGCCCTCGCCGAGCAACAGCGCGCTCAGCAGCACACCAAAGACGGGGTTCATAAACCCAAAGACCGAGACGCGGCTGACGGGGTTGACGGCAAGCAGGCGCGACCACAGCGAGTAGGCGACCGCGGAGATAAGCGCCATGTATATGATGAGCGCGATGGCGGGGGCAATCGCCGTGGGGGAGAGCGCGCCACCCATCATAAAGCCGATGGCGGTGAGGACCAGGCCGCCGACCAAGAACTGCCACCCGGCAAGCAAGACGCCGTCGTGCTCGCGCGAGAAGATGCCGATCAGGCAGGTCGAAAGGGCGCCCGCGACGGTGGAGGCCAGGATGAAGCCCTCGCCGTCGAGTGTAAAGCCAAAGGTGCCGTCCGCGCCCGAAAGGTTGACGAGCGCGACGCCGGCAAAGCCCAGTACGCAGCCGAGCACCTTGGCCGTATTGAGCTTCTCGGTGCGAAACGCCAGAGCGGCAAAGAGGATGGCTAGGAAGTTGGCGCTGGCCTCGATGATGGAGCTCGACATAGCGCTTGCACGGGAGAGACCAAGGTAGAAAAAGAAGTACTGGCCGATGGTCTGGAAGAGCGACAAGATGCAGATGGGCTTGATATCACGCGCTTGCGGAACGAGCGGTCGGCGCTGGGCCACGCTCATGCCAACAATGACCAGCATGCCGGCAAGGGTGAAGCGCAGACCCGCGAAGAGCAGCTGCGAGGCGCTGTCGTGCGCGGGAATGCCAAAGAGGCCGTAGCCGATCTTGATGCAGGGGAAGGCGGAGCCCCAGAGCGCGCAGCAAACGAGACAGCCCAGGATGAGTCCGGGCAGGGTGGCGAGATACGGCTTGCGGCTTTCCATGATGTTCTTCTCCTATACGCGCGAAGCAAAAAAGAACCCGCCACCGGGCGTGCCGGTGGCGGGTGTTGTTACCCGAGGGGATTGTACCCGATGGGAACGTATTAAGCGAAGTAGGCTACGCCGCTCTCAAAGATCGGCATGAACTTGTCGCCGGGGACATGCTCGGGCACGTTGCGGTACAGGTTGTCGCCGCGACGCTCGGCATGACCCATCTTGCCCAGGACGCGGCCGTCGGGGCTCGTGATGCCCTCGATGGCGAGTGCGGAGCCGTTGGGGTTGACGGAAAGGTCCATGCTGGGCTTACCGTCCTCGCCCACGTACTGCGTGGCGACCTGGCCGTTAGCGATCAGCTGGGCGAGCACCTCGTCGTTGGCGACAAAGCGGCCCTCGCCGTGGCTGATGGCGACGGTGTAGGGGTCGTCCAGGCTGCACTGCGACAGCCACGGGGACAGATTGGACGAGATGCGGGTGCGCACCAGGCGGCTCTGGTGGCGACCGATGGTGTTGAACGTCAGCGTGGGCGCATCGGGCGTGGCGTCGACGATGTCACCGTAGGGCACCAGGCCGAGCTTGACCAGAGCCTGGAAGCCGTTGCAGATGCCCAGCATCAGGCCATCGCGGGCCTGGAGCAGGTCGCGGACTGCCTCGGTGACCTCGGGAGCGCGGAAGAACGCCGTGATGAACTTGGCGGAGCCGTCGGGCTCGTCACCGCCCGAGAAGCCGCCAGGGATCATGACGATCTGGCTTGCACGGATGCGGCGGGCAAGCTCGTGGGTGCTCTCGGCGACGGCCTCGGGCGTGAGGTTGTTGATCACGAAGGTGTCGGCCTCGGCACCGGCGGCACGGAAGGCGCGGGCGCTGTCGTACTCGCAGTTGTTGCCGGGGAACACGGGGATGATCACGCGCGGGCGGGCGATCTTGGCGCCGCCGTACACGTGGATATCCTTGGCGCGGAAGTCGATGGTCTCGACATTGGGGGTCTCGCCGGCGCTGCGGTAGGCGAAGACGCCCTCGATGCCACTCTCCCAGGCCTCCTGGAGCTCGGCGAGCTCGATGACCTCGGAGCCGGTGTCGATGACATAGCCCTCGACGGTGGTACCCAGGGGCTCGACGACAACGCCGTCGGCGACCTCGGGCAGCTCGGCGTCCTCGGCGAGCTCGACGATAAAGCTGCCGTAGAGCGGGGTGAAGAGGCTTTCCACGTCCACGTCCTCGGCAAGCTCGATGCCGATCTGGTTGCCGACGCACATCTTAAAGAGGCTCTCGGCGCCGCAGCCGTAGCCGGGCGTGGAGACGGCAAGGGCGTCGCCGGTAGCAGTGAGCGCCTCGACGGCGTCAAACGCGGCGAGCAGCTGCTGGGCGTCGGGGCGGTAGTCCTCGCCATAGGTGGCGGGGGCGATGCGGACGACGCGGTGCGTGAGGCCCTTGAACTCGGGCGAGACGGCGCGGGCGGCCTTGCCAACGGCGACGGCGAAGCTGATCAGGGTCGGCGGAACGTTGAGCTCGCCGGCCTCGTCCTCAAACGAGCCGCTCATGGAATCCTTGCCGCCGATGGCGCCGGCGCCCAGGTCGACCTGGGCCATGAGGGCGCCGAGTACTGCAGCCATGGGCTTGCCCCAGCGCTCGGCCTCGGTGCGCAGGCGCTCGAAGTACTCCTGGAAGGAGAGGTAGGCGCGCTTGTGCTCAAAGCCGGCGGCCACGAGCTTGGCGATGGACTCGACCACGGACAGGTAGGCGCCAGCAAACTGGTCGGCTTCCATCAGGTAGGGGTTGAAGCCCCATGCCATGGCGCTTGCCGTGGTGGTCTCGCCGTCCACGGGGAACTTGGCGACCATGGCCGAGCTCGGGGTGAGCTGCGTCTTGCCGCCAAAGGGCATGAGCACGGTTGCGGCACCGATGGTGGAGTCGAAGCGCTCGGAAAGGCCCTTGTTGGAGGCAACGTTGAGGTCGGTGACAAGCGAGGTCATGCGCTCGGCAAGCGTGGTACCGGCCCAGCTGGGCTGCCATACGCTGCGGGCGCACACATGGGCGACCTGGTGCTTGGGTGCACCGTTGGAGTTGAGGAACTCGCGGGACAGGTCGACGATGGCGACACCGTTCCAGGCCATGCGCATGCGCGGCTCGGCGGTAACCTCGGCGATAACGGTCGCCTCCAGGTTCTCCTCGGCGGCGTAGCCCATGAACTCCTCGACGTCACCGTCGGCGACGGCGCAGGCCATACGCTCCTGGGACTCGGAGATGGCGAGTTCGGTGCCGTCCAAGCCGTCGTACTTCTTGGTCACGGTGTCCAGGTCGACATACAGGCCGTCGGCAAGCTCGCCCACGGCGACCGAGACGCCGCCGGCGCCAAAGTCGTTGCAGCGCTTGATCAGACGGCAGGCGTCGCCGCGGCGGAACAGACGCTGCAGCTTGCGCTCGACCGGAGCGTTGCCCTTCTGGACCTCGGCGCCCGAGGTCTCGATGGACTCGGTGTTCTGGGTCTTGGAGGAGCCGGTGGCGCCGCCGATGCCGTCACGGCCGGTGCGGCCGCCCAGCAGGATGATCTTGTCGGTGGGGGCGGGGCACTCGCGGCGCACGTGGTTTGCCGGGGTAGCGCCCACGACGGCGCCGACCTCCATGCGCTTGGCCACGTAGCCGGGGTGATAGAGCTCGTTGACCTGGCCGGTGGCAAGGCCGATCTGGTTGCCGTAGCTGGAGTAGCCGGCGGCAGCG
Source organism: uncultured Collinsella sp. (assembly GCA_902489665.1). Taxonomy (GTDB): domain Bacteria; phylum Actinomycetota; class Coriobacteriia; order Coriobacteriales; family Coriobacteriaceae; genus Collinsella. Next base: position 25,552 of record CABUAT010000001.1, on the reverse strand, counting down.
GTGGTTACGAGCTTGCGCTGCGGCAGCTTGCCCTCGAGCGTCTCGGACACGGGGACGGTGGGGTCGCCGGCGCCGGTGACACGCATGGCCTGGTACACGTAGCTGCGGCCCGAGAGCGGGTCGCGGATGGCGCCGCCCACGCAGGTGGCGGCACCGCCGAAGGGCTCGATCTCGGTCGGGTGGTTGTGGGTCTCGTTCTTAAACAGGAACAGCCAGTCCTGGTCCTCGCCGTCGACATCGACCTTCACCTTGACGGTGCAGGCGTTGATTTCCTCGGACTCATCGACATCGGTCATGACGCCGGTCTTCTTAAGGTACTTGGCGCCGATGGTGCCCATGTCCATGAGGCAGACGGGCTTGGCGTCGCGACCGAGCTCATGGCGCATCTCCATGTAGCGGTCGAAGGCCTGCTGCACCACGGCGTCGTCGATCGTCACGTCATCCAGGACGGTGCCGAAGGTGGTGTGGCGGCAGTGATCGGACCAGTAGGTGTCGATCACGCGGATCTCGGTGATGGTGGGGTCGCGATCCTCATCGCGGAAGTACTGCTGGCAGAAGGCGATGTCCGCCTCGTCCATGGCAAGACCGCGCTCGGAAATAAAGGCGGCAAGGCCGGCCTCATCGAGCTCGCGGAAGCCGTCGAGCACTTCGACGGGCTGGGGCTCGGGGGTCTCCATGTACAGCGTCTCGGGCAAGTCGAGCGAGGCGATGCGCGCCTCGACGGGGTTCACCACGTAGTGCTTGATGGCCTCGATGGCGGCTTCGTCCAGAGTGCCCGAGATCATATAGACCTTGGCGGAGCGCACGGCGGGGCGCTCGCCCTGGCTGATGAGCTGCACGCACTCGCTGGCGGAGTCGGCGCGCTGGTCAAACTGGCCAGGCAGGAATTCGACGGCAAAGACGGCGCCATCGCTTGCGGGGAGCTCGTCGTAGGTCACATCGACCTGGGGCTCGCTAAAGACGGTCGGCACGCAGGAGCGGAAAAGCTCCTCGTCGATGCCCTCGACGTCGTAGCGGTTGATGATCCTCAGGGCCTCGATGCCCTTGATGCCGAGAATCTCGGTCAGCTCGCCCTTGAGCTGCTGAGCCTCGACGTCGAACCCGGGTTTCTTCTCCACGTAGATACGAGAGACCATTGGTTCCTGCCTTCCTGATCGGTTGGGCGTACGGTACGGTATGCGGCAGCGGTCGGTTTGCGGGGTCTGCCCTGCGGTCGCCTTGAGCCACATGTTTGTAAACCTCACTATGATACGACAGCTCGCGGCGCGTTGAGGACGGCGAGGGTGCTACAGTGAAGCGCAAACAAGAGAAAGGCATCACATGGCATTCGTTTCACTCGCCATCATCGCGCTCGTGGCCTTTGCAAGCCCCTTCATCGCCTCGGCGATTCCCGGAAAACCCGTTCCCGAGACGGTCTTTTTGCTCGTGTTCGGTGCGGTGCTGGGACCCCATATGCTCGGCGTCATCCATGTGGATGCCGAGGTCTCGCTCGTGTCAGAGCTCGGTCTGGCATTTTTGTTCCTGCTTGCCGGCTTTGAGATCGATCCCAAGAGCATCACGGGCGTCGAGGGGCGCTACGGCTTGGCGACGTGGGTCGTCACGTTTGGTATCGCCTGGCTTGCCGTGCGCTTTACTCCGTGGTTCTCGGTCAGCCATTTCGACGGTATCGCCGTGACGCTTGCCCTCACTTCGACGGCGCTCGGCACGCTCGTGCCCATCATGCGTGAGCGCTCGCTCACTGGCACGCGTGTGGGCGACTCGATTCTCGCGTATGGCACCTGGGGTGAGCTCGGCCCTGTGCTCGCCATGTCGGTGCTGCTGTCTGCCCGCACCGGCATCCAGACGCTTGTAATCCTTGGCTTGTTTGCGGTGGTCTGCGTGTTGCTGGCCGTGGTCCCAAGCCGCTCCAAGCGCGTCGGCAGCCGCTTCTTTGCGTTTGTCGAGGAACGCGCCGATACCACGTCGCAGACCTTCGTGCGCCTGACGGTGCTCATCCTGGTCACGCTCGTGGCATTCTCCGCCGTCTTTGACCTCGACATCGTGTTGGGTTCTTTTGCCGCCGGCTTTGTCCTGCGCTATATCATCCCCGAGGGCAACCATACGCTCGAGACTAAGCTCGACGGCCTGGCCTACGGCTTTTTGATTCCGGTGTTCTTCACCGTATCGGGCGCAAAGATCGACCTGACGGCCGTGGCGTCGCGTCCGGGCTTGCTCGCGGGCTTTATCGTGGCGTTGCTGATTATTCGTGCCGTGCCCATCCTCATCTCTATGGGCATTTGTCCTGCGACGCGCGATGTGTCGGCGTATGGTCGCATTACCGTGGCCCTGTACTGCACCACGGCGCTTCCGATCATCGTTGCCGTGACGAGCGTTGCCGTCAACGCGGGCGCGCTGTCGCAAGATATTGCGTCGGTCATGGTTGCCGCCGGTGCCATCACGGTGTTCTTGATGCCGCTGCTCGCGCAGCTCTTCTACCGCGTGGTCGACGCCGCACCGGTCGCTGCCGTGGCAGAGGTTGCCGAGCATCCATCCGATGCGCTTGACATCTTGCGCGCCCATCACGATTTGGCGAGCCTGCTCGCACGCGAGCACGAGCTGCTGACCTCGCATGGACATGGGCGTTCGCTCGACGGCATACCTACCCTTGATTCCATTGCCGACCGCCTCTCGACCGAGGCGGCAAGCGGGCACATCGATGCCCGTATCGTGGACGCCGCTCATTTGCTGGCCGAGAAGACCTATGGCGACGAGATCGACCCGTCCAAGCTGACTCCGCGTGAGCGCCGCCGCCTGGAGCGCGCCAAGCTCGCCGTGCACGAATACCGCCGCCGCATGCTGGAGCTCTACGCGCGCGATGAAGCCCAGGACGACGACGGCAAATAACGAGATGCTCCCCTAGGGGAAGGCGCGTCCCGCTTTGAAGGCTCGGAACGGGATGCGGTTTCCGCATCGGCCCCCATCGGGAAGCCACATCCCAGAATGGACGCTCAGAGCGGGATGCAGTTTCCGCTTTGGACCCCTGCCGGAAAGCGCGTCCCAGTTTGAAGACGCGTAATGGGATGCGCTTTCCGAAACAAAGGCCTTGGGGAAACTGTGTCCCGGAATGGGCGCTCAGAGTGGGATACAGTTTCCGCGAGAGACCCGTTGCGGAAACGGTGTCCCAGAATCGGCGTTCAAAACGGGGCACATTTTCCGAAACATGGCCCTGAGGGAAGCTGCGTCCCGGTCTGAGCCGGAATTCTGGGACACGGCTTCCACTTCAAACAGAAGAAGGCGCGCTGCCTGCAGTTGATGCAGACAGCGCGCCTTTTGGTTGAGCAATATTGAGGCTGGGAGCTGAGGCTTGTGGCCCCTTAGGAGCGGGCGGCTCCGTCGACGGGGAGGATGGCGCCCGTGACATAGGAGGACATGTCGCTTGCCAAGAAGACAAAGGCGTTGGCGACATCCTCGGGCTCGCCCATGCGGCCGAGCGGAATAGTGGCGATGATGGGCTTAATAACCTCTTCGGGTAGGTTGGCGACCATGTCGGTCTTAGTCACGCCAGGGGCAACGGCGTTGACGCGGATGCCCATGGGGGCGAGCTCGCGCGAGAGCGACTGGACCATGCCGTTGACGGCAAACTTGGACGTGGGGTAACCGACGCCGGAGGGCTGGCCGTACTTGGCGACCATCGAGCTCGTGGTAGTGATGGTGCCGCCGTGGCCGGCCTCGGTCATGATCTTGGCGGCCGCCTGGTGACCGTTAAAGACGGCGACGACATTGAGATCCATGACCTTTGCGAACTCCTCGGCCGTATAATCCAAAAGGGGCGAGCGCTGGGAGATGCCGGCATTGTTGACGACTGTATCCAAGCCGCCCATATCGGTGGCAGCCTGGGTAAACGCCTCGGTTACGGCTTCGAGCGAGGTGAGATCGCAGGAACGACCCCAGACCTTGGCGTCGGGATAGGCGGCTGTCAGCTTCTCAACGGCCGCGTCGGCAGTCTCCTGGCGCGAGCCAAAGACGGTGACGGCGGCGCCTTCCTCGATAAAGCGGCAGGCGATCGCATAGCCGATTCCGCGTGTGCCTCCGGTGATGATTGCTTTCTTACCCTCGAGCAGCATGGGCTTTCCTCTCGTTTTGGGCGGACATACGCAGCACAGCGTAACGGGAGCCGGAATCGGCTGCGTTCGCATATCGGTGAACGGTAACCCGCGCTACCGATGAACGGCTCGTGCAAATGCCGCTTTGCCGCTGTGCTTGGAAGCCGGATAGAAAAGGGCTCCCGTCCCACATAGGACGGGAGCTCCCGAGGTGCGTATTGTTAAGCGGGTGTTGGGCTAGTTGGCCATGACGCCTTCGGTCCAGGCCTCGACGTCCTCGATGCGCAGGACGTTGGCGACCTCGGCCACGCAGTCGACGCCGGCAAGCTCGGCGGCGGCAGCCTGGACGTCCTTCTCGAGCGCGCGGTGCGTCAGGAAGATGACCGAGCAGGCATCGCTGACGCCCGACTTGCCGTCCTCGACCTGGTTGATGAGCGAGATCGAGATGTTGTGCTTGGCAAAGATGTCGACCGTTTCGGACAGGGCGCCCACGCGGTCGGCGACCTTCAGGCGCACATAGTACTTGGTCTGGAGTTCGTCCATGGGCTTAAAGGCGAGGTTGTGACCATAGGGCTCAATCTCGGGCAGCGGAGCCACGCCGCGGCTGATCTGCTCGGAGAGCGACAGAATATCGCCCACGACGGCGCTCGCGGTGGGGAAGGAGCCAGCTCCGGCACCGTAGAACATGGTCTCGCCCACGGCGTCGCCTACCACGTAGACAGCGTTCATGGCTCCGTTGACCTTGGCAAGCATGTGATCGGCGGGGATCAGCGTGGGATGCACGCGGACGTCGACGCCGGCGTCGGTATTGCGGGCGATGCCGAGCGGCTTAATGGTGTAGCCGAGCTCGCGGGCCTGGGCGATGTCCTCGGCGCCGATGGTACGGATACCCTGCTGGTATACGTCGTCGGTGGTCACGCGGGTGCCAAAGCCGATGGAGGCGAGGATCGCCGTCTTGCTGGCGGCGTCGAAGCCGTCGACGTCGGCGGACGGGTCGGCCTCGGCATAGCCCTTGGCCTGCGCGTCGGCAAGTACGTCGGCGTAATCGGCACCCTCGGCGTCCATGCGCGACAGGATATAGTTGGTGGTGCCGTTGAGAATGCCGGCGATGGTCAGGATCTTGTTGCCCACCAGGTCGTGCTCGAGCGTGCTCACGATGGGGATGCCGCCGCCGCAGCTGGCCTCGCACTTAATCTGCACGCCGCACGCGCGCGCCTTCTCGGCGAGCGTCTCGACATGACGGCCCAGTAGGGCCTTGTTGGCAGAGACGACGTGCTTGCCGTTCTCGAAGGCGGTGGTGAAGATCTCGGTCGCGGGGTGCTCGCCTCCGATGAGCTCGACGACGATATCGACGGCTGGGTCGGTGACGACATCATGCCAGTCACTCGTAAAGGCCTCGCGCTCAATACCGGCTGCTTCAGCCTGCTCCCAGGCAAGCGCACAGGCGCGGGTCAGCTTAAGGTCGATGCCGTAGGCGGCCAGGTACTCATCGTGGTGGCTCTTAATCAGGCGGGCCACGCCGCCGCCGACGGTTCCCAGACCGATGAGGCCGACGTTCACGGTGCGCAGGGGTTCGCTCATAGATAGCTCCTTCGTGCATCTTATGGATGGATTAACCGCTTAAAGGTTGAGTGCATTCTAGCGTGAACCGAGGGCGCGTGCTCGCCAGGCAACAGGAGTCGCACAAAACGGCACCCCCGAAACGCTGCGGAAACATTGGAAACATGCTCGCTACAAACGGAACTCCGTAACAAACTGTCAACGTTTGCGCCATAAGGTTTGCCCTGTACCGCAAGACGGCCGCATCGCGGCCAGCGAAAAAGGGGGACACCATGTTCAACATCAACAGCACGCTCAGCCGTAGGAACTTTCTCGCCGGCGCTGCGGCGCTCGGCAGCACCGCAGCACTCGCTGGTTGCTCGTCGGGCGGCTCGGACGGCGGCTCCGCCGATGACGGCAAGACCTTCAAGATCGGTGTCATCGGCCCTCTGACCGGCGCCGCGGCAACCTATGGCGTTTCGGCCGAGAAGGGTGCCAAGCTTGCCGCCAAGGATTTCTCGACCAAGGACCTCAAACTCTCGCTTAAGTCCGAGGATGACGTCGCCGACGGCGAGAAGGCTATCAACGCCTTCAATACCCTGTGCGACTGGGGCATGCAGGCGCTCGTCGGCCCCGTCACGACTGGTGCCGCCGTCGCTGTCTCGGGCGAGATCGCCGACGATATGCTCATGGTCACGCCCTCTGCTTCGTCCCTCGACGTCACCAAGGACAAGACCACGGTTTTCCAGGTTTGCTTTACCGACCCCACCATGGGCGCGAGTGCTGCCAAGTTTTTGGCCGAGAAGTATGCAGACGCCAAGATCGCCCTGTTTTACAACTCCGGCGATACGTACAGCTCGGGTGTTGCCGATGCCTTTGCCGAGCAGGCCAAGGAGTCCAAACTTGATATCGTCGATACCGAGACCTTTAAGGACGACTCCTCCACGAGCTTTACCAACCAGCTCACCAAGGCCAAGGAGGCCGGCGCCACGCTTATCTTTGCCCCGATCTATTACACGCCGGCGTCCGTTTTGCTCAAGAACGCCAAGGACATGGGCTACGACATGACCCTCATGGGCACCGACGGCATGGACGGCCTGCTCTCCGTTGAGGGCTTCGACACCTCTCTTGCCGAGGGCGTGCTGCTCATGACCCCGTTCTCTGCCGACGATGAGAAGAACGCCGACTTCGTCAAGGCATATAAGGACGCCTACGACGAGACGCCCAACCAGTTTGCCGCCGATGCCTATGACTGCGTCCATGCGATTGTCGAGGCTATCGATAAGGCAGACATCGACATCACGGCCGACGGCGCCGACATTGCCGGCGATCTTGCCAAGGCCATGCGCAAGATCAAGATCGAGGGCCTGACGGGCGAGCTCACGTGGAACGACGAGGGCCAAGTCGAGAAGCCCGCTACAGCCTATGTGATCCAGGACGGCAAGTACATCGCCGCCTAAGTGCGCATAAAGCGCTACCGGTGAGGCTGTTTTAATCAGGGCAGGGACGCTTGTAACAGAATGGAAACATTACTTTCACACAATAAAGTGGCTAAACTGCATAAACCAATAGAAATACGCATAATTATGGATAAACGGACAAAACAAAAGAAAAGTTGAAATAATCGCCACTTTTCTCAACTAAAGCGTCTACTATTTTGCGAACGCCGAACACGGCGAAGGATGGCCTGTTGGGTAACCGAAACCCGACGAGATTTGAGAGGAGAGCCGCATGTCGAGCCTCACCGGTAAGTCATTGAACCCTGTTATGAATCGCAGGAGCGTTATCGCGAGCGCAGCAGGTCTGGGGGCGATGTCTATTCTAGCTGGCTGCTCCTCCAACGGCGGCGACAGCGGTTCCGCTTCGGGCGACGCTTCGTTTAAGATCGGCACCATCGGCCCGCTGACCGGCGCCAACGCGTCCTACGGCAAGTCCGTTACCCAGGGTGTCGAGCTTGGCTGCAAGGATTTCTCGACCAAGGAGCTGCCGCTTGCCAGCAAGGCCGAGGATGACCAGGCCGACGGCGAGAAGGCCGTCAACGCCTTTAACACCCTGCTCGACTGGGGCATGCAGGCCCTCGTCGGCCCGACCACCACGGGTGCGTCGGTTGCCGTTGCCGCCGAGTGCGGTAACGACCCCGAGACGTTCATGATCACTCCGTCCGCGTCCTCCGAGGACGTCACCAAGGGCAAGGATTGCGTCTTCCAGGTTTGCTTTACCGATCCCAACCAGGGCGTCAACGCTGCCAAGTTCCTGGCGCAGAAGTATGCGGACGAGAAGTTCGTGCTGTTCTATAACTCCGGCGACGCCTATTCTTCGGGCATCGCAGATTCCTTTAAGGTTCAGGCCGCTAAATCCAAGCTCGAGATTGTTGACGAGGAGACCTTTAAGGACGACTCCGCCACGAGCTTTACCAACCAGCTCACCAAGGCCAAGCAGGCCGGCGCTACCATGATCTTTGCGCCGATCTACTACACGCCGGCGTCCGTCCTGCTCAAGAACGCCAAGGACATGGGCTACGACGTCAAGATGATGGGCTGCGACGGCATGGACGGCATCCTGGGCGTTGAGGGCTTCGACACCTCTCTTGCCGAGGGTCTGCTGCTCATGACCCCGTTCTCCGCCGACGACGAGAAGAACGCCGACTTCGTCAACGCTTACAAGGATAAGTATGGCGAGACTCCGGACCAGTTTGCCGCCGACGCTTACGACGGCGTGCACGCGGTGGCCGAGGCCCTCGAGGAGGCCGGTCTTGGTGTCGACGCCGACCCGACCGAGGTCGCCGAGAAGCTGCCTAAGGCTATGCTCAAGATTACCGTTGACGGTCTGACCGGCAAGCTCACCTGGAACGATAAGGGCCAGGTCCAGAAGGAGCCCACGGCGTACGTCATCACCGACGGCAAGTACGTACAGGCCTAATAAGCCGCCTTACATAGAGCGGTTTTGATCCCAAGCAGGGGAGGTTTTGGCCTTCCCTGCTTGCTTGGTATCTAGGGACAGTGTAACGTCCCTGTTTCATACATTAACTGGAAACCTATTCGAAAGGGGGATGTGGAACATGACGGTCTTTATCCAATACCTGGTCAACGGCCTGTCCATGGGCAGCGTCTACGCCATCATCGCGTTGGGCTACACCATGGTCTATGGCATCGCCAAGATGCTGAACTTCGCTCACGGCGACGTTATCATGGTCGGTGCCTATGTCTCGTTCTGCGCCACGTCGTATCTCGGCCTCCCGGGCTGGGCATCTGTAATTCTCTCTTGTGTGGTCTGTACCGTTCTCGGTGTTCTCATCGAGGGTCTGGCATACAAGCCGCTGCGTCAGGCGGGCCCGCTGGCCGTTCTGATCACGGCCATCGGCGTGTCTTACTTCCTGCAGAACGCCGCGCAGCTTCTGTGGGGCGCCACGCCCAAGAACTTCACTTCGCTCGTCACCTTCCAGGTGCCGGAGTTCTTGGCCAAGTTCAATGTAAGCGCCGTCTCGCTCGTCACCATCGTCGCCTGCCTGGTTATCATGGCCGGCCTGATGTTCTTTACAGGTAAGACCAAGATGGGCAAAGCCATGCGCGCCGTGTCCGAGGACAAAGCCGCCGCTCAGCTCATGGGCATCAACGTCAACCGTACCATCTCGATGACGTTTGCCATCGGCTCCGCCCTTGCCGCCATCGCCGGTGTGCTCCTGTGCTCCTACTCGCCGGTCCTGCAACCCACCACGGGCGCCATGCCTGGCATCAAGGCCTTCGACGCCGCCGTCTTCGGCGGTATCGGCTCCATCCCCGGTGCCTTTGTCGGTGGCATTCTCATCGGCATCATCGAGGCGATGGCACAGGCTTACATTTCCACGAGCCTTGCCAACTCCATCGTCTTTGGTGTTCTGATCATCGTCCTGCTCGTCAAGCCTGCCGGCCTCTTGGGCAAGTACGTCCCCGAGAAGGTGTAGGTGAGCGTTATGAAGTTTCTTAAAGACAAGCAGACGCGTCACGACTTTGTTACGTACGCCATGTGCCTTGTGGCGTTCGCCATCGTGTTCTTTATGCAGTCCAACCATATGATTCCGCGCATGATCGCCGGTCAGCTGGTTCCCATCACGGCCTATATCGTCATGGCCATCTCCCTTAACCTCGTCGTCGGCATCGCGGGCGACTTGTCGCTGGGCCATGCGGGCTTTATGAGTGTCGGTGCCTACACGGGCATCGTCACCGCGGTCGCCCTCGAGAGCGCCGTTCCCTCCGATCCGGTGCGCCTTATCATCAGCATTGTGGTCGGCGCTATCGCCGCTGCCATCTTGGGCTTCTTGATCGGTATCCCGGTCCTGCGCCTGAGCGGCGATTACCTGGCTATCGTGACGCTGGCCTTTGGCGAGATCATCAAAGAGATCGTCACCTGCCTCATTGTGGGTGTCGACTCCCGCGGCCTGCACGTGATCTTTAACATCACGGGCAACTCTACGATCGACGACCTGCATCTGCTCGAGGACGGTACCGCCATCATCAAGGGCGCCCAGGGCGCCTCGGGCGTGTCGACGTACTCGACCTTCCTCGCCGGTGCCATCCTGGTCATGGTCGCACTCGTGATCGTGCTCAACCTGGTTCGCAGCCGTACCGGCCGTGCCATTATGGCCGTGCGCGATAACAAGATTGCAGCCGAGTCGGTAGGCATCTCCGTCACCGAATACCGCATGATCGCCTTCGTGGTTTCCGCTGCCCTTGCCGGTGCTGCCGGAGCTCTCTTCGGCGGTAACTTCTCGCAGCTTTCCGCCACTAAGTTTGACTTCAACACGTCCATCCTCATCCTGGTGTTCGTGGTCCTGGGTGGTCTGGGCAATATGCGCGGCTCCGTCATCGCGGCGGCGTTGCTCACGGTGCTTCCCGAGCTGCTCCGTCAGTTCTCGGACTACCGCATGCTCATCTACGCCATCGTGCTGATTCTGGTCATGATCTTTACCAACAACCCGCAGCTCAAGGCGTTCTTCGCACGCATTAAGGATCGCTTTGCTCCCAAGAAGGAGGTGGCAGCCGATGCCCAGTAAGTTTGAGTTCAACAAGGGCAAGATGGTCCCGTATCCTTCTGGTGCCATCGTTCCCGACCGCGACCTGGGCGAGCGCCCGGCGCTCGAGTGCATCCACCTGGGTATTGAGTTCGGCGGCCTTAAGGCTGTCGACGACTTTAGCCTGACCATCGGCAAGACCGAGATCGCCGGTCTGATCGGCCCCAACGGCGCCGGTAAGACCACGGTCTTCAACCTGCTCACCAAGGTGTACCAGCCCACGCACGGCACCATCCTGCTCGATGGCGAGGACACCTCGGGTAAGTCGGTCTATCAGGTCAACCGTATGGGCATCGCCCGTACCTTCCAAAACATTCGCCTGTTCAACACCATGACGGTGGAGGACAACGTCAAGGTCGGCCTGCACAACCAGGAGCGCTACTCCGGTTTTGAGGGCGTGCTGCGCCTGCCGACGTACTGGAAGCACGAGAAGGCCGCCCACGAGCGCGCCATGGAGCTGCTGTCCATTTTTGACATGGAGCACCTGGCAAATGAACAGGCCGGCTCGCTTCCTTACGGCGCTCAGCGTCGTCTGGAAATCGTCCGCGCGCTTGCCACCAACCCCAAGCTGCTGTTGCTCGACGAGCCTGCCGCCGGTATGAACCCGTCCGAGACCGCAGAGCTCATGGCGAACATCGTCAAGATTCGCGATACCTTCGGCATCGCCATCATGCTTATCGAGCATGATATGTCGCTCGTCATGAACATCTGCGAGGGCATCTGCGTGCTTAACTTTGGCAAGGTCATCGCCAAGGGCACGGCAGAGGAAATCCAGAACAACGACGCCGTTATCGAGGCGTATCTGGGTAAGCAGGATAAGGGGGAGAACTAAATGGCAGAGCCGATGCTTTCCGTCTACAACATTAACGTCTGGTACGGCGCCATCCACGCCATCAAGGACATCTCCTTTAACGTTAACGAGGGCGAGATCGTGGCCTTGATTGGTGCCAACGGTGCCGGCAAGTCCACAACGCTCAAGACCGTCTCGGGCCTGCTGCGCTCCAAGACCGGCTCCATCAAGTTTATGGGCGAGGACATTACCCATACGCCTGCCGACAAGCTGGTGGGCAAGGGCTTGGCCCAGGTTCCCGAGGGCCGCCGCGCCTTTTTGCAGATGACGGTCGAGGAGAACCTGGAGATGGGCGCCTATACACAGCCCAAGTCCACAATTGCCCCGGGCCTGGAGCGTGTCTACGAGCAGTTCCCGCGCCTGAAGGAACGTCGTCGCCAGGTTGCCGGTACCCTTTCAGGCGGCGAGCAGCAGATGCTCGTTATGGGGCGTGCCCTTATGAGTAACCCCAAGCTGCTCATGCTCGACGAGCCTTCCATGGGCTTGGCGCCGATTCTGATTGAGCAGATCTTCCAGATTGTCGAGGACCTGCACAAGGCCGGCACCACGGTGCTTCTGGTCGAGCAGAACGCGCAGATGGCACTTTCCATCGCCACGCGCGGCTACGTGCTCGAGACCGGCAAGATTACCATGACCGGCACGGGCCAAGAGCTCCTGCACGACGACAACGTCCGCAAAGCCTATCTGGGCGGTTAGGCGGTTCCGCCGTTCTACCGAACGGCGAATCGGCCGACGCTGCGCGGGCACCAGAGCGACAACTAGTCATTCAAAGAAGACGGCATGACCAGAAGGTCTATGCCGTCTTCTTTTCATGCCAATTTGTTCGCCCTGGCGCACGCCCGCTGTCCGTCCTCTTACTGCGACTGTACCATGGTCCAAGATGATCGATGGGCGGGCCGCTGTTCCTGGCGCTGTGCGCACGGAATGGGCTACTTGCTAACCCAGTGGCTAACGTCCCTCCTCAGCTTTCGATCGCGGCTGTCGCGTCGTTGGTGTGCCGCGCGCATCACGGCGCGGCGGGCATCCTCCTTCATGGCGTGCTCCTGAGCGAGGTTCCTGACAATGCAAAACGGGCATTCGCGGGTCGGATCCTCGTGCCGACGGTCTATCATCGAGACGGGCCGTCGGCGACGAGCCAGTCATCAAAAACTCTCATTATTCGCCCCTTGGACGCGAGGACTGCGCTGCCTTGTTGCCCCATGCTCTCTTCTCGGAAGGATGGTGACCCGATGGGCTGGATAGAGGGCCTCAACGACGCGATGGACTACATAGAGGCGAACCTCGAGGGGGACCTCGACCTCGCCCATGCGGCGCGGCTCGCCGCCTGCACCGAGGGACAGTTCCGGAGGATGTTCTCCTATATCGCCGGCATCGGTCTCGGGGAGTACGTGCGCCGGCGCCGCATCTCCCGCGCCGCGCTCGACCTGTCCCGCGGGGAGCGGGTCGTCGACGTCGCGGTCCGGTACGGCTACTGCTCCCCGACCGCGTTCAACCGAGCGTTCAGGGACGCCCTCGGGATCTCGCCCAGCGAGGCGAAGCGCCCGGGCGCCCCGCTCTCGGTCTTTCCGAGGCTTTCGTTCTCCCTCACCGTCACGGGCGCCGAGCCCCTGCCGTGGAGGATCGTCCCATGGGGCGGGATGCGCCTCGTCGGGGTGTCGCTTCCGTGCGGGCCGTCCGAGGCGGGCCTCCTCGCCCAGATGGGGGAGGAGGGGAGAGAGGAGCTCGGGAGGTTCTGGGGTGGCGCCTCGCGCTCCGGGAGCATCGAGGCCCTGCTCGCCCTCGCCGATGGCTCGGGACCCGAGGGGGTTCTCGGGGTCAACGTGTCCGAGGGCGGGGAGTCGAGCTACCGGATAGCGGTGGCGTCCTCGGGGGAGGCGCCCGGCTGGGCGGACGAGATTTACGTCCCCGCCGGCACGTGGGCCGTGTTCGGCTGCACCGGGCCGTGCGACGTCGCGACCGCCGAGCACTACCGCAGAATCTTCTCCGAGTGGCTCCCGTCCTCGGGCTACGAGCTCGCCGGCGACGTCAGCCTCGAGGTGTACCCGCATGGCGACTTCGCGTCGAGAGGGTATCGCAGCGAGATCTGGATGCCCGTGGCGAGGAGGCCCAGGGGGTGACCCGTCCTTCCTTTTGTCTGACGCGGGGGATGCCCCGCGGTGCCCGCGCGGGCGGGCGCTGAGTAGAGAGGAAGAAACATGCAGGAAAAACCGATGTCCATCCCCGCGACGGGGGCGGTCGGTAAGTCGACCGTGGCGGGCCTCATGCTCGCCTTGTTCGTCGCGGCGCTCGACTCGACCGTGGTGGCCACTGCCATGCCCACCGTCGCCGCGGCGCTCGGAGGGGAGGCCCACTATGCCTGGCCGATGACCGCCTACCTCGTGGCGAGCACCGTATCCACCCTCCTGTGCGGAGGGCTGGCGTTCTCGTTCGGCCTCTGGAGGGTGTACGTGGCGGGGCTCGCGCTCTTCGCCGCATCGTCCGTCCTGTGCGCCCTCGCACCGACGATAGAGGCGCTGGCGGCGTTCCGCCTGCTTCAGGGCGTGGGCGGCGGCGTTCTCGAGGCGGGTGTGTTCATTGCCGCGGCGATGATGCTCGCCCCGAGGGACAGGGGACCGTACCTCGGGGCGGCTTCGGCCATGTACGGGATTGCGAGCGTCGTAGGGCCCGTCATCGGCGGGGCCGTCGCCCAGGGGTTATCCTGGCACGTCATCTTCGTCGTCAACCTCCCCATCTCGATCGTCGCCCTGTTCCTGTCGGGGCGCTGCCTGCCCGGCAGGGCTCCCGGGGCCCCTGTAGTTGGCTTCGACGTCTCGGGGAGCGTCGCCGCCTCGCTGTGCGTTCTGAGCCTCGTCCTCGCCTTCAGCTTGGCGGGCAGCGTCTTTCCCATGGCCTCGCCGCAGTTCGTCGCCCTCGTCGTGCTGTCCGTTGCCTGCGTCGCGCTCCTTTCCCGCGTGGAGAGGGGCAAGGCCGCCCCGACCGTCCCCATGGGGCTGTTTCGCCGCGGGCAGGTCGTAGCGGGGTTCGTCTCCGGCTTCTGCGTCCAATTCGCCCTCATGGCGGGCGTCTCCTACCTGCCTAGGCTCCTCCAGGAGGGGCTGGGCATGGCCGCTGCCTCGTCCGGCGCGGTGCTCATTCCCATGACGCTTGCCCTCATGGTCGGCAGCAATACATCCGGCGCGGCGTTCCGCGCGACCGGGCGGCTCCGCGCCATCGCGGCGGCGTCATCCGCCGTCGTCCTTGCGGCGTCGGTGACGTTCTCTGCGATGTCCCCGATGCTAGCGGTCGCCTCCTGCACCGCCGTCGCGGCGGTGCTGGGTCTCGGCGTCGGCATCGGCATGCCCGTGTCCAACCTTGCCGCCCAGACGGGCGCCGATCCGGCGGACGCCGGGCGCGCCACCTCCATGGCCATGTTCTTCAGGGGCTTCGGCGGCACCGTCTCGACTGCGGCGTGCGGCATGCTTGCCCCCGCCGCGACCGCCGCGGGTACGGCTGGGGTGTTCGGCGCGGTGTGCGTGGCGGCCGTCGCCGGCCTGGTCGCGTCGCGGTTCATCCCGAGGGAGATCCCCTCGTAGGCGCGGCCACTTCTCGGCTCTTTCGCAACCGGGATGGAGATGCAAGGGACGGCCCCTTGCCCGGGGCCGGGGCGGGGAGTCTCGGCTGCCGAGGGCGGCCCGGCATTGCCGCCGGGCCATCCCCGTCATGAGGTCATGCTCGACATCTCCTCAGCCTTTCGGGATTGGCCCGAAGTCGAGAAATTTCCATCAGCTTCCCGTCGGTCGATGACCGGTTCACCACGCAGGAAGAGCGTGACGGAAGGTCTCGCAAAAAGGCTCCGAGCGCGGCGTGCTCACGCCCGTCGTGGTGCGCCCGAAGGGGGATGGCTGCTACGAGCTCGATCATGTGCGAGGAGAAGACGAACCAGTCGTTGCAGATCCAATATGGATCTCGCCAACCTCGGCAAGCTGCTCGATGAGTGGAAGTCCTGTCGGGTCGTCTATTTCAACACCACCCAGAATGATGGTGTCATCGCGCAGGTCGATCTGTGTGTTGAACACAGCGAGGTTAAAGCCAGAGGCTACAAATCCGATAGCAGCCAGGACGAGCCCCGTGGCAACAAGCCCACCCGCTACGGCAAGGTAAATCTTTTTTACGCTGGACATGTTTGCACTCCTTCCTATGCCGTGAGCGGCGCCGCTTCAGCGACCCTGCGGCCCTTATTGCCTCGATCTTTCCAGAAGGGCGAAACGGCTTTCTTCGCCCAAAGGGCAGAGAGGCGCGCGATTTGCTTGGACGCCGTCCAGGCGCCGGCTCCCGCGAGAAGCGCCACACCGATGGAAGCGAATCCCATTCCCATCGAGGTTAAAACGTACGGAACATGCACGATAATGATGCCGTCCACGGCGAACAGGAGCCCCACCACGCCCGCGCCCCCGAATGCCGCGGCCACGATCCACACGCAGAGCGCAAGAACCCAAATGCAGATGTAGACCGTAGCGGCAACGGCGACGAACGCGAGCAGCAGCGGAATCCATACCGGAGAGCCCACGATGGCGAGCGCCCATAGAAGCGCCGTGCTCTTGCGCTTGGTCCTCGCAATTGCGCGCGGCACGGCGGGCAGTTCGTCGAGCGTTGCCTCGGCGACCTCACCGAGCGTGCCCATGGCGGCCACAGCCTCGGCCTCCGTCATGCCGTCCTCCATACGGTCGGCGATGACCTCCGCGTAGAACTCCTGCGTTTCCTTTACCTGATCTGCCGGCAGGCAGGCCAGAAGCTCGCCCAGCCGGTTCAAGAACTCATCGCGCGTCATGGTGCGCTCCCTTCACGTAACGGTAGATCTCCTGCACGGATGGCCATTCGGCGAGGAACTCGGCGATACGCTCATGCCCGGTGTCCGTGATGCGGTAGTACCTTCGCAGCCGCCCGTTGTGCTCGGCGGAGCGCGCCGTGATGCACCCCGCCTTCTCCAGGCGCTTGAGCAACGGATAGAGCGTGGACTCCGTGAGCCCCATGCTCGCGGGCACGTCCTTTACGATCTGATAGCCGTAGGATTCCTCGCCCGAGACGGCCGCGAGTACGCAGGCCTCGAGGAAGCCGCGCTTCATCTGTGCCTCCATCCGCACACCTCCTTTCGTAGTATACTGTGTAACACCTACTATATGACACATAGTATATGATGTCAACAGTTGTCGTAGTCGTTGGGGACGTTCTTGAATGACTAGTCGTTTAAGAACGTCCCCAACGACTACTTCTATACAGCAAAAAGGGGTGCTGACCATTTCGGTCGGCACCCCTTTAAGTTGCGGTGAAATAGGGACTAAATGGGGGCTCTAGACGCCAAAACAGCCCCTATTCCACCGCAACTTCATGGGGATGTGTGACAATGCCCGTCGGAAAACATCTGCTGTCTTTGGGGGTCTATCTATGCTGTACGAGTTTTGTGCCGAGAACGTTGAGCGGGTGCCGGCGGCTATCGATGCCGGTACAAGGCGTATTGAACTGTGCGACAACCTTGCCGTCGGTGGCACTACACCCTCGGCCGGTGTTATCAGCGCTACAGTCAGCTATGCTCACGAGCATGACGCGCGAGTGATGTGCATGATTCGCCCGCGTGGCGGTGACTTTCATTACAACCAAGACGAGCTGCGCATGATGGAGATGGACCTGGGCCTTGCCGTAAGCGCCGGCGTTGACGGCTTGGTCTTTGGCAGCTGCAAGCCCTGCGCTGGCGGATGGGCGCTCGACGAGCTTACGTTGGGCGCCCTCGTGATGGCCGCGGGCTGCGCGACCGAGGAATGCAAGCGTGAGCCCATCGACATCACCTTCCACATGGCGTTTGATCAGCTCTCGCCCGAGGCTCAGCTCGACGCGATTGACATACTCGCCGACTGCGGCATCACGCGCATCCTGACGCATGGTGGCGCTGCCGGTACGCCGATTGAGGACAACCTGGAGCACCTGTCGCGTCTTGTCGAGTATGCGGCCGGCCGTGTGACCATCCTTCCCGGCGGCGGCATTACCACGGCCAACCGAGATGCCGTAGCGGCAGCGCTTGGCGTCTCCGAGCTGCATGGCACCAAGATCGTGCCGTTAGAGGCGTAGTCCACATAGCTCGCACGTTCATCCTAAGATGCTTGGGCGACAAGGCGGGGCGCGAACAACGCGGGCAAGCTAGCGTGTCATGGCGTCGCGGCCGGCTTCGACGCGCTTGCGCTGGGCGGCGCGCTCCTCGCCGGTCAGACGCTCAAAGAGATGCCCGATAAGCGAGGCGAGTACCTGCTGAAACAGCGTTCCGCACATGACGGGAAACACGACTTCGCCCGGAAAGTACTGCGTGGCGATGACGGCGCCCGAAGAGATGTTACGCATGCCGCAGGTAAAGCACATGGTGGTCGTCTCGCTATATGGCAGATGCAGCGCATGGGCGACCAGAAAACCGACGACAAAGCCACTGATGGCGAAGACCAAAATAAAGAGGGCGACTTCCAAGCGCACCGCGTTCATGTGCAGCACGTACTCGCTCATGGCGGTGGAGTTGGAGGCGATAACGCCCATCATCATGAATTTGCAGGCGGGCGAGAGCACGGGGGAGAGCTTCTCGTGTCCCCATCCACGCGTGAGCTCGTTGATCACGATGCCGAGCACGGCGGGGATGGCGATCATAAAGGCCATGTCTTGCATCATACTCGGCACATCGATCGAGACGGTGGCACCCAGCAAGAGCTTAAGCGTGAGCGGAATCGTCACAGGGGAGATAACCGAGGACGTCAGGATGATGGTGAGCGCGAGCGGGCCGTTGCCGCCGAACATGCTGATCCACATAAAAGCGGTGACGGCCACGGGCACGCTGTACTCGAGCACGATGCCGCAGACAAGGTTGGGGTTGGAGCCAAAGAAGAGTGACCCTATGGCATACGCCGCGATGGGAATAAGCACTGCCGAGACCAGCAGCGCCAGAATCAGGTGCAGCGGACGGTGGAACACCTCGGCTACCTGGTGAAAAGTGTTGCTGAGCGCGCCCTGAAACGTCATAAAGGCGAAGAGGGCGGGAACAATGGGCTTGAGCACGCCGATCTGCTGGGGAAAGAGCACGCCGAGCGCCACGCAAATCGGAACGATGATCTGCATATGCCCCGCGAGGAACTTTCCCAGTCCAGCCCATTGCTTCATATGTCCCGTGACTCCCTTTATCCGCGAACTCGTTTGTATGGATATGCTAGACGCTCGTATGCGTCCGTGCGGCTGAAACGCTCGATTATTTCGAGGCCATTACCGCCATCGTTTGCCGAAACCGCGGCGCACCGCGGCGTTTTGCGTCCGCGCTGCACGGTATAATAAATCCGTTCAACAGATCTGCCTGCCGAAGCGGGCATACACAGAGGACTCATCGCTATGAACCGTGAGAGGTATCGCGGCGACCTGCCCCTATCAGGGGTGGGTGCCTATGTCATCGCTTAAGACGACGCATCGCTGGGCGGTCGCTCAGCAAAACCCCGAGCTCGAAAAGGAGCTTTCGGCTGGTCTGGGCATTCCCGGGCTGGTGGCGCGCATTATGGTTGCGCACGGCATAACATCCATCGAGGAAGGCCAGCTGTTTTTGACGCCTTCGCTCGATCGCGACTGGGCCGACCCACTCATTATTCCGGGCATGGCGGTCGTTGCCGACCGCGTCGAGCGCGCTATTCGCAACCACGAGCACATCGCGGTCTTTGGCGATTTTGACGTTGACGGTATTACGTCGACCTGCCTGTTGACCGAGGCGCTGCGCACGTTTGGCGCCGATGTCACGCCGTTTATTCCGCATCGCTTTGATGAGGGCTACGGTCTTTCGCGCGCGGCACTCGATCGCGTTAACGAGCTCGCTCGCCCCCAGCTGATCGTGACCGTCGATAACGGCATTGCCGCCAAGGAAGAGGTTTCCTATTTGGAGGACCTGGGGATCGATTTGGTGGTCACGGACCATCACGAGCCGTCCGACCAGGTGCCGCAGGGCGTGCCCCTGACCGACCCCAAGCTCGAGGACGAGGGTCCCTCGCGCGAGCTTGCCGGTGCCGGTGTGGCGCTCAAGCTGGTGCAGGTCCTGGGCGAGCGTTTGGGCAAGCCGTCGTATTGGCGTTCGCTGATCGAGGTCGCGGCGCTGGGCACCGTGTCCGACATGATGCCGCTCACGCCCGAGAATCGCGCACTGGTCGCCGAGGGCATCCAACAGATGCGCGTGACGGCCCGTCCCGGCTATATCGCGCTTGCCGCACTTGCCAAGGCCGACCTTTCTACCATTACGGCCGACGGCCTGTCGTTTTCGCTCATCCCTCGTCTGAATGCTGCCGGCCGCATGGCTGATCCCAAGCTGGCGCTCGACCTGCTGCTTGCCCGCGATCCTATCGAGGCAAGTGCACTGGCAGCCGAGCTCGAGGAAATCAACCGTCAGCGCCGCGAGATCGAGGCGGAGCTCACACGCGACGCCATGGCAAAGGTCGAGGAGACCTATGACGGCGGTCGCGCAATCGTCGTGGGTGGCGAGGGCTGGCACGAGGGCGTCAAGGGTATCGTAGCGAGCCGCCTGACCAACCGTTATCACGTGCCGGCGCTGCTCTTCTCGATTGAGGACGGCGTTGCGCGCGGATCGGGTCGCTCGGTGGGCAAGGTCAACCTGTTCGACGCCGTCGAGCGTTGTTCCGACCTGCTGATTCGTCGCGGCGGACATGCCGGTGCGGTGGGTGTGACCATCGAGGCATCCAAGCTCGATGAGTTCCGCCGCCGCCTTTCCGCCGTGCTATCGGAGCTTCCCGCCGAGGACTTTGAAGACACCGACGAGGTCGCCGCCACCGTCGACCTTTCCGAGCTGAATATCGAGACCATCGAGCAGATCTCCCGTCTTGAGCCGTTTGGCCAGGGCAACAAGGTGCCGCTGCTGGCTGCCGAGGGCGTGACGATGTGCGATCGCGCCGTGGTGGGCAAAACCGGCGAGCACATGCGCTTTGTGGCGACCGATGGCGCCGCGAGCGTGCCGGCCATTATGTTCCGCGTGCCGCAAATCGATAAGCTCATCAACTGCGATAGCGCTGTCGACTTGGTGTTCGAGGCCGTTGCCGAGCATTGGCAGGGGCGTGTGAAGCCCAAGCTCATGATCAAGGATGTTCTGGTCCGCGATACCACGCTGCCCAGCGTCGACGATCCGGCATGCGAGCTTCGTCGTGGCGTGCAGCCGGCGGATTCCGGCCTGCGCCTGGAGTCGCGTAAACGCGAGACGCTCGCCCAGCTTTCCTATACCGAGCTGACGCGCTCGCTTATCCATAGCTTTATAGGCTCGAACCAGCCGCATCGCGCGCAGGTCGAGGCGCTCGATGCCCTGGCCGATCACCAAAGTGTTCTGGCCGTTATGGGAACGGGGCGCGGCAAGTCGCTCATCTTCCATGTGCATGCCGCGCGCGAGGCGGTCCTTCGCGGGCGTGCGAGCATCTTTGTCTATCCGCTGCGTGCGCTCGTTGCCGACCAGGCCTATCACCTCTCGTCGACGATGGCAGCGCTTGGCATTGGCGTTGGCATGCTGACCGGCGAGACCGTGGAGGCCGCACGCGATGACGTGTTCGCCGGTCTAGCTTCGGGCCGCACCGGTATCGTGCTCACGACGCCCGAGTTCCTGTCTATCCACCGTGACCGTTTCGCGCGTTCGGGCCGCATCGGCTTTGTCGTTATCGATGAGGCGCACCACGCCGGCCTTGCCAAGGGCGGCGACCGTAGCGCCTATCTTGACATGCCCGATATCCTCAAAGCCCTGGGCGACCCGGTCGTTCTGGCCGCGACTGCCACCGCAACGGCTCCGGTTGTGGCCGAGCTCGCCCGTGTTCTACCGATTACCCGTACGGTGGTCGACGAGACGGTGCGCGAGAACCTGCAGCTCGAGGACGACCGCGACCTTGCGAGCCGCGAGAACCGTTTGGTGTCGATCGTGGCGACGGGGGAGAAGACCGTCATTTACGTCAATTCGCGCGACCAGTCCGTGGCGCTCGCCAAGACGTTGCGCAAGCGTGTGCCCGATTGCGCAACCCATATCGCGTTCTATAACGCGGGGCTTGCGCGTTCCGATCGCCGCCGCGTGGAGGAAGCATTCCGAGACGGAAGCCTCAGCTGCATCGTTTCGACCTCCGCCTTTGGCGAGGGTGTCAACCTGCCCGATATCCGCCATGTCGTGCTCTACCACATGCCGTTTGGCGCCATCGAGTTCAACCAGATGAGCGGACGTGCCGGCCGCGATGGCCAGCCCGCCGTGATCCATCTGCTCTATTCGTCGCGCGACGCCCGC
Organism: uncultured Collinsella sp.; assembly: GCA_902489665.1. Taxonomy (GTDB): domain Bacteria; phylum Actinomycetota; class Coriobacteriia; order Coriobacteriales; family Coriobacteriaceae; genus Collinsella. The sequence goes on along the minus strand of CABUAT010000001.1, from coordinate 3,734 downwards.
ATTAACGAGCGCCTGCTCGACTGCTATGCGCCCGAGCGCGACGAGCTCGTCACGCTCTATCGCGCGCTGCAGACCATGTGGCGCTCCAACCGCGGCAAAACCGGGGACGATTCCTTTAGCGCGAGCGATATCGACATCGCGCAGATGTGCCTTGCCATCGATGCCCGCACGCCGGTCGACGAGCGCTCGGTGGAAAGCGGCCTGGGAATCTTCGAAGAGCTTGGTTTTTGTCGCGTTTCGGGGTTTGACGACACTCGTCGCATCGCGATGGCCGAAAACCCCGGCCGCGTGCAATTGAGCAGGTCAATTCGCTATTTGGAGGGCTTGCGCTCGCGCATGGAGTTTTCGGCTTTCCGGAGCTGGGCGCTCGATTCGTGCGCTTCTGATATGCTAGCCAAAGTTAACCGCCCGATCGTACCGCGGGCCTAGGGGAAGGGGACCTCGATGGATGCCGCAGCCCGTACCGCCCATGATTCCACCCTCCAGCCGTTTTCGGAGATGGAGCACTATAAGCATGCCGATGAGCTGCCGCCCGAGATTATGGCGGACAGCTACGACAAGCTGGAGCGCCTGTGCCTCAAATATATGAATGAGGAGGACTTCTCTAAGGTGGAGCAGGCCTATTGCTTTGCCGCCGAGAAGCACTGCAACCAAAAGCGCCGCTCGGGCGAGATGTACATTAACCATCCCGTCGAGGTGGCCATCATTTTGGCCGATCTCAAGATGGACTGCGATGTGGTGTGCGCCGCGCTGCTGCACGATACCGTCGAGGATACCGAGACCTCGCTTGCCGATGTGTCCGGCCTGTTTGGCGATACGGTAGCCGAGCTCGTCGATGGCGTGACCAAGCTCACCAACATCGAAGTCGACAGCATGGACGAGAAGCAGGCCCTCACGCTGCGCAAGATGTTCCTCGCCATGTCCAAGGACATTCGCGTCATCATCGTTAAACTTGCCGATCGTCTGCACAACATGCGAACGCTGGCAGCCCTGCGCGAGGACCGTCGCCTGTTTAAGGCGCGCGAGACCATGGACGTGTACGCGCCCTTGGCCGACCGCCTGGGCATGAGCTCTATTAAGTGGGAGCTCGAGGACCTGTCCTTCTTCTACCTGGAGCCCGATGCCTACCAGCGCATTGCGCGCATGGTGGCTGAGTCGCGCGAGGTTCGCGAGCGCTATCTGGCCGAGACTATCAAGACGCTCACCGACGAGCTCAACCGCATTGGCCTGGAGGGCTTCCAGATCAATGGCCGTTCCAAGCACTATTGGTCCATCTACCAAAAGATGAAGCGCAAGGGCAAGGAATTCTCCGAGATCTACGACCTGGTGGCACTGCGTGTCATCACGCATTCGGTGCGCGATTGCTACTCCACGCTCGGCGCGGTGCATACGCTGTGGCACCCCATGCCCGGTCGCTTCAAAGACTATATCGCCATGCCTAAGGTCAATAACTACCAGTCGCTCCATACGACGGTCATCGGCCCTACGGCTCGTCCGCTCGAGATTCAGATTCGAACCTATGAGATGCATGAGCAGGCCGAGTACGGCATTGCCGCCCACTGGCTATATAAGAAGTCGGGCGGATCGTCTGCTTCCAAGACCAATGACGCTCAACGTTTGGACGACCAGATCAACTGGCTCAAGCATTCGCTCGATTGGGCGGCTTCCGACGAGATCACCGATGCCAAGGAATACCTGCACTCGCTGAAGGTCGATCTGTTCGATCAGGAGATCTTTGTCTTCACGCCCAAAGGCGAGGTCATGGCGCTTCGTGCCGGCTCCACGCCGCTCGACTTTGCCTATGCCGTTCACACCGAGGTGGGAAACCACTGCGTCGGCGCCAAAATCAACGGTGCGGTGGCTCCGCTCACGCACGAGATCAAGACGGGCGACCGCGTTGAAATCCTGACTAACAAGAGTTCCAAGCCGTCGCGCGATTGGCTTAAGATCGTTAAGACACCTTCCGCCAAGTCAAAGATCCGCCGCTATTTTGCCGCTGCGACCAAGGACGACGACGCTGCCGCCGGTCGCGATATGCTGGCCAAGGACCTGCGTAAGCGTGGCTATGGCATTTCTACGCCGCGTTCGACGCGTGCACTCAACGCCGTGGTGGAGCAGTTTAACTTCAAGCAGCTCGAGGACCTGTTTGCCGCCGTCGGCGCCGGCAAGGTTGCCCCGCGCGCTGTGGGCAATAAGGTCGAGCAAATCTTGGACCCCAAGCCCGAGGAACAGCTCACCAAGGCCGAGGCTATCGCCGAGGTCGTGAAGCAGCCCGCCCGCGGCTCCAACCGCAAGCCGCAAAAGCGCGGCAAGAGCGCCAGTAACGGCATTATCGTCAAGGGCGAGAGCAACAGCGGCCTGCTGGTCCGTCTGGCTCATTGCTGCAACCCCGTGACGGGCGACGACATCGTCGGCTTCATCACGCGCGGTCGTGGCGTTTCGGTGCATCGCGCCAACTGTCCTAACGTCAAGGGTCTTATGGAACATCCCGAGCGCATGATCGATGTGGAGTGGGACGGCGCTGCCGACACCCTCTTCCAGGTCGAGATCGTGGTCGAGTGCCTGGACCGCATGGGCCTGCTCAAGGATGTCACCATTGCCATTGGCGATGCGGGCGGCAATATCCTTTCTGCCGCCACGTCGACCAACCGCGAGGGTATTGCAACCTTGCGCTTTATGGTCGAAATCTCGGACGCGAGCGGTCTGGATCCGCTGCTTGCTTCCATCAGCAGTGTCGATTCGGTCTACGACGCTCGCCGTCTTATGCCCGGCGAAGGCGGAGCTCAGCTCAAGCGTCGTGTGTAGGTGCGAGAGCCTCTCAGCATCATAGATATTGGTTACGTTCGAGGCATCGTTTGGTGCCTCGAACGTATTTTAGAAGGAGGGTATGCGCATGGGCGATATGACTTTGGACCTGACACCCCGAGGTGCGGCTTCGATTGAGGCGCTCGTCAACGGCCCCATTCAGACCAACAGTTACGCCGTGATTTCGAATGACGAGTGCTTAATCGTCGATCCGGCGTGGGAGGGCGAGCGTCTTGTGGAGCATATCCGCACCGCGCATCCCGAGGTGCGCGTACTCGGCTCTGTCTGCACGCACGGTCATGCCGACCATGTTGGCGGGGTTGCCGGGGTTCGAGCTGTCGTTGGCGACAGCGCACTATATGAGTTGTGCGCTAAGGACGTGACGGTGCCTCGCGCAAATATCGAGGAGCAGCGCGCCATGTGGGGTATCGAGACGCCCGATCCGGGTGAGCCGACGCGGCTGCTTGCCGAGGGCGATACGATTGAATTGGGCGATATCTGCCTGCAGGTGATCGAGACGCCGGGGCATACGCCGGGCGGCATCGTCCTGTTCGCCGCGACCGAGCAGGGGAACATCGCCTTTGTGGGCGACACGCTTTTCCCGGGCAGCCACGGTCGTACCGATCTTTCCGGCGGTGACGAGGCGGCGATTATGCGCTCGCTCTCCAAACTTGCCAAGACGCTTCCGCCCGATACCGTTTGCTTGACGGGCCATGGCGATTCGACCACGATGGCGCGCGAACTTATGCAGAATCCGTTTATGCAGATGTAGGCTCGAAGCCGTCTTTCGAATCACGAAGACCGCTCAATCGTCAAGCTATTTTCCCCAGTGGGTCGATTCTGTGGGGCAAACGGTCAAAATTTGTCCAATCGGGGTTGATTTCCGATCTCAGCCGAACACATTGAGCAAATAGGCCATTCCCGCAGTT